>JAZNFV010000017.1:0-21105 GCA_045576155.1 Tidjanibacter sp.
CTATCCTCCCTATCCTCCCTATCCTCCCTATCCTCCCTATCCTCCCTATCCTCCCTATCCTCCCTATCCTCCCTATCCTCCCTATACCCCCCTAAATCCCCTAACCTCCTAAATAACTCTCAACTTAGGCTCGGGTATTAAAAAAGATACCCGAGAAATAGGGGGGGAGTGTGTGGGTAGGGGGTAAGAAAAAGGCTCGGGATTTGCCCGAGCCTTTCTCTTTATACATACACCTTAGGGGAGTGGAAACTACATCTCTTTGTAGTTGCTGGATTTAGTAACGTACCAGCTACCGGTGTCGGTTGCAAAGAACAAGTCATAAGTTCCAGCTGAGGTGTTCTTGATGTTTGCCTTAAATTCATCCCAACGACTACCAACATCATACCAATTATCGTATAATATGCTGTTAGCGCCGTTCTCGCCCCAAGTTCCGATATGTGCGCCATTATTCCACGAACCGTCTTTACAGAATTTGAACTCGGTATTTGCTGCCAATTCTACATTGCGGATAACAACGACAGTGGAATACTCTTGGAGCATAACTGCATTGCTATTGCCGTATGCCCAGTTACCAAAAGTAGCTGTCGAGCCAACAATTTTCCAATCGGTTGTGGGATAAACATAGGCATAACCATCGCCCTTCTTGCTAGTTCTACCGAATTTGCCAGTAACGGTCAAGGTGTGGCCATTCTCATCTACGATGCACTGCTGCGAAACGGTAGCGTCAGCCAAGAGGGTAACAACAGCACCATTAGCAGCGGCGATAGCTTCCTCGATGGTCTTGTAGTAAGTCGAATTAACCATTGCAACAGCGCCAATCATCACGCTGTCGATGGTGAGTTCGCCAGTGCTTGCGGGAACAAAGCGACCGTACAAGGGGTGCTCTGCGTTGTAGTTACCAGTTACTTCGGTGTAGTTAACGATGTTGATGATGGTCTTACCAACGTTAGCAGTACCAACTGCGATACCGGTGTGCTCAGCGTCCTCGCCATTGATAGCAACGCCCGAAATGGTCAAGTTCTCAATAGTAGTAGTAGTATCTACGTTGCCACCCGAGTGACCCACTGCAACAGCAGTCGAACCACCACCAGTGATAGAACCACCAGTTACGGTACAATCTTCAATAGTTACGTCCGAATATACAGGACCGTTGTTCTGAACGTTGTATCCAGCGGTGTAGGCTACAAGTGCAGCAGCATACTTACCACTCTCAACAGTACAGTCTGTTACCTCGCAACGCACGATTTCAAGCTCGTCGCAAGTGTCAGCATCGCCAACGAAAAGACCAGCATAGTTGGTGGACGACTCAACCGAGCAGTTCTCCAACTTAATGTCGTAGAAGTAGTATTTCGCGCTACCAGTGTTGTTAACGAACAAGCCCTGCTGAGTACCTTTAAGGTTGCTGATAGTATTATCGGAACCATTGAGTTGGAAACCCTTGTTGCCAGTTACGGCTGCAATGGTCTTGCCAGTCATATCGAGGTCTTCCACAATGTTGATGGTAGCGCCTGCTTCGAAGATATTAAATACCTCTACCAAACCGTCGGGAGTATATACAAAATAGGTATTGTTCACCTCATCGAAGGTGTAGTCCCTAACGTAGGTTACATCCACGCCGTCAACAGTGGTTACGAATTTGCTAGTGCGCTCTTTGGTGGAGTTGTTCCACTCTACCCACAAACCATCGTTGTAGGTGTTGCCAAAGGTGTTCTCGCCAATAATCTCGGTGTCTTTGATGGTAAGAGTACCATAGATATCACTGGGGGATTCGGTGTGCAGACGGATAGCGGGGTGGAATCTCCACTCGCCAGCGGGAAGCTGAGTCAAAGTCTTGAAAGTACAGTTGTCGAAGGTGATGTTCATCTCTTTTTGGCTTTCAGCGTGAGCATATACCGAGCGGCTTGCGGTGGTAGTGAACGAGCAGTCGTAAAACTTGGTGCTACCCTCACCGTAAATGTGTACGTTGTAGTACTCGCTTGCAGCGGGAACAAAGTCGGTGTGGTTTGCATATACCTCGTGCGAATAGGTTACCATAGTACCAATGTAGATACATTCGTTGTAGGTTACCTTGTTTGCAAGGATGTCGCCATAAGCGCTAGTGTCGTTCTTGAAAGTAAGATTATTAAAAGTAACATTGGCAGTGTAGCCACCGTAGTTTGAATTGCCACCGGCCAAGTGCTGAATAATAACGCCATCTTTGCTCTCACCAGTCAGCGAGAAGGTCTTGTCGTTGATTGCAAGCGAGGTGAGCTCGTAAGTGCCGTTGGGAAGGATAACATTCGCACCATTTGTGATTGCCTCTGCCAAGGTCTTTACGGTGTAGGTATCCTCATCTTTAACAACTGCATAACCCTCAGCAACAAATGCGGTGGGGTTGCTGGAGAAAGTACCACCCTTAACGCTGATGGTAGCGTTGTCTTTGTCGGCGGGCTTGTCGGCCTGAACGTAGTGTGCCAAAGCAGCACCATAGTTAGAATCGAATACGCCACCGTTGATGGTCAGAGTTGCAGGAGCGTAGGGATAGTCGCACGACTCAACAACAACTGCGTCACCAGTCGAAACAGCACCGCTGCCCATATGCTCGTATGCCTTAGGAGCGCCGTTTGCAGTAATAACACCACCGTTAATGGTCAAGTTACCACCTTTGAGGTAGATACCAGTACCACCAGTGATAGAACCATTGATGGTGTAGTTGCCACCTGCGGGAAGCATCAGTGCAATCTCGCCACCATTCTGCTCGATGTAACCATACTCGCCCAAAGTGAAGTTAACATCGGTAGTACCACCATTGAACTGAACAGCTGCATAGTTAGCCGAATTGGTTTTTGCAGTACCATTGAGTGTTACGGTAACGTTGTTAGCACCTGCCGAAGTGAAGATAGCGCAGTCGGTTGCCGATTCGAGGACAATGTCTCTGCCAATGGTAATGTTAGCATTCTCCATCAGCTTGAATACATCGCCATCAGCCGAGATGATACCCGAACCGTCGATAGTAACCTCGCCATCGATAGCGATGAGCTTATCAAGCTCAACATTGCCTGCCACCTCTACTACGCCATTGTCAGCAGCAATAGCAGCCTCAATAGCTTTGTCGAGAGTAGCATACTTAACGCCATTTACGGTAGCAACAGCATCAGCAGCAGTCAAAGTGCCGAGGTTGTACTTGGTAGCTACACCGAATTTGAAGCCGTTGAGCGACTTAACAATAGCGCCATTCGACAAGTAAGCAAAGTTGGTGCTCTCAGTAGGCATAACAGCAACATACTGAACATCCTCGCTGGCAGCAACGGTCAGCTCATTTACAGCCACGCCATCAACAACGAAGATAGCCTCGCTCGAAGTGAAAGTTACCTCATCAGTTGCGGTGAAGTAGAGCAACGAGTTGGTGAGAACCATTGTAATCTCAGCACCCTCCGCGGTGATTGTACCCTCCTCGCAGTGCAGTACCGAACCTGCAAAACCAGCCTTACTGTTAATCTTGCCGTCTTTGTTGTACGAGTAGGTTGCGCTGATGGTTTTGCCTACAATCTCCATAACCTCGGTGTCGGTGCAGGTGAAAGTGTTAGGATTCTCCTCAGTGTTGGTAAATTCATAGTTATTCTCATTGTATTTTACTACAATGGTGTCGTCGCCGTCCCAAGCGGTCTTGCCATCGTTGCCGAGAGCAATACGGGTAGCGTCGTCAATAACTGCGGTGAAAGAGAGGCCTTCTTTGGAAGTGTTGGCATCGATACCCTCCTCAATCTCGTTCTGGCAGGCTACTGCGCCCAAAGCTACAATAGCACTTGCGATAAAATAAAAAATCTTCTTCATCTTTTCTGTTTTTTCTTTTTCGTTTCTTGCTTTTGTAACTTTTGATTACCAAATGGGGCTGCCCTCATTAGCATCGCCAAAGTTCGACGAACCCTCGCCGTAGTTGTCACCGCCAAGACCACCGAAGTTCTCGCCACCGGTAGTAAGGCTTGCAGCAATTCCGTTCTCCACTACCATCTCTACAACCTCGATGGTAGGTGCAAAGTAATTTACTTTTTTCATTCTGTTTTTTGTTTGTTAAAAGAGTTAATTGTTAAATTGTTTTGTTTCTTCTATGTCGTTTCTGCCCCGAGGGGCATTTTGTGCTGTCGTTTTTGTTCTATTTTGTTGTTTTTTGTTTATCCTTGCCCGCCAGTGTTAAATATGGCTTAACTTTGCTTAAATCAGCACATTATCACAGCTCCTTTGCGCGCAAAGATAATGGTGTTGAGCCAACCAACCAAATTTTCGGGCCATTTTTTTGCAACTTTTTTGCACTTTTTTTTCAAATCGCCCTTACAAGCAATTCTCGTGCCGTTTTTGCGCTCAAACGCCTGACCGACAACTGACTACCGACCTAAGGCCAATATAACACTCGGGTATTAAAAAAGATACCAGAGTGTTTTTTGCAGGGGTAGCAGGGGTTACAAGGGTCGCAAGGGTTGCAGGGGTAGCAGGGGTGGCAGGGGTAGCAGGGGTTACAAGGGTAGCAGGGGTAGCAGGGGTAGCAGGGGGAGCAGGGGCATCTTTCGCCCCACAACAATAAAAAAAGCTCTCCCCTTGCGGGAAGAGCCTTTCTCTATTATGCTCTGTGCGAGCCGTTTAGTCGCAAAGCGATACGCGGTTGAAGCCAAGTACCTTAACCTCAGCGTCGGTAGCTTTGAGGACATCCTTAACGGAAGTCTTGCCATCGCCCATCTGGTAAACCTGCTCCTCCAAGGTCTGCTCCTTGAAGAATTTCTGCAAGCGACCCTTAGCGATGTTCTCAACCATCTGTGCGGGAAGGTTTGCAGCCTTCTCAGCCGATACGGTCTTGATAATCTCGCGAGCCTGCTCTGCCTGCTCTGCGGTGATCCAACCCTTCGACTGGTTCGACTCAATGTGGTCTTCGCTATCAACGTGTGCAGGGTTGATACCAGCTTTCGACAAAGCAGCATCAACAGCCTTCTGTACCAACTCGTCTTTGGTCTTCTGAGTAGCGGTCTTAATCTCCTCGTCGATAACCTCCTGGGGAACGAGGTCGGCCGAAATTGCAACGGGGTTCATCGAAACAACCTGCATTGCAACACCCTTTGCCAACTGCTCATCAACAGGCTTGTTGAAACCTACGATAGCACCGAGTTTCTTGTTGAAGTGAACATACTGAGCGCAGAAGGGAGCCTCGATACGATAGTAGTAGGGAATCTCAACCTTCTCACCAGTCTGGCCGGTCTTCTCGGTAACGAGGTCAGCAACGGTACGACCGTCAGCAGTGGGGCAACCCATAAGTGCCTCCAAGTTGGCAGCGTCGTTGGCCATAGCGATGTCGAGGATGGTCTGTGCGGTTGCACCAAAGGTATCAACCTGTGCTACGAAGTCGGTCTCGCAAGCGAGGCATACGATGTATGCTTTGCCCTCAGCGGCAGCAGCAACAACTACACCCTCCGAAGCGGTGCGGTCGGAACGCTTTGCAGCTACGAGTTTACCTTTCTCACGAATGATCTCGATTGCACGCTGCATATCGCCATTGGCCTCTTCGAGCGCTTTTTTGCAATCCATCATACCCGCCTGGGTCATATCGCGGAGTTTCTTGATGTCTGTAAGTGTAACAGCCATAGTCTTTTGTCTCTATTAAAAGGTTCGACTTTCGTTTCTTATTACTCGGCAGCAGCCTCCTCAGCAGCCTCAGCTACGGGAGCAGCCTCACCCTCAATCTCAACCTTTACGGTCTTGCGAGCGCGGGGTTTCTTCTCAGCAGCGGCCTCTTTGGCGGCGTTCTCCTCAGCCTCTTTCTCCTTCTCGATGCGGCGCTCTTCGAGACCCTCGCTGATTGCACCACACATAGCGTCGAGAATAACAGCAATACTCTGAGCGCGGTCGTCATTTGCAGGAATTACATAGTCGATGTCGGTAGGATCACAGCAAGTATCAACCATTGCAAAGACGGGAATGTTGAGGCGACGAGCCTCGCGCACAGCGTTTACCTCCTTCTGTACGTCCACTACAAACAATGCAGCGGGAAGGCGAGTAAGGTCGGCGATAGAACCGAGGTTCTTCTCCAATTTTGCCCTCTGACGAGCAATTTGGAGTTTCTCACGTTTGGAGAATTTGTCATAAGTGCCGTCGGCGTTCATCTTGACGATGGTAGCCATCTTCTTAACGGCCTTACGTATAGTGGGGAAGTTGGTAAGCATACCACCGGGCCAACGCTCGGTAACATAAGGCATACCTACTGCTTGCACCTTCTCGGCAACAATCTCTTTTGCTTGTTTCTTGGTTGCAACGAAGAGGATCCTACGACCACTCTTGGCAATCTGTTTCATAGCTGCTGCCGCCTCATCGATTTTTACCACAGTTTTGTGGAGGTCGATGATATGAATCCCGCCTTTCTCCATAAAGATGTAGGGAGCCATTTTGGGATTCCATTTTCTTTTGAGGTGGCCAAAGTGTACGCCAGCCTCCAATAATTGATTAAAATCTGTACGTGGCATTTCTAATCGTGTGTTTTTCTTTTTTAATCTCTCTTTTTTTCAACCGATACGGTAGCATCACCTTGTGATGGTCTGTTCGGTTTTCCGCGAAAGGGCAATCTCTCAGTAGCACTTCCCTATGCTGCCATAGGTCTCTCTTCACTCCACTTTCTATCTATGCAGCCAACAGTTCGCTGTGGCAAGGGTGGGTGGTCTGAGCGATTTGCAAACCTCTTTCGTGCAGTTTTTTTGGTGCGAACGCGAGAAAAATTAACGTTTGCTGAACTGGAATTTACGGCGAGCACCGGGCTGACCGGGTTTCTTACGCTCAACCTCGCGTGCGTCACGAGTGAGGAAACCGTTCTTCTTCAAGATAGTACGATTCTCAGCGTCGATCTCGCAAAGTGCGCGAGCGATACCCATACGAGCTGCTTCTGCCTGACCGTGAATGCCACCACCATCGAGGTTGATGTTGATGTCATAGCTCTCCATCTGGTTGAGAACCAGCAAAGGCTGTTTCACAACAAACTGGAAAATGTCCAAGGGGAAGTAAACCTCCAAGGGTTTCTTGTTGATAGTAATAGTACCGTTACCGGGCTTAACGTAAACGCGAGCAACAGCTGCTTTCCTGCGTCCTACGGTGTTTACAACTTCCATAGTTTTCGTGTTTACTTAATCTCGTTGAGTTTGATTACTTTGGGGTTCTGTGCAACGTGAGGATGCTCTGCACCTGCATAAACCTTCAAATTTTTAAGAATAGCAACGCCAAGGCGAGTTTTGGGCAACATACCCTTAACGGCGTTCTGAACAAGGAATTCAGGCTTGTTGATCAAGCGCTCAGCAGGGGTGTTGAAACGCTGACCACCGGGGTAGCCTGTGTGGTGAACATAGACCTTATCGGTCATCTTCTTACCCGTAAGTTTCACCTTATCGGCGTTGATTACGATAACGTAGTCACCGCAATCTACGTGAGGAGTGAAATCGGGTTTGTTTTTGCCTCTTAAGATTTTCGCAACCTGCGAGGCAAGTCGTCCGAGCACCTGGCCCTCTGCATCGATAACATACCACTGTTTGTTAACAGTTGCAGCATTGGCCGAGATGGTTTTGTAACTCAAAGAATCCACTTCTTCGTAAGTTTAATTGGTTAATACTAAATGTGTTAATTATGTAATTCCGTTACCCGTATATTTCGGGCCTGCAAAGATAGTGATAAATTTCAAAATACAAAACCTTACCGCCAATTTTCTTTCCTTTTTTGGCAGTAAGGCTCTGTTTGTATGGCTATTTGCAAAAGCCTATCTACTTGGCCACGCCCGAGAGTATGGCCGTATATTTTTCTTTGTTGAGCATCAGGTTCAGCGCCTCGGCAAAGGCTTCGTCGTTGTGCGTATTGAATACCTTTTGCATCTGTGTTTCGCCCCACATCTTGCGTGCAAGCGAGGCTTTTGTGGCTATGGCGAGGTGGGCAAGGCTCTCCTCCATACCCTTCTCTTGTGGCTCAATGTCGTGTTTGCTCATCCACTCCACCAGCTCCTCCAAGGTCGTGGCATCGATGCTAAATCCTGAGTTGAATTCCTCGAAGGTGAGGTAGGCGAGCATTAGCTCTTTGCGACCAGTGAGGAATAGGTTATTGACAAACTCGTTGTAGGCCAGCGAATGGAGAACGGTGTTGGCGTAGGTGTAGTCTTCCTCCGGGTCGAAGTCAATATAGACATCGGGGGTTATGCCACCGCCACCCGCTACGGTGCGGCCATTGTTGAGGGTCTTATACTTGGGCGCAACGGCAATGAGCGAGTCGCGATACTCGCGCGAGAGCATACGTTTGGCGTGGTCGAAGTGGTATTCGGCGCTCTTACCCTTCTCGAATGGGCGTTGGATGCAGCGGCCACTGGGGGTGTAGTAGTAGCTTGTGGTGATGCGTAGGGCCGAGCCATCGTCGAGCATAACCTGCTTCTGTACCAATCCTTTGCCGAATGTTTGGCTACCCACAATCACAGCTCTATCGTAGTCTTGCAGTGCTCCCGAGACAAGTTCGCTGGCCGAGGCCGACGAGCCATCGACAAGTACCACCACTGCGCCCGATGTGAATGTGCCTTTGCCATTGGAGTAGTGGTTGTAGGGTTGTTCTTTACGTCCCGAGGTGGTTGTGATGAGCGATTTGCGCGGTAGGAAGAATCCGGCCATTTTGATAGCCTCGGTAAGCAGTCCACCTCCGTTGCCCCTAAGGTCGAGTATAAGGCCGTCTATTGGCCCAAGTTGTGCGAAGGCCTCCTTAAACTCCTTCATAGTCTGCTCGGCAAAGCGGCTGACGCGGATGTAGCCTATATTATTATATAAGGTATAGGCGGCAACGACGCTTTTCAGCGGTATGGCAGCGCGAGTGAGTGTTAGCTCCTTGCTCTGGGCCGACTCTTCTGACTCTACGGTGAGCCTCACGTCGCTACCAATCTTGCCCCTAACCATCGAGCCAATCTCTTCGTGCTCAATGCCTACGACGGGAGTGCCATCTATGGCCGTAATCTTGTCGCCCACCCTCAGACCTGCTTTTTCGGCTGGCGAGTCGGGGTAGAGGCTGATGACCCTTATGGTGTCGGCCACAATGCCAAACTCAACGCCAATGCCTCCAAACGACCCCTCGTTAATCTCCATCTCCTGCTTCATCTGCTCTGCGCTCACATAGGCAGAGTGGGGGTCGAGGTTAGCAAGGGCGGCCCTAATGGCCTCCTCTACGAGTGCGCCATTGTCGGGTTCTTCGACGTAGAGGGAGTTGAGATAGTAGTAGAACGAGCCGAATTTTTCCAGCTCGTTACGAAAATGTTGTGCCGACAGCGAGCCGAGGCCCACTGCCAGCACCATAATGATTGTTGTGCAAAAACGCCTTAGTGTGTTGCTCATTTGAGATAGTCGGCGAGTTTGTCGAAGGCCACCTTCTCTTGCTCTCCTGCGGCCATATTCTTCACCGTAGCCACGCCCTCGGCTGCCTCGCTCTCGCCAATAATAACAACGTAGGGGATGGCTCTTTTATTGGCATACTCCATCTGTTTTTTCATCTTGGCCGCATCGGGGTAGATGTCGCTGGGGATGCCTGCTGCGCGGAGTGCTTTGAGCTGTGCGAGTGCCGCCTTGCGCTCCTGGCCACCGAAATTGATTAGGAGCACTTTGGTGGTCATCTGCGCCTCCTCGGGGAAGAGGCCCAAGCCGAGCATCACGTCGTAGATGCGGTCTGCGCCAAAGGAGATACCAACGCCACTGGTGTCGGGCAGGCCGAAGATACCCGTCAGGTCGTCGTAACGGCCACCGCCACAGATGCTACCAATCTGATAGTCTTTGGCTTTAACCTCGAAGATAGCGCCAGTGTAGTAGTTCAGTCCGCGTGCCAGCGAGAGGTCAAGCTCCACTTCGAGCGAGGTTTGGTTGTCGGCAATCAGTCCGAATAGCTCCTCCATCTCGTCTACACCTTTCAGGCCTACCTCGCTCTGGGCGAGCAGAGTGCGGAGTGTGGCTAACTTCTCGTCGGTAGTGCCGCTGAGCGTGAGGATGGGTTTGAGCTTTTCGATAGCCTCCTGCTCGATACCTCTTTCGAGTAGCTCTTTCTCAACGTTTTCAAGCCCAATCTTGTCGAGCTTGTCGATAGCAACGGTGATGTCTATCATCTTGTCGGCGTGGCCAATAGCCTCGGCAATGCCGAAGAGGATTTTGCGGTTGTTGAGTTTCAGCACCACGCCAATGCCGAGCTTCGAGAATACCGTCTCGACAATCTGCACCAACTCGGCCTCGTAGAGCAACGAGCGACTGCCTATGGCGTCCACATCACACTGGTAGAACTCGCGGTAGCGACCCTTCTGTGGGCGGTCGGCCCTCCATACGGGCTGCACCTGATAGCGCTTAAAAGGGAAGGCAATCTCGCTCTGGTGCTGTACTACGAAACGTGCAAAGGGGACAGTTAGGTCGTAGCGCAAGCCCTTCTCGCAGATTTTTGTGGCGAGTGCGGCTGCCGGGCCTTCGATTTGTTCGGGGCTGACTTTGTCCATAAAGTCGCCCGAGTTGAGAATCTTGAAGAGGAGCTTGTCGCCCTCCTCGCCATACTTACCCATCAGGGTGGAGAGATTCTCCATTGCCGGGGTTTCGAGTGGGGCGTATCCGTAGGTGCGGAACACCTCTTTGATTGTGTCGAACATATAGTTTCTGCGCGTCATCTCAATGGGCGAGAAGTCGCGTGTACCCTTTGGTATGCTTGGTTTCTGTGCCATTTTTATATTCTGTTGTTACTGTATTTATCCTAATTTGCTTTTCGTAAATTCTATGTACTCTATGCAAGTCTGCGTGTCTGGGTGTTCTGTACCTAATACTTTTTCGCGAATTGCGAGAGCTTTGTGATAATATTCCAACGCCTTGTCGTATTGTCCAAGAGAATAATAAACCCCGCCAATGTTGTTGTACGAGACTGCGGTGTCGGGGTGTTCATTACCCAATACTTTTTCGCGAATTGCGAGAGCTTTGTGATGATACTCCAACGCCTTTTCGTACTGGCCAAGAGACATATAAACCTGGCCAATGTTGTTGTAAGAGGTTGCGGTGTTAGGGTGTTCAATACCTAATTTGTTTTCGAAAATTGCGAGAGCTTTATGGTAGTACTCCAACGCCTTGTCATATTGTCCAAGTGAATCATAAACTCCGCCAATGTTGTTGTAAGATTGTGCGGTATCAGGGTGTTCTAATCCTAATACTTTTTCTCGAGTTGTGAGATCTTTGTGGTAGTACTCGAACGCCTTTTCGTATTGTCTAAGGTAACAATAAACTAAGCCAATGTTGTTGTAAGAGGTTGCGGTATTTGGGTGCTCTAAGCCTAATATGTTTTCGAAAATTGCGAGAGCTTTATGGTAGTACTCCAACGCCTTTTCGTATTGTCTAAGAGAAACATAAACTAAGCCAATGTTGTTGTAGGAAATTGCTGTATTGGGGTGTTCAAAGCCTAATACTTTTTCTTGAATTGCGAGATCTTTGTGGTAGTACTCCAACGCCTTTTCGTATTGTCCAAGAGAATCATAAACCACGCCAATGTTGTTGTAAGAGTTTGCGGTATTTGGGTGCTCTGTACCTAATACTTTTTCTCGAGTTGTGAGAGCTTTGTGGTAGTACTCCAATGCCTTTTCGTATTGTCCAAGAGAATCATAAACCCCGCCAATGTTGTTGTAGGAGGTTGCGGTATTTGGGTGCTCTAAGCCTAATATGTTTTCGAAAATTGCGAGAGCTTTATGGTAGTACTCCAACGCCTTGTCATATTGGCCAAGCGAAGCGTAAGTAGAACCAATGTTGTTGTAAGAGTATGCGGTATCAGGGTGCTCCAAGCCTAAGACCTTTTCTTCAATAGTAAGTGCCTCGGTGTAGTAGGCCAGCGCCTCGGTATATATGCCAAATTCATCCAGAAATGAGGCGAATTTCTCAAGTAGCTCTAAGTATTTTTCTTGCTCGTAGTCGCACTCTTTGGCAAGAGCATAGGCCTTTCGGTAGAGAACTTCGGTCTGCTCTATACGTTGCTCAATGGGGTATTGTTCGTCGGCAATCATCACAGAGCATTTGAGCAACAGCTCGTCCACCGAACTCTTGCCAACACTTTTCATATCCTTTATGCCAGCAAGAATCTGGTCGGCATCGTGCTCGGCTTCATCGAGTATGGCGTTGGCCTCGCTGACCTTACCGACATTGAACATCTCAATGGCCCTCTTCATACGCTCAGAGATGTGACCCTCCATCAAGCTCGCCACCCTCACAGCCGACTTAAGGAGTGTCTGCTCGTACTGCTGCAACTCCTCATTCAGAGTGTAACGTTCACGTTCCTTCTCGTTTATCAATGCCTCAATTTTGGGAGAGGCGGCTGTGGCGAGAATATCCTCCCACTCGGCTATGTCGCTATTGAGCTTGGCAATACGCTCTTTTAGGTCGCGATAGTACTTGTTGCCCGCAGCAAAGCCAAGATTGTCCATATTGGCAACAACCACATTGTCAATCTTCACTTGCGACTGCTCCACTGTTGTGAGGTCGGTTTTCAGGTATCTTTCAAGATCCAGCACAAAGTCGAGCAACAACTTTTCAACGTTGTGGAACGTATTGTAGAAATGTCCGTAGGTGTGCTCGAAAGAGTCTTTGAAAGCCTCCATATCCTTAGAGTAGTCGCCGGGCTCTTTGAAGAATACATAGATTTTGTGGGGCTTTTTACCTGCGCAAAGCTGGTCGTGGGCGGTGTCGAGTTCGATGTGGGTGTAGTCGCCAAAGCGCTGCCAAAACATAACCACACACAAGTCGCAATCGCAAATTTCACGATTGTACTCCTCCTGCTTGTGCAGTGGACCCATAGAGGAGTCAAGAAACTCCCACTTTACGGCCTGCAACATTATTCCACGAGCAGCAAAGATGTGGTTGAGGTTTGCAAATAGCGTGTCGAACTTCTCTCGCTCAGCTATTAGCTCACTCGACGATGCGATGAAAATCTTGATGGTGCGATTTGTCTTCATAGCGTGGGTTTATTTATAAAGTCTAACGTCTAACGTCAAAAGTCTAATGACCTAAGGCCTTATGGGGCTTTAAGGGCCTTATGGGCTCTATTCCCTATCCTCCCTAAATTCTCTAAATTCTCTAACAAGTAAAACCTTGACCGCAGAGTGCTAATTTTCCACCAATTTGCGGTATTTCACCCTATGAGGGGTGGTGTCGATACCCTGAGCCTTCTTATGTTCCTCATACTCAGAGTATGTACCCTCGAAGAACACCACCTTGCCCTCGTCCTCAAACGAGAGGATGTGCGTAGCGACCCTGTCGAGGAACCACCTATCGTGGGAGATAACCACAGCACAGCCCGCGAAGTTCTCCAAACCCTCCTCCAAAGCACGCAATGTGTTCACGTCGATGTCGTTGGTAGGCTCATCGAGCAGCAGCACGTTGCCCTCCTCTTTGAGCGCGAGTGCCAAGTGGAGGCGGTTTCTTTCGCCACCCGACAGCACACCGCACTTCTTCTCTTGGTCGGCGCCGCTGAAATTGAAGCGACCCACATAGGCTCGTGCGTTTATCTGACGGTTGCCGAGGGTGATGAGTTCGCTATTTTGCGAGATAACCTCAAAGACGGTCTTCTCGGGGTCGATGCTCTTGTGTTGCTGATCGACATAGGCAAGTTTTACGGTCTCGCCAATGCGGAACGAACCACTTGTAGGCTCTTCCAATCCCATAATCATACGGAACAGAGTGGTCTTACCCGTACCGTTGGGGCCAATCACACCCACAATGCCTGCTGGGGGCAAGACAAAGTTGAGGTCTTCATAGAGTACCCTGTCGCCAAAGGCTTTCGACACACCGTGAGCCTCTATTACAACATTGCCCAAGCGAGGGCCATTGGGGATGAAAATTTCGAGCTTCTCTTCCTTCTGCTTCGTATCCTCGTTGAGCATCTTGTCGTAAGCACCCAGACGAGCTTTACTCTTGGCGTGGCGTGCTTTGGGGCTCATACGCACCCATTCAAGCTCTCTTTCGAGGGCTTTGCGACGCTTGCTCTCCTGCTTCTCCTCCATAGCCAGACGGGTGGTCTTTTGGTCGAGCCAACTCGAATAGTTGCCCTTCCAGGGAATACCCTCGCCACGGTCGAGTTCGAGAATCCAGCCTGCCACGTTGTCGAGGAAGTAGCGGTCGTGGGTTACGGCAATCACCGTACCCTTATACTGGTTGAGGTGCTGTTCGAGCCAGTCGATACTCTCGGCATCGAGGTGGTTGGTAGGCTCGTCGAGCAGCAGCACATCGGGCTCTTGCAACAGCAGACGACACAGAGCCACACGCCTGCGCTCACCACCCGAGAGGGTGCTGACAAGGCGATCCGACTCGGGACAGCGAAGTGCGTCCATAGCCCTTTCGAGCATACTGTCAATCTCCCAACCATTGACGTGGTCGATAGCCTCGGTAAGCTCGCCCTGACGCTCGATGAGCTTGGCCATCTCGTCGTCGCTCATAGGCTCGCAGAATTTCAGATTTATCTCCTCATACTCTTTCAGTAGGGCTACCGTCTGGGCGCAACCCTCCTCCACAATCTCCCTGACGGTCTTGCTGTCGTCGAGCTGAGGCTCTTGTTCGAGGTAGCCCACCGAGTAGCCGGGCGAAAATACCACCTCGCCTTGGAAGCTCTTGTCGATGCCGGCAATGATTTTCATCAGGGTCGATTTACCCGAGCCGTTCAGACCGACAATACCGATTTTAGCTCCGTAGAAGAAAGAGAGATAGATGTTGTTGAGGATTTTGCGGTTGTTGTTGAGCACTTTGCTCACACCCACCATCGAAAAAATAATTTTCTCGTCTGCCATTTTATATTGTTGTTTTTGTTATTTGCACATTTGGTGCAAAGATACCTATTATAATTGAGAATTGAAAATGGATTATTGCGAGAAATTTTTTGTCTAACGTCTAACGTCTAACGTCTAACGTCTAACGTCAAACGACCTAAGTCCTTAAAGGCATTAAGGGCCTTAGGGGCTTTAAGGGCTCATAAGGCCTATGGGGCATATAGGGCATATAGGGCTTATAGGGCTTATAGGGCTTATAGGGCTTATAGGGCACTCCCTAAGTTCCCTAAACTCTCTAAACTCATTAAATTCCCTAACCACCCCAACCTCTGCCCTCGTTTGTCCGCAATTTTAGTTTTGCATCATTGCTCTCTGCCATCTTGCATCTAAGTCAAACCAATACTCCCGGCCCTCGGGGGTGGCAGACCAGTCGAAGGCGTGGCCGATGATGAACTCTGCCTCGCCCGCTTCCCACAGCCGCGCATCGAGCACGGTGGAGTGGTTGTGGTCGCAGAAGGCTCTGTCGAAGGCCTCCTCGCACCCCTCCTCGCGCAGAAATGTGCGAAACCTGAGGTAGCTATCGGATGTCAATCCCATAGGATTACCTCACTGATTTTGTTGGCAAAGTCGTCGTCGAGGGGGTTGTAGCGTTTGTGGCAAACGGGGCAGTAGAATGGCGTGTGCTCATCCACCGCCACCTCGCCACACCCCACACAGGCGTAGGCAAATCCCACACCCGCCTGATGTTCAAACTGAGCACCGCAGCGCTCACACTCTACTCTATAAATCACGCCCATAGCTCCCCCTCCTACTTGTCGCAAAAGGCCACAACGGGCAGTACGGTAATATCGTTGCCATAATCAGAGCGCTCTTTGTAGATGCCCACCTGACGAGCCTTTTTGCCCTTTGGCACACTGAGTATCTGCTGATTGTAGTAGTAGCCGCCCTCCTCGGCCATAAATACCACCCTCATACCAACGAATAGCGAAAAGTCGCTGTCGAACTCATACTTGTCGCTTATGTCGCCGTGAGTAATGGCGTGGCCCTCGGGGGTGATTTCAAATACCTGAAAACGTCGGATGTTTATCAGCTCGCCGGGCTCGTCGAAGAGCGTGAAGTTTGCCAACGGGTCGGGTGGGGGAGGTGGAGTTTGTGAAGATTCGTAATCCAGCCAGAGCGTGTGTGCTCCCACGCCTACAAATACGCCAAAAAGGAAAATAAGAAATTTTTTCATGGTGATTAAGTTGTTGATTGATAATTGGTTGTTGGTTTGGGTGTTTATGCGGAAAGGGGTTAGTCCCAATCATCCACAAACCCGCATAGCCACACAAATAGTAGCCATCGCCAGAAGTTATTGTGCCTGTTCATAGTGAAAAATAAGTTTGCTTTGGTGTGTTGTAATAAAAAGTCCCGACAACGCACTCTGGGCATTGTCGGGACAAAGGTACGAGGCTGTTTTGACAACTTCTGTCAATTACAAAACTATAGCGAGAAATAATACTCTTTCAGACGCTGTGCGATAAGTTTTCTGCGCTGTTCGAGGAAGGTTGGGTAGTCGTCTATTGACATACCTATCACATCGAGTGGAACACAGCAGTCGTTAATGAGGTTGGCGCGAAGTGTATCGTGGTCGGTGATACCACCATACATCGTTTCGCCACCTGCGCACTGCACATCGTTAACATAACCAAGATACTCCTGTGGCGCTTTTTTGCCTATTTGGATGTTAATCTCGGTCTGGGTATAGATGTAGTTGGCCACTTGGTTGTAGTCGGCTCGGCTCACACCTTTTGACTTCAAGTACTCGCGAGGGAAGATATGGTGTACATCACCCTTCTGCTCAATCATATTCTTGACGGTGATGGCGGTCGAAAGAAAACCTTTGCGATTCTGGAAGCACTGCGAAGCCAAAAATACATTGAAGATTGGACTGCTGGCAACCGAGGTGTTGAGTTGCTGAATTGCACCAAAGTTCCAGTAAGCATCCGACAGTTCGGCAGCCTCGACCTCTGCCAAGTACTCGCCAAAGTCGTCGTACTTGTCAATTTGCTTGGCATCGTAGTCGAAGTTGCTCTCGGGCGACATACTATACCTACCACGCAAAATGGAGTACACAAACCACCTGCGAACATACTTCTCTATAAGTTCGGGTTTGCACCCCTTCTCGCGCAACTTCAAGTAGAGGATGTAGGCGAAGTTCAGAGTGTTCTGGGAGCGGATGAGTTTCTTGTGGCAGAAACCAGCCGAGCGGATAATCATCACAAAACGTTTGAAGTTGGTTTCGTTGATGTAGGCACTCACACCCTCAGCGAGAAGTTTATATGTCTCCTCCTTGATGCTATCTTCAAACTCGCGTGTTTCAAAATTACGACCAGATAGCAGGCTAACAAGGTCTGCCATTTTGCCTCGGCTGAACTTCACAGCCAGAGCCACACGCAACACATCAACATAGGAGGGGTCGTAGATGTCGTCGTTCTCCTTACGCAGCCACTCCACCTGCTGACGATAGGGCGAGTCGGCAAACTCCTTGTCGTTCTCCATCAGAATAGTGAAAAACTCGGGACGCACAGCCAACTCGCTGAAATGGTCTATACACTTGCGGAGCAAATTGCCGCCATAGGTCTCATTTGCAGCGATGGTGGACATCACAAAGTCGGCCTGATTCAGAGGCACACCTTTACTATTGATGCGGATAAAAATCTCCGTTACTCGCTCAATATCGAGGTTGCCCGAAAGTTCAATCACGCCAACCTGCTTATTGACAATCTCTTTTAGCGTGTCAATGGCGGTTTCAATCACATCCTCATCTACCGTTGGATTCTGTTCCAGATACTCCTTTCTTACCATTCGAGGGGTAACCTTGCCACTCAACAGAGGAGATATGTCCTTTATCCAAGCTGGGTTTTGTTTAATGGCCGCATTGAGTGTGGCAAACTTATTCTCCAAAGGGTTGTAGGCGACTTGGATTCTCACATCCTTGTAGTCTATGTTTTTGACCGTCTCGCCCAGAATAGCTGCACGCAATGCTGTTATGCGCTGCTGACCGTCAATCAAAATCTTTTTACCAACGGAGCTATTGCCGTCTTTGAGTTTGACATTTGGGCTCTGCCAAGTGATGATGTAACCAATCGGGAAGCCGTTGTAGAGGCTGTCGATGAGTTCGGTCACCTTGTCGGGCTCCCATACAAAAGGTCGCTGAATTTCTGGGATAGCAATCTCGCCCATCTGCACCATACTGAGCAGATTTGATACGAGAAACTGATTTACTGAGTAGTTTTGAGTTGCCATAGACTGTATATTATAATTTTTCACTTATTGCATTGATTGTCTGCCTTATATATTCCCCAAATTCGGGCGTGAGGATGCGGATGTCGTGCAGAAGGCCGAGGGTGAAGCGGCCGATGCCGGCATAGTCGCACACCTCGGTGTCTAAGAGCCAATGGCCCTCGTCAATCTGCGTCAAATCGCGCGTCGAGAGCGGGTACTCCTCCACCAAGAGGTTGTGCGCCATAACGCCCAGCTCCAACTGCACGCGCTTCTGCTCAAAGCCCGTAATGCGGAAGATGTCGATGTAGCCCTCGTGGTGCAATTCGCCGAACTGCCACCCCTCCGACAGCACCTCCACCGAGCCGATGCGAGCCGTATTGAAGAGTTTGTTTTTGCCCGACTCGGGCTCGTAGCACCACACCTGCACATAGTTCGTCGTAAAGCCGAAAGGCTCGACCAACCTATCGCGCACAACGCCCGTATGCGAGGATGCGTAGCGCCTGAGAATCACCTGCTTGCGCTCGCCAATGGCCTCCACCAAGTGATTGACATTCACAGCGTTCTTGCCCTCCACAACGCACTCTGCCAACGAGGTGCAATTATAAACAGCGGTGAGCTTCTTGCGCAAATTTTGCTTAATTATGTTGGTGTTGTCCAGAGCCTCAATGAGCTGATTTACGATGTGCGCCTCCTCGTCGGTAAAGTGGATAAGCTGCGAAATCTCCTTGAAGTAGCGGCTCTCTTTGCCAAGACGGTAGATGCCGCCATCGTTGCGCTGAACGACGAAGCCCGAGGCCTTGAAAGTGTCGATGTAACGATAGACCGAGCGGTAGGATATGCCGAGCCTTGCGGCCATATCCTCCACAGTGTAGTTGTTGTTGCCCGTCATCATCTTCATCAGGCGTAGCACTCGCTCAATCTTCGGCTGTTCCATACTTCTCTTCGCAGTTCCATTAGTCGCCTGCGGCATACAAAGTTACAAAAAAATAGTTAAGCCCTCAGCCCCCAGAGCTAATTTTTGCAACTCGCCCACAAAAACCACACATTTTGACACCCGTATGTCAAACAAAAAATACCCCTCGACATTGGTCTAAGGGGTGTTGTATGGTGGGTGGTGTAGTTGTGTCGAGAGTGTTGCAGGGGCGTTGTGGTTGGGGCGGTTTACTCCTTGCCCCCGCTTAGGCGTAGCTCGTCGATGTAGCACTCGGTGGGGCAGGTGAGGACTATTTGCAGGTGGCTCACTGCCTTGCCTTGGTGCTCCAAGCTCAGCTCATTGACCCACGCATCGTGGCGATTGTTGGGCCAAGCATAGGGCTGTGTCACACCCAGCAGAGTGTAGCTCACACCGTCGGCAGAACCATAGAGGGCAACTCGCTCGGGCAGGCCTATACCCTCGGGTATGTAGTTGAGCGCACCCAGATGGAGGGCTATCGTGTCGCTCGCCTCGGTCAATGCAACCTCAATGGTGTGCTCGCCTTTGGGGAGGGCTATCCACCCTTTGTGGCCACTATCTTCGTCGGCCATAACGCCATCCACAAGTCGTGGCTCGGAGCAGTGACCAATGGGGGTGCAGTGCTCCGATGCAACCCTCAGTGGGCGACACTCCTCGGCCCAACGAATATACTCGTTTGCGGCCCTAACAGCCAAGTCGGGCTGTCCGAGAGAGTAGGGCGAGCCTTGTGGGTCGAAAATGCCACACATCATAAACGATACGATGCGCTCAACGCCCGCCTTGCTGGCTGCCTCCAACTGGGCTACAAACCTCTCGGGCGAGGCAGGTATGAGTGCCGAGGTGCGGTCGTTGGTGCCACGCTCCCAAGTGAAACTCTCGCAGTTGGCCCACATCTCAATGGGGAGGGTGGAGTGTATGGCGGCGAGCTTCTGCCAATTCTCGCGCAGACGGGGCAGGGGAAAACGCTCCCTGACACAACCCACCTCGTCTTGGTAGGCTATGATGTCCACTTTCAGACGACCAATTTGACGTGCGTAGTTGGGATGGGAGAAGTCGGAGTTGAATATGCCGTAGGGCGAGATGAGTATTTTAGCCCAGGGAGTAAGCTCTCGGGCACGGTCGGTGAGGGCATTGACCGCCTCCACAGCATAGTCGCTCAGCACCGGGCCTAAGCAATCCTCCACCGGCAAGTACCAACCGTAGAAGGCTTTGTGAGAGCCAAACAGGTCGGCCAACTCAACCATCATATCCATCTGACGCTGTTTGATGCGTGGTATGCGCAGGTTGTCGTCTTGATTTTCGGCCCAACCGGTGCTCATAAAGACCTTCATACCGTGCTCGGCAGCAGCATCCATAATAGCCTCCACAGGGCTTTTGCGGCCGTCGGGATAGTGATGGGGCATAAGGCGCGAGGGATAGAAAGCCTGCCCGTCGTTGGCTACGGCCATAAAGATGAGATACTCCATACCCATATCGCTCATCTCGGCCACCTTGGCGGCCCAGAGCTCGGGACTGGTCATATCAACCCCCGCAGGGTTGGTGTATCGGTTGCGTACATCTTGGTATGCCAAGTTGATGAAAGTGCCTGTTACGGGTTTTATCTCGCCCGCCCAAAGGATTGATGCGTAGCCGGCAAGACAAAGCACCAAAGCAAGTAGTCGTTTCATAGGGGTAAAGTTTTAGTGTGGTTATTTCGTACAAAGATAATGTATTTCTCTAAGCGAAAAAACTTTTGCGATAGGATTTAGGGAGGGTAACGCACACCAGAGGGAGTACAACGAAAAAAGGCTATCCGTTTGGATAGCCTTTTCCGTCGTGTGCTCCCTCTGGGGCTCGGGTGCTCGCGCACCCTTCGGGTTATATTTACAATCCTCCCAAACCCTCCTTTGAAAAGGAGGGCTTTCCTGGGTTCGAGCCTAGCATACCAATTAGTAAGTCCCCCTCACAGGAGGGGGATTTAGGGGGAGGGTAACACAGTCAGAGGGAGTACAGCAACAAAAAAGGACAGTCAAAACTGACTGTCCTTCGTTGCAGTGCTCCCTCTGGGGCTCGAACCCAGGACCCCAACATTAAGAGTGTCGTGCTCTACCAACTGAGCTAAAGAAGC
>JAZNFV010000018.1:0-20619 GCA_045576155.1 Tidjanibacter sp.
CGGAATTTCAACTCGTTGAAATTCCGAAACTCACGTTAAGTTTACTACTGAGTAACTTTTTCGAGCCACTTAACCATACCAAGCATCACGCCCATCGAGATGAGGCAGAAGCCTGCAAATACGGCCCAGCACATCCACTGACCGGGGAAGGTGTTGAGCATAGTCACACCAATGGCGATGAAGAGGTTGCCGATAGCGGTAGCCGAGAGCCACAAGCCCTGGCAGATACCCTGCAAGTGGCGAGGAGCAATCTTCGATACAAACGACAGACCCAGAGGCGAGATGAACAACTCAGCCACAGTCAGGAAGAAGTAGGTTGCAATCAGCACCAGAGGACTGCACTTCATAGCCTCCTTGATACCCTCTGCCAAGCCCTTGAACTCGTTGCCCGAAGGATAGCTGTTTACCATAGCAATAACCATAAGGAAGATGTAGGCACAAGCTGCAATGAACATACCGAGGGCAATCTTGCGAGGAGTGGAAACCTCTTTACCCTTGCGAGCCAAAGCACCAAATACATACATAATAATGGGGGTGAGGATAATCACAAACAAGGGGTTGATGCACTGCCAAATCTCGGGAGGAATCGAACCGGTCGAAACGAAGTCGCGAGCAAATACGGAGAGCGACTGGCCGTTCTGGTGGAACGAGAACCAGAAGAATACAGCAACGCCAAGCACTGCGAAGAGGGCGTAGAGGCGCTGTTTAATCTCTTTTGCATTGGCTGCTTTCTCCTCAGCGGTGTACTGTACCTCGGCTTTCTTCTCTTTCTTTGCGGGGTTGGGCAATTTGCCTTTAACGCAGAGGAAGATAACCAGCGAGATGAGCATAGCTACAACCGAAGCGATGAACGAGAAGTGAACACCGGTGTTGAAAATCTCCAAGTAGGAGTTGCAGAAAGCTGCATCAACTGCGCCAGTGTGGCCAACAGCCGCTGCCAAGTTGTTGAGGTTCTCGGTAGCAACCTCGCTCATATTGCCAGCGCCATTGATGTACTCGTGGCACAAACGGGGAAGGTCGGCATTGTAAGCCAAGTCGTGCATTTTCAGCCAGAAACTCCTGAGCAGGGGAGCGATGAAGGGAGCGATAACGCCACCAATGTTGATGAAAACGTAGAAAATCTGGAAGCCAGAGTCACGTTTCTCCTTAGCTTTTGCAAGCTCTTCTGGGCCTTTCTTTGCAGCCTCAGCCTCGAAGTTGTCGTACATCTGACCAACGATAGCCTGCAAGTTACCTTTGAACAAACCGTTACCAAAAGCAATGATGAACAGAGCAACGCAAGTCAGTACAAGTACCCACGAGAAACCTGCATTCTCAGCAAATACGGGCACCGAAAGGATACCATAACCCAAGGCCATAACCAAAAGACCCGAGATGATTGTGCCTTTGTACTTCTGGGTGCGGTCGGCGATGATACCACCGGGGAGGCTCAGAACGTAGATAAGGAAGTAGAAGACTGCGTAAATCCAACCGGCAGCAGCGTCGCTGATACCAAATTTGGAGCAAATGAACAGAAGCAGTACTGCGTTCATAATGTAGTAACCAAAGCGCTCACCCATATTGCTAAGAGCGGCAGCGATGAGGCCTTTGGGGTGCTCCTTTTTGGCTTTGCGGATGTAGAATACCAAGAAAGGTATTACCACAACCAAAATCGCCATCAGAATCAGCATAGGGCGGTTGTTTGCCCAAAGATTTGCGAAAAAGTTGATCATAAAAAAATAAAGTTTTAGTTAAAAATGTTAGTGTTGTATTCTGTGTTAATAACTCCTATTAAAGTTACAAAAATATGAATTTTTGTGGATAAATTTGCAATACAACCGAAAAAAGAGTATTTTTATTGTCACATTTCTTACCGTTATATATCATTTCGTATGGCTAAACGATTGTCTATCATTGAGAAAGATAGTTGGCTCGAACCCGTTGAGGGGGAGCTGAATTATCGCTACAAACTCTATACCGACCGACTGGCCGACATTGAGGCCTCGTCGGGCTCGATTGTCGATTTTGCAAACGGCTACCGCTACTTCGGTTTCCAGCGCGACGAGCGCAATAAGGGATGGTGGTTTCGCGAGTGGCTGCCTGCTGCCGAGAGTGTCTATCTGTTTGGCGACTTCAACGGTTGGGATCGCACCTCGCTACCTTTGTTTAAGAATCCCACAACGGGGGTGTGGAGCATCTTTCTGGCCGACCGCGACTACCATTTGGCTCACGGTATGTTGTATAAGATACTCGTAACGGGAGCAAATGGTACTCACGAGCGCATACCTGCTTGGGTGACACGTGCTGTGCAGGACGACCAGACCAAGAATTTTACGGCCCAATTTTGGAATCCTGCCGAGCCATTCGATTGGCAGGGCGATAATTTCAGGATTCACGCCGACGAGGGACTCTTCATCTACGAGTGCCACATCGGTATGGCGCAGGAGAAGGAGGGTGTTGGCTCTTACACCGAGTTTGCCGACATTGTTCTGCCCCGCATCAAGGCCGCAGGCTACAACGCCATACAGGTGATGGGTATAGCCGAGCACCCCTACTATGGCAGCTATGGCTACCACGTTGCCAACTTCTTTGCTCCTTCGTCGAGGTTTGGTACGCCTGAGGAGTTGAAGGCCTTGGTGCGTAAGGCCCACCAGATGGATATTGCTGTGATTATGGATATTGTCCACGCCCACTATGTAAAGAACTTTGCCGAGGGTATCAACGAGCTTGACGGCTCGCCCAATCTCTACTCATTGGCGGGCGATGCGGGCTACCAAAAGTATTGGGACTCAAAGATTTTCGACTTCGGCAAGAGGGAGGTTACTCACTTCCTGCTCTCGAATGTGAAGTACTGGATGGAGGAGTTCCATATCGACGGCTACCGCTTCGATGGTGTCACTTCGATGCTCTACTACCATCACGGCTACACCGAGTTCGACTGCCGCGAAAAGTACTTCGACGCCGGGGTCAATCGCGATGCCATAACCTACCTCACCCTTGCCAACAAGTTGGTTCACACCTTGCGTGAGGATGCTGTGACTATTGCCGAGGATGTGAGCGGTATGCCCGGCATTGCCAATAAGGTTGAGGAGGGTGGCATAGGATTTGACTACCGCTTGGCTATGGGTGTGCCCGACTTTTGGATTAAGATGCTCAAAGAGGTGCCCGATGAGCAGTGGAATGTTTGGGATATCTGGAATGTGCTCAACAATCGTGGCAACGACACCCAAACGATTGCCTACTGCGAGTCGCACGACCAAGCTATGCAAGGCGACCAAACGATTGCCTTCCGCCTCTTGCAGACGGCAATGTACGATTCGATGCACACCGATAGTCACAACCCCGTTGTCGATAGGGGTATGGCTCTGCACAAGATGATTCGCCTTGTGACGGCCTCGCTTGGAGGTCAGGGCTACCTCAATTTTATGGGCAACGAGTTTGGCCACCCAGAGTGGATTGACTTCCCTCGCTTGGGCAATAATTGGAGTTATAGCCACGCACGTCGCCAGTGGTCGCTTGTCGATGATAAGGGATTGCGCTACCACGCTCTGGGCGAGTTCGATAGGGCTATGCTCTCGATGTTGCGTCGCTACAACCAGCTCTCTCAGGGCTATGCTTGGCAGCAGGCTATGTACGATGGCGACCAAGTGATGGTCTATAACCACTCCGATGTGGTCTATGTATTCAATTGGAGCCCCACACGCAGTGTGCCCAACTACATAATCCCTATTCCCGAGCCGGGAAGGTATCGCATATTGCTCTCTACCGACGAGGAACGCTTTGGAGGCTTCGAGCGCAACGAGCTCGATGGCGAGTTCTACACCTTCTCGCGCAAAGACGACGACGGGGTGGTGCGCCACTATATGAAGATATATTGTGTGGCTCGTACCGCAACGGTTTATAAGAGAGTTGATGATTGTTTGAGTAAATAACCGAGAGAACTATGCGTAGAATTATTGTTGTGTTGGCCTGCTTGCTGTTTGGAACGACAGCTTTGTGGGCGCAGAAGCAGGAGTTTAAGGCTTTTGCCGATAAATATGCCGATTTGGAGGAGTTTACGGTTGCGGAGCTTGATAAGGCCACGCTTCGTGTAGCCTCGGCTTTGGCCGATAGCGATACGCGTAAGATGATGCGGGCTGTTGATCTTATGATTATTGTGGATTATACGGGCGAGGAGAATGTCGCATTCCGCGAGGATGCGTATGCTCTGGCAGAGCAACTCGGATACCAAATGATAAGGGAGGAGTTTAGCGAGCAGGGCTATATGCAGGGCTTCTCGAATGAGGCTATGAAAGTGTTTGTCATCTATTCCCAGATGCCCAATAGTCAGAATGTTACATTGCTGATTGGCAACAAAAACTTCAATGAAAATATGTTTAATAGCCCCAAATAGAGCTATTATTATATAAGCCCTATAAGGCATATAAACAAAAACTCGGGTATCTTTTTTAATACCCGAGTTTTATTTTTTGGACTTAGGTAGGTAGTCGGTCGTCAGCCATCAGCTGTCAGCCGTTGGCCGTCAATCGTCGTTTTTGGCGTTGGGTACTTGGAAGATTACAAAATAGCAGCCCACTGCGCCAGCTACGCCCACAATCCAATCTACCAGAGGGTTGGGAATGAAAAAGATTATCGACGAGGCTACCATCGAAGCCATAAGCACCACAACCATCACTTTTGAGCCTCGGCGCATACCGCCACGCCTTTGGTAGTCACGTATATAGACCCCAAGGCGAGAGTCGATGAGCCACTGCCATAGGCGTGTGGAGGAGCGAAAGAACAACCACGAGGCTGCCAATAGTAGCGGTGTGGTTGGCAGTCCGGGCACTACGATTCCCACAACGCCAAGCACCAAACAAATTGCTCCAATGAGAATAAAGAGGTAACGTTTCATCTTCCGCCAGAGCTATACTACCTGATTTATCTCTCCGAGGGTTATGTACCACAAGTAGCCACTCACGTCGGTGTAGCCCATTTCGCCCAATAGTTTGGCGTAGTGGACTATCTGGTCGGTGTGGTCTTTCTCGTGGATGAGGCCAAATTTGTAGTCCACCACCACAGCCTTCTTGCCCCGAATCATCACTCTGTCGGGACGTTTGGAGTAGCCACCGGCTATTATCTCGCACTCGGACTTGACACTATCCCACTCTCCGCCAAACCACTCAGCCACAAGCGGATTTTGCATTGCTGAGTCGATTTGCTGACGCAGACTCTCGGCCTCCTCTTCGGAGAGAAGTCCGTTGGTTATGTGGAGCTGAATTTGCTTATAGACTTCCTCCATTGTTGTGGCGTTTTCCATTGCTTGGTGCATTAGGATGCCGAAATCGCGTGGCGAAAGGTGCTTGCCGCCCGACTCCTCGGTGTAGCGCTGGTGGGGATACCTCACACTCACCTTACCCCCCAACGGGTAGGTTGCAAACTCCGAGAGCGAGGGGGCGGGTTTCTTGGCACTAAGGTAGATTGTGGCAGTGCCAAAGGTGGCCACGTCGCCATCCTCCTCTACTTTGGCAAACTCGCGTACAGCCTTGCCTACGGTGTTGGCTGTGGCTGTTGTGGAGACCATTATGTGCAGCTCCCTCTCGGCTCGGGTGATGGCCACATAGAGTGCGTTGAGTGCGTCGATGGCGGCCAGTGTCTGCTCGGTGTAGTAGCTGTGCGAAAAACGGCTGCGACCCAAACTCGAATTATACTCCACAGGGTAGCTGCGGATGTTGTCGTCGGTGTTGAAGGGGGTGTTGGGGGTGGCCCAAAATATGGAGTTGCTAAGTGGTGCAAGCGACCAGTTGCAGAAGGGGATGATTACCGCCGGGAAGCCCAAACCTTTGGCCTTGTGGATTGTGATGATGGTTATGGCGTTGGCATCCTCGGGTAGTGTGACCGACTTGCTCGCACCGTTCTTCTGCCACCACTTCACAAACAAGGGGGTGTCGGCAATGTTGCGCGAGCAGTAGTCAATAATCTGACTATGGAGGGCTTGAACGTAGGGTACTTCGCTCTGGGTGGCACACTGGGGATAGCGTAGCACCACCAAGTTGAATATCTCCTCGGGATGCATCATTGCCAGCGAGGTGAGGAAGGTCTGCTCCTCTTCGGGGAGTTCGGCCTCAAAGGGGCGTGCGAGATAGTCGTTGTAGAGCGCACGCGAGATGTTGTCGTCGGGCTTGGTGGCTAAGTTCATACAGGCGATGATGAATTGCACACTCTTCGACGAGCCTACATTGAGCGCATCCTGACTTACAACATCGAATACATAGCGTGGGTCGCGCTTGGGGTTGTTCTTGTGGCTCAGCAGCAGCGAGGCAATCTGCTCGGCCTCGGCGTTGCGCCTCACTAAGATGGCAATATCTTTGGCCTTGTAGCCTCTGGATTGTAGCTCCTCAATACGGGCCACAACGGGGTGGAGGGGAGTGTCCTCGCCCTCGCCTTCGTCATTGTTTCCAACAATAGGCTCTTCTGCAAGGGCTTCATTTCCCATTTTCTTCCTCGACTTTTTCTTGCCATAGGCCAGTACGGTGACGTAGCCCTCCTCGCTATCGGGCAGGAACTCTTGTCGGTAGTCGCTGTAAGCGTCGGTGGCCATAGTAGCCAACTCTTTGTGGAGTGCGGGGGTGATGAAACCTCCCTCGGCGGCCTTGTCGAGCGAGGCTCTGATGCTCTCGGATATGTTGGCCAAGGCGTGTGCCGTCAGACCATTGTTGAAACTAACCACCTCGCGCGTGCTGCGCCTATTGATAATAAGAGGTTCGGTCAGCACATCATCAAACTCTTCGGCCACCTGATGGGCAAGCAGACTCCAATCGCCACCTCTCCAACGATAGATGGATTGTTTCACATCGCCCACCAATAATACTGGGTTTTCCTCCGACTGTGAGAGTGCGTTGTGGAGCAGGGGAACGAAGTTGCGCCACTGCATTGTGGAGGTGTCTTGAAACTCGTCAATCATAAAGTAGTCGAAACGGTTGCCCGCCTTCTCGTAGATAAATGGAGCATCGTTGCCCGCAACGAGTTTGGAGATGAGTCCGCCCACCTCGGCCAGAGGTAGTATGTCGGCCTCGCGACATATCTCCTCCAAACGGCTACTTAGGTCGGCCAGTAGTGCGAAGTCGCGGTAGTGGCTCAGTATGGCCGACTTGGTGTTGTAGGCCTCATCCACTTTGGGGTATATTTCAACCATAGTCGAGAGAATCGAGTGTAGCTCGTGCTCAATGGAGTCGATGATGGCGTAGGCGGGCGACTTGCCTTTGCTGTGCCACGTGCCATTGTTTAGAGCGTTGAGGGTGGCGGGATTGGGCTCTTTTATGATGCCCGCAGCTACTGGCTCAACATATTTGGCCACCAAACCACTCCTGAGGCCTCCCGAAAAGTCGCTCGCAAGGAGTGAATGTTTGTCTAATAGGGCCAAAAAGCGCTGTGCCTCGCTACGGTAGAGCTCTTCGAGCATTTTCGACTTGGCTATAAGTGTGCTTGCCAGTTTCTCCAACTCGGGCTTGTCGTCGGAGGAGATGTGCGACTCTTTGAACTCCTCCGAGAAGAGCTCTTTGCCGAGTGCGGTTATTTCGCCTCGTATGTCCCACGATGTGCCCTCGGCAATGTTCTCGCCAATGTAGTGTAGAATCCACTTGTAGAGGTTTGTGTCGGAGGTAATCTCATCCAAAACCCTATCGACGGCCTGTTCGAGCAGCGAATCGACTTTAATTTCGAGGTTGAAGCTGAGGTCTATGCCCAGCTCACGTATAAACGACCTCATTATTCGCTGGAAGAACTTGTCGATGGTCATCACCGCAAAGTTGTTGTAGTCGTGGAGGATGAGGTTGCAGGCTTCGGCAGCACGCTTGCGCACAAATTCTGGGTCGAGGTTGTCGTCGCGTAGGTTTTGGTCGAACTTGCTCTTTTGGCCCGAGGCCAAGCAGTTGAGCTGTGTGAGGATGCGACTTTTTAGCTCGTCGGTGGCTTTGTTGGTGAAAGTTACGGCGAGTATGTGGCGATAGTTGTGGGGCTCATTGAGCACCAATTTTATATAGTTGTAGGCCAATCGGTGGGTCTTGCCCGAGCCTGCCGAAGCGCTAAGTATGTCGATTCTTCCCATAGAAGGTTGCGGTTTTTCGGAAAATATGGATAAAGGTAGCGTTTTTTTGAATAATCTGCAAAATTATCCATATCTTTGGATATGGAAAAATTCTTGGAAAGTGTGGCTGCCGACCTATGGCAGCGTTATGGTAGCGATGTGGAGAGGCTGAAAATCATTCTCCCCAATGTGCGTACACGAGTCTTTTTGGTCGATGCTCTTTCGCGTGTGGCCTCACGTCCTATATGGTCGCCTCAGTATGTTTCTATCGACTCGCTGATGTGTGAACTTGCAGGCTTAGAGCGCATAGATACCATCAGCGCCATAACCCAACTCTATAAGGTCTATCACTCCCAACCCTCCCACTCGGGCGAAAAGTTCGACAGCTTCTACCGTTGGGGCGAGGTTCTGCTTGGCGACTTCGATAGTGTCGATAAGTACCTCATTGATGCCAAGATGCTCTTCTGCAATATGGTGGAGTTGAAGGAGTTGGAGGCCGACCTGAATGCCTATATGGACTCCGAACAGATAGATGCCGTCAGGCGTTTTTGGCGTGAGTTCGACAGTTCGCGCAAATCCTCCGAGCACAAGCAAGCGTTCCTGAGTTTGTGGAATAGCCTGCTGCCTGTCTATGAGGAGTTTCGCCAGATGTTGGAGGCGCAGGGTGTGGGCTATACGGGTATGATTTACCGTCGTGCAGCCGAGCGCCTGAGCTCGGGCGAGGCCGAGCTGCCCGACGGCGAGTATGTTGTGGTGGGTTTCAACGCCCTTTCGGCCAGCGAGAAAGAGCTTTTCAACCACCTGAAAAAACAACATTCGGCCGATTTCTACTGGGACTACGACGACTACTATATTGGCGATGTGAAGCAGGAAGCGGGCCTTTTCTTGCGCCAAAATATCAAGGACTATCCCTCTCCTTCCTCCTTTACGCCACAGAGCTATTTCGCTCAGCCAAAGCAGATTAGGGTTGTTGCCACCGCCTCCGACTCGTTGCAGTGTAAGTATGTGGGCGAGTGGATAGACGAGATTATCGAGCGCGACGGCAAGATAGACAAAAACACAGCCATTGTGCTTACCGACGAGGGGCTACTGTCGCCACTGCTCTACTCTCTGCCCGACAGTGTAGGCAAGGTGAATGTGACGATGGGCTATCCGCTGAAAGCTACTCTGGCATATAGTTTTGTGGAGCGAGTATTGCAGTTGCAACTGCGAGTAAAGCAGAGTCGCTCGGGCAAGCAAGCCTTCTACCACTCCGACGTGATTGGCCTACTTGGCCATCCCTATGTGGTTGCTGCCGACCCGAAGGTGTGCGACCAACTCCGTCGCGACATACTGCGACGTGGCCGCATCTATGTTGGTCGCGACGTAATTGCTGGTCACAACGACTTTTTAGACCTGCTTTTCTCCGACCACCACAATTGGGGCGCTCTGAAAGACTACCTGCTTGAAGTTGTGGGTAGGGTGGTGGAGCTGGCTATTCCCCACCAGAGCAACGACCAGCGCTTGCAGCTCCACGAGAGCGTGGCCCTCATCCGCGAGTCGATTGTAAAGCTCGACAATTCGCTGGCAAGGTGCAATGTGGAGATGGAGCTGAAAACCTATGTTGCGCTGCTGCGCAGGGTGTTGCAGGGTGTGCGTATTCCATATAGTGGTGCTCCTCTGCGTGGGGTGCAGATTATGGGTATTCTCGAAACTCGCAACCTCGACTTCGACAATGTTGTCCTGCTCTCTATGAACGACGACAACTTCCCCTCGGGGCGTATCAACGACAACTCTCTTATTCCCTACAACTTGCGCTTTGCCTACGGCCTTCCCACTCCTCGTCACAACGAGGGAGTCTATGCCTACTATTTCTACCGCCTCATTCAGCGAGCCACGATGGTCGATTTGGTCTATTGTTCGGTCTCGGGCGATAGGGCCTCGGGCGAGAATAGTCGCTACATCTACCAACTCGAATTTGAGAGCCCGCATAGAGTCGAGCGCAAGGAGAAGAGTCTGAATATGAGCCTTACAGAGAATCCTCCGCTAAGAGTGCCCAAGCAGGGTGCGGTGCTGCGAAAGTTGATGAGCTATGTTGGTAGCTCTGAGGAAGAACCTCAGCGTCGCCTTTCGCCCTCGGCTCTGAATATGTATCTTAGTTGTTCGTTGAAGTTCTACTTCGCTGCCATTGCGGGTATGAAGGTTATCGACGACGAAATAGAAGAGGATGTCGATAATGCTCTCTTTGGCACTCTCTTCCACAAGGCTATGGAACTGCTCTACAAACCAATGATGGAGAAGCAGTTGGAGCCTCAAAAGTACATCGCCTCGCTCTCTGGCGGGCAGATACACAAGGCAGTCATTGATGCCATTACGGAGGACTATTTCAAGGGCGAGAGTGTGCCCGAGGAGGAGTATGGTGGTCAGTTGGTTGTGGTGTGCGATACGGTGGAGAAGTATATCAGAAACTTCGTTTTACCCTACGACGCTTCGCCCGATAGGGGTAGCTATGGGGTCTATAAGCTCGAATATCCGCTCGTGGCCGATGTGCCTTTCGGTGGAGGCTATGTGCGCTTCTATGGCGAGGCCGACCGCATCGACACCCTTCCCGATGGGTCGTTGAGGGTGATTGACTATAAGACCGGTAGCAAGCACCTCGACTTCGAGGGGCTTGAAGCGCTCACCTCCGACGATACGTCGAAACACTCAGGCGCTGTGTTGCAGACGCTTATCTACTCGCTTATGGTCGATAGCCTGCAACGTAGTGGCCACCTGCAAGGCCGAGGAGTTACCCCTGCACTCTACTATGTGCGCTATATGGGTCGCGAGGAGTACTCGCCCCTGCTGAACGACAAATCGAAGGATGCGCCCGTAGGGTCCTATGCCGACTATGCCGATGAGTTTAGGGAGTTGTTAAGGGGGGCTTTGGATAGGCTTTTCGACCCCGATGTGCCATTTGAGGCCACCGAGCAGACCACCTCGTGCCAATGGTGCGACTTTGCCGACATCTGCCGCAGGTAGGCGGTGGCTATACCATTATGAATATAATAGCTCCAAAGGCAAAGCCCACGAGTAGGCTTAGCATCTCGCGCCATAGGGGTGTGTGGGTGGTGTAGATGTGGAGCGTGGCCAAAAGTCCCGCCATAATCACCACTATCGTAAACGGCACAAGCAGTGCTAAGTTGCCCACATAGAGCAACATCCACATCATTGCCAAGAGTGCGCCCGAGCCAAAAGAGTTCTTGGCCAGAGGGAAGAGCAGTTCAAATACCCACAGCACCACCGTCAGCAACGAGGCGGTGTAGAGCACCTTGCGCATCAGAAACAGAACAATCACTCCGCTATAAATCCTGCCACAGCCGGCAAGGCAGAGCGCCACCACAAGAAACATAATACGTCTCCTGCGACGCTGACCACTCTCCTGCTTGCCACCAATGCCTAATAGGTGCATCAGACCGTAGGTGGCAAGCGGAATGCCTACCACCATAAATGCTACCGTAAGCACCACAAACGAGCTCAGCTGGGGAGGATAGTTGAGTGGCGAGGCCCATCCACACATCACAAATATGCTCATCAACACCACCATAGTCATTGGGTTGAAGAGCGCAAGTAGCTTGCCGGCAATGCTATGCCAGAGCGAGCCTTGATTGGGAGTAGCAATATGTTGTTGGGCTGTTTCCAAAACGAAAAAATGGACTTTTGTAGGCTAAATCTGCTTTCTTAGGCGTGCAACGGGTATTTTCAGCATCTCGCGGTATTTGGCTACGGTGCGCCTTGCAATGTGGTAGCCACGCTCGTTGAGTATGTTCATAAGTGCTTCATCGGTAAGCGGATGGCGCTTGTCCTCCTCGTCGATGCAGTCCGAGAGTATCTGCTTGATTTCGTAGGATGAAACCTCGTCGCCACTATCGGTCTGCATAGCCTCCGAGAAAAGACTTTTCAGAGCAATGATGCCGAAGTGGGTCTGGATATACTTGCTATTGACCACCCTCGAAATGGTCGAAACATCGAGCCCGGCACTGTCGGCAATATCTTTCAGAATCATTGGCCTGAGGCGCTTGGGGTCGCCGTCGATGAAGTAGTCGCGCTGGTAGCTGAGTATCTCGGTCATTGTGCCAAGAAGCGTGTCGTGACGCTGTTTTATGGCCGAGATAAACCACTTGGCCGAGTCAATCTTGCTACGCACAAACTGTAAGGCCTCCTTGCTCTGCTCGTCGGTCACGTCGCCCGAGAGCGAGGTGCGTATCATATCCATATAGCGACGATTGATTTTCAGGTCGGGGATGTTGTAGGAGTTGAGCCTAAGGTCAAACTCGCCATCGTGATAGTCGAGTATGAAGTCGGGCACAACATAGGGAGCTGCGTCGTCGGAAGCGTCGCTGTAAAGGTTGCCGGGCTTGGGCGAGAGGCGACGAATCTCGTCCATAGCCTCCACAAACTCATCCCTGCCCACGCCTAAGCGCACCAGCAGGCGCTCGTAGTGTTTCTTGGCGAAGTCGTCGAAATGGTCGGTGAGGATGCGCTTGGCGAGCAGTTGCACCTCGTCGAGTGGTTCAAGTGCTCTGAGTTGCAACAGCAGACACTCCTGCAACGAGCGTGCGCCCACGCCCGAAGGCTCCAACTCCTGCACCACATAAAGCAGGCGCTCAATCTCCTCGGTGGTCAAATCCAAACCAATGCTGAAAGCTATGTCGTCGGATACGGACTGCAAATCTCTACGCAGGTAGCCGTCGTCGTCGAGGCTGCCAATCAGGAACTTAGCTACGGTCATATCTCTTGCCGATAGCTCTTTGTAGCCCAACTGCTCTTCGAGAAACTCCTGCAAGGAGCGACCTCCCGATATATAGACCATCGGCTGTCGGTCGTCGCGCGAGAAGTTGTTGGTGCGCATCTTATAGCTTGGTGTGTCGTCCTCTCGCAAGTACTCCTCAACCGATATTTCCTGTGGCTCGCCACTCTCTTCCACTTCGCTCTTGCTCTCCTCCAAAACGGGATTCTCCTCAATCTCCTGCTTGATGCGCTGTTCGAGCAACAAGCCGGGTAGTTCGAGGAGTTTAATCATCTGGATTTGTTGGGGCGAGAGCTTCTGCTGCAAGCCCAAGATGGTTTTCTGGCTAAATGAACTCATAACTACTTTCCTTAACTTTATACTTTTAACGTGAAAAAAAGACTACATTATTGTGTGCAGTCTCTTCATTTATTAAAGTTTGGTTAAGTAAAAGGTCAAAGTGCCCTATGGTCTAATACGGCTTTAAGGGCTTTAAGTGAGTTTAGGGAATGTAGGGAGATTAGGGACTAACCAAATCTCCCTACACTCTCCAAAGCTCACGATGTCTATCATCCCACATTGAGTGGGTTGTGCAGAGGTGTCCTGCACATCTACTTTATCTTTTGAGTGGGTTTTCTCTCGAATCATCCACTCATTATTGATGCTATATTGCGGAGGAATTTCAATCCTCCACTTCTTCTATTGAGCGGGTTTTGTGGAGGGGTTTTTGTGCCGAGCAAGGGAGTAAGTCCGCAGTTTACTGGGCGTAAATGAGGAACTTACGAGGCGCAGCTCGGTGCAAAAAGCACCCACAAGGCACGCTCAACTAATACTCGGCGTTTTTGGGAGTACGAGGGAAAGGAATCACATCGCGTATATTTGCCATACCGGTGACAAACAGCAACAGACGCTCAAATCCCAAGCCGAAACCGCTGTGAGGTGCAGAGCCCCAACGACGGGTGTCCAAATACCACCACAGAGTCTCTTTGCTCATACCGCGCTCCTCGATGATGGCGTTGAGCTTGTCGAAGTCGGCCTCGCGCTCGCTACCACCGATAATCTCGCCAATCTTGGGGAAGAGAACATCCATAGCCCTAACGGTCTTGCCATCGTCGTTCTGCTTCATATAGAACGACTTAATCTCTTTGGGATAGTTAATCAGGATAACGGGTTTCTTGAAGTGCTCCTCAACCAAGTAGCGCTCGTGCTCGCTCTGCAAGTCGCAACCCCAAGTGCAGGGGAACTCAAACTTGCGACCACTCTCCGAGAGGATGCGGATACCCTCGGTGTAGTCAAGCCTAACGAACTCGCACTCAACAACACCCCTAAGGCGCTCGATAAGCTCCTTGTCGAACATATTGTTGAGGAACGTCAGGTCGTCCATACAGTTGTCCAAAGCATACTGAACGCAGTATTTGATAAACTCCTCGGCCAAAGCCATATTGTCCTCCAAGTCGTAGAAGGCCATCTCGGGCTCAATCATCCAAAACTCTGCCAAGTGGCGGGGAGTGTTGGAATTTTCGGCGCGGAATGTGGGGCCGAAGGTGTAGATTTGACCCAGCGAGAGAGCACCAAGCTCGCCCTCCAACTGACCACTTACGGTGAGCGAAGTTTGACGAGCAAAGAAATCCTGCGAGTAGTCAACCTTGCCCTCCTCGGTCTTGGGTACGTTGTTCAGGTCAAAGGTGGTGACGTTAAACATTGCACCTGCACCCTCGCAGTCCGAAGCGGTAATCAGAGGTGTGTGCCAGTAGTAGAAACCTTTGTCGTTGAAGAACTTGTGGATGGCATAGGCCATAGCGTGGCGGATGCGGAACACAGCACCGAAGGTGTTGGTGCGAGGACGCAAGTAGGCAATCTCGCGCAAGAACTCCATCGAGTGGCCCTTCTTCTGCAAGGGGTAGGTTGCATCGGCCTTGCCATAAATCTCAATGTGGCGAGCCTGCACCTCAACGGGCTGACCCGAGCCTACCGACTCAACAAGCAGACCCGTAACGGCCAAACAGCTACCCGTAGTTACATCTTTCAGTAGAGCCTCGTCAGCCTCGGCCATATCGACCACAACCTGAATGTTGTTGATGGTCGAGCCGTCGTTCAGAGCGATGAAGGCAACGTTTTTGTTGCCACGCTTTGTTCTCACCCAACCTTTGACTACAACCTCCTGACCCTCGGGCTTCTGACGGAGCAAATCAATAATTCTAACTGTCATATCTATTTGGTTTTAATTTTGTTTGTTTCAAGATTCTTGACGTGGTATATAATTAGCCACAATAATTCACGTTACAAATGTAAGCATTCTTTTCTAAAAAGAATAAAAAAGTGGCTTTTTAGTAACTATTTTTGCTTTGTTTAGCCAAAAAATGCTTACATTTGTAGGTTGATAATTGTATGCATACACAAAAGATGGATGTAAATACTACAACATACCGTCCACTCACGCCGAGCGAAATCGACATCCTCAGCGCCAATGGCTGCAAGGCTGACGATTGGGCTGGGGTGGAGGTTGCAAACGAAGGCTTCGAGCCTGAGCGTATTTGCCGTTGCCGTTTTAAGGGCAACGTGAGGATAGGCGCAGGCGTAACAATCAAAGACGTAGGCTCGTTTGTGGCCAACTACACCATAGGCAACCGTGTGAGAATTGTGGGTGTGGGCATTCTCGAAACTAAGGGTGAGAGCGCCTTTGGCAACGGAGTTGAGGTGGCGACGATTAACGAAAATGGTGGCCGCAGCATCCGTATATACGACGACCTTACGGCCCAGAGTGCCTATGTGTGTGCAATGTATCGTCATCGCCCCACAACGGTCGAGGCGCTCCAACAGATAGCCCTCCGCTATACCCAGCGTGTAAGCTCTACGATGGGCACTATTGAGGATGGTGCAAGGGTGTGTGATTGTAAAATTATACGCAATGTGCGTATAGGCAGAGGAGCGAGGGTTGTTGGAGCATCCATACTCCAAAATGGTACTATCCTTTCGACCGACGACTCGCCCACCGAGTTAGGTGTCGATGTGAAGATGTACGACTTTATTGTGCAGGAGGGCTCGTCGATAGACAATGGTAGCCTACTGCGCCGTTGCTTTGTTGGCCAGAGTGTTATAATAGAGAATCTTACGGCCACCGATTCGCTCATATTTGCCAATTCGCATATGGAGAATTGCGAGGCTTGCAGCATCTTTGCCGGCCCATTTACGGTGTCGCACCACGCCTCGTCGTTGCTCATTGCGGGTATGTTCTCGTTCTTCAATGCTGGCTCGGGCACAAATCAGAGCAACCACCTCTTCCGCACAGGTGCGGTGCATCAGGGTATCCACCTGAGGGGTGTGAAGTTTGGCAGCAATGCCTACACAATGCTTCCGTGCCGCAATGGAGCTTTTACGGTGGTCATTGGTCGCCACCGCAATAGTGCCGATACGGACAATTTCCCCTATTCGTATCTGGTGGAGAAGGAGGGAGCGTCGTACCTTATGCCTGCTAAGAACCTGATGAGCTATGGTACGGTGCGCGATTTGGGCAAGTGGCCACAGAGGGATAAGCGTCGTGGTTTTAAGCGCGACAACATCAGCTTCGACGAGTGTACGCCCTATATTGGGGTGCGCATAATGAAGGCTATGGAACTGCTTAATGCGCTGCTTGGTAAGGATGGTATCGAAGGCCCGGAGGTCATCAACTGGGGTCGTATGAAACTCACCCGCAAGTCTGCTGTGCAGGGTCAGCGTATCTATGAGCAGGCACTATATAAATACTTGGCCGATATGCTCACCAAAGGGGCGCTCAGAGAGGAGTGCGATGGCAGTGGCCACTGGATTGACTGCGGTGGCGAGTTTATGCCTATGAGCCAGATGAACGCCATACTTGCAAGGCTCGATAGTGGGGAGATTAGCTCGGCAGATGAGCTCAAACGAGCTTTCGATGTTGTGGCCGATGGTTACGACGACTTTGCTTATAGCTGGGCTGTGTGGGCCGCATCCCAGAGGCTTGGCCATCCCGCCAGCGAGCAGGAGTTGGAGGAGATAATTGCTCGGGGTAGGGCGGCTGGTCAGAAGCTCCGCGAGATAACCGAGGCCGACAAGATGAAAGATTTTGAGTCGGTGGCGCAGGTGGGCTATGGCATAGATGCCCAAACGCCCGAGGAGGCTCTGGCCGACTTCAAAGCCGTCAGGGGCGTATAGGGCAGAAGTGCAGAATAGAAAGAGAGAAGATATGTTTTCAAACCAAATAAACTTAAATAATTAACCATTTTTAACAAAACAGAACTATGAAATTACCTTACTCAGAACCTTACCGAATTAAATCGGTAGAAGCCATCAAACCTTCGACCCGTCGTCAGCGCGAGAAATGGATTAAAGAGGCTCACTACAACCTTTTCAACCTTAGCTCCGACCAAGTATTTATCGACCTTCTGACCGACTCGGGCACTGGCTCGATGAGCGACAAGCAGTGGGCTGCAATGATGACCGGTGACGAGAGCTATGCAGGTGCAAGCTCCTATTTCAACCTCAAAAAAGCCGTTAAGGATATTTTCGGTTTCGAGTATTTCTTGCCTACCCACCAGGGTCGTGCAGCCGAGAATGTGCTCTTCTCGGGTTTGGTGAAAGAGGGTGACATTGTTCCCGGCAACTCCCACTTCGACACCACCAAAGGTCATATTGAGTCGCGCAAAGCAACCGCTATCGACTGCACCATCGACGCTGCAAAGGATACCCAGTTGGAGATTCCTTTCAAGGGCGAGGTTGATATTGAGAAACTTAGGGCTGTATTTGAGAAATATCCCAAGGAGAGGATTCCTTTCTGCGTTCTGACCATTACCAACAACACCGCTGGTGGTCAGCCTGTTTCGATGAAGAATATCCGCGAGACTTCGGAGCTTTGCCACCAGTATGGTATCAAACTCCTCATCGACTCGGCTCGTTTTGCAGAGAATGCCTACTTTATTAAGAAACGTGAGGCTGGTTATGGCAACAAGACCATCAAACAGATTGTAAAGGAGATTTACTCCTATGCAGACCTTATGACCATCTCGGCTAAGAAAGACGGTATGGTAAATATGGGTGGTTTCTGCGCTATGCGTACTCAGGAGGAGTTTGACCTTGCAAAACGCTTCTGCATCTCCTTCGAGGGCTTCATCACCTATGGTGGTTTGGCTGGCCGCGATATGAATGCTTTGGCAGTGGGTCTTGACGAGAATACCGAGTTTGAGCAGCTCGACGCTCGTATGCGTCAGGTGGCTTATCTTGGTAAGTTGCTCGACCGCTACGGTGTGCCCTACCAGCGTCCCGCAGGTGGCCACGCTATCTTTGTAGATGCCAAGAAGATGTTGCCCAACGTACCTAAGGAGGAGTTTGCTGCTCAGACTTTGGCTGTTGAGCTTTACTTGGAGGCTGGTATTCGTGCTTGCGAGATTGGTTCGATTTTGGCCGACCGCGACCCCGTTACCCGCGAGAACCGTTACAGCGACCTCGAACTTACCCGTTTGGCTATCGCTCGTAGGGTTTATACCGACAACCATATGGCCGTTATTGCAGCTGCTTTGAAGAACATCAAGTCGAGGGCTGACAAGATTACTCACGGCTACCGCATTGTTGAGGAGGCTCCTATCCTCCGTCACTTTACTGTTAAGTTGGAGAAGATTGAGGAGTAATTCTTCGTCTTAGCCGATTAGACATCAATACCGAGCCTCCGAGGGCAATACTCTCGGAGGCTTTTTTAACCAACTGCTGATTACTGACAACTGACAACTGACAACTGACGACTGATAACTGATAACTGACAACTAATAATGAGAAAATTCGTGTTTACCGCCATTGGCGTTTTGATGTTTTCGGCCACAACAATGTTGGCCCAGAGCAGCAACGGTGTTGGATATAAGGGCGTAGCTCCACGTCGAACTGAGTTTATCTCCTACTCCACCCGCGTGGGGGCTGAGAAGGGCGACCGCTCGGCTGAGCGACACTACCTCAATCTGCAATACAAGCACTCGGGCACTACGACCAATGCCGAGGGAGAGAGTGTGGCCCGCTATGAGGTGGATATTCCGCTTGTGTGGCGCGATAGGGACATTTTCCTCCACACCGAGGGTGGTGCTGCCGAGAAACGCATACGTGTAAATGGTGCTGAGGTGGGCGAGTGTAGGGACAACCGCACGCCGGCCGAATTTCTCATTAGCAAATATATTAAGGATGGCACTACTGTCATCGAAATTATTTCGCCTGCCGAGTGCGACCTGCGTCCTTCGGAGATGCTTGGCGACAATCTGCTCGAAGAGCAACTCTTCATCTACTCGCAGCCCCCAATCAGGATTCACGACATACTCCTCTCGGCTCATCCCGACCCAACGGGTCGTCACGGCGAGCTGAGTATGGATGTGATTGTCAGCTCCTCGCGCCGTAGTAGGGAGCACATATCGGTTGGCTACGACATCTATTCGCCCGAGAAGGAGCTCAAATACTACGATGTGCGTGAGCACGAGGTGGGGGCACTGGCCACCGATACCATCCATTTCCAGACCAACATCTACGGAGCTATGGAGAGGCTGTGGAGTGCCGAGAGCCCCAAACTCTACGATGTCACCCTCTACTTGAAACGTGGCGGCATCATCTCGGAGTATATAAATATAAAGGTAGGCTTTGGCACTACCAGCTTTGCCGACGGTGTGATTCTGCGCAATGGCAAGCCGGTGGATATTAGAGCTGCCCGCTACAACACCTCGGGCCCTGCAAAACAGACCGAGGCCGACCTGAAAGCGCTCAAACGTCAGAAAATCAATACCATCTACACCGACTACCCCCAGCCCTATTGGTTCTACGACATCTGTGACCGCGTGGGACTCTATGTTGTCGAGCAGGCCAACATCAACACCGACCCCAAAGGTGGTGACCGCAGCCGTAAGGGCACATTAGCCAACAATCCCCAGTGGCTCAATGAATTTCTCGAAAGGGTAGAGGCGAGCTACTATCGTGTGCGCATCCATCCCTCGGTGGTGGCTTGGAGCTTGGGTGGCAACTCGGGCGGTGGCTACAATATGTATAAGTGCTACGAATGGCTCAAAGGGGTGGAGAAGGAGCGCCCTGTGGTCTATGGCGATGGCGAGTGGAATAGCGACCTAAGGTTGCCCGAGGCTGTGCAGTAGCAGAACCATTTGAACGAAGAGTTGTTGGCCCAAACAATCCAACCGAGAACGAGATATGAACGTCGAACTGATAGTTGTAGGCAAGACCGACTCCAAGGAGGTGGCACAGTTGGTAGAGGAGTATAAGCAGCGCATTGGCTTCTACACCCGATTCGGCATAAGTGTCATCCCCGATGTGAAAAACACACGCTCGATGAGCGAGCCACAGCAGAAGAGGGCCGAAGGAGAGGCTATCTTGAAGCTGCTCCAACCGTCGGACTATGTGGTGCTTATGGATGAGAGGGGCACGCAACCCACCAGCGAGGAGTTTGCCGAGTGGTTGCAGAAACGTATGGCCAGCGGATGCAAGAGGCTTGTGTTTGTCATCGGAGGCCCTTATGGATTCTCGCAGGAGGTCTATGATAGGGCAAGTGGCAAAATTGCCCTCTCGAAGATGACCTTCTCGCACCAAATCGTCAGGGCTATATTTGCCGAACAACTCTACCGAGCATTTACGATAATCAACAACGAGCCCTATCATCACAAGTAAGGGTCTAACGTCTATTTCGGCTGTGCCTTGCGGGCGATAGCTGCGTTACGCTTGCTTCGGAAATCCTCATTTACGCTCGGTAAACTGCGGTTTCCTCAGCTACGCAAGCCTTGCTCTCGCCTCACAAAACCCAGCCGCAGGACAAGTCCTGTTTTGTGAGGGTGGTGCTCCA
>JAZNFV010000019.1:0-5182 GCA_045576155.1 Tidjanibacter sp.
GGCGTGTTGGTGGAGTGGTGGGCCAAGCATGCCGAAGGTCGCCCATTGTTCATCGGACAATCCGTGAGCAACACCGTGCAGAATGCCGACCCATCCAACCCCGACACCCATCAGCTGGCATTGAAGATGGAGCTACAACGCAGCCACGAGGCCATTGGCGGGAGTGTACAATGGCCGGCAAGCGATGTGGTGAACAATGTGGGTAACTACCGCACCCTGCTCATCAACAACTACCACCGCTATCCTGCACTTCCGCCCGTGTTCGAGTTTATGGACGACAAAGCCCCCAAGAAGGTGAAGAAGGTGCAACCCGTGTGGACAGAAGATGGCTACATCCTCTTTTGGACAGCTCCCAAGCATAAAGACGAGATGAATCGAGCTGTGCAATACGTGGTGTATCGCTTCGAAGGCAAAGAGAAGGTAAACATCGGAGACCCCTCGAAGATAGTGGCCATCACGCGCGATACCTTCTACCGTCTGCCCTACGAAGATGGCAAAACCAAGTACCGCTACGTAGTAACCGCCCTCGACCGCCTGCACAACGAGTCGAAACCCGAGAAGAAGAAAGTGAAGTTGTAGGGACGCGGCATGACGTGTCCGAAGTAGTCAAGTAGTCAAGTAGAAATGTAGGGACGTAGCGTGCTGCGTCCGCAAAAACAAATAAACATAAAACCATGAAAAATATGAAAAAAATCCTTTTCCTATCGTGCTTGGCCGCATGCAGCCTATGCGCATTCTCGCAACCCATCGAGAAAACCTTGAAGCCGCGCATGGTGGTACTGACCGACATTGCACCCGCCAACATCGAGCCAGACGACCAGGAATCCTTGATTCGCCTCCTGTCGCATGCCGACCTCTTCGAGGTGGAGGCCATCATTGCCACCACCGGATGGAACAATAGCAACTACCCCGTGGAGTGGATGGATACCATCTTCAACACCCTGGGCGCCTACGAAAAAGATGTGCCCAACCTGATGAAGCGCTCGGGACAAACCGCCTTCCTCCCCTTAAAGAAAGAGGAGAAGAAACAATACATCGGCTATTGGCCCAGTGTGGAGTATCTGCGTAGCCGCGTCATGCTGGGTAGCGCAAAGATGGGTCGCGAGGTCATTGGCGAAGGCAACCGCTCGGCAGGTAGCGACTTCATCATCCGCTTGGCCGACGAAAAAGACAATCGACCCCTTTGGATAGGCGTGTGGGGTGGAGGCAACACCCTGGCACAAGCCATCTGGCAAGTAAAGCAGACACGCACCGAAAAGGAGTTCAAAGCCTTCTTGCACAAGCTGCGCGTATATACCATTACCGACCAGGACGTGCCTTGGCACAAGCGCGGACAATACGCATTCAGTTCGCACGAGTGGATGCGCCAGCTTTGTGGCGACGACCTCCTCTTCATCTGGGACGAGAGCGCGTGGCTATCGCAAAACGACATCGGTAGCCGCAATTGGAACGAGTATGCCCAGCACATCCAACGCCACGGACACCTGGGCGCACGCTATCCTAAAAACAAGTATGGCGTAGAGGGCGATACACCATCCTATCTGCACATCCTGCCCAACGGCCTGAACAACCCCTCCGAGCCAACGCAAGTAGGGTGGGCGGGCTATCATGTGTGGGACAACTCCCTCGACAAGACCACCCAGTGCTACACCAACACCACCCCCGAGATAAAGCGCATCTCGCAGCAGTACGAAAACTACTTCTACCCCGCCATCTTCGCCAACTTTGCCGCGCGCATGGACTGGGCAAAAGCGGGTAAGGGCAACCGCAACCCCATAGTGGTGGTAAACGGCAAGAAGGGCCTCGATGCCATTCGGCTTAAGGCACGCGCCGGCCAAACCGTTGCGCTGGATGCCGCCCGCAGCTACGACCCCGATGGCGATGCCCTCAGCTACAAGTGGTGGGTGATGCCCGAATCGGGCAGCTATCCGGGCGATGTGGCGGTGAGCGATGCAAGCAAGCCGCAAGCCACGCTGACGCTCCCTGCCGATGCCGCAGGCCACACCATCCACGTGATTTGCGAAGTCGCCGACAACGGCGAACACACCTTGACCGCCTACCGACGGGTAATTATCACCGTGAAATAAGCCATAACAACAAATAGCTGGGCATTAAGGCTTTCGGAACAAACCATTAACGGACATGGATTTTTTTCATCCCTACTAACTTCACTACTTCACCAACTTCACCGGTGAAGTAGTGAAGTAATGAAGTTTGCTTTAACTATCAGTTGGTCAATTAAAAAACGCGCGTAGTATGTATAAAAATAATAGCTGAGCAACATTGCCCAGCTATTATTTTATTAAGTAAAGTTGTTATTACTTCAACATTTGTGGAAGGTTTTCGCGACCCCAGAAATAGTAAACGGCCAAACCAATCCAGCTTGTAAGCAAAAGCAAGATGATTACCAATAACTTCTTAACTGAATCTACATTCCACTTCCATACTTCCAATACGGCCTTGATACAAAGTACCAAACCTACAATCCAAATAATAAATCCTACCATAATTGTTAATTTTTAAATTAGAATTTGATAATTTGATGCAAAAATACTGAATATTCTTAAATAATGAAATGAATGGACTGAAATTTTATATCTCAATCTCTTTTTAATGCTTCTAACAATTGGATGCGTTGCAGGGAGAAGGTGGGGCAATGGGCTTGCACATACTCCAACAGGGCGATGCCGTTTTGCTTTGCGCGCGACTTCTCTACCAATTGTTCGTTGCTCATTTCGTCGGACATTTTCAGCAGGGTCATGGCGGCAAGTTCGCACTTCCCCCAACTATCTGCATCGCCTTGATAGCGGTCGATAAGCTCTTGCGGATGAATGGCGAGTAGCTCGTTGGCGGTGAATCCTAATATTTGTGTAGTGAGGTTATCGTACGCTGTCCAACTGCTCTTGGCGATTTTTCGTTTATTGAGCAGGGCTTGCACAAGGAGGGCGATAATCTCTTGTATCATTCGTAGTAGGTAGTCTTGCTTTATCATGGCGGATTGTTTTATTGGGTTGCAAAATAAGCAAATAAAGGGCGGCTATGCAATGATAACCGCCCAAAAAATAACGGGAAAGGTGGAAATGTTATCGTTTCCGTCCGCCGTTGTGGGTGAAGATGGTGGGCTTGATTTTTTCCTGGCGTTCGTAGGCGAGGCGCGAGGGGGTGGGGTACTCCAGCTTTTCCAACTCGGCGATGGCGGCGCGGATGTCGCTCAAGAGCATGTCGGCCATGTCGCGGCTAAAGCCTTGGCGCACCACGATGCGCATCACTACGCGGTCTTCGATGTCTTTGGGCATGGTGTAGGCTGGCACCATCCATCCGCTTTGCTTCAGGCGGTCTTGCAGGTCGAAGAGTGTCCACTTGGCCGTCTTGGAGTAGGTGGAGCACATCATCCAGATGAAGAGCGGATTCACCACCTCCTTGCCGTAGTTGGCAAAGGGCTTCATCTTGCCTATCTCTTCGTGCAGGTAGCGGGCTATGGCCATGGAGTTCTCTTGTATCTGCTTGTAGCCTTCGTAGCCCAAACGGATGAACTGGTAGTACTGGCCAAGCACTTGTGCGCCGGGGCGCGAGAAGTTGAGGCCCACCTGGGTGATGTCGGCGCCGAGGTAGTTGACAGAGAAGGACATCTTGCCGGGCAGGTATTTCTTGTCTTTCCAAACCACCCAACCCAAGCCGGGATAGACAAGGCCGTACTTATGGCCGGAGGTGCTGATGGAGAGTACCCACTTGAGGCGGAAGTCCCACTTCTTGTCGGGGTTGATGAAGGGGAGGATGAATCCGCCCGAGGCGGCATCGACGTGGATGGGGATGTTGTGGCCGGTGCGCGCGTTGTAGGCATCGAGGGCGGCATCGAGTGCCTCGACATCGTCGTTGAGGCCTGTCCATGTGACGCCCTGGATGGGCACTACGCAGATGGTGTTCTCGTCGCACAAATCAATCACGGCCTGGGGGTCGAGGGTGATTTTGTCGAGGGTGAGGGGTACGGTGCGCATCTCAATCTGCCATAGGTCGGCAAACTTCTCCCACACTACCTGATAGCCGGTGGAGATGATGAAGTTGGGCTTGTCGGTGGGTTTGCCTTGTGCCTCGCGACGCTCTTTCCAACGAAGCCAGGCGGCTACTCCGCCCAACATACATGCCTCCGACGAGCCGATGGCCAGGGCGCCGGTCTTCCACTTGCCCTCTTCGGGCGAATTCCAAAGGTTGGCCATGATGTTGATGCACTTGGCACACATCACCGCCACGCGCGGATACTCCGTTTCGTCGATGTAGTTGATGGCGATGGCTTCGTTCATCAGCTGGGTGGCATACTTGTCCATGTAGGTGGTAACGAAGGTGGCCATGTTGAGGCGCGGCTGGGTTTGCGCAAAGGTTTCGTCCTTCACCAGCTGATAGGCTATGTCGGGGCGTGTGCCTTTGGCGGGAATCTTGTCCACGGGGGCGGGTTGTAGCATCTCTTTTGAGCCGAAGATGTCGGCATTGAAATTTGATTTTTCCATACTTTTCTGGGTTTTTAGGATTAAAAATTATATTGTATCATCGCATTGATTCGATGCGCTTTTCCTTCTGTGCGGTCGTAGTTGTGCCGGCTACCGTAGAGGTATTCTACGCCAAGCTGACAATTGTTGAAAGGGGTGTAGAAGGCATTTACCACCATGTATTGGGCGTATTTGTAGCCGTCGGGCCGATAGGCTCCTTCGTTGTACAGACGGCATTGGCTGGCCGAGGTGGAGAGGAACAACTTGTTGCTGATGTTGTATTGCAAGCCGCCCACAAAGCCGAGGGCGTAGGGGGCACTCATCTCTCCGCCTTCGGGCTTGGCCACCAGGTCGTAGCCAAAGCCGCCCAGGTCGTTCATGTAGTCGGCATAGCCGGGTCCGTAGGCGGCCTGGTAGTAGAGGGTGAGTTGGGGGATGATTTCCACCATGCCGCTCAGCTGGCTTGCCCAACCGATGGCATACTTGTTTTCGGCGCTGACCAGGTTGCGGTAGGAGAGGGCGCGCAGGAGGCCCGACAAGCGGATGTGGCTCTCTCCGCCACCCCATTCGTATTGTACGTAGGCGGGTATGTCGGGGATGCGTTGCCTGATGGCTTCCGATTGTCCGGTGCGTGTGGTGTAACTGGCGGATGGTGCCTCGATGGCGGCGGCAAAGCTCCAATGCTTGTCCAGCCGGTGGCT
>JAZNFV010000020.1:0-84846 GCA_045576155.1 Tidjanibacter sp.
GAGGATAAGTGCTGAAAGCATCTAAGCACGAAGCCAATCCCAAGATAAGATTTCCCTTGAGGGTCGTAGGAGACTACTACGTTGATAGGCTACAGGTGTAAAGTCAGTGATGGCAAAGCCGAGTAGTACTAATTACCCGAAAGAAGTCGGAGGCCAAGCGGTCTTAGGAAGACAAGGGTCTCTTACAACTCCTTGGCTCACAGAACGACATGGCTACGATCCGACTTCATCCTGGGGCTGGAGAAGGTCCCAAGGGTTCGGCTGTTCGCCGATTAAAGTGGCACGCGAGCTGGGTTCAGAACGTCGTGAGACAGTTCGGTCTCTATCTGTTGTGGGCGTTGGAAATTTGAGGGAACCTGACTTTAGTACGAGAGGACCGAGTTGGACGAACCTCTGGTGTATCGGTTATGCCGCCAAGGTGTATTGCCGAGTAACTACGTTCGGTGAGGATAAGTGCTGAAAGCATCTAAGCACGAAGCCAATCCCAAGATAAGATTTCCCTTGAGGGTCGTAGGAGACTACTACGTTGATAGGCTACAGGTGTAAAGATAGTGATATCAAAGCCGAGTAGTACTAATTACCCGAACGGCTTTTTTTGACAAGCTTTTTCTCATTCCTTAGTGTTAATGAACGCGATATACGCTTAGTCTTAGATAGATTAAGAGAGATTAAGGTGGTAATAGCAGCGAGGTCCCACCTCTTCCCATTCCGAACAGAGAAGTTAAGCTCGCTTACGCCGATGGTACTGCATTTAGTTGTGGGAGAGTAGGTAGCCGCCTCTTTAAGCCAAGTCTGAAAGGACTTGTCTTTTTTTATTGCATAAAAAAGCCAAGCCCAGACTTGACTTAAAGAGCCGGCTGATGCCGCCACCGATATATACAATCCTCCCAAACCCTCCTTTGATAAGGAGGGCTTGTCGCTTTGCTCCGATACCAATCCGAAATGGGGTGGTCTTTTTTTTGTGTGTTTACGATTAGGGCGGAGGGGGTGTTTAGCACCACCCTCACTCGTTGTGGCCGTTGCCACCTTTGCATCATCCCTCGATGCGTTGTGAGGTTTGGGTAGGGAGTTTAGGGAAGTTAGGGAGTGTAAGGAGTTTAGGGGATAGGGCCTCTAAGTCATTAAGCACCAACCCCGATATATACAACATGTTGAGAGAAAATAAATGGACGCTACTATGATAGCGCCCATTTATGATTGCTGGTATATTAAAATTTAGCCACAGCTCTAACGTAGTCTGAATTGCCTTTATAGCCCCCACTACCATAAATATCAACCACCACAACAAACTGAGCCATATAGTCAGTATCCTCCGATTCTGTGGAAGACCAATAGCTCTTAAATTGAAACCAATTGCCAAAAGTTGGGTGGCCACATCTTTTTAGAGCGGATTTCACAGCATTCCTCACTTCAAAAATTTGCAAAACCTCTATCTCTTCTTTTGCAGGCAGATACCAATCTTCGCCAAGTTCGGCACACCAAGCAAAGGCAGGGTATTTTTCTTGCCAACCTTCTATTGCCTGCACCGCAAGCATATTTAATGCACCATCACTTGTGCTCGTTGCTCCAATCCTTTGATTTGCAGAATCCTTTGTCGCCCACCGCAAATACGTTTCTGGAAAACTTAGTATTTTCCCGTGCTTACCATTGGCGGTTACCTCAAAGACAATACCTCTCTTTGTGCCATCGTCGTAGAGCTCGCCAATCTTATATATCTTATTTGCAAGCTCTTTTAAAAAGCGTTTTCGCTGTGCTTCTTCTTCTGCCCTGCGTTGTCTTTCAGCTTCTTCTTCGGCCTTGCGTTTTCGCTCTGCCTCTTCTTCGGCTTTGCGCCTTTTGAGTTCTTCTTCAGCTTTGCGTCTGCGCTCGGCAGCCTCCTCAGCCTTGCGCCTTTCCTCGGCCTCCTTATCTATTCGGGCCTGCCTGATAGGTTTGAGCACCACCTCAAAGAAGTCGTCCATATCGACATCATCCACTTTATAGGTAATTTCCGAGTGGTCGGCCGGATTCTCGGTGCTGACAAAATCGAGTATGTGACGACCCTTTTTAAGGCGCAATGTGGCCCACTTACCCGCCAATACAAGCCCAACATCCTCGCCAAACTTAACAATACGGCAATCCATATCGGCCCTAACACGCACCACAGCGCCCACCGCTGGTTGCGACATTGAGGCAACCTTAATGTAGGGGCGCAGTCGGTGTTTATTCAGGTCGTCCATTGTGGTGACAAACTGCGAGCCTGTAAAAATCTCCGAATAATGGTGCTGACCGATATACTTAGCTATATGTTCGGGGCAATTGGAGGGGAAACCTTGCCACTGGCGGTCGATATTGATGGGGACAATATGCACACCTTTTTCCACCGCACACTCAATCTCCTTGCGCACCCAATCCTCGGGATTGCTTGTCCTGCTCAAATACTGAGGTGTGAGAATTGCAATAAAGACCTTGGAGTTACTAATAGCATTCATAATGCGCTTATCGAATACGCTATCTTTCAACTCGTCGAAATCCAAAAATACGTTGTAACCATAATTTTGGAGTTTGAGCTGAATTTGTCGAGCATAATCCGAGCCGTCCTTGCGGCGGTAGCTGATAAATACGTCGTAACTCATTATATTGGGTGGATTAGCGGTTTGTTGTAGCTACAAAGATAATGTTTTTTCAGTTTCATAGGACAAAACTCCACTCAAAAGCACCAAAAATAAACTCGGGTATTAAAAAAGATACCCGAGTTTTATATAGGACTTAGGGCGGTTGTCGGTCGTTACTAGTCGGCTGGCGCTATGCGGTTGTTGCTCGTCAGTCGTCGGTAGGCGGTTGTCGCTTGTCGGTCGTCGTTGTTTTACCAGCGTTGGTTGGCGACGTCGGGGATGAACTCAACCTCCATTGTGCCGTCGTCGTGCGCAGTGACACCAATAAAATCTATCCAGCACTCGGCAGTGATACCGTTTGACGCAATGTAGTGGTTGGCAGCCTTGACCAAGCTGCCTATCTTCTTGCGTGTCATCGCATCGCGGGGCGTAGTGAGGCCTCCCGCGTGGCGTGTCTTGACCTCCACAAAGTGGTAGTGGCCGTCGCTTGTGGTGGCCACAATATCCAACTCGTGGGGCGCACTACGCCAGTTGCGCTCGGCTATCAGGTAGCCATTTTGGCGCAACCACTCCAAGGCGGCCTTCTCGCCTTCGGCACCTATGCGCAGGGTGTTGGCCATAGGGGTGTGGGCTTGTGCGTGGAGTTAATCCAAGACTATTTGCCCAACAGGAAGTCGAGGTTGTCGCCAGCCTTAACCTCGTAGGGCTCAATGCCGTAGCGGAAGATGCGCATAGGTCGAGGGCCGATGAGTGATAGCTGGCCATCGACGTAGCGGAGCATACAACCCTCTCTAAGACCTACCACCCACATAGTTGGGTTGGCCACAACATACTCGGCAATACGTTGTTCGCGAGTCTCGCCAGCGTGACCCTCGGGGTTGGCATCGAGGTAGTGGGGGTTGATTTGGAAGGGGATAGCTCCAATGGCGCTGAACGATGCGGGCTGCACGATGGGCATATCGTTGGTGGTGCAGAGGGTGGGGCAAGCGACGTTGCTGCCGGCGCTCCAACCAACATAGGGAGTACCCTCGTTGAGCTTGCGGAGGATAGCCTCCATAAGTCCCTGTTCGTGCATATTCTTAACAAGGTGGAAGGTGTTGCCACCGCCTACAACTATGGCCTCGGCCTCCTCGATAGCCTTAGCGGGCGAGGCGGCGTGGTGAACGGAGCGTACACGGATGCCTATTTCGCCCAGACGGGCCTGCACTTTGGCCTCATACTCGTCGTAGGAGAAGGTTACGCCTGCGTAGGGAACGAAGGCCACCTCTTTTACGCCTGCGAGATGTTCTTTGATTTGTTCGAGAGGATACCTCAGATACTCCTCACCTGCATTGGTGGAGTTGCTTATGAGTAAGAGTTTCATATATGTTATGTGTTTTTAGGTTGAAATTTCCGAGTGTGAAGGTAATGAAAAATGGTGTGATGGGCAAATTTGTGGTCTGTTTTTTGTGAAAAAGAGCAAAAGCGTGGGAGTTGTGTGGTTGTGGGGTGGCAAAAACCGATGTATGTCCATTTTGCTAAGTGTCGTTAAATTAGATAGATAGAACTTTGGCTCAATGGGCAAGGTGCAAAAAAGTTGCCAAAAAGCGTGTGTTTCGGGAAAAAGTATTATATTTGTAACGATTTTCGCTTTCGGGCGAAGAGTGAAATTGCCACACAATGTTAAACTTAAACTTATAAATTATGTCGGAAATTGCTCAGAAAGTAGTTGAGATTATCAAGGACAGACTTAATCAGGATGTTAAGAATATCACCCCCGAGGCAAGTTTTGCTAACGATTTGGGTGCAGATTCGCTTGATACAGTTGAACTTATTATGGCCTTCGAGGAGGAGTTTGGTTTGGAGATTCCCGATGAGGCAGCAGAGAAAATCTCGACCGTTGGCGACGCCATCAAGTATGTTGAGGAGCACGCTAAATAGTTTTTTATCGCGCTTTGAAACTCAACAGAGTATATTGAGTGAGGTAAAATGTTTTTTTACCTCACTTTTTCTTTTAGAGGCTACATATATTTCCCGATAGTTTTTTTGCCGTCAGAGGCAGTTGTGTGGGCAATTTATTCTAACACCAAAGACAAACTAAAATTGCAGAATAGTTATGGAACGCAGAAGAGTAGTTATTACAGGCATTGGAACAATCAATCCTTTGGGTCACAATGTGGCCGAGTATTGGGAGGCGCTGGCCGCAGGTGTGAGTGGTGTAGATAGCATCAAGAGCTTCGATTGCTCCAACACCAAGACCAAAATTGCCGCCGAGATTAAGGATTACCGCAGTGAGGATTACTTCGAGCGCAAGGAGGCGCGCAAGCTCGACGCTTTTACCCAGTATGCTCTAATCTCTGCCGACGAGGCCATTAAGGATGCTCGTTTGGAGGAGTGTGAGTTGGACAAAAAGAGGGTTGGTGTTATCTGGGGTGCTGGTATTGGCGGCATCAACGCAATGTATGAGGAGGTTGCAGCCTTCTCAACAAGCGAGAGCCAGACGCCACGTTTCAGCCCCTTCCTCATATTGAAGATGTTGCCCAATATGGCCGCAGGTCATATTTCGCTCAAATATGGCTATCGTGGCCCCGGTTTTAGTACCGTTTCGGCCTGCTCGTCGAGCACCCACTCTATTGTGTCGGCTGTGGACCAGATTCGTCTGGGCAGGGCCGATGTGATGATTACGGGAGGCTCGGAGGGTGCTGTGTCGGTTGTCGGTATTGGTAGCTTCAACTCGATGATGGCTCTTTCGACCCGCAACGACGACCCCAAGACTGCTTCGCGCCCCTACGATAAAAACCGCGACGGTTTTGTTATGGGCGAGGGCGGTGGTGCGCTTGTTATCGAGGAGTTGGAGCACGCTCTGGCTCGTGGCGCACACATCTATGCCGAGATTGTGGGTTGTGGAGTTAGCTCCGATGCCCACCACGTTACCGCTCCCGAGCCCGAGGGCGAGGGTGCTTGTCACTGTATGACTATGGCTTTGGAGGATGCCAGCATCACTCCCGACAAGGTGGACTACATCAACACTCACGGCACTTCGACCCCTCTGGGCGACTTGGCCGAGTTGAAGGGCATTGTAAAGTGCTTTGGCGACCACGCCTACAATATGAACATCAGCTCCACCAAGTCGATGACTGGTCACTTGCTCGGTGCTGCGGGTGCTATTGAGGTGCTGGCTGCGCTTATGGCCATCACCAAGAGCATTGTTCCGCCAACAATCAATATCGAGGAGCTTGACCCCGCCATCGACGAGCGCTTCAACCTCACACGCGACGTGGCCGAGCATAGAGATATTGAGTATGCTCTGAGCAACACGTTTGGCTTTGGTGGCCAGAACTCAACGGTCATCCTGAAAAAATACCACGAGGGCGAGTAGTGTGTGAGGGGGGATGTAACCTCTGAGGGTAATTAGTATATCAATGCAACACAAATAGGAGTTTTTTTTTCTGTGGGAGCAATTAGTCGCTTAGTGCATCGTATGTGGGGCGCAGATAGGGAGTACTATCGTGCCTTCTACAAGATTTTGGGCATCACGCCCGACAATGTGGAACTTTATAAGTTGGCGCTCATCCATCGCTCGGCCTCGGTGAAGGTCGAGGGTGGCGAGAGCATCAACAATGAGCGCTTGGAGTTTTTGGGTGACGCTGTGTTGGAGGCCATAACTTCGGACTACCTCTTTATTGAGTACCCCCACGAGTCGGAGGGATTTCTCACCAAGACTCGCGCCAAGATTGTCAGCCGTCAGTCGCTCAATCGCTTGGCCGAGCAGCTGGGGCTGGATAAGATGGTTGTCTTCAACCCCACAGGCAATAGCGCCCAGAAACATATCTTCGGCGACTGCTTCGAGGCGCTCATCGGTGCTATCTACCTCGACAAAGGCTACAATGTGGCCAATAGGATTGTGATAAACCAGCTCTTGCCCCGCTTTGTCGATATGGACGAGCTGACCCACCAAGAGACCGACCACAAGAGCCGCCTTATTGAGTGGTGTCAGAAGAGCAAGCGCACAATACGTTTCCACACCGAGGCCGATGGCGAGCACGAAGGGCCTACGCCTATGTTCATCTCGCGAGTCTATATAGACGATATGGCTCTTGGTTGCGGACGTGGCTCAACCAAGAAGGATGCCGAGCAGGAGGCCTCGCAGAATGCGCTGAGCCTGCTGGGTGACGAGATGGGCGATTTCATCTTAGACCGCTACGACCACTTGGCCGAGAAATAGCACGGGGGGGGAGTTGAGAGAGTTTTTGCCTAAACTCCCAAACCTCCCAAACCTCCCAAATTTTCCTAAAAAGCCGAGAGCTGAAAGTTTATAAACAACAAACAATGAAACCGACTACCGACAAAGAGGTCTATGACCGTTTGGTGGCGCGAGGAGTAGAAAACCTCAGCGATGCCGAACTGCTGAGCCTTGTGCTTGGCCCCAAGAAGGGCGAGGAGAGCATACAGACTGCCGAGGCTTTGCTCGAAGGGGCAGGGTCGCTTGTGGGACTGTCGCAGATGACTTTGGCGGAGTTGCGTCGGAGTGAGGGCATCGGTATGGAGCGTGCTATGAGGGTGGCGGCAGCTTTGGAGATTGGTCGCAGGGTGCTTGTGGCCGAGGGCGAGGAGGCCTCCTATGTGCGTGACCGCAACGATGTTACCTCGCTTATGGCGCCCATAATCGCCTCACTCGACCACGAGGAGCTGTGGGTGGTCTATTTGGCCAGCTCCAATAGGGTGCTCGATAAGCGGCGCATATCGGTTGGTGGCACAACGTCGCTCATTGCCGACTGCAAGCTGATTTTGCGCCACGCTCTGAACATTGTAGCCACAGCCATCATTGTCGTACACAACCACCCCTCGGGTGCGGCCGAGCCCAGTGGCGAGGACGAGGCTTTCACCGCACGATTGCAGGAGGCGGCAGCACTATTCGACGTGAGATTGCTCGACCACATTATCATTGCGCGTGGGGGAGGGTCGTATAGCTTCCGCTCTTCGGGTAAGATTTAACGTGAGCTAACGCGAATTTAGCGCAACAATGCGGCAATTCTTTGGGCAGAATTACACTAACAAATGAGGGCTTGCCCTCCAAATTTCAACATCGCGTTAAGGGCTTTTACAAAGCCCTGTTTTTTTGTCTATTGAGCCTTTCTTGCCCAAAAACAGGGTACGTTTGGGGGTCGGGGCAATCCACTTTTTTGCATTTTGGGGCTAAGAGGCTACTGCGCACACAATCAACTCGTTAGGCCCTATTTTGGGACTTGCCGACACCCTCCACAATCCACTTTTTTTGCCCTTCCGCCCGCCCCACAATTTGCCAAGTTTTGCACCATTTTTTTCAGCCCTTCACACCCCCCTTTGTCGGCCCAAAATGCAACAACCTGACAATCAGCAATTTAACCCCTCGATGAGTGTGGTGGGAAAGAATAGTTGAAAATGGTATCTGATTATCAAGCAGTTACAAACCCACGATGAGTCGAAAATAATGGCAAAAAATTTGTTTTTATTTAACAGCGTTGTTAAATTTGCAAAAACCGAAACCCCTATTTTTGAGCCTATGGAGATTCTGCACATCTTCGGCGTGTCGTAGCCCCAAAAGTTGCTACGTCCACGCCACGTAGCTCGGTCCGCGCTGCGTCACTCACTCGGATAAAAAACAATCGTACACAAATCAAAATTTTACGACTATGAAACGATTGCAATACCTATGAAACGAAAACTACTTTATATTTGCACACTGTTGTCGGTATTTTTCTATTCGTGCGCAGAGAATAGGCCTGCCTCAGAGCCTATTCCCGAAGGTATGCCCTATGATACAGAGGTGTCGGTAAATGAGCAATGTGTGGAATTGATTTTTGAACCAATCGATTATCCCAGCCCAGTTCATATTAGCAATGTGCAACTAACACTCAGCAACATCTACAACGCAGAAGAGGATAATTCCCCCTCAATCAAAGCGCAAGAAGTACAAAGTAAATTGTATTCTGCTGCATTGGAATTGGAGAACATTGTGGAGGAAAAACATATTAGACTATGGGTGCTGAGGGAGCATTTGGACTCTTTTGCTATTGTTGCCAACAAGAAACTCTTTGGAATAGAGGCAGGGGGCTTGCTTAACGACAAATTTTTGGTAACATCGGCGTATAACACTTTCCCCGTATTTGTAGATGGCACAATAGATAACTCAAAGTACATTAGGCGCACAATGGGGCAAGCCCCAACGGAAACGCCCTATCTTGTTGGCGAAATTCTTAATGGGGGTTATATGTTGCCCAATCAGATAACCCTTCAACTTGCAACCGCCCCCACCGAGCAATACGACGATATAACCTTCACCGTCACTGAGTATTTGGAGGGGGGCAAACAACTCACCGCATCGAAAACCTTTGAGTTGATAAGGTAGGCGCATATTGGGACACATATCCCTAACTAATTGGGGTTGGGGTGGTACTAGCGATGGCTACTTTGGATTACTTCCCGAAGATTGGGATGAGTCACAGGGAGCCCCATATGATTACGAGGCAGCAATGTTATACAATTTTGAGCAGATTTAGTTATGAAAAGAATACTAACTTGTTTTGTTGTAGCTATTATGGCGATAGTGGCCACGTGTTGCAAGAAAGATGTGGATAAGATGCCTCATTGGGATTTTGTTGTATTTAACGACGCAAGCGCATCTGTGTATGTTGAGCTAAAACATACGGGCGAGCAGCTTGAGGATATTCGGCTTATTGTTGCCCATACACTTAACACTGGTGGCAATCCCAATTACAACCCATATGCTACCTATTGGAATGAGCAAAATAGGGATCTCGTAGAAAAAATGGAGGAGCAATGGAAAAACTCCAACCACAAAGATTCAAGACTTGTGTTTGAGTTTTCACAATTTTCCAATTTGTCGATTATTGCGAACCGTACACTCTGGGGACGTTCTGCGGGAGAAGAGTTGGCCGATATGTTTTTGATTAAGAATTGGCCTCCTTATTTTAGTTTTCCCGAGGGTGACTTGTTGCCCGAAGAAGGATTGGGGCAATGGATGTCAATGGAGCAATGGGCTTCGCAGGGCTGCGTAAGCCACCACTACCAAATTGCGCCTAAGAGTACGCCTCCAGAGCAGTTTGACGGATTGTTGTTGTTAGTTAAAGAGCGTGTGCGCAATAGTTGGAATAGTGGGTATGCGGAACGTCTCTCGGGCATTGCTATTGCAAAAGTCAATGGTCAATATGCAGAGGACTTCTCTTGGATGAGCGAAGAGGATATTTTGTGGGAGGAGGAAATGTGGGAAAAGTTGGGACACTCACAGTAGCCCCTTTTGTTTGCAGCCCTACTACTCTTGTTGCATCAGGTAGGCCTTGATGAAGTCGTCAATCTCGCCATCCATAACCGACTCCACAGCCGAGGTCTGGTGGCCGGTGCGGTGGTCCTTCACACGACGGTCGTCGAACACATAGGAGCGAATCTGCGAGCCCCACTCAATGCGTTTCTTACCCTTTTCGAGTTCGTTTTGGAGTGCCATACGTTTGTCAAGCTCCCTCTGGTAGAGCTTCGAGCGCAGGATGCGGAGGGCGTTTTCGCGGTTCATAAGCTGCGAGCGGGTCTCGGTGTTCTCAATCAGAAACTCCACAGCCTCGCCCGTATCGGGGTCTTTGCCGTGGTAGCGCAGGCGCACGCCCGTCTCCACCTTATTGACATTCTGACCGCCCGCACCGCTACTGCGATAGGTGTCCCACTCGTAGTCGGCAGGGTTGATGTTTATCTCGATGGTGTCATCTACGGCAGGCGACACAAACACCGACGCAAAGGTTGTCTGGCGCTTGTTGTTGGCGTTGAAGGGGGAGAGTCGCACCATACGATGCACGCCACTCTCGCTTTTCAGGTAGCCGTAGGCGTAGTCGCCCTCAAAGAGCAGTGTGGCCGACTTGACACCCACCTCCTCGCCGGCCTGAAAGTCGGCAACTCTCACCTTGTAGCCATTGCGCTCGCCCCAGCGGATATACATCCTCATCAACATCGAGGCCCAGTCGAGGCTCTCGGTGCCACCAGCGCCCGAGTTAATATCGACAATAGCGCCGAGCTTATCCTCCTCGCTACGCAACATATTTCTCATCTCCAACTCCTCGGTGGCCGCAAGGGTGCGAGCGTAGTGTGCATCCAGCTCGGCCTCGGTAGCTCCGCCCTCGCGCACAAACTCTGCCACAACCTCCAAGTCATCGACCAAGGCCGAGAGCTGGTCGTAGGCATCTATCCAACTCTTTATTGAGGCCACCTTTTTGAGCTGACGCTCGGCCTCCTCGGGGTTGTCCCAGAAGTTGGGGGCGGTGGTTTTGAGCTGTTCCTCCTCGTGGGCGATGCGTTTGTCCTCCACCGCCAAGTAGCGATAGAGGGCATTGCGCCTCTCAACAAGCTCTTTTATCTGTTCAACTGTTATCATTATTTCTTTTTTTCTTTCTGCGACTTTTTATAAAAAGTCGGCCAAAAATTTTTATGCGATAGTTCGTATCGCTTATGTGGAGTGCTGTTGTTTTCGCACTTGTTTGTCTTGAAAGCACCCTCACAAGACGGAGCTTGCTCCGTGACGCAAAAAACTTTTATGCGATACTGCGTATCGCTTAATGGGAGGGTGTGCAAGTTGTTGTGCGTGTCGTTGTGGCGTTGGCACAATAAAGGTGTGTAGGTGGGTTTAGCCCGCCACGCTGCACTCAATGCCCAACGCACGCACCCTCTCGGCTATGGCCCTAAGTTCCTCCACAGGCACTTTCTCCAAGTTGGGTGCAGGGGTGTCGCGGTCGATGGTATAGACCATAACGCTGCGTGGCGAAATCTCCTCCACCAGCCTGAGCCACGCCTCCACCTCCTCGGGGGTGGTGTTATCGACCCTCTGCCCCTCAAACTCGCCCCTGAGAAACATTGTCTGGACTATGCACTCGCCCTCAAAGAGTTTCATCTGCTCAACCACCTTCTCGATGGAGTAGTGGCCCAGAGGTTTGTCTATAAGTTGTGCGGTGGCATCGAAGGCCGAATCGAGCTTCAATATGGGGTTATCGACCCTCCTCAAAGCCCTACGCACGCTCTCGCGGTGGAGCATTGTGGCGTTGGTCAGCACCGACACCTTAGCCGAGGGAGCAAGCCTATCGCGCAAGGCAATAACGCCATCGACAATCTCCTCGAAGTCGGGGTGCATTGTTGGCTCGCCATTGCCGGCAAAGGTGAGCACATCGGGAGGAGTGCCTGCCTCGACCATCTCCGAGAGCACCACTTCGAGCATTGCCAGTACGGCCTTCTTGTCGTTGAAACGGGGTTTCTGACCGCCCAAAGTCCAGCCACACTCGCAGTAGATGCAGTTGAACGAGCAGAGTTTACAATCCACAGGAAGCAGGTTGATGCCCAACGAAAGACCCAAGCGACGTGAGCGCACAGGGCCAAAGATGAGGTTGTCGTAGAGTATTGCCATAGGACAAGAGTCGAAAAATAAGGGTTTGCTAAATCATATAATATGCGAAGGTAAGATTTTTTGACGAGAGCAGCAAAATTTTTGCCCATTTGCCTCTTGGCACTCATTTTGAAGTGTGGTTTACTAACAATAATTTTTCTTCCTATGAATAGTAGAATGATACTCTCAGTCGCTCTGGTCATCGGTGGCTTTTCGCTGCTGATGCTCACCACCTGCTCGGCAGGACGCAAGCAGGTGGACAACTCCACCGTAGGCAAGGTCGATTTCGACCGCTACTCAGGTTCGTGGTATGAGATTGTGCGCAAACCCCACTTCTTCGAGAAGGGTATGAGCCACGTCAAAGCCACCTACACCCCGCTCCCCAACGGCAAAATAGAGGTGCTCAACGAAGGCATAAAAAAGGGGCGCTGGAAACAGATTAAAGGCTCGGCTCGCACTACCGACGTCGAGGGACAACTGAAAGTCACCTTTTTTCTCTTCCCCGGCGAGTACAACATTATGGAGCTTGGGCCCAACTACGAGTATGCCGTAGTGGGTGGCTCCAATGGCAACTACCTCTGGATTCTCTCGCGCACACCCTCGCTCTCGCCCGACCTGCTCGATGCAATCTACTCACGTCTGGAAAAACGAGGCTACGACCTCTCGGACTTGATTGTAGTCGAGCAGTAGTCGAACAATCTTTGCCTAAGTGCTGCACTTTGCCTAAGCACCACAAAACAGCACGAGCATCCCAAGCGGGATGCTCGTGCTTGTGTTTACACTTTTCGTATGGGGTCGATTAGTACTCCTGTTTGGAGAGGCGAACATAGCCGTTGTAGCGCCACTTAGCGTTCTCCTCGGCTGCCACAAAGAGCTCCTCAGCCTCGGCAGGGAACATCTTTTTGAGCGACGAGTAGCGCACCTCGGCTGCCAAGAATGCTTGGAACTTGCTCCAATCGGGCTCTTTCGAGTCGAGCTTAAATGGATTCTCGCCCTTCTCGGCCAGCTCGGGGTTGTAGTGCCACAAGTGCCAGTAGCCACACTCAATAGCCTCCTTGCCAACGCTGGGGGTGCGGGTCATACCGCCCTTGATGCCGTGATTGATACAGGGAGCGTAGGCGATGATGAGCGAAGGGCCATTGTAGGCCTCAGCCTCGCGCAATACGGTAAGGAGTTGGTTGGGGTTGGCAATCGACACCTGAGCTACATATACATAGCCGTAGGTCATTGCAATAGCGCCAATATCTTTCTTGCGGATGCGCTTGCCGGCCGAAGCAAACTTAGCCACAGCGCCCACAGGGGTCGATTTCGACGACTGACCACCAGTGTTGGAGTAAACCTCAGTATCAACAATCAGGATGTTCACATCCTCGCCCGAAGCCAAAACGTGATCTACGCCACCGAAGCCGATGTCGTAGCCCCAGCCGTCGCCACCGATAATCCACTGCGACTTCTTAACCAAGAGGTCTTTCTGCTCAACGATAGCCTTGCAGGTATCGCAACCACAAGCCTCAGCCAAAGGAAGCAGACGCTCAGCCACCTCGGCACTGGTAGCGCTGCTGTGACGGCCATCAATCCACTCCTGCATAACGGCTTTAAGCTCTGCCGAGCAGCACTCACACGAAGCAATAGCCTCGGCCATCTTCGATGCGAGCATATCGCGACGTTTCTCAATAGCAATCTTCATACCCAGACCAAACTCGGCATTGTCCTCAAAGAGCGAGTTTGCCCAAGCAGGGCCGTGACCCTTAGCGTTGGTGCAATAGGGGGTCGAGGGAGCCGAGCCGGAGTAGATAGAGGTACAACCCGTAGCGTTGGCAACCATCATCCTATCGCCAAAGAGCTGGGTAATGGTCTTAATATAGGGGGTCTCACCGCAACCTGCGCAAGCACCCGAGAACTCAAACAGAGGTTGTGCAAACTGGTTGCCCTTGATGGTCTTGGTCTTATCCATAACACCCTCTTTGTAGCCCACTTTCTTGGTCACAAAGTCCCAATTTGCCTGCTCGCCCATCTGCTCCTCCAAAGGACGCATCACAAGGGCCTTAGTCTTTGCAGGACAAGCGTCAACGCAGTTGCCACAACCGGTACAATCCAGAGGCGAGAGCTGGATGCGGAACTTATACTCCTTAGTCTGAGCCAAGCCCTGACGGAGAGTCATACCCTCGGGAGCCATAGCTGCCTCATCCTCGCTGAGAAGGAAGGGACGGATGGCTGCGTGGGGGCAGACAAACGAGCACTGGTTGCACTGGATACAGTTCTCGGCAATCCACTCGGGCACTTTCACAGCAATACCGCGTTTCTCGTAGGCAGCAGTGCCGTTGTCCCAAGTGCCATCCTCGCGACCATTGAAGGCACTAACAGGCAGGAGGTCGCCTTTGAGATTGTTGATAGGCTCGCAAATCTCCCTTACGAATGCGGGCTTGTCGCACTCAGCGCCGGCGCACTCAGCCTCGGGCTCAACCAAGTCGGCCCACTCGGCAGGAATTGCTACCTCCTCAACCTCGCCACCTTTGTCCACAGCGGCGTAGTTCATATTGACAATATCCTCGCCCTTCTTGCCGTAGGACTTGTAGATGGCTTTCTTCATCTCCTCAACAGCCTGCTCGTAGGGGATAACGCCTGCAATCTTGAAGAATGCCGACTGCATAATGGTGTTGGTGCGGTTGCCCAAGCCAATCTCGGCAGCAATCTTGGTGGCGTTGATGATGTAGAAGCGAATCTTGTTCTTGGCCAAATAGGCTTTCATATGCAGGGGCAGGGTAGCCAAAGTCTGCTCGGCATCGTGAACGCTGTTCAGAAGGAACGAGCCACCGCGTTTGAGGCCCTTCAATACGTCGTACTTATCTACATACGAGGGAACGTGGCAAGCCACAAAGTCGGGAGTAGTCACCAAGTAGGGCGAGCGGATGGGGGTGTCGCCAAAACGAAGGTGCGACGAGGTGTAGCCGCCCGACTTCTTGGAGTCGTAGGAGAAATATGCTTGGCAATACTTGTCGGTAGTGCCACCGATAATCTTAATGGAGTTTTTGTTGGCACCCACAGTACCGTCTGCACCCAGACCATAGAATACAGCCTCGAAAGTACCCTCTTTGGCCATCGAAATCTCATCGCCTACGGGCAGCGAGAGATTGGTTACGTCATCGACAATACCAACGGTAAACTGGTTGCGAGGCTCGTCGGCTTTCAGGTTCTCAAAGACTGCAAGCATCTGTGCGGGGGTGGTGTCTTTCGACGAAAGACCATAGCGGCCACCGATGATGAGGGGTTTGCACTCCGAGGGAATATCCTTGCAGCTTGCAAAAGCCTCAACAACATCCAAGTAGAGGGGGCAACCGTTAGCACCGGGCTCTTTGGTACGATCCAAAACGCAGATGCGCTTGGTGGTCTCGGGCAGCACAGCGCCCAAGTATTTCACCGAGAAAGGACGGTAGAGGTGTACGGTAACAACGCCCACTTTCTCACCCCTCTCGCCGAGGTAGTCGATGCACTCCTTGATGGTCTCGGTAACAGAGCCCATAGCAATGATTACATTCTCTGCGTCGGGTGCGCCATAGTAGGTGAAGGGGGCATAGTTGCGACCAGTGATGGCAGAAATCTGCTTCATAGCCTCAGCCACAGCGTCGGGCACAGCGTCGTAGAACTTGTTGCTGGCCTCGCGAGTCTGGAAGTAGATGTCGGGGTTCTGAGCAGTACCACGAGTTATGGGGTGCTCGGGGTTGAGAGCGCGAGCGCGGAAGTCGGCCAGAGCCTCCTTGTTGAACAGAGGAGCAAGGCTCTCCATCTCCATAAGCTCCACCTTCTGAATCTCGTGAGAGGTGCGGAAGCCGTCGAAGAAATGCACAAAGGGGATGCGGGTGTTCAGCGCAACGATGTGTGCCACACCTGCCAAATCCATAACCTCCTGCACCGAGCTGGTAGCCAACATAGCAAAACCGGTCTGGCGTGCAGCCATAACATCCTGATGGTCGCCAAAGATAGAGAGCGACTGAGCTGCCAGAGCGCGTGCCGAAACGTGGAACACACCGGGGAGCAACTCGCCTGCAATTTTATACATATTGGGAATCATCAACAGCAGACCCTGCGAAGCGGTGAAGGTTGAGGTGAGTGCGCCTGCTTGGAGCGAGCCGTGAACAGCGCCTGCTGCGCCTGCCTCCGACTGCATCTCGACAACCTTGACGGTCTCGCCAAAGATGTTTTTCTGACCAGCGGCTGCCCACTCGTCAACGAGCTCTGCCATTGTGGATGAGGGGGTGATGGGGTAGATTGCGGCCACCTCGCTGAACATATAGGCGATGTGGGCGGCAGCGTAGTTACCATCACAAGTGATAAATTTCTTCTGTGCCATATTTTCCTTATTGTTTATGATTTCTTTTGTTTGTCCTAACCTACTATAAACCAAAGCCTCGGTGGGGCTTTTTTTGGTCCACCCCCATAGGGGTGGCGATTTTTCATCACGCAAAGATAATAACTTCTTGCAAAAAACATTAAATTTGTCCAGCATTTTGGGTCAAAAAATAGGTGGCCCGTTTGTTATTTGTCTAACAGTATCAGTGTGTTACAAAAATAACAGCACCCATTTTCGAGGCTTTCGGGGCTGATTATAAATCGGTTATAAGAGCCGCCCGACAGCCCTGCCAAAGTGTCGTTTGCTCTGCCGAAGCGGTTGAGGGCGAGTGAAAAATTTAAGATTATTTAACATAGTAAAAGTATCAATACCAATGATAGACTACAAAGAGCATCAACTCTCCAACGGCCTCAGGGTGCTTGTCAATCGCGACGAGTGCTCGGCAATGGCCGCAGTGAGTATTCTCTACGAGGTGGGTTCGCGCGACGAAGAGCCCGACCACACCGGTTTTGCCCACCTTTTCGAGCACCTTATGTTTCGTGGTACACAGGCCGAGCCCGACTTCGACGGGCCTATTCAGGAGGTCTGTGGCGAGAACAACGCCTACACCACTGCCGACTACACCAATTATTATATAACCACCCCGAAGGACAACTTCGAGAGGGCGCTCTATATGGAGGCCGATAGGATGACGGGGCTCAACATCACACCCGAGGTGCTGGCTCTGGAAAAGTCGGTGGTTATTGAGGAGTACAACCAGCGCTTTCTGAATCGTCCCTATGGCGAGCAGTGGCACTTGTTGAGGGAGATGGTCTATGAGTCGACTCCCTACCGTTGGCCCGTTATTGGCCTTACTCCCGACCATATCCGCAACGCCTCTATGGAGGAGGTCAGGAGCTTCTATGACCGATTCTACAACCCCTCCAATGCCATTTTGGGCATCTCGTCGGCCCTCCCTTCGGAGTGTGTTTTCGAGGCTGTTGAACGCTATTTTGGCCACCTCGAAGCAGGCCCTCAGCTCTCCTCGCGCAGCTATGCCACCGAGAGTGCAATCACCTCGCCTCGTCGTCGAGTGGTTGAGGCCGATGTCCCTGCCGATCAGATAACCATTGCTTTTCTTATGGAGGAGCGTGGCCAGAGGGGGTATTACATCTGCGACCTGCTGACCGACCTCTTGGCAGGTGGCGAGTCGGCTCGCATATTCCAGCGTTTGGTTAAGCAGCAGCGCCTCTTCTCGGCCGCCAACGCCTACATCACCGGCGAGCGAGGTCAGGGTATGCTCATCCTGACGGGCCAGATTAGCCCCGACGTGACCATCGAGCAGGCCGAGGAGGCTCTCTATGGCGAGCTCGAAAGGCTTGTTGAAGAGCCTGTGGGCGACTACGAGTTGCAGAAGGTGCAGAACAAGTTTGAGGCCAACATCACCTTTGGCGAGCTGAATGTGATGAATAAGGCGATGAATCTTTGCTACTATCGTATGCTGGGCGATATGTCGCTCCTAAATGGCGAGACGGCTATCTACCGCTCCATCTCGGCCCAAGAGATTGCCGACTACATCTCCACCCACCTTAGCCGCAACCAAAGTGCAACCCTAATCTATCGCAGACAACAATGAAACGACCCGCAATACAACCCATAACCCCGCCCACCATACCCCACTACACTTGGCGTAGAACTGCGTCGGGCGTGCCCATCTACCTGCTCCACAACTCCACACAGGGTGTTGTGAGGGTGAGCTTTGTTTTTCGTGCCGGCACATCCTACCAGAGCGCCCCATTTAGTGCCTCGACGGTGGTTAATACCCTCACGGAGGGTACGGCCAATATGAGTGGCAAGCAGGTGGCCGAAGGTCTTGATTTTTTGGGCTCTTATTACGATGCCAACATCGACCGCGATTGGGCTGTTGTGACCTTCTGCTCGCTCAGTAAGTTTGTCCACCCAACGCTCGACATTGCCGAGGAGGTTGTTGCTCGCCCCACATTTCCACCGAGCGAGGTGGCTTCCTACTGCGCCAAGCGCAAGGAACAACTCCACGTTCAGCGCAGCAAGCCCGACCAACTCTCGCGCGAACTCTTTGGCAAGGCCCTCTTTGGCCCGGAGCACCCCTATGGCATAACCTCGCCCGAGGAGGCCTACGACTCGCTCTCGCGTGAGCAGCTGGTGGAGTTCTACAACACACACTACAACGCAGCCAGCGCCTTTGCCATCATCTGTGGCGACTTTGCCGAGGATGTTGAGGCTCGTGTTGAGGCTATATTAGCGGCTCTGCCTGCCGGCGAGGCCGACCAGAGGGCAATACCCGAGCCCGAGGCCACACCGCTCTCGACGCTACAAGTGAAGGGTGCGGTGCAGTCGTCGTTGAAGATTGGTGTGCCTCTCTTCCCGCGCACCCATCCCGACTTTATCCCAATGCAGATTGTGGCCACAGCCTTGGGTGGTTATTTTGGCTCGCGCTTGATGCAGAATCTGCGTGAGCGTCACGGCTACACCTATGGCGCTTATGCGGCAATGATAAATCTCGACGAAGCGGGCTACTTTGTGATGAGTGCCGAGGTGGCTGCCGAACATACCGATGCAGCCATCCAAGAGATGCTCTACGAGATGGAACGCATAGGCTCTGAGGCACTTACGGCCGAAGAGATGGACGTGGTGCGCAAGACGATTGTGGGCGATGTTATGCGTATTTTCGACGGGCCTTTTGGCGCAGCCGATGTGACCATCGAGAACATCCAAAACAACGAAAATAACGACTATACGGAACGGTTTTTGGAGCGTGTGGCCACAATCACACCTGCCGAATTGCAACGTGTGGCGGCCAAGTGGCTCAAAAAAAGTAGCGCTGTGGTAACAATTGTAGGCCCAAAATGATGTTGGATTGAAAAAATGTTGTTATATTTGTAGAAAATATCCCTTTGGAGAATTTTAACACAAACAATAAACATTAACTAAACACAAAAAATTATGAAAAAGTTTTTCGCATTTTTGGTTGCCGTTGCAGCTCTGATGGTGGGTTGTAATGAACCTGGCAGCGACACAGAGAAAGAGCCCGAAAAGGATAACTTTATGGGTATGACGCTCAATGAGGCTGAGGTTATCAATCGTGGTGACTACTACAACGATGGTACTAACAGCTACCTCATCTCGATGTATAAAAGCGAGGGTACTGGCAAGGACAAGACTTACAGCCGTATTGTTGCTGCCGAGATTGTTACCCCCGAGGTAAACGATGGCATTATCCCCGAGGGTAAATACACCGTTGAGGGTAGCAACTTGGCCGAGGGTAATTTCACCAACTATCTGACTGGTTCGTACTATGTACGCAACACCGAGGATGGTTACATTATGCTCGTTACTGGCGGTTACTTCGAGGTTAAACACCTTGAAAATGGTGGCTACCAGCTGACCGCTTCGTTTGAGGGTATCAACGCAGCCGATGGTAGCGCTCTGGCTAAGGCCGAGACTCGCTTTGAGGGTCAGCCCGTTATGGGTGGTCTTCCCGCAAGCAACAACTTCGATGTTTATACCCCCTATGGTGCTCAGGCAATGTATGTGCCGTTGGGCGATGGCGTAGCTGCTTGGCAGATTATCTATGGCAACGAGGGTGCTTTCACCGGCCAAGGTAAGGTTGTTATGGATTCCTTCCTTATCATTGCTGAGGATCTTGGCGAGAATGTTATTCCTCAGGGTACTTTCTCCGTTGACCGCTTCGGTATGATGAATGTGGGTACTGTTTTGGCTGCTGAGCATTTGACTGCTCCCGATGTTTATAGTGAGCCCACCAGCGATGTTGCTATGGATGGTACATTTACCATCAAGGCAAAGGGCGAGGGCCAGTATAGCTTCGAGGCTGTAACCTATGGTTTGGCTGGTGCTTACAAACAGAAATACGAGGGTCCTGTATATATTATGGTGGACGAGAGCGAGGTTGAGTACAACACTCAGCTGGCCCAGGCAACCTATGCAGGTGTGTACGAGGGTGTGCCCTACTGGGTTCTCTTCCTCGGCGATCCCGACCGCGACGAGCTTATCCAGTTGTTTGTAAATGTCAATCCTTCGGATGACCCATTTGCAGCAGGTATCCCCACCGGTAGCTATGTTGTAAGCGACACTATGCAGCCCGGTACTATTGATTGCGCCTACCAGACCCAAAGCGGTAGTTATAGCGGTTCGCTCATCGTAGGTTTGAGCAATCAGCAGGATCTTGTTGATATGATTCTCGATGGTCAGTTGAATATTGTAAACAATGGCGACGGCACCTATGCTATGGCATTTGAGTTTGCTACCTATTATGATATGATTTACTATGGCGAGTTTGAGGGTAAAGTTAATCACGTCGATGAGAGTGGCAGCACCGGTGGCGGTGGTGAACTCATACCCGTACAAGTGGCTGTTGATGTAGCTCAGTTGCTCTATATCGGCTATGGCGAGTGGGTTGTTTATCTCCCCGGTCAGGAGACCGACTCTTGCTTTATGCTCGACTGCCTCAACTACGAGGATGCAACCTTTGAGGATGGCCTTGCAAGTGGTACCTACACCATTGCTGAAACCTATGAGCACTGCACCATCTGGCCCGGTTGGGAGGATGAGGACGGCGCAGGCGGTTCGCTCTTGCTGACTTACGATATGTCGGGTTACTACGACATCGTTAGCGGTGGCGAGATGGTTGTTGAGAACAAAGGCTCGAACAACTACTCGTTTGAGGGTGTGCTGACTGGCAACCGCTACGAGGTTAGCTTCGCTTACGATGGCGCTGCTGAGGTTGAGAACTACGAGGAGGCAGGCGTTGCTCCCGCTGCTAAGGTTGCTCCTAAGGCCCTCTCGCCCTTGAAGAGCAATGTTGCTCAGCCCAAAGAGAGGAAGAGCTACGAGCTTAATGTTAATCCTTTGAAGGCTGCCAGCTCGAAGAAACTCAATCCCGCAATGAAATTGAACTTCTAAACTGCGGTCTAACGACAAACGACAACTGACAAATGACAAACGTCTAACGTCTAACGTCTAACGTCGAAAGGCCTAAGGCCAAAATGAAACTCGGGTATCGTTTTCGATACCCGAGTTTTTTTGTGGGGGTGGCAGGGGTCACAAGGGTCACAAGGGTTACAGGGGTCACAGGGGTCACAGGGGTAGCAGGGGTCACAAATACCCGCGTTTTCTGTTGTGCAATCAGAAGAACATTCCGAAGTTAATCTGTATTGTCCCATCGTGATTGACCTCCACATCGCGTCGCTGAGAGGCCACCTTCACCTCCGAGCCGGTCTTCTCCAAGTAGCCCACATAGCGCAACTCCACCGCAATGCCGTCGAACTCCACAGCCACACCGCCCGTTGCGGCTATGTCGTTGTTGTTGAAGATGATGTTGAAGTCGGTAGGGCCGCCGCCCTTGACATACTGGCGCGAGCCTATGCGCCACACCGGGCCACCAAAGACTCTCAGGTTGCCGAGCTTGAAGCCCACCAGCAGGGGCACATCGAGCCTATAAGTGCGCACAGTCTTATACTCCTTGGCTGCCGAGGGATACTTGATGCCAAAGATGTAGTCGCGTTGCGAGAGTTGCAACTCGGGCTGGATGTAGATAAACGTTGGGATGGAGAGGCGAGCGAAGATGGCGGTCTGGAATCCGCCCACCCTGTCGCCCGCAGGTTCGAGTGTGCCACCGTCGATGGCAATAGAGTCAAACTCGTAGCTGCCCGTGCCTATACCTACACGCGCACCCACGCCAAGCAGCTGAGCGTCAGCCGCCCAAGCAACCAGCAATACACCGGCCAAAAGCAAATAAAGACGTTTCATAGTTTTAGTGACTGTTTTAAGGATTAAAAAATAAGTGTGTCACTCTACCGAGTTGCAAACGATGTGCCTTTGGCCTTCTTCCCAACGCCCTTTTTTGACCCCAAACAACAAAAAAAACGAAGACCCACGAGGGGTCTTCGCTTACGGGGTTGATTGTTACTCTCTTACCCTACTCGGCAGTTGCGAGGGGCGAAGGAGTGGTATAGACGCGAGCGGCAAGTTCTTTGTCGTACTCGTAAAGACCATACTTGTTGTCGCCGATTTTTTCGAGGATGTCGATAATGTCGCGGGCACTCTCCTCCTCCTCAACCTGCTCATCTACAAACCATTTGAGGGTGCTCTCCGAGGCGTAGTCCTGCTCCTCTTTGGCAATGGCCATAAGGTTGTTGATGCGTGCTGTTACCACCTGCTCGTGTTCGAGGGTCTTCTCCCAAGCTGCCAGAGGGGTTGCCCACTCGGTATCAACCTCGGCAATGGGTTGGAGTTTTACGGTAGCGCCACGCGAGTTGAGCATATTCATAAAGATGCGAGCGTGGTCTTGCTCCTCGCGGAACTGGATGAAGAACCAGTTGGCGAAACCTTTGTTACCTTTGGCCTCTTGGTCCAACGACATCGAGAGGTAGAGATATGCCGACCAAAGCTCGGCGTTAATTTGGTCGTTGATAGCCGCTTCCAGACGGCTGCTAATGTTCTTTTTCATAGTATTGAGTTTTTTTAATTAAATATATTCTTTGGTTTTTTTCCTATCACAAAGATAATGCAAAGTTTTGTAATTGGTACTCTTTTCGGCTATGATATTTTCCAATCCCACCATAAAGAAAAACTATAAGGAGAATTGAAAATTGAAAATTGAAAATTGAAAATTATGGTGCGCCTACGGCGCAAAACTAACCTCTCCGTCGCTTCGCGACACCTCCCCTGACATAGGGGAGGAGCGGTTGTGGAGCGAAAGACGCCCTTGTAACCCTTGTGACCCCTGCTACCCCTGTAAAAAAACTCGGGTATTAAAAAAGATACCCGAGAAATTGTGGGTCGGGAGAGGGTCGAGTGTGATTTGTGGAGGGATTTTTGTGCCAAACAAAAAGGTAGCTCCGCAGTTTGCTTGGGCAAATGAGGAAGCTACCTATTGCAGTTTGGTGCAAAAAGCACCCACAAGGCACACTCGTTAGACTAAAATAGTGGTGCTAGCAATCGAGCCACCGGCTCCATCAGCTTGCTCAGGTGTGAGCGGCGAGGCCAATTCTCGGCGGTTATGAGCTCGGCATCGGCAAGGTCGGCCAAGAAGTGGTCACGCAGCTGGTGGGTAACATCGTTGTCGTAGATGATGGCCTGCACCTCGAAGTCGTCTTGGAAGCTGCGGTAGTCGAGGTTGGCCGAGCCAACGGTACACAGCTCGTCGTCGATGATGATAAACTTCGAGTGGTTGAATCCTTTTTTATAGAGGTAAACCTTCACACCCGCCTCCATAAGAGTATCGACATAGGAGTAGCTGGCCCACGCCACAATAAGGTTGTCGCCACGCACAGGTATGAGCACTTTCACATCCACGCCACTGAGGGCCGCCACACGCAGCGCTGTCAGCACCGCCTCGTCGGGTAGCAGATAGGGGGTGGAGATATAGACGTACTCCTGCGCCTTGCTGATGGCGGCAAAGTAGGAGTGCTTGATGGAGGCGTAGGGGGAGTCGGGCCCCGAGGTGGCTATCTGCATTGGGCAGAGTTGGTTGATGTCGGTGGAGGGGAAGTAGCGGGGCGATTCGAGCGTCTGGCCTTCGGTCACAAAGGCCCAGTCGGTCACAAAGATGGTTTGGAGTGTGGCCACAGCCTCGCCCTCGATGCGGAGGTGTACGTCGCGCCAAATGCCGTGCCTAACGCCATCGAGGTAGCGGTCGGCAATGTTCATACCACCGGTGAATCCCACCTTGCCATCGACCACAACAATCTTGCGGTGGTTGCGGTAGTTGGCGAGGCTCGAAAAGCGTGTGAAAAATACGGGCATAAAGCACTCCACCTGCAAACCTGCGGCCTTCATACGCTTGATGTCGCGTCGCCTGAGGGCACGTCCTCCCACGCTGTCGTAGATTATCCTCACCTCCACACCCTGCGAGGCACGCTCGGCAAGTATGGAGAACATCTGCTCGAAGAGGTGGCCGCTCTCGATGCCAAAGAACTCTATGTGGATAAACTCTTTGGCCTGTCGCATCTCGTCGAAGAGTGCGGGGAAGCACTCGTTGCCGTTGTTGAGTATGGTAAGACGGTTGTTGAGCGTCAAAACGGCACGCGAATTGTTGAGCATAAGAGTGATTAAACTCCTATCGGGCGAGGAGAGTTGGGCATTCTCGGGCAACTGCCGTAGCTGGTCGCCACAAATCTTGCCCATCATCTCGTGGTCGAAGAGCTCCTTCTGCATAAAGGTACGCTCCTTGCGGTGGTTGCGACCAAAGGCAAGGAAGAGAATCATACCTCCAACGGGGAACATAGTGATGACCATAATCCAAGCAAGGGTCTTGACCGGCTCACGCCTGTCGGCAACCACTGCAATGACCGTCAAAACCACAAAAACTGTGTAGGTAAATGAGAGTATTGTCCAGAAGTCGGTAAATCGAAAAACTCCACTAATCAGAAACATAGCATAACATTTTGGGGGATTGACCACAAATTTAGCACAAATTTTGTTTATTTGAAAAAGATAGTTACCTTTGTGACAGATTTGAGGCACGAAAGTGTAAAAAAGGTAATTGGGTTTCGACCTTCACGGGTCGGAATTCATATTTTTTTTCGCACTGCCCCAAGCAATACAAAACAGACATATACCAACTAATTTTTACATTTAGAATCTATTTGATATGGCAAACGAAACAATTGTTCTGACCAAAGAGGGTTACAACAAAATGAAGGCCGAATTGGACCAGTTGCGTATTGTTGAGCGACCCAAAGCTGCCGACGCTATTGCCGAGGCTCGCGACAAAGGCGACCTCTCGGAGAACGCCGAGTATGACGCTGCCAAAGAGGCTCAGCGCAACCTTGAAGAGAAAATTATGCGTATGGAGATGATGCTTGCCAACGCCCGCATCATCGACGAGTCGCACCTCGATAAGAGCAAAGTGCAGATACTCAACCGAGTACGCATCCGCAACACCAAGACTGGTGCAGAGATGGAGTACACCCTTGTGGGCGACCACGAGGCCAATCTTGCCGAGGGCAAGCTCTCTATTGAGACCCCCATTGGTCACGCACTCATCGGCCACAAGAAGGGCGACAAGGTGCAGGTACAAGTGCCTGTGGGTCTGATGGAGTTTGAGATTGTGGATATATCCATCTAATAAATCGCACTCTCGGAGCATAGCTCCGGTCTAACGTCTAAGGTCTAACGTCTAACGACCTAAGGCTTAATAAAACTCGGGTATTAAAAAAGATACCCGAGTTTTTTTACAGGGGTAGCAGGGGTAGCAGGGGTAGCAGGGGTAGCAGGGGTCACAGGGCTTATAGGCCCTAAATTCCCTAAACTCCCTAAATTCCTCAACCTCCCTAACAATCCCCAGCTCTTCTAACTCGCTGTGCTGCTGTGGTTTATGCGCCTCGTTGCGGGCGGGCCGAAATTTTTTTCAAAAAATTTACTCTCCGATGCAACGTTTTGCCACCCAAATGCATCTATATGGTAAGGAGGTCGCCTTTCTCTCCCTTAATGGCGGTCTGCCCACCAACTTCAACACGGTAGCAGAGGTGTGTGGCTCTCTACCAATAAAAAGGGGTCGAGCGTAGATGCTCGACCCCTTTTTCCGTTCAATCCCTTTTCAATCTGCCCTCTATCGTGTGGCAAAGAGTTTCTCGGCAATCTGCACAGCGTTGAGTGCTGCACCCTTGCGTATCTGGTCGGCCACGCACCAGAAGGTCAGGCCATTGGGGTTGGCAATATCCTTGCGGATGCGACCCACATAGACGGGTGTGGTTTCGGCCACAAACAGAGGCATAGGATACCTCTTTTCAGCAGGCACATCGTCGATAACAATGCCCTCGGCCTTGGCAAAAGCCTCCACAGCCTCCTCGGGCGATACGGGGCGCTCAAACTCCACCCAGATAGCCTCCGAGTGGGCGCGAGCCACAGGCACTCTCACACAGGTGGCCGAGACAGCAATGTCGGAGTGCATAATCTTCTGGGTCTCGTGGTACATTTTCAGCTCCTCCTTGGTGTAGTCATCATCGGCAAACACGTCAATGTGGGGGATGAGGTTGCCGGCAATCTGGTAGGCAAACTTGCTCACTGTGGTATTTTTGCCCTCGGCAATCTCGCCATACTGGTTGTTCAGCTCGGCAATGCCCATAGCGCCTGCGCCACTAACAGCCTGATAGGTGGCAACGTGTACGCGCTTGATGTGGGCCACCTTTTCGAGTGCGGCCAGAGCCACAACCATCTGTATGGTCGAGCAGTTGGGGTTGGCAATAACCCTGCGTGGGGCGTTGTGTGCGTCCTCGGGATTGACCTCGGGCACAACTAAGGGCACGTCGGCATCCATACGGAAGGCGCTCGAATTGTCAATCATTATTGTGCCGTGCTTGGTGATGGTCTTTTCAAACTCCTTGGAGGTGCTGCCTCCTGCCGACACAAAGGCCACGTCGATACCCTTGAAGTCGTCGTTGTGTTGGAGCAGTTTTACGGTGTATTTCTTGCCTCTAAACTCATACTCTCGGCCCGCACTGCGCTCACTACCAAACAGGTGGAGCTCATCAATGGGGAACTCTCTCTCGGCCAGAATCCTCAGAAACTCCTGACCTACTGCGCCGCTGGCGCCTACTATTGCTACGTTCATACTTTTATTATTCTGTTTACTGGTGTAATTCTATTCACTGGCGGCTGTGCCTTGCGGGTGCTTTTTGCACCAAGCTGCTCATCGCAAGTTCCTCATTTACCATTAGTAAACTGCGGACTTGCTCGTTTGCTTGGCACAAAAATCCCTCCACAAAACCCAGCCGATTTTCTCACGGCCCAATAGGCTGCGGTTTCCTCAGCTACGCAAGCCTTGAAAACCCTCGACAAATCGCACTCGACTTTCTCCCGACCCAGAGGTCTGCGGTTTGCTCACTCGGATTGGCTCGAAATAATATCCACAAAACCCAGCCGATTTTCTTCCGACCCAGAGGGCTGCGGACTTGCTTGTTTGCTTGGTGCAAAACTCCCTCTACCCTCGCTTAATGGCAATTTTGAATTTTGAATTTTGCATTTTGAATTTAGAAGAACTCGTCCTCCTCTTCGAAAATCACATCCGAGGGTTTTTCGGGTATTTCGGGCTCAATCTCGTCGGGGTTTTCGCCCTCCTCGTTCTCCTCTTCCACATCCTCAATGCTTATTGAGCCGTCCCAGCAGTCATACTCCTTAGCTCCTGCGGGGCGGTAGAACTTATCCTCCTTAGTCACACCGAGAGTGCCGTTGTCCATAACTTTTTTCAGAAACTCGCCATAGATAGGCAGAGCCACAACCGAGCCTTCGCCCTTCGAGGCGAGGTGAACACTCTGGTCTTCACCGCCTACCCACACGCCTCCAACAAGGTTGGGAGCAACGCACATAAACCACGCATCGCGGTTTTCCTGCGACGTACCGGTCTTGCCTCCGACCTCCACATCGCTCATACCATAGGCCCAGCCCAAGCGCACACCCGTACCGCGCTGAACAACGGTGCGGAGCATATCGACCATAGTGTAGGCCGTAAGGTCGCTTATGGCCACAGTGGTGGTGGGGCTAAACTCGGCCAAAACGTTGCCGTGGCGGTCTTCGATGCGGGTGACAAATATAGGCTCGGTGTGAACGCCTCGGTTGGCGAAGGTGGAGTATGCTCCAACCATCTCAAAGAGGCTCACATCGGGAGTGCCGAGGCAGATGGCGTTTACGGGGTCAATATAGCTCATAATGCCCATATCGTGGATGAAGTCGGCCACAGCTGCGGGTTGGTTGGCCTGCTTCATAATCCAAGCCGAGTAGTTGTTGCGGCTGCGAGCCAAGCCCCATTTGAGGGGGTACATCTCGCCATCATAGACAACCTTCGTGCCGGCCTCCTTAGGAGTCCACGCCTCGCCGGTGTAGGTCTCAATGGTCACAGGCATATTGGGAACCATTGTGCAGGGGTTGTAGCCGAGGTGGTCGATGGCGAAGGTGTAGATGAAGGGTTTGATGGTCGAGCCCACCTGACGCTTGCCCTGCTTGGCCATATCATACTTGAAGTAGCGGAACGAAGGGCCACCAACATAGGCCTTGACGTAGCCATTGTGGGGATCGACCGCCATCAGCGACGCACGCATAATGCGTTTGTGGTGGAGTATGGAGTCCATAGGGGTTATGAGCGTATCCACCTCGCCCTTGTAGGTGAAGATGCGGGTTTTCACCTTGGTGCGGAACGCCTCGTCAATTTGGCTCTGCGAGTAGCCTGCATTGCTCATTTCGCGGTAGCGGTCGGAGTAGCGCACTGCGCGTTTGAGTATCTTGTCAATCTCCTCTTGCGAGAGGTCGGTAAAGAGCACCTTAGTGTCGCGGTACTGCTTGTCCATTGCGGGCTGAATCTGCTCGCGTAGTTGTTTCTGCACAGCCTCCTCGGCGTAGCGTTGCATTGTAGAGTTGAGGGTGGTGTAGATTTTCAGACCATCACGATAGATGTTGTAGGTTGTGCCGTCGGCCTTTTTGTTCTTCAAGCACCATCCATAGAGTGGATTCGACTCCCAGCGCTCCACCTCCTTCTCGTAGTCGTACTTGGTGTAGTACATATTGCGTGTGGGCTTGGGCGAGGTCATTGTCACCCTAATCATCTCGCGGAAGTAGGTGGCCAAGCCTTCGTTGTGCGACGAGGAGGAGAAGTTTAGCTCTATGGGGAGTTGTTTGAGCGAGTCGAGCTGTGCGGCCGAAATGTAGTCGTTCTTCTCCATACGGGTCATCACCGTATTGCGTCGAGCGAGCGAGTTTTTGGGGTTGCGCACGGGGCTATACCTTGTTGGGGCATTGAGCACACCCACCAGCACTGCGGCCTCCTGCACGTTAATCTCCGAGGGCTCTTTGCCAAAGAAGGTTTTGGCGGCAGCCTTAATGCCGTAGGCGTTTGAGCCGTAGAATACGGTGTTGAAGTACATAGCCACAATCTCGTTTTTGGTGTAGTTGTGTTCGAGCTTTACGGCTGTAATCCACTCCTTAAACTTTGCCACAACGAGTTTGCCCACCCTTGCTACCTTCGACGAGTAGTGGGTTGTGTCGCGAGGGAAGAGGTTTTTGGCCAACTGCTGAGTGATTGTTGAGCCACCACCCTGACCTCTGTCGCCCAGAGCAATGGTCTTTATGCCCACCCTCGCCAGCGAGAGAAAGTCGATGCCCGAGTGGGAGTAGAAACGCTCATCCTCGGTGGAGATGAGGGCTGCCACAAGTGCGGGCGAAAGATCCTCGTAGTCCACATAGGAACGATTCTGCACATAGTATGAGCCGAGCAACACTCCATCCTCGGAGTAAATCTCGGTTGCGAGGTTGCTCTTGGGGTTTTCCAACTCCTCAAATGAGGGAAGTTTGCCAAAAGCGCCTGCGTTTGTAAGCGCAAGCAGCGTCAGGAAGGTTACGGATGGAACGAGCACTATGGTCCAAAACCATAGTGTTACCTTCTGTGGGCGAGTTAGTTGGCTGTATCTTTTCATAGTTCTTCTACTCTATTTCGGGTTTATTCAGTTCACAAAGATAGTTTTTTTGCCCAAAACCCAACACCATACCTACGGTATGAGGCTAAAAATTGAGGTTTAGGCCGGCTGTGAAGGTGGGTTTACGCCACTCGTCAAGGTCGAGGTAGGCGCCCACTTTTATTGTCAGGTCGCCCTGCTCGGGCAGTCTGAGCCACGAGGTGTCGGCCCACAAGTCGGCTCCCACACACTTAGCTCCGCGCCACACTTTTTCGCCGCTCTCTGTCCACAAGCGACCTTGCAGGCTCTCGGCAAAGAGCGAAAGGCGGAGGCGTTTCAGAAGCACAACTCCGCTTATGCCCACATCGGGGTAGCAGAGTGGTGTGTCGTATTGGAGCGAGAGTCCCACTTGGTCGTCGGGATAGACCACAGTGCGTATGCCTCGTGGGTTGAGCCAACCGAAGTTGAGCGAGTAGCCCAACGGCCCACTACCGCCAATACCCTGATAGGAGGCTCTTAGTGTGAATCCATCGTTTGCCCCGAAGGCGGGGGTATAGAGGCGACCAAACAGACCATAGGAGAAGGTTGTGGGTATGGGTGCAAAGACCTTTCCCACGCCCGCAATGAGCCCCACGCCCCAACGAGGTTGCAGATTGCGATAGGCCGAGGCTGTGTAGCTATTCCATTGGAGGGTGGCTGCAACGGCTGTGCGCCCTGCCACATAACTCTCCGAGATGGGGTTGTAGATGCTCGAATTGGAGTGCGAAAGTTCCACTGCGGGGGTCACAACCGAGGTTACGTCGCTGTGCGAGATGACAATGGGTAGGTGGATGCGCCCATAGAGCGAGTAGTAGTACGATGTAGGCTCGGGCTTGGGGGCGCTCTCGGTGTGGTCGTAGGAGGCGTAGTAGTCGCCATCCTCCATCATCACTCCTGCTGTGCCGGCTGCACCCGCAGGGCCGTTGTCGATGTAGGCATTTAGCTCAAACTTAGGCGCAAGACCAATGTAGCTGAGCCCGAGGTTTGTGCCCACCCTGCCACTGGGTAGCCAGAAGAGTCCGAGTGAGCCAATGGCATCGGAGAGCAGGCTCTGCGATACGGCCGTAAGTCCCAAACGCACATTGCTCAGGTTGCCGGCCATAAGTTGGTCGGGGAGGTAGTAGATTGGGGCCCAACTATGGATGCCCACAGCACCGAGGGCCTTGTTGTAGCGCTTGGACTTGAATTGTTGGCGTGAGAGTCTGAGCTCTTCGGCCTCGAAGTCCACCGAGTCGATACATACATCCCACTGCCAACGATAGACCTCGGGATTGACCACACTCTTTGGCAGGCGGGTGTAGCCCACCTTCTCGTACTCCTTTTGGGGCGAGAGGGGAGTGGTTGCGGGGTGGTAGCCCTCAGCGTCGTAGGTGGCCAGAGCCAACTTTTCTCCGTCAGCCGAGGGGTAGAACGACCCGTAGCGCGAGGTGGTTAGGCGCTCCTCGATGAGTGTGCCGAGGTTGAGGCGGTGAATCTCGTTGTAGCCCGAGGCGATAGAGCCAAAGTAGAGGTAGCCATCTATTGAGGCGCTAAGGTCGGAGAGAGTGACGTAGGAGGCCTCTTTGACAACCCTGCGCCGGCCTGTTGAGGGGTCGAGGCTTTCGATGGCCATACCACCGTTGCCCGTAGTCAGCAGGTAGAGCCTATGGCCCACAGCCGCCATACCGTGACACTCCACACCCGAGGGAAGTGTGTGTTCGCCCTTGGTCGAAACAATGGTGTAGCTCCCTTCGAGGTTGTAGCGCACATAGGCTAACGAGCCATTTAGGTTGGTGGGGTAGAGGGCTCGGGTCGTTTTGGGCAGGATGCGCTCCTTGCGGTGGGGTTTGTCGAGCGGGGCACGATAGAGCACCGAGCCGAAATCTTGCGCAAAGGAGCTTAGTTGCGTGAGTTCACACCAGTAGATGTGGTCGCCCACAATGGCGGGGCGAGTGTTGAGGTTGCCAATGTGGCGTAGGGTGCGCTCGTTGCCCGTTGCAAGCTCTATCTCCACAAGGGCCGAGGGGGTGTCGAAACTATTTTTCACCCACACAATGTGGCCCTCATCCACCCACAAGGGGTGGCGATAGTGGGTGTAGGGCGACTCCTCGGTGTTGCTGAGGGCAATCCTCTGGGCGCTGTCGCTCCTCTCGGGCAGGCTCTCCCAGTGGGTGTTGAGCCTCTCGAATGTGGTGCGAAAAAGTTGCTCGGTGGAGTAGCCCCATTGGCGACGCATAGCCCACTCAAAGGGGGCGATGGTTATGGGCCAGCGCGAGGCGTAGTCCATAATCTCTCCCCAAGCATAGCCACCTGCCAATGTGTTGGCCGTTGTTACCATTTGGTAGCCCAGCTCGTAGTGGGAGGGGGTGTGGTGGTTGTATGAGCCCGAAAACCACACGTCGGGATTGCGGGAGCTAAGTATATCGCGCCCAACGGCTCGATAGTGCATCGTGAAGGAGGGTTGCTTGGCCCTACCAAAAAGAGTGGCTTGGGTCTCGGCATCCACAGCGTCGCCCTCCAACCACCAGAAGGGCATAACGCCTGTGGTGGCCAACAGAGCCTGCTCGCCCAGTAGATAGTAGGCCCAGCGAGGTAGGCGGCCACCAAAGAGTGCGGCATATTGAGCTGCGTGGCGGTATTCGTGTACGGAGAGTTGGCGCAACCACGTTGTGGCGTAGCTGTGTGTGGCGGGGGTCGTACACATCTCAATGCGCTGGGGGGCCATTATGGTTATGCCATTGGAGGCACTATTAGCTCCGTGAAGCACAACGGGCATATCCAACGGAGTAACCGACCCACCATTGTGGCCCAATCCGTAGCCTATGGAGTTGTTGAGCGAGTCCATCAAGAAGAGCACCCTGCGAGCCTCATCCTCGGCATAGGTGGGCGCAACAACACTCACACTCTTGCCACTAAGGGTGCGCCATCGGGTTGAGGCTGGGCTTGCTCCTCCCGAGTAGAACTGCGCCGCCAGAGGCGACGAACAGAGCGTTGCCACTGCCAAAAGCACCAAGTGTATGATGTGTCGCTTGAAAAACATCGTTCTCAGTTATCAGTTCTCAGTTGTCAGTTCTCAGTTGTCAGTTTTTGAGTAGGGCAATTTTGAATTTTGAATTTTGAATTTTGAATTTCACTTGCCGCCTGCGGCCTTGGCGCGGTAGCCCTTCGAGAGGAGTATTTCGAGCACCTTGTCGCGGTGAGAGCCTTGGATGATAATCTCGCCATCCTTGATTGAGCCTCCCACGCCACAGCGGTTTTTCAGCGTCTTGGCCAACTCTTTCAGCTCCTCCTCAGGCCCAACAAACCCCTTTACGAGAGTTACGGTCTTGCCTCCTCGGTGGTTGCTCTCTATCCACACCCTCAGGTTCTGCTTCGAGGGTGCTATGCTCTCCACCTCAGGCTCGGTGTCGGTGGTGTATTGAAAATCGGGATTGGTCGAAAAAACCACACCCAAACGTGCTTTCCAGTCGTTCTCTGCCATAATCTTACAGTGCTTAATTGTACAAAGATAATAAATTTCTTATATTTGTAGTGACGATTATGGCAAAACATCGACGATACCCACGCGGTGAGCGACTCTTTAAGCCCCAGCCACCAGCCTCACCTCTGCCCCAGCTACTGCCTGTGCCTGAGGGTTGTAGGCGTGTGCTTGTGGAGGTGGAGGGCTACGAGGATGTGGCTTTCTGGCGTGGCATACTCGACCCCTACGAGAACGACAACCTTCGTTTCGACATCTCTGTGCCATTGGAAGAGCATCTGGCCAAGGGTAAAAAGACCCTACTGGGGCGTGCCGCAATGTGCCACCCCAACCACATTATGTGTATGGATAGCGACTTCGACTACCTCTTTGCCAGCCAAACGGCCGACGCACGCATCATCAACTCCTCGCCCTACCTCTTCCATACCTACGTCTATTCTACCGAAAATTTCGTCTGCTACGCCCCCTCGTTGCACAATATATGTGTGAAGGCCACAAAGAACGATGCCAAGATTTTCGACTTCGAGCGCTTCTTTGCAGCCTATTCGAGAGCTATCTACCCCGCCTTTGTTTGGTATGCCTACTCGGCCCAAATCTCAACGCCCAACATCTACACGTTGCCGAGCTTCAAGAACACTGTGCGCTTGGGCTACCTCGACATAGACAATACGGGAGCTTCGACCATAGCTTGGTTGGAGCGTCAGGTGGCTCGCAGGGTACATTCTTTGGAGAGGGACTACCCCGAGGTGGCCGAGCGACTGGGCGACTTCGAGGTGCTGCTGCACAATAGGGGTGTCACGCCCGACCAAACCTACCTCTTTATGCACGGACACACCCTTATGGATAACGTGGTTACGGTGGTGCTCGATGCCGTATGCTCCAAGCTGAGGCTTATGAGTGGCGAGCGCATACGCACCTCGGGCTGTGAGGGTCAGCGACTGCTCAACGAGCAGAGCAACTACACCAACTCACTCTACAATGTGCGCGACGCACTGCTTTTCAACGAGAACTATAAGGATTGCTTCCTCTATAAAAAACTCCAACACGACATCGAACAATTCCTCCTGCTGACTGCCGAAAAGTGAGAGTAGAGAGGGAATTTAGAGAGCTTAGGGAGTTTAGGGAATAGGGCCTATTACCCCTGTAACCCTTGTGACCCCTGCTACCCCTGTAAAAAAACGCGGGTATCTTTTTTAATACCCGCGTTTTATATTGGCCTTAGGTCGTTAGACTAATAAAAAACGCATAGAGCGGAGAAAATTTTGTGCCAAACGAGAAGGCGAGTCCGCAGCTTACTAAACGTAAGTGAGGAACTCGCCTATCGAAGAGCGGTACAAAATTTGCCCGCTATATGCGTTTTTTACTTGATGCGCTCGTAATACTCACGAGTACGAGTATCAACCCTAATCTTGTCGCCGGTGTTGATGAACAAAGGCACTTTAACAGTAGCACCGGTGTTTACGGTAGCGGGTTTGAGCGAGTTGGTCGAAGCGGTATCGCCACGCACACCGGGCTCGGTGTAGGTAACTTCCATATCGATGATGGGAGGAAGCTCGGCGGTCAGAGCCAACTCCTTCTCGGTGTGGAACATAACCTCCAAAATCTGGCCATCAACCATAAGGTCGGAGTTCTCGATAAGGTCGCGGGGAATGGTAATCTCCTCGAAAGTCTCCATATGCATAAGGTGGATGCCGAGGTCGTCCTCGTAGGTGTACTGGTAGGGGCGACGCTCAACCCTCACAGGCTCAATGCGCTCGCTCACCGACGAGTAGGTCTTGTCGAGTACGCGGCCATTTTCGAGGTTTTTGAGTTTGGTGCGGATGAAGGCAGGGCCTTTGCCGGGTTTAACGTGCTGGAAATCGACAACGAGGAAGGTCTTGTTGTCCATATCGATGCACATACCGATTTTGATGTCTGATGCTGTTGCCATAGTTTGAATTATTTTAGTTTAGAATTTTATTCGTTTCTGCTCATACAACCCACAAAAGTAGTAATTTTTGTCTGAAATCCTACAAGTCGGAGCTAATAATCTCACATTTAAGCCCACGTTTTTTTATAGCCTCCAACACTTTGGGCAGTGCGTAGAGCATATTTTTCGAGGCTTTTACCGAGTCGTGAAAGACAATGATGTTGCCCGCACGCAGGTGGCGTGTCACCTTCTGGGCACACCTCTGGGGCGTGACCTTGTGGTCGTAGTCCTCCGAGATGCTGTTCCACATCACCACTCGCCACCCCTGCGAGCGCATCCTACGTACCTCCCTCACAGCAATACGACCATAGGGTGGGCGGAAGAGGCGGGTGTGGGGCAAGAACTGACCCGCACGATAGGCGCTGGCCATATAGTCCTCGGTGGTGGTGAGCCAACCGCGAGTGTGGTTGTAGGAGTGGTTGCCTATGGCGTGACCACGCGCCACAATCTCCTCCACCAACTCGGGATAGACCTCGGCATTGTTGCCCAAGCAGAAAAATGTAGCCTTGGCACCATAGTTGTCGAGGATGTCGAGTATCTGTTCGGTGATTTTGGGCGTAGGGCCGTCGTCGAAGGTCAGATAGACGCTGTCGCTGCTATCGACCTTCCACAACATTGTAGGCATCATACGCCTCAGGAATTTAGGGAAGTGAAAGTACATTTCTATATTTTACGAAAAGATACGGCCACAAAGGTAAAAAGTTTTTCATATCTTTGTACCCATAAGGTTAAAAACACAATAATTCAACTCGTCGATTATGAAACACGCTATCAAATTCTTTGCCTTAGTGGTGGTTGCCTCGGTTGGTATGCTCGCAGGTTGCAACTCCTCCACCATTGGCACAGGCCAGCAGGCCGCCGGAGGTGCTGCCTACGAACTCATAGCCGTAGTGCCACAACCCCAGTGGGAGGGCGCTGTGGGCGATACGCTCAGGGAAATCTTCGCCGAGCCCGTACTCTATGTCAATGAGTATGAGCCACGTTTCGACCTTATGAGGGTGCTGCCCAGTGCCTTCGAGGGCTTCATTAAGGTGCATCGCAATGTGCTCTATATCAACATCGACCCTTCGAAGAGCGAGGTGGAGTTTACGGGCACTCAAAACAAATATGCCGACGGACAGATGTTGGTGCTGCTCTCAGCTCCCAACGACCAAGCCCTGCTTAAATACCTCACCGACAATAAGGAAGAGCTCCTGACGCTCTACGAAAAGGCCGAGCGCAACCGAGCCTTGAAGATGAACAGTCAGCACAAAGAGGGCGTTATGGTCGATAAAATCAGAGATATGTTCGGATTCCACATCGACCTTCCCCGAGGCTACTCTCCTCGTGGTACAAGTGGCGACAGTCTGCTGGTGACTTCGTTTGAGTATCCCACTGCTTTTCAGGGTATTGCGGTTTACTCCTACCCCTACAAGGGTAAGTCCGACTTCAAGCTCGAAAATCTGGTTGCTCAGCGCGACAACTTCGTCAAGAACATCCCCGGCCCTTCGGGCAAGTCCCATATGGCTACGGTCAAGAACTTCGGCCCTGAGGTGAGCTACAAGCGCATTGGTGAGCGTGAGTGGGCCGAGGTGCGCGGTTTTTGGAATCTTGTCGGAGGCGACTTTATGGGAGGCCCAATGATTAGTTGGAGCACCCTCGACAAGAAGGCCGGTCGCGTGGTCTGCATCGACTGCTACGTCTTCTCGCCCAAGCACGGTCAGCGTGATTTGCTCAGGGGGTTGGAGCATCTGATTTATTCGGTTGAGTTTGAGTAAAAAACGCATATAGCGGGCGACTGCTTCGTTGCACTACGATAAACCACCTCCTCATTTACGCTTAGTAAACTCGGAGGTGGTTTTCTTGTGCGCCTTGCATTCATCCCGCTCTATGCGTTTTTTTATTAGTCTAACGTCTAACGTCGAAAGTCTAACGACCTAAGGCTTTAAGGGCTTTAAGGGCTTTAAGGGCTTTAAGGCCCTATTCCCTAACCTCCATAACCTTCCTAAGCTCTCTAACCCCCTTCAACTAAAAAGAATCGCAGATCTCCATTGAGGTCTGCGATTCTTTTGGCATCATTACCATTCTTTTTATTTCGATTGTTCGGCGATTATTCTGCGCACATCGTCGGGGCCAGAGCCATTGCAGTCGTAGGTGACGGTGTGGATGCCAAAGCGTGAGGCCGCCTCGGTGTTGGCCGCCTTATCGTCGGCAAAAACCGTCTCGCTTGGTACTAAGCCGTAGCGTTCCAAAATAATCTCGTAAATCCTGTCGTCGGGCTTATTGACCCTCTCCTGATATGAAACAACAGCGCCATCGAAGAGCTCAAATACGGGGAACTTCAAGAGCTCGGCATAGAACTCCTTAGACATATTAGAAAGCACATAGCAACGTATTCCTGCCTCTTTCAGCTCGCCTATGAGCTTAACGGTCTCCGGAATGGGTTGGAGCAGTTCGAGCAATTTCTGAACTTGGTCGTTGGCATCGTCGAGTGTGAGGTTGTAGTCTTTGGCGAGCATTGCCGTAACCTCCTCGCGGGTGTATGTGCCTCGGTCAAACTCGCTCCAATACTCTGGGAAGGCCTCGTCGGCTGAAATGAAGGCGAAGGTGTTGCCCAACACCTCGCCAAGTCTTTTGAAATCACGACCCAGCACAACGCCACCGAGGTCGAAAATTACGTTTCTTATCATCTACCGTCTATTAGGTTTATTAGAAAAGTTTAACTTGTTTTTCGGGGGAGCAACAAACTCTTAGTCGATTGTCACAATGCGTTTTGTGGGGCTAAGAGGCTCAATAGTTACCCTCATAACGTCGTCGGGGAGTAAATCCTCAATCCTCTCGCTCCACTCCACAAGGCAGAGCCCCTCGGAGTCGAAGTACTCCTCGTAGCCCATATCGAAGGCCTCCTCGGGGCGCTCGATGCGGTAGAAGTCGAAGTGGAAGATGGGTCGTCCCTCGGCGCTGTCGTAGCGATTGACCAAAGCAAAGGTGGGGCTGGTGACAACATCTTCGCTTCCCAGCTTGGCGCAAATCTCGCGTATGAGAGTGGTTTTGCCCGCTCCCATCTCGCCAAAAAAGGCCACCACATTGCGTCCATCAAGTGCGTCGAGTATCTCCTCGGCCACATCGGGCAAGTCGCCCAAACCATTTACATTTATCTCTCTCATACTACTTTGTCTAACGTCAAACGTCTAACGTCCTAAGTCTAATTATAAGTCTAACGTCAAACGTCTAAGGTCTAACGTCCTAAGTCAAATTTTCAATTCTCAATTTTAATCCTCCTGAGGAGTCTTTTAATTGCTCTCGCTCGGCATAGTCCACAAGTGGCCTCTGCACTCGCTTACTCGCAATTTTCAATTTTCAATTTTCCACTACGCTTTGGGTGTGAGCACAATATAGGGCACAATCATCTCCTCCATTGAGATGCCGCCGTGTTGGAATGTGCCACGATAGTAGCGGATAAACTGGTTGGCATTGGTCGGATAGGTCAAAAAGTCCTTTCCGAGCGCAAAGATATAACTACTTGTGAGATTTCCCTGCGGTAGTTGTGCATCTTGGGGGCGGGTAATCTCAAATACCTCTTTGGGATTGTAGGCCAAGTTGCGCCCAGTCTTATAGCGTAGGTTGGGCGAGGTCTCTCTGTCGCCCTGCACCTTCACAGGATTCTCCACTCTGGTAGTGCCGTGGTCGGAGGTGATGATGACCGTATGGCCTGCCTCGGAGAGCATACGTAGCATCACAAGCAACTCGGAGTGCTCAAACCACGAGCGTGTCAGCGAGCGGAAGGCAGCCTCGTCCTCGGTAAGCTCGCGTATGATTTCGGTCTCTGTGCGGGCGTGGGAGAGGATGTCGAGGAAGTTATAGACTATCACCGAGAAGTCGGCCTCGCGCACCCTCTGGAAGTTGTCAATCAGTTTGCGACCCGCCTCGGGCTTGATGAGCTTGTCGAATGAGAGCTTCCACTGCTTGCCCGAGCGTGCCAACAGGCGACGCAAAAAATCCTCCTCATACTTATTCTTCGCCCCCTCCTCGTTGTCGTTGAGCCACTTGTCGGGCATCATCTTGTCGATAGCCAGAGGCATAAGTCCTGCAAAGAGTGCATTGCGGGCATACTGGGTGGCGGTGGGGAGGATGCTACAATAGAAATCCTCGGTGTGGAGGTCGAACAGAGGCAGCAACATAGGCCAAATGGTGCGCCACTGGTCGTAGCGGAAGTTGTCGATAAGCAGCAGAGTTACCTTGCCACCCCTGCGCTCCACCTCGGGGAAGATTCGCTCACGCATAAGGGTGTGCGACATTGTGGGGCGCTCATTGCTATCAGCACCCACCCACGAAAGGTAGTTGCGCTTGACGAATTTGCCAAACTCGGCACTCGCCTCGCTCTTCTGGTAGGCCAGCACGTCGCGTATGCTCTGGTCGCTCGACTCGGTAAGCTCCATCTCCCAGCTGACAATCTTGCGGTAGATGGCCGACCAGTCGGCAAAGCTGCGAGCCTCGCCCAACGCAGAGCTAATGCGCCCAAACTCAGCACGATAGTCGGCCGTAGTCTGCTCCGTCACAAGCTGTTCGCGGTGGACATTTTTCTTTATCGACAGCAACACCTGATTGGGGTTGATGGGCTTGATGAGGTAGTCGGCAATCTTGGAGCCAATGGCCTTATCCATAATGTTCTCCTCCTCGCTCTTTGTGACCATAATGACGGGTGTTGAGGGGCGCACCTCCTTGATGTGGGGTAGCGTCTCCAAGCCTGTCATACCGGGCATCATCTCGTCGAGGATAATCAGGTCGTAGGGGGTGGTGCGGGCCATATCGACAGCGTCGTAGCCGTTGTTGCAAGTATCCACCTCGTAGCCTTTGCCACGCAGAAAGAGTATGTGGGGTTTGAGCAACTCCACCTCGTCATCGACCCAAAGTATGTTTACCTCGTTGTTCATTGTGCTTTATGCGGGTTTGCTGGAACGACACAACGTGTGCCTCCATCTATAAAATGGAGCTCAGAGCCTTTTTATTGTGTTGGTCCAGAATAAAACCCCTTCGGACTACTCCTCTTTTTTACTCCTGTTGTTGGATTTACTCTCGGTGGTTGTCTCCGAGCGCTCAATGCGGCGGGTGCGCTCGGTGCGACGGCGACGCAAGGCCACCTTAACCGACGACACAGCCCTGCCCGTAACCACATTGTCGATGGCCAACATTGTGTTGTCGAAGAATTTGCGGAAGGGTTTTGCACCCTTTTCCAGACCTTTGGTGTGGCGCTCGGTCTTGTGGGGATACATATCGGGAATGGTAATCATAATACCCGTCTCCTCCACCTCGCCAAAGTCGGGGTTGATAACGGTAGAAAATACCATCATCGAGGGCGATACGTTCATATAGGAGCTAATCATTGGGGGGATAAACTCGCCCCTCTCTTTTAGCTCTCGTTGGAGAATCTTGTGATCTTCGGCATAGTCCTCGCCCGTAAATAGGCGTTCCATCGACTCCACATTGATACCCAATTCGAGTGGGTGGATGGGTTCGAGCAGTTCGTCTTTGGCGGGGAAGTGTTTGTGGAGGAAGTACATCAGCATATTGCGTGCCTCCACATTGTAGTGGCCATACATAGTCACCTTGCCAAAGAAGTATTTTTTGTCGGGATGATTGACTATGATAGCGCCCAGACCGTCCCAAATGTTGTCCATAACATAGAGGCTCTTTGGGTTGGCGCGAGTGCTCTGGTAGTTGGGGTGAACATAGCTACGGCCCAACTCAATAGCATAGGGGAGGTACTCCTTGCGGAAACGGTCTGTAAAGCGGAAGTAGTGCTCGGTGGAGAGGTGCTTTTGGTCGGGGCTGTTGCAGATGATGAAGCGGTAGCCGCCCACAATCTCCTTGGCTACGGGGTCCCATACCACCAGCTGCTTGTAGCCATCGGGAGCCAAATCCTCCTCGTCGATATCCACCGACTCGCCTGTGCCTCCACCAGCGCTACGGAATGCCCACTCACGAAGGCGACCAATCTCCTTCATCACATTGGGGCACTCGGCAGCCGTGACAACATAAATCTCGTTGCCGGCACGGTTGGTTTCACGCAAAAAACAATCTTCGCTCAGCTCCTTCATCAGAAGGGTTCTCGACACGGGTTTGATAATCGGTTTCATATCTCTTTTGGCTACTAATTGGTTCTACTTCTGTGGTTTGAGTGCATAGGCTGCTTGGCGTACAGCATCTACTCGTGTTTGGTTGTCGGCCATTGCTGCCAACTCTTCGTGGCTTATGGGTTGGCCAACGTGGATGGAGATATATTTGCCCTTCTGCTTGAACATCTCATCGACAAGGTAGAGCATTTCGATATTGACCTTTATGCCAAAGAATTTGCGCCAGTTGGCTATGCGGTAGAATCGGTTGGAGAGTTTGCCCTCCACAAATACGGGCACAATGTCGCGCTTGTGTTGGATGGCTTTTTTGACAAAGCTCGGCCTCCATTCGAGGTCGGTAATCTGGCCCTTGATGCGACGCGAGCAGAGGCCCGCAGGGAATGTCTGGATGGGGATGTCGCTGGCAAAGGTCTCCTCAAAGACACGTGCAGCCTCACGCGACTGCCTGCCGTGCTTGTTTACGGGGAGGAATAGGGGGCGCAGGGGCTCAACAAAGAGCAGTAGGTCGTTGCTGATGCTCCTTACGTCGCCACCGAGATGTGCGGCAATAGCTTGTGCCAAAATAACGCCATCCATACCGCCAAAGGGGTGGTTGGAGGCAAAGATGTAGCGACCTTCGGTGGGTACGTTCTCCATACCGTGAACGGTGTAGGTCACGCCCATATCGCTCAGTGCAGCACGAATAAACTCTATGGGGGGAAGCTCGCCGTGTTTGGCAAGAATCTGATTTATCTCCTCCTGATGCACTATGCGCATAAGGTAGCGAAGCAGGAAACGTGGTAGTTTTTTAGCCAGTTTGGGTGCTTTGCTTGCAAGGACTTTTTCGATGTCAATTTGCATAATAAATTCTCCATTAAGTTTTTTGTAGCCGGTGGGTGAAGTGTGTGGGCCGAGCCACAAAATCCGAATTATATGCAAAAATAAGATATTTTTCCCAAAAAACCTCCTCAAAGGCATTTTTTTACCCTGCAATCGGAGTTCGTTGGGGCAGTGATTTGTATTCCCTGCTTAGTTGGCCACGCTGTGGCGTGCCTGTTGGGGCGTTAGAAATCTTCGCCAAAGCCTTTGCGGAGGATGCCTTCGTCGTCCTTGACGCTCTCGCGCATCCACGAGTAGAGCAGGCGACTCTGCTCCTCGGGCGAGAGCCTCCAATCGACATTGCTGCGGTGGAGTTTTTCCACAAGGCTCTGGATGAGTATGGCTGCCGAGGCCGACACATTGAGGCTCTCAACAAAACCATACATCGGTATCTTGACAAACTCGTCGGCAGCGGCCATAACCTCGGGCGAAATGCCCTGTTTCTCAGTGCCAAAGACAAGGCAGAATGGGCCTCGGGTAACGTCGAAACTATCGGGGGTGAGGTCGTTGGTGTGGGGTGTGGCGGCCACAATGCGGTAGCCCTTTTCTTTGAGCAGGGCTATGGTCTCGGGGGTGGAGTTGTGGCGGCAAATATCCACCCACTTATCCGTACCCCTGACAATGTGCAGGTTGGCCTGAAAGCCACACAAAAACTCTATGGCGTGTAACTCCTGCACCCCGAAAGCCTCGCAATGGCGCACCAGAGCGCTGGCATTTTGGGGATGAAAGGTGTTCTCGGCGCAGACGGTCATATAGCGTGTGCGGTCGGCCACCACGCGACGCATTGTTGCGGCCCTCTCGGGGAGCATAAACTGCTCTAAGTACTCTATGCGCTGGTCGTACCAGCTCTTATCTCTAACGGTATTTGCCATCGTCGTCGAGCATTTTTAGGTAGCTTTCATAGCGGCTGGCAGAAATCCTGCCCTCCATAACTGCCTCCACCACAGCACAATGGGGCTCGTGGGTGTGGGTGCAGTTGTAGAACTTACACTCGGGGCTGACCTTCATAATCTCGGGGAAGTAGTGATACAGCTCCTCGGGCTTGATGTCTATGAGTCCAAATCCCCTGATGCCCGGTGTGTCGATGAGGCGGCCACCAAAGTCGAGGGGATAGACGTGCGAGAAGGTGGTGGTATGTTTGCCTTGCAGGTGGGCCTCGGAGATAGCCCCCGTCTTGGCCTTAGCCGAGGGCTCAATGGTGTTCACAAGGGTCGATTTGCCCACACCGGAGTTGCCCGCCAGCAGGGTGGTCTTGTCGCGAAGCAGCTCCTTAATCTCCTCCACACCCTCGCCGGTGAGGGCCGAGCACTCAATGACGCGATAGCCTGCCGAGCGATATATTTCGTGGAAGGCGGCAAGCTCGTCGGGCTGCTGCTCGCGTGCCAAGTCAATCTTGTTGAGGATGATAACAGCAGGCACTTTGTAGGCCTCGCAAGTGACCAGAAAGCGGTCGATAAATTCGGGCGCGGTAAGTGGGGCTGCGATGGTCACAACAACGGCAGCGCAGTCGATGTTGGCTGCTATGATGTGTGACTCTTTCGAGAGGTTGGAGGCGCGGCGGATGATGTAGTTGCGACGTGGGGCTATGCCAACAATAACGCCTTCGCCCGAGTCGGCCCACTCCACATTGACCACGTCGCCCACCACTACGGGCGAGGTGGAACGCACACCTTTCAGGCGCAGCCTTCCTCGGGTGCGACAGTCGTGGATAGTGCCCTCAATATCAACCTTATACCAGCTTCCTGTGCTCTCAACAACAACTCCTTGTTGTGCCATATAATCTCTTTCTGTGTGGGTTAATCTACCGTTTTTCCCAGTGGGTTGCTACTGCAATGGCCACTCCAAATCGACCTCTTTGCTACCGTCTATTACGGCATCTTTAATCTCCACCAAGTAGGGGAATACCACGTCGGCCACATCCTCAATAATAGGTACGGTGACGGAGTCTTTCAGTAGGTCGGTATCCATCGACTCGCCAATATGCCCAACGAAGCCCAAGAGAAGGCTCATAACAAGCACCGATGTTACCAACGAGAGGAGTGCGCCACCAACGTAGTCGAAAAAGCCCAAGCCTATGCCGTGAAGGATTTTCGAGGCGAGGCCTGCCACAAGCAGCGCAGACACAACACCCACAAGAAACAAAAGTGCGTAGGCAAAGATGGGGCCCATGTTCTCCACACCAATCCACTGGCCCACTTGGTCGCTAAATTGGTAGGCCAAATAGACACCCGCAACAATGCCGAGCAACGAGCCCAACTGCGAGAAGAAACCCTTTTTTGCGCCAGTGATGGCAGAGAAGATTGCAATAGCAATCACGATGTAATCAACAATAGCCATAATTTGAGTTATTAGTTATCAGTTGTCAGTTATCAGTTATCAGTTATCAGTTATCAGCACTCAGCTGTTAGCCTTTTTAGGGGCTGTTACCCTTGTTACCCCTAAGACCCTTATACTCCCTGTTTTCTATCAGCCTTAGGTCGTTAGACGTTTGACCTTAGACGTTAGACCCCTCTTTATAGGTCGCTCGAATAGCTGTGGGGAATCTCCACCGTAGTGCGCTCGGTTATACCACGCGAGCTGACCTCTATGGTGTTGGTTCCGCGCTCCAAATCTATCGCCTCCCAGACGATGCGTCCGCCCACATTCTCGCCCGAGCCCACAAACTTGCCATTGACCGTCAGGTCGGCCTCGGGCAGATTGGTGTAAACCTTTATGGTTTGGAGCGTGTCGGTGCGTCTGCCCCAACGTTTCTCGGCAATGTGGAGGAAATCTTCGTCGCTATTCCACACCGACTTGTAGAGGTAGAAGGCATCTTTGCGGGCCTGACGGTTGAAGCTCACAAGACCCATATCGCACACGCCACCGGCCGAGCGGTGGGTGTCAACCGAGGCGTAGTCAAACAATCCATCGACCCACACACCCCAGAACTTCTCGTCGCCACCGATGTGGTTGAGGTAGGTTTCGTGGAAGTAGGTCTGCCACCTCTCGGGATGCCAGTTGCTCGACGAGAGGGGTTTTTCTAAGATGTCGCTCTGGTGGAAGATGTTGCCGCCGCACTTGTAGCTCACTGCCGAGTGGAGCGCATCCCACTCGGGCACAGAGTGGAGCTGTTCTTGCCAAATGGCAATGTCGCTGGGTAGCCCCTCAATCCAGCCGAAGCTATGACTCCACACAATAAGGTCGGTCACGAAGTTGATGTCGCCATCTTGGTTGCTCCAACCCGAGGTGAGCCTCCACGGGTCGAGCCTCTTGGCCAGCGAGTGGAGCTCGCGGAGGTAATCCACGGGGCTGTCGCCCCTGACTTCCAGCTCCGAAAAGAGGTTCCACGCCATAATAGAGGGGTGGTTGTAGTTCTGATATATCATCTCGCTGAGCTGCTCCTTGCCGTTCTCTCTGAAAGCCTCGGTGTCGAAGAAGCCTTTGCCATTGAGCGTTGTAGCGCCCATAAAGGGGAGGTCGTTTACGACCAACAGACCCAAGCTATTGCACACTCGGTAGAAAGAGGGGTGGTGGCTGCCTCCCACAACTCTAATGGCGTTGGCCCCCATCTCGCGTGCAAACTGCACATCCTCATAAACCTCTCTCTCGCTCACAGCCGGGCCATTTAGAGCCCTGTCGCGGTGGAGCAACACACCCTTGATGGGGTAGTCAGCACCGTTGAGCCGAAATCCTTGCTCGGTTATCTCGTAGGTGCGGAAGCCTGTTGAAGTGCCCACCTCATCTACCTTCTCGCCCCCCACCGAGAGGCTTACATTGAAGGTGTAGAGTGCGGGGTCGATTATGCCGTTCCACAGCCTCGGGCTCTCAATCTCGAAGGGGATGAATGTGCGTGTTGTTCCATTGCTTGTGCGCACCTTTTGGGTGGACGAAAGAACAACCTCGCCGTTGGGCTCTTTGATACTGAGCGTCAGAGAGGCGCTATGGCTACTTGTGGCGCTAACGACAATCTCCACCTCGCCCACAACCTTGCTACTGTCCACCTGCTTGGGATGAACATAGAGTCCATTGGAGGAGTAGTGGTCGAGAGCGATGTGAGTATCCTCTTCGACTATGATTGTAACGTCGCGGAAGATGCCTCCATAGGATATTTCGTTGCCCGCCGTAGGCATAACCTCGCTCTGCTGACTATTGCTCACCACAACCCACAGCAGGTCGCGACCGTTGAAATTGATGTAGTCGGTAATCTCAAAAGTGAAGGCTGTGCTACCTCCCTCGTGGCGACCTACATACCTGCCATTGACCAGCAGGTCGGCACACTGATTTGCACCACCAAAGCGGATGTAGATGCGCTTGTGTTGCTCTTTCCACTCGGGGCGGAAATCGACATAGCGCAGGTAGTTGCCCACACCTCGGTAGTAGTCGAGCCTGCCACTCAGAGCGTCGGAGTTCCACTGGTGGGGCAGATTGACGATGGAGGAGTAGTTCTCGGAGTAGGTAAAGAACTTCCAGTCGCGGTTGAGCGTAAATGTCTCGCGAGCCCAAAGGTCGGCTTGCGAGAGTAGCAGCGTGGCTACAACTACGACGATATGTTTTAGTAGTGTGCGGGTTTTCATTTGTAGTAGCTTTTAGAAGGGATAACCAATACCGAAGTTGAGCGAGGTGTTGCGGATGTTGGGCTTGGCAATTACCCAGCGGTTGCCTTCGCTCTTGCCGGGGTTGTAGAGCTGAATACCCCAGTCGAGGCGCAGAATCAAGACGCTCAGGTTGAGCCTCAGACCAAGACCCGTATTGAGGGCAATCTGCTCGAACATTGTACCAAACTTGAAGGCCGCACCCTCGGGGATGTCTTGGATGTTGGGGGTGTACCAGACGTTGCCCGCATCAACAAATGCCGCACCGTCGAAAATACCACCCAGAGGGAAGCGCAACTCGGCATTGGCCTCCAAGCGGAGGTTGCCAAATTGACTGGGGTAGCCGCCATTGACCTCGGCCGAGTTGCCGGGGCCAAGTGTGCGCACAGTCCAGCCACGCATACTATTGATACCACCGGCATAGAACAACCTGTCGGCCGGCAGCGACTCGTTGCGCGAGTTGCCATAGGGGAAAATCAAGCCTCCATAGAGGCGATAGACGAAATTGACCTTGTCGCCCAAGCCAATCGATTGTGCAAAAGTTACATCGCCACGCACATACTGAGCATAGGGAATGCCAAATACGGTGTAGTGGCCGTTGGTCTTGCTTGACCCAAGCAGATGTTTTACACCCGAGATGACGTTGCCACTGGTGGAGAAGCCTGCACGCAGGGTGGTGTAGTCGCTGCGGGTGGCAATATCCTGCACCCCATAGGCATACGAGCCCGAGATGCCGGCCATCATCTGCGTTGTGTAACTATCTCTGAGGTAGGGGTTTTGCAACCTGTCGAGAAAATCTTGGCTGACGTAGTTCATCTTCACAAGGCTCACGTCGAAGGGCCTTACAGAGAAGAGGCTGCGGCCGCCATCGCTCCAATTGTAGCCAAAGCTGATGTTGGATAGTACGCGGTTGTAGTAGCGACGGTCTTGGCCGTTGATTGAAAATTCGAGTCGTGTCTGGGGCGTATGCACCAGTCCATAGGGGTCGATGTCGATGGGGAAGAGGAACTGGGGGAAGGTCACACCCACCATACCGCCCACCTCGGTGGAGTTGCGGCCCAGCGAGGGGTCTTCCACCCTAAGCAGCTCGTAGCCATAGGTGAAGCTCAAATCCAACTGCTCTGCCCCTCGGAAGAGGTTGCGGTTTTGGTAGCCCACCGTTGTAGATATGCCGTAGAAACTCGATGTTGTTGATGCCTCCAACTCAATCTTATAGCTCTGGCGCATTGCGGGCGAGAGCCTAATTTCGCAGTCGAGCACGCCTTCCAGTGTCTCGGCCGTATCGCTCCAATGGTCGCCCACGAAGGTCACTTTGCGTAGCTGGTCGCGTCCCTCGGGGGTGAAGAGTATGTTGGCGCTGTGGATGTAGTCCACCCTCATAAGGTTGTCGTAGGTGGTATTGACCCTCTTCTCGTTATACATCGAGCCGCTCTGCAACTTTATCAGTCGGCGCAACACCGAGGGGCGGATGTTGGGTCTGTGGCCACGATAGACAATCTCCATACCTCGGTAGCGGAGCGTATCGAGCGAGAGCAGATAGTCGGGGTTGGTGGCCGCCTCGGTAGCGTCGTAGTCGGGCAGAACGCGGATGTTGCCAATGCGGTAGAGGGGGTTGTTCTGGCCCATAGGCTCGCCCTCGCGGTTGTAGCCCACCACCTGCTGGCGGAGAATCATCTCCACACTGGCCTCGTGGTTGCCGAGGGTTGTATCTACCTGAAACTCAATGCTACTCTCGGCAAAGTCGTAGTAGCCCTCGCTACGAAGCATCTCCGTTAGACGTGTGCGCTCCTCGCCCAAGGCGTTGATGTCGAGTATTGCCCCGGGGTGGATTGACGAGAGGGTGTCGCTTTGGATGAGCTTGGCAATGTAGCTATCCTCAATGTTATAAACCACGTCGGCAATGCGATAGGGCTCGCCCTGAATGGTGGTGTAGGTCACTTCGGCTGTGCGCGAGTGGGGATTCAGACGAAAGGAGTACTCCTCGGTGGCCGAGAAGAATCCGCGCGAGGCAACGTAGGCCTCAATGTTGTCGGCACTGCGCCTTGTGAGTGTCGTATCGAGCAGCGTTGGGGGTGTGCCGAGAGTCCTCAGGAGCGAGTTCCAGAGGTTTTTCTTTGCGCTGTCGGCCCTCAGGTATAACCACGCACGCACATTCCACACGTCCATCGAGGGGCGCTGCTTGATGTACTGTCCTATTTCGCTCGAAGAGATGCGCTCCGAGCGGGGAGTTTGGTAGTCGGTCTCAATCTTGTTTGAGGTCAGCACATAGGCTCCTTCGGGCAGGTAGCTCTGGATACTACACGCACTGACCACCACAACTATGAGGGTCAAAAGTAGCAGATGGGCTAATTTGCTATGTGTCGTAAATCTCATTTCTTTCGGATGGAGAGAAAAAATTTCTCAAATATACAATAAATTATTCTATATTTGTAGGTATAAAAGCGTTTTTTGAATGAAAATTGAGTTTTGGAAATACGAAGGAGCAGGCAATGACTTTGTGTTGCTCGACCTTAGGAGTGCAAATTTTGAGCCTACCGAGGAGCAGATTAGGCAAATTTGCAACCGTCGCACTGGCGTAGGTGGCGATGGCGCAATGATTTTGGGCCGCAGCGAGCGGGCCGACTTCTCTATGCGCTATTTCAATGCCGATGGCCCTGAGGCCACAATGTGTGGCAACGGTGGTAGGTGTATAGCTTGGTTTGCCGACCACTTGGGCATAGGTGGCGACGAGAAAACCTTTGAGGCTGTCGATGGCCTCCACAAGGCACAAATCCTCTCGCGCCAAGGCTCTCTGGCCACCGTAAGGCTCTCGATGGTCGATGTGGAGGCGGTTGAGGTCTGCCCCGATGGCGATGTGCTGCTCAACACCGGCTCGCCCCACTTGGTGCGTCGTGTGGAGAGCCTCGATATGGACGTTGTGAGCGAGGGTCGCCGACTGCGTTACGATGCCAAAACAGCCCCAACGTCGGGTGCTAACATCAACTTTGTGGAGGTTTTGGGCGAGGGACAGTTGGCGCTGAGAACCTATGAGCGAGGTGTTGAGGATGAGACACTTGCGTGTGGTACGGGAGCTACCGCCACTGCCATAGCCATCTGCCACACCCTCCAACCTCAGGTGCGCCACTTCTCGCTTCGTGCTCTTGGTGGCGACCTTGCTGTTGATTTCCAAAAGAGTGCCGACGGCCACTACACCAATGTTGAGCTTACTGGGCCGGCGAGGTTGGTATTTAGTGGGTCGTTAGACCTCTAACCTTCTTCGAGCGCGCCTTGTTGGTAACTTTTGCACCAAACTGCGATAGGTGGCTTCCTCATTTACGCCAAGTAAACTGCGGAGCCACCTTCTTGTTTGGCACAAAATTTCCTCAACAAATCGCGCTCGACATTCTTGGGTCTAACGTCTAAGGTCAAACGTCTAACGACCTATGTCAAAAATAAAACTCGGGTATTAAAAAAGATACCCGCGTTTTTTTACAGGGGTAGCAGGGGGCATAGGGCTTATAGGCCCTAACCTCCCTAACCTCCCTAATATCCCTAATATCCCTGCACTCCCTAAATCCTCCATAAGCCCCCCCTACCGACACCCACCGCCAACAAAAAACCCCTGCCATACAGCAGGGGTTTTTTGTTGGCGGTGGGTGCTGAATTAGAACAGCACGTCGCCGTCGTCGAGAATCTGTGTCATACAGTGGGCTGCACCATAGCCTTTGGTGAGGTTTGTCAGGGGGACCCACGTCACATCAACGTAGTTGGCCTTGAAAGCCTCCTGCAACTCCACCGACTGGCCTGCCACAGCCATAATCTTGCGAGGAGCAACATTGAGGAAGTTGTTGGCATAGGTCAGCTCATCGCTGCGCTGGATGGGGATGACCTTCATTTTCAGCTCATCCTCAATGAAATCGACAAACGAGATGTCGCTAAATGCTTTGTGGTAGGGCTGGTCGGGCGACTCACGCTCCCAGATGTCGATTTTCAAGTATTGGGGATCTCCTTTGGCAGCCAAGTAGCGGGCCTCGGAGAGAGTACACAAGTCGCGGTCGATGATGTTGAAGTAGGTGTCGAGGTGCATCTGCTCCTGCTCGCCCCAGATGTCCTTAACCACAACCACCTTGTTTGCGCCCAGCAGGTCGTGCTCCATAAGTTGGTCGATAGCAGCTTGGGTGGTGCGCAGACCTCGGCCAATGAAGGCGTAGTCGCCAAAGGGGAGGAAGTCGCCACCTTCGAGATAGGCATCGTCGCCCTCGATGTGGTAGATTGGGGGGAAGCCAATCTTGTGGAGGCAGAACTCGGCAATCTCACATTCGAGCTGTCGCTGCTCGGAGTTCATACGGCCGATGACTATACCTTTTGCGGTGGAAATCATCTGGTCGCGCATAAAAAATATGTTCATAATAGGGCGCTGGATGTAGGTAGCTGCAAAGCCGGTGTTGCTCTCGGTGTAGGAGAGAACAATCTCGGGTTGGAGCATAATCATCTTCACGAGGTCTTTGGGGTGTGCCCTATCGACAATCATCTTTTTGTAGCGCTCCTGAGCTTTGGCCTCATCGGGGATGTTGGAGGTGTTGTAGGTCAGAAAACGCGAGGCAAAGGCTCTAAGCTCGTTGAGCTCTTTGCCTTCGATGGGTCGTCCCTCTTTGGTGAGAGTGCCTTCGAGCAGGATTTGCCTAACGGTAAGCACCTTTGCGCCAAAGCGTTCAAGTGCAGCGCGATAGGCTGCGTGCTCTTTGGCTGCGAGTTCAATGTCGAAGTAGTCCGAGAATAGGGCTGCATCGGGATGCATAACACCGAGGAAAAGTTCGTCGGTGGGTTCGTGCATTAAAATTATCATAGTGTTATGTTTTAGATTATCTTCGCAATTCTCAAAGGTACAAATTTTTCTCAAAACCAAAAAATTTCCTACCTGATACGATATTTTTTTGGCATTTTTTGCAACTCCTTTTCCCTGCCACCAACCAGTTGGTTGAGCTTGGCGTGGAACTCTGGCGAGTGGTTGGGGTGGATGCGGTGGCAGCCGTTAGCCATTAGTCATTAGCTATTTGGGAATAGGGCCTATAAGCCCCATAGGCCTCATAGGCCTCATAGGCCCTATTACTCCTTAAAGCCCCTAAGGCCCTTAAAGCCTTTAAGGACTTAGGTCGGCAGTCGGTCGTCGGCAGCCTAACGGCAGAAGCGTTGGCGGACGGTCTCAAACAACATCACAGCAGCCGCAGCCGATACGTTTAGGCTCTCAATAGCGCCCACCATAGGTATGGCAGCCTTGCAGTCGCATAGTTTCAGCACCTCCTTGCTGATGCCGGTCTCCTCGTTGCCCATAACCAGCACAGTGGGGCCTGTGAGGTCGGCATCGAAGAGGAGTGTTTCGGCCTTCTCGGTGGCGGCCACGATTTTCATACCTGCCTGAGAGAGTGTTTTCAGGGTGTTGCGTATGCTGCCTGCGCGATGAACGGGGATGCGGGTGAGCGCACCTGCCGAGGAGCGTATGGCGTCGGCATTTACGGGGGCGGAATTTTTCAGCGGGCAGATAAGTCCGTGAGCGCCTGCGCACTCGGCCGAGCGGGCAATAGCACCGAAGTTCCTCACGTCGGTCACACCGTCGAACACGACAATCAGAGGCTGCTCATCCTCGGGCACGCGGTCTAAAATATCCTCCAACTCCACATAGGCTATGGGGGCTATGATGGCCACCACACCTTGGTGGTTGCCTCGGGTCAGGCGGTTGAGCTTCTCCACAGGCACCTCTTGGTAGCGTATGCGACTACGGAAGCAGAGGTCTTTCAGGTCGGCCATAAGCTGACCCTCAGCGCCCTTGCGCACATAGAGCTTTTCAATCTGTTTGTCGGTCTCGATGGCCTCAATCACTGGCCTCAAACCATAGACAATGTTCTCGTCGCTCTGTGGGGCTCGGCCACTGCCGGCTTTGTCGCCACGCGAGTGGGCAGGGCGTGCCTCCCTTTGGCCCTCGCCACCTCGCCTTTCGGGGCGCTCGGGGCGTGGGGTGCGTGTGCGCTCCTCGAAATTCCAGTCACGCGCTTCGCTATATTCCACCTCGGGGGTTGTTGGTGCGGGTCGCTCGCTGCGGGGCGTGCGCACCCTCTTGTCCTTCAAAAATTCGTCCATATACTTTTTTTGTCTAATGTCTAAGGTCTAACGTCTAATGTCCTAAGTCTATTATAGTTGTGGGGGCGGGGTGGGGAAGAGGGAGCTACTCTCAGCTCTGCAAAATCTCCAATTCGTAGCAGAGTTTTTCCCACTCGTGCTCCTCGTAGGCGAGGCGTTGTTTGAGGGCGTTGTACTGCTCAAAGAGCGCACCGTCGGCAAGGTCGAGGCCATACTCCTCGGGCGAGGCCATCTTCCTATCCCACTCGGCCAGCTCCTCTTCGAGAGCCATAACCTTAGCCTCCACATCCTCAATAGCCTTTTGGGTCTTGCGTATGAGTTTTTCGTTCTCCTTCTTGGCCAAGTAGTCCTCCTTGCCGCTGCCGGCCTTGGCGGTGGCTTTGGGGGCAACCTCGCGTGCCTCAATCTGACGCATATCCTCCAAGCGACGCTTCTCCAAGAAGTAGCGTATGCCGCCCAAGTACTCCTTGACCCCTCCGTCGCGGAACTCATAGACCTTATCGACCAGTCCGTCGAGGAACTCCCTATCGTGCGATACCACTACCAGCGTGCCGTCGTACTTCAAGAGTGCCTCTTTGAGAATATCCTTCGAGCGCATATCCATATGGTTGGTGGGCTCGTCGAGCACCAGCAGGTTGTGGGGCGAGAGCATCATACGGGCCATAGCGAGCCTTGAACGCTCGCCACCCGAGAGCACTTTCACCTTCTTATCGACATCTTCGCCTCGGAAGAGGAACGCTCCGAGAATATCCCTCAGGCGGGTGCGTATGTCGCCAACGGCCACTTTGTCGAGGGTGTCGTAAACGGTAAACTCGCCATCCATAAGGTCGTCTTGATTCTGGGCGTAGTAGCCTATGCTCACATTTGCTCCCACCTTAATCGAGCCTTCCGAGGGTTCAAGCTCGCCAATAAGTATGCGGGCCAGCGTGGTCTTACCCTCGCCATTGCGTCCCACAAGGGCTATGCGGTCGCCCTTTTCGATGGTGAAGTCGGCACCCGAGAATACGCGCTTTGCCCCGAAACTCTTGCCCACCTCCTTAATCTCGGCCACTATCTGGCCACTGCGTGGGGCAGGTGGAAATTTGAGGTTGAGTGCGCTCAGGTCTTCCTCGTCTATCTCTATGCGTTCAAGCTTTTCGAGCTGCTTGATGCGGCTCTGCACTTGGTTGCTCTTGGTGGGTTTGTAGCGGAACTTCTCGATGAACTCCTCGCTCTTTTCGATGAGCCTCTGCTGGTTGTTGTAGGCTGCCACCTGCGCCTCGCGCCTCTCCTTGCGGAGCACCACATACTGCGAGTAGGGGACTTTGTAGTCATAGACCTTGCCCAGCAGCAGCTCTACGGTGCGGTTGGTGACGTTGTCCAGAAAATCCCTGTCGTGCGATATGAGCAATACCGCACCGGGGTAATCTTTCAGGTAGCCTTCGAGCCACTGAATACTCTCAATATCGAGGTGGTTGGTAGGCTCGTCGAGCAGAAATACCGAAGGCTTGCGGAGCAGCAACTTGGCCAACTCGATACGCATCCTCCAACCGCCACTAAATGTGCTTGTGGGCTTATTGAGGTCTTCTCTCTTGAAGCCCAAGCCGAGCAGTGTGCGCTCAATTTGTGCATCTCTGCTCTCACCCCCGAGCAGGTTGTGGCGCTCGGTGGCTTCGCTCAGGCGGTGTACCAACTCGCCATACTCTTCGCTCTGGTAGTCATCCCTGAGGGCTATCTCGGCTGTGAGTCGTTCCATCTCGGCCTCCAATTGAAGCACCTCCTCGAATGCTTTTGCGGTCTCTTCAACGAGGGTGGTGGTGTCGTGAACCTTCATCTGCTGAGGCAGATAGCCGAGCGTGGTGTCGCCACTCATTGTGACCACACCCGAGGTTGGGGGTTGTTGGCCCATAATCACCTTCAAGAGCGTCGTCTTGCCTGCGCCATTCTTACCCACAAGACCTATGCGGTCGCGTGGATTTATCAGCAGACTAATATCCTTGAAGAGATCCCAGCCGCCAAAGCTAACGGTTACATTATCAATCGAAACCATCGGATGAGAGTAAACAAATTATTATTGTTGTGAAACTTTACGCATTAAGTATTGCGACAATCTCGGCCTCGGGGTCGGCAGCCTTAAAGACGGCACTGCCTGCAACCAAAGCATCGCAGCCCGCATCGTACAATTCACGAGCGTTGTGGCGGCTCACACCACCGTCAATCTCGATGAGCGTCGCAAGCCCCTTGCGCTCAATCATAGCTTTCAGCTCCCTGACCTTCTCGGTGCTGCCCTCAATGAAGCTCTGGCCTCCAAAGCCGGGTTCAACACTCATAATCAACACCAAGTCGAGCTGAGGCAAAATATCCTCCAACACGCTCACAGGGGTCTTGGGCTTAATCGACACGCCCACCTTCACACCCTTCTCGCGGATGAGGTCTATACACTTCTGCACATCCTCGGTGGCCTCCCAGTGGAAGGTCACAAGGTCGGCTCCTGCGTCGGCAAAGCGGCCCACATACTTTTCGGGCTCAACAATCATCAGGTGGACATCCATAAACTTCTTGGTGGCCGAGGTGATGGCTTTCAGCACAGGAAAACCAAATGAGATGTTGGGCACAAAAACGCCATCCATAACGTCGATGTGTACCCACTCGGCCTGACTGCGGTCAATCATCTTGGTGTCGCGCTCCAAGTGGCCAAAGTCGGCAGAGAGCATCGAGGGTGAAACAATGCGGTGGTTCATAAGTAGAGTTATTTGTTAGTTGTCAGTTATCAGTTATCAGTTGTCAGTTATCAGTTGTCGGAAGAATAACTAATTTTCAATTTTCAATTTTCAATTCTCAATTCTTCTTCCTATGATTGTGGTAGTTCATTGTGCGCTCAATGCCTATGGTGGCAAAGTCCTTTATGGCCGCCACAGCAGCCTCCACCATCTTGTCGAACTCCACCCTCTCGTCGGCCGAGAGCTTGCCCAAGACAAAATCGACCTGATGACCCTGTGGAAAGTCGCCTCCCACACCCATACGGATGCGGGCATAGCCACCTCCGCCACACAGAGCGTCGATGTTTTTGAGTCCGTTGTGGCCACCGTCGCTGCCTTTGGCCCTAATGCGCATAGTGCCAACGGGGATGGCTATGTCGTCCACAACAACAATGAGGTTTTCGCGCTGGATGTTCTCCTTGTCCATCCAATACCTCACAGCCTTGCCGCTGAGGTTCATATAGGTGGAGGGTTTGATAACTACCAGCGTGCGCCCTTTCCAGCGAATCTCGGCCTTGGCAGCATAGCGGTCGGGGCTGAACGAGCCTCCTGCACCTTCAACCAATTTGTCGGCCACATCGAAGCCGGCATTATGTCGTGTGCCCTCATATTCGGCACCAATGTTTCCAAGTCCTACAACAAGATATTTCATACTATCGGGCTCCCTCACTGCGGGGGTAAAAAGTTTGCTAATTAAACGACCAATCATCGTGCAAAGATACCTATTAAAATTGAGAATTGAAAATAGATAATTATTTGTTTGGAGATATAAAAAGTGCGCCCCGAAAGAGCGCACCTATCAATTTTCAATTTTCCTGTTTTTAATTCTTTGCGGGCTGGTGTTTGTACTTAAAGAGGATGGCAAACAATACAGCCACAACCAATGCGTAGGCGGCAAAGATATACCAAGCCTGACTCCAACCTGCGGGCTGCTCGGCTACGGGGAGGCTGTAAACGCATTTGTTCACAATGGCCTGAGCCGAGAGAGTACCGATGGTTGCACCGAAGCCGTTGGTCATCATCATAAACAGACCCTGAGCACTGGAACGAATCTCGGGCTTGGTCTCCTGATCGACATAGAGCGAGCCGCTAACATTGAAGAAGTCGAAGGCCACGCCATAGACAATCATCGAGAGGATGAAGAGCCATACGCCACTACCGGGGTTGCCTGCGCCAAAGAATCCAAAGCGGAATACCCAAGCCATCATTGCAATGAGCATAACCTTCTTGATACCAAACTTACGCAAGCAGAAGGGAATCAGCAGGATGCAGAGCGTTTCGCTCACCTGCGAGAGCGAAATCAGTGCGTTGGCGTGGTTTGCACCAAAGGTGTTGGCAAACTCGGGGATGTCCTTGAAGCTGGTAATGAATGGGTTGGCAAAGCCGTTGGTAATCTGCAACGACACACCCAAGAGCATCGAGAAGATGAAGAAGATGGCCATCTTTCTCTCCTTGAAGAGCGAGAAAGCCCTCAGACCCAAAGTGTCCACAAGCGACTTCTTCTCCACCTGCTTATTGACCTTGCAGGCGGGCAACGTAAGGGCGTAGAGGCAGAGCACAAGGCTCAGTGCGCCCGAGAAAACGAGCTGCTTGGCGTTGGTCATAAAGCCCAGACCGTCGGTCAGAAGCATTGCGCAGATGAAACCCACAGTGCCAAATACGCGGATTGGGGGGAAGGCCTTAACGGTGTCTAAGCCTGCGCCACCCAGTGCCGAGTAGGCCACCGAGTTGGAGAGTGCCAGAGTGGGCATAAAGAAGGCTACGCTGAGCGAGTAGAGTGTGAAGAGTGTGCCAAAGGCGGGAGTGGCGGTCGAAAGACCATACATACCTGCGGCGAGCATCAGCGCACCTGCCAAGCCGTGGCAGAGGCTCAGCACCTTCTGTGCGGGAATCCAGCGGTCGGCAACAATACCAATCAATGTGGGCATAAAGATTGAAACAACGCCCTGTATGGCGTAGAACCAGCCAATGTTTGTGGCCATATTCACAGTCACCAAGTAGGAGCCCATACTGGTAAGGTATGCACCCCAAACGGCGAACTGCAAAAAGTTCATAATAATCAATCTGATTTTCAGACTTGTAGCGTTCATAATCCTTTGAAATTTTATAAAATTTGTGTTAAATTTACGATTTATATTAGAAGCTGTTTAGATTTGTTTACGAAATTATTTTATTGCCTATTTTGTGGCTAATTTATCATCTAATTGGAGGCATATAGTGGTGGCTATATAACGAGAATCAGATGATAAAAGAGCCGTAAAGAGCATAAAAGAATGATGTAAATAAATTTTTAACAGTTTCTTATCGGCAAATATACAAAAAACCCTATATTTGTGTGCATAGAAAAGAAGATTTTTGACCAATGAAACGTTTTTTAGCCGTAGTCGCAATCCTGCTTGGGGCAACCTGTTTTGCTCCGCAGAGCCTTGTGGCAAAGAATTACACTCCCAAGACCGTGCCCAATGTGCAGGTGGAGGACTATCGTCGTTTTGTCAGCAACCCCGACGAGGTGCTCTCTGCCGAGGTGGTCTATCGCATCGACACCACACTCCTCTCACTGCGCAACAATAAGGTGGCCGAGGTGGCTGTTGTGGCTGTGGAGTCGATTGGTTTTGCCGAGCCTCGTGAGTTTGTTCACGAGCTCTTCCGCCACTGGGGCATAGGCGAGAAGGGGCGCGACAACGGACTGCTGGTGCTGCTTGTAGTGGGGCAGGGGGCTATCGAGATTGAGACCGGCTACGGCCTCGAAGGAGTCCTCCCCGATGCACTCTGCAAGCGCATCATCGAGCGAGTGATGATTCCCCACTTCAAGGAGGGCGACTTCGATAGCGGTATGTTGGAGGGAGTTGGCGCAATAGCCTCGGTGCTGACTACAAATGTCGTACCCGAGGAGCTTGCAGCCGAGGAGGAGTTCCCCATCTGGGGCGTGACCATAGCTCTGGGGGCACTTCTACTTTTCGTTGCGTTGATTGTGGCCCTCGTGATGCTCAACTCTCGCTGCCCGAAGTGCAAGAAGAGCGCCCTGAAACGTACGGGTGAACGTTTGGAGGTGAACAAAAACGCCAGCTATCGCACCTATAAGGTGGCCTACAAGTGTCAGCACTGCGGCCACGTTATCTGGCGCTTCGAGGATGAAGACCTACACGGAGGCTCGGGTGGCGGCCCAATAATTATGGGTGGCGGTGGCTTCGGCCGAGGCGGTGGCTTCGGTGGAGGCTTTGGCGGAGGTTTTAGTGGTGGAGGTGGTGCTGGTGGCCGCTTTTAGTGCGAGCGCATCTCACGGGTGATTTTCGCACCAACCGTCGCTTCGCAAATCCTCACTTACCCAAGTAAGCTGCGGTTTGCTTGCTCGGATTGGCACCAAACTCCCTCCGCGATATGCACTCGCCCCTCTCCCGACCCAGTAAACTGTGGACTTGCTCCCTTGCTTGGCACAAAAATACCTCCACAAAACCCAGCCGACCTTCTTGGGTCTAACGTCTAAGGTCAAACGTCTAACGACCTAAGTCAAAAAATAAAACTCGGGTATCTTTTTTATTACCCGAGTTTTTAGTTATAAGTCCTACTCCTTAGTTAAGAACTCTCTTTCGTATGTGGCGATATCGCTGAGCCACTCCTTTGGCAGTTCTGTCTCTTTTAGTGTCTTTGATATAACCTTGCTAACGGTAAACATAGTCAGACCATCTGCAATGCGTTCATTCTCCCATAGTTCCTCGCCAGTCACCAGTTTGCCTTCCACAACATACTCATAGCCAAGTTGATACTCTTCGCCACTCGTGGGCTTCATCCCAAACAAACCTTCTGAAACTATCCATTTTCCATTGGGATTTTCCTTGATAATGTTGTAGGGTTTGTAGAATCCTGCCGCAACAGGATCTTTATACGCACCCATTTGAGAGGCTATTGTATAGGTGGTAGGCTCTTGCTCCGTTTCGCAGCCCAGTAACCCCAGAGAGATGATTAGTAAAAATAAAATCCTTTTCATAGCGTTAATAGTTTTGAGTTACAAAGCAAAGGTAATAAAATTATTATTATATTTGTTTACTCAAAAGAACCTTTTGTAGCAAAATGCACGGATATTAACAAAATCAAACAATAAAGAACTATGAAAAACAAAAAGAGTATTATCATCATTGCCATTGTGGCAGTGGTTGTGGTGTGGGCTGTGTCGGCCTACAATGGATTTGTGTCGCGCAACGAGAAAGTGGCCGGTGCGTGGAGTCAGGTGGAGAATCAATATCAGCGTCGTATGGACTTGATTCCCAACCTTGTAAACACCGTCAAGGGCTATGCTGCCCACGAGAGTGCTACCTTTGAGGCTGTGGTTGAGGCACGCACAAAGGCTACCGGGGTGGTAGTTGATGCCGAGAGCCTTACTGCCGAGCAGCTCGCCTCCTATCAGCAGGCTCAGAATGAGTTGGGCGCAGCTATGGGTCGTTTGATTGCCATTGGCGAGAGCTATCCCGAGTTGAAGGCGAGCAACAACTTTATGGAGTTGCAGGCACAGCTCGAAGGCACTGAGAATCGCATTGCCGTAGCTCGCAAAGACTTCAACGATGCCGTTAGGAGCTACAACGTCAAGACCAAACGTTTCCCCTCCAACCTCATCGCCTCGCTCTTTGGCTTTGGCCCCAAGGCCTATTTTGAGGCTGCCACTGAGGCTGCGACCGTTCCCGAGGTGAATTTCTAATCCATAAAAAACGCGGCTATTAAAAAGATAGCCGCGTTTTTTATTGGGTCTAACGTCTAAGGTCTAACGTCTAACGACCTAAGGCTTAATAAAACTCGGGTATTACCCGAGTTTTTTTACAGGGGTAGCAGGGGTTACAAGGGTTACAAGGGTAACAAGGGTAACAAGAGTCACAAGGGTTACAAGGACATCAACCGCCGACCGCCGACCGACCTAAGGTCTTAGGGGCTTTAAGGGCCTTTGGGGCTTTAAGGCTTATAGGCCCATCCCTATGCTCCCTAAATTCTCTAAGCTCCCTAAACTCCCTAATAATTATAATTTGTGCTGGCACTACTCCCCCGAGCTAACAGCCAACCACTATAATAATAAGGTAGCCCGAAATTGGGCTACCTTATTATTATGCCCCCATTGGTGGGGGGTATGTGAGTCGTTTGGTTACTCAGCTACGGGCTTAGCAACGTACTCCTTCTCGTCGGGAGTGCGGAAGGTGATGCTCTCGATAGCCAAGGTGTCGTTCTTAACGCAGAACGAAGGAGTCTTGGTCAGACCATCCCACAGCGACTTGAAGTCACGAGCCTCGTTGATAGGTACGGTTACTACAAATGCGCCATAGGTGCTGTCGGTAACGGTGAAGGTCTCCTCGTCGGCATTGTAGAGCGACAGGGTCAGCTGCAATACAACCTTTGCGCCACGAGCTTTCAGGTATTCGGCCTCGGCCTCGTCGGTAAGCTGCTCCTTGAAGGCGGCGATGGTCTCGTCATTAACCCTCGAAGCATACTGAGCCTCGGTCTCGAACTCGTCTTTCTTCTTGAACTCCTCTACTTTGGGTGCCATCCACTCCTCAGCAAAGTTGGAGAAACGGTTGTAGAAGAGGTAGTCTTTGCGGTGGTCGGCAGCCTCCTCGGCGGTGTAAACCACTGCAACAACCTCTGCGCCGGCGCGGTTGATGTAGCCATAGAGCTCGCCAATGCGTACCTCGGCCAAATCCTCGTCGAACTCGGCAATGCTGTCGTACTTAGGAGCGGTCACGCCATTGCCATCGCTATTAACCAGACCATATTTGTCGGCCAAGCGAATAACTGCAATACCGTTGGCGAAGTCGCCAATCTCGTCGTAGGTGGGCGACAAAACAACCTCATACTTCGAGTTGATGAAGCCCCACTTGCCTGCTTTCTTCACCTTAGCGAGGCCGTTGGCGAAGTCGCTAATCTCGTCGTATTCGAGAGGAGTAATATCCTCGCCATTGACATCAACAAAGCCCCACTTGCCATCGGCGCAAACCTTAGCAACGCTGAATACGAAGTCGCTAACGAAGTCATACTTAACGGGGATAATCTCTTTGTATTTCTTGTCGAGGAAGCCCATCTTACCACCGATTTTCACCTTTGCAAGACCCTCGCTGCCGAAGTCGCCTACCTCCTCATACTTGGGAGCAACGACAACCTTACCGCTATGGTCGGCCCAGCCAAATTTGCTCTCTTTCTCGATTTTGGCCAAGCCTGCCTCGTCCCAGTTGCCAACCGAAGCATACTCTACGGGCAGAATCTCAACGCCACCACGATTTACAAGACCCCACATCTGGTCGCGCGAAGCCTTAGCCACGCCCTCAGCGTCGAAGGCCTCAACAGTGTCGTAGATGTAGCTATTCAGAGGCTGACCGTCTGCCTTCAACCAGAGGTATTTGCCATCTTTCTTAACCATAGCAGCACCCTGATGGAAGGGTTGTGCCTCGTCGTAGATTGCGGGGATAATCATTGTACCGGCAATGTTGCAGTAGCCCCATTTGCCGTCGAGCATAATAGGAGCAAAGCCCTCGTCGAAGTGGAGCGAGCCGAGGAATTTGGTCGATACGGTAAGCTGACCCTTAGTGTCAATCTTAAACCAAGTGCCGTCGCTCAATACGGCTGCAAGACCCTCGGCATTGTAAGGCTCAGCGCCTTCATATTTAACAGCTACAACCTCCTCGCCCGAGCGGTTGATGAAGCCCCACTTACCCTCGCGGCATACGCGAGCAAGGCCGTTGGCGTCGAAGTCGTCGGCAGCCTCAAACTCGGCAGCAATAGCCTCGTTGCCCGATTTGCCGAGCCAGCCAATCTTGCCATCTTTCTTTACCATAGCCAAGCCCTCAACAAAGGCGTGTGCGTCGTCGTACTGGATGGCGATAGTCTCGCGACCATTCTGGTCAATCCAGCCATATTTGCCTGCAACACTCACCCAAGCCATACCCTCGGAGAAGTTGCCTGCATCGTCGTATTTGAGTTTGATAGCCTCTTTACCACGAGTATTCACAAAGCCCCATTTGCCACCTGTGTACTTGCCGTCGGCCCAAACGCCTTTGGTGCTTACGCGAGCAAGACCGTTGTTGAACAGGTCGGCATAGTCGTAGCTGATGCGAACCACAGCTTTACCCTTGGTGTTGTAGAAGCCCCATTTGCCACCGCTGTAATTGCCGGCCTCGTCGTAGATGCCTTTCTGGCCAACCCTTACAAGACCATCTACAAACTCGTCGGCGTAGTCGTTCTTGGCAGGAACAACCTTCTTGCCCTCGGCGTTGATGAAGCCATATTTGCCCTTAGCATCGCGGAACTTAGCCAAGCCCTCCTCGCCAAAAGGCCATACGGCCAAGTTGTTCACTTTCAGAATCTCTTTGCCTTTGGTATTAACCCAGCCCCATTTCTGCTCGCTGAGCGAAGCCATTGCAAGACCCTGCTCGTTGAACTCGCCCAAGAAGGTGTATTTGATGGGGACAACTTTCTTACCCTCGGCGTTGAGCATACCATAGAGGCCCTCCTGCTTAACCCAAACAAGGCCTGCGTTGTTCCACTCGCCAACCTCCGAGTAGGCTACGGGCGAGATGAGTTTACCCTCGCGAGTAATCCAGCTCTTCAACTCGCCTTTGGCAACCTTTGCCAAGCCGTTGGCCTCAAAGGGCCACAACTGGCTATACTCCACCTTGGTGATGCGTTTGCCGGTGATGTCAATCCAACCATAGAGCTCGCCCTGACGAATCCAGTTCATACCGTCCTCAGTCCACTCGCCAACCTCGTCGTTTGCAATGGGAACAATCTCATTGCCGCCACGATCAACCCAGCCAACGAAGCCGTCGGCAGTAACCAGCGCCAAACCGTTGATGGCATACTCGCCAAAGGTGTCGTACTTGATGGGGGTAACTTCGTCGCCCTCGGTGTTGATAACACCCCACTTGCCATCGATGCTAACCTTTGCAAAACCACCCACAAAAGGAGCAATGCTATTGTATTTTACAGGAGCGAGCACCTTACCCAAGTTGTTTACCAAACCATAGAGGCCTTCGTTCATAACCTGAGCCAAGTCGGATGCGTCGAAAGGCCCAATCTCGTCGTACTGAACTTTCAGAACCTCCTTGCCGGCTTTGTTTACAAAACCCCACTTGGTGCCAACCCTCACCAGAGAGATGCCACTCTCGTTCCAAGCGCTCACTTCGTCGTATTTGTTGTCCGAAAGACGTTTGCCGGAGCTGTTGAGCAGACCATAGAGGCCCTCCTTAACGCTCCAAGCCAAACCCTCCTCGTTGAAAAGCTCGATGCTCTCATACTGAGGACGAACAATCTTCTTGCCGCTCTTGTTAATCACACCAACCAAGCCATCGACCTTGATGTGGGCTGTGCCGTTGTCCTGCCATACGCCGGGCTCGTCAAACTCGGGCTTAGCGACGGTCTTACCCTCGCGATTGATAACACCCCACTTGTCCGACTGCTGAATCCAAGCCAGACCATCGGGAGTAAACTCAGTTACGGCCTGATAGCGGGTGCGGATAATCTCCTTACCCTCTTTGTTAATCATACCGAAGTTCTCTTCGATGCGAACAACAGCAGTGCCAGCCTCCGAAAACTCCTCAATCTCGTCGTACTTAGGTTTGGCCAATTCGTCACCCTCGCGGTTTACCAAACCATATTTACCATCTCTCTGCACCATACAGATGCCATCGAGCGAGAATGTGCCGAGCCAGTCGTAGCGCAGACGTACCACCTCGTCACCGGTTTTGTTTACAAAGCCCCATTTGCCCTTAGAGTTTTTCACCTTGGCCAAACCGTCGGCTGCAAACTCCTCGGCCACCTCATACTTGGCCTTGATGATAAAGTTGTCTTTTGTGTCAACGTAGCCCCATTTGCCACGTGCGTTTTTCTTTGGGGTCAGCTCTTGTGCCAACGTAGGAGCGCAAAGCAGAGCTGCCAAAATAACGACTAGAAGTTTCTTCATAGCTGTAAAGGTTTAATTATTAGTTGTTTGTATGTTTCGTAGTTGTAACTATTACGATGGTTTGCGATGTGTGGAATCTTTTTAATAACCATTCGTGAGTGCATAGTTTCCCCCAAAGTTATGATTTTTCGCGGTAGTGGCAAAATTTTTCATACATTATTTTATAAATATGACAAAAAACTTAGCCGGCAGAGGAGATTTATGCAGAGCGTTGTTGGGAGAAATAGCCTATCTTCATCTCTCCCTTTGTGCCCCCAGATTGTCCCACTTCGCCTGTGTTCCAACACTCTCGCAGTCCAACTCCTTATTGCGGGCGACTCATTAGGCACGAAAGTTGCCCCCCCGAAAGAGGTGGAGCTTGGGGACGAGCAGGTGTGGTTGCGGGCTTGGGCGAGGGGGTGCAAAAGAAAAAAAAGAAAAAAATTGCTACACTGTTGTAAATTAACCAAATAATAGTGTATATTTGCAGTCCGATTTGCAAATTTAGCCCCCAAGTGGTGGTTGCTCTGCGTTGTTAAGGGTGGTGGCTACACCGTTGGGTAAAAGGCAGGCAAATCGGAGGGAAAAGATTAGGTTAATTTTTCACATAAACTAATTTATAATATCATAAAGTTATGACTAAAGCAGACATCGTAAACAACATTGCCAAAGAGACTGGCATTGAGAAAGTTGCTGTACAGCAGGTTGTAGAGGCTTTCATGGAGAACGTTAAGGCTTCCTTGATTGAGAACGAGGCAGTTTATCTCCGTGGTTTTGGTAGCTTCATCATCAAAGAGCGTGCTCAGAAAGTTGCTCGCAACATCTCGAAAGGTACTACCATCACCATTCCCGCACACAACATTCCCGCTTTCAAACCCGCAAAGAGCTTTGCTTGCAAAGTAAAATAAGCGAGAAAAGAAATTTTTTATTAACTTTTAATAAATTCGGAAACTATGCCTAACGGTAAGAAAAGGAAAGGTCCCAAGATGGCGACCCACAAACGTAAAAAACGTTTGCGCAAAAATCGTCACAAACACAACAAGAAATAGGTTGTCGGTTTACCTTTAATAGAAAAAATAGAGCTGAAAGCCTATATGGGTTTTTGGCTTTATTTTTTCGTGAAGGGGCCCCCCGCGTTTATCGGCTCTTGGCGACAATTTTGGGAGTTGTCGGAGAGCCGACCAGAGGGGTTTCCTGCGGACTTCCTTCCTATAAGCAGTAGGAACAAAACCAAATTATGAATAGAGAATTGATTATCAATGTCACCCCCTCCGAGGTAACTATTGCTCTGGTCGAGGACAAACAGCTTGTTGAGCTCGACAAGGAGAGTTGTAAAAGCGGTTTTGCGGTAGGTGACATCTATCTGGGCAAGGTAAGAAAGATAATGCCCGGACTCAATGCAGCATTCGTCAATATAGGCCACGAGAAGGATGCCTTCATCCACTTTCTCGACCTCGGCCCACAGTTCCCCACTCTGCACAAGATGGTGGCGAACCTCTCGACGAAAAAGAAAAACGTGCGTATCGAAAGCCTTAGGCTCGACCAACCTCTTGGCAAAACGGGCAAGCTTTCAAGCCAGATTTCGGGCGGACAGCCCATTATGGTGCAGATTGCCAAGGAGGCAATCTCTACAAAAGGCCCACGTCTAACGTCGGACATATCGCTGGCAGGTCGCAACGTAGTACTCATTCCGTTCTCAAACAAAATATCCATATCCCAAAAAATACGTTCCAACGAGGAGAAAAAACGCCTGAAACGTATCTGCGACAAGGTGCTGCCCAAAAACTACGGCGTGATTATTCGCACCGCAGCTCAGGGCAAGGCTGATGTAGATATTGAGCAGGACATCCTCTCGCTCATCAAGAAGTGGGAGGGCGCTCTCGAAGGAATAAAGACCAAAGTGGCTCCCGTACAGCTGCTTAGCGAGATGAGTAGGGCCAACACCATCATCCGCGATTCGCTCAACTCCTCCTTCAACGCCATCCACGTCAATGACGAGAAGATTTACGAGGAGATTAGGGAGTACATAAAGGTTATCGCTCCCGAGAAGCTGAAAATTGTCAAACTCTATAAGGGCTCGCAGCCCATTTTTGACAACTTCGACATCTCGCGACAGATTAAATCTCTCTTTGCCAAGTATGTGTCGCTCAAAAGGGGTGCATACCTCATCATTGAGCACACCGAGGCACTGCACGTCATCGACGTCAATAGTGGCAACCGCGCCAAGGTGGCCGACGACCAAGAGAGTACGGCTATGGATGTTAATCTCTCGGCTGCTGCCGAAATCGCCCGTCAGTTGCGCTTGCGCGATATGGGCGGTATTGTGATTATAGACTTCATCGACCTCCACAAGGCCGAGAACCGTCAGCGTCTCTATGAGGAGATGCAGAAACTTATGGCCACCGACAAGGCCAAGCACACCATCCTGCCTCTGACCAAGTTTGGTCTGATGCAGATAACTCGCCAGAGAGTGCGCCCCGAGGCCATCAGCAAGGCCGAGGAGACCTGCCCAACGTGTGGTGGTACGGGCAAAATCTCACCCTCCATTTTGGTGGAGAAACAGATTGAAAATCAGATTGCCTACTATGCCATCGAGAAACGTATGCGCAGCCTGCGTATTGTGGTCAATCCCATTATGGAGGCCTATTTGCGCAAGGGAGGTCTTATGAGTTTGCGCCGTAGGTGGCGTCGTCGCTACCTGTGCGACATAAAGTTGCTTGTCGATCAGTCGCTGGGTATGGTCGATTATAAGTTTGTCGATAAGAAACGCCGCTCGCTGGCTTAGTGGCCAAGTGGGCGAGGGCTTTGGGGCAATATGAAAAAGATTGAAAAGTCGCCCTTAGGCGACATCCTCGCACGAGCAGGTCGCACCGCACCGCTCAAAGAGCTTGTTCGACACATTGAGAGCCGAACCGTTACGGAGATTACCTCTCTGGCGGGTTCGGCTTTTGCTCTATATGCCTCTCTGGCAGCCTCGCGCGTTGGGGGAGTCCATATTTTTGTGGCCGACGACAGAGATACGGCAGCCTACTTGGCCAGCGATATGTACCAACTTATGGATGCCGAGAGGGTTATGTTCTTGGCATCGAGCTACAAACGTTCCATCCGCTATGCCAGCGAGGACTCGTCGAGCCAAGTGCAACGCACAGCGGCTTTGGAGGCCATACGCAACCACCATAGTGGCGAGGGAGTGCTGGTAGTTTGTACCTACCCCGATGCTCTGTCGGAGAATGTGGTCTCGGCCGAGAGTGTGGGAGAGTCGGCTTTGGAGGTGCGTGTGGGCGAGCAAATCTCAATGGAACAACTGCGCGACAAGGCCGAGGAGATGGGTTTTGAGAGGGTCGATTTTGTTCACGAGCCCGGCAAGTACTCAATGCGAGGCGGTATTTTCGACATCTTTTCCTACTCGGAGAACAAACCTTTTAGGGTCGATTTCTTTGGCGATGAGGTCGATAGCCTTCGTCGCTTCGACCTCTCGTCGCAGCTCTCTACGGAGCGCACCGATAGGATTTGCATTCTGCCCAATTTGAAAAATTTTGAGTCGAGCAAGAAGGTTTCGGTGGCTGAGTATGTGGGCGAGGCTGTGTGGTGGATGACCAATGCCGACCATACGCTCAGCCGCATCGACGATGTGCGTCGCCGACTTTTGGCCGACAGCGACAACCCTGCCGAGGATGCCCAGAGGGTCACTTCGGCAAAGGCTTTTCTGGCCGATACCGAGGGGTGTGCAATGGTTTTGTTGCGCCCCTCGTCGAAACGCTCTTCGGAGGCTTCGGTGGCCTTTGCTACTGCTCCTCAGGCGGCCTTTAACAAACAATACGACCTGCTGGCCGACGACATCGAGGCACGTGCGGCTCAGGGCTACACAACCTACCTTCTCTCGGAGAACCGCACTCAGTTTGAGAGGCTCGAAAATGTGCTTGCGGCAACCCACCGCAAGGCCCACTTTGAGCCGCTGAAAATGACTCTGCACGAGGGCTTTACAGACCGCCTGCTGAGAGTTAGTCTTTACACCGACCACCAGATTTTCGACCGCTACCATCGCTATGCTCTTCGTGGCGAGATAGACCGCAAGGAGTGCCTTACCATAGCCGAGCTGAACCAACTCAAATTGGGCGACTATGTTGTCCATATCGACCACGGCGTGGGTCAATTCGGAGGCTTGCTGCGCTCGGTGGAGAATGGCAGGGAGATGGAGATGATAAAGATTGTCTATAAGGAGGGCGATGCGCTGCTTGTCAATGTCCACTCGCTCCACCGCATATCGCGCTACAAGAGCAAGGATAGCGACACCCCACCACGCATCTACCGCCTCGGCTCGGGCCATTGGCAGAAGATTAAGGAGGCCACCAAAAAGGCTGTTAAGGATATTGCTCGTGAGCTGATTAAGCTCTATGCCGAGCGTAAGGCCTCGGGGGGCTATGCCTTCTCGCCCGACAGCTACTTGCAGTTTGAGATGGAGAGCTCGTTCCAGTGGGAGGAGACCCCCGACCAGCAGAAGGCTGTGGAGCTGATAAAGGCCGATATGGAGTCGCGCGAGCCTATGGATAGGTTGGTGTGTGGCGATGTGGGATTTGGCAAGACCGAGGTGGCTGTTAGGGCGGCATTTAAGGCAGCCTGCGATAGCAAACAGGTGGCGGTGCTGGTGCCTACAACCATACTCGCACTGCAACACTACCGCACCTTTGCCGAGCGTATGAGAGGTCTGCCGGTGAGGGTGGAGTATCTCTCGCGCACACGCTCCACCAAAGAGGTGAAGCAGATTTTGGCCGACCTTGCCGAAGGGCGCATCGACATCATTGTCGGTACACATAAACTGCTCGGTAAGGAGGTTAAATTCAAGGACTTGGGCCTGCTGATTATAGACGAGGAGCAGAAGTTTGGCGTGGCGGCTAAGGAGAAACTGCGCCAGCTGAGTGTGAGTGTCGATACGCTCACGCTTACGGCCACCCCCATACCTCGCACCCTGCAATTCTCGCTTATGGGGGCACGTGACCTCTCGGTAATCTCCACCCCGCCACCCAATAGGCAACCAATCGTGACCGAGTCGCACACCTTCGACGAGGGTATTATTGCCGAGGCGCTTGACTATGAGCTTGATAGGGGTGGTCAGGTCTATTTCCTCCACAATAGGGTGAGCGATATTGACCGCATTGCGGCTCTGGTGCGCAAGCTCAGGCCCGAGGCCCGAGTGGTTGTGGGTCACGGCCAGATGCCTGCCGCAACGCTCGAAAAACTCATTATGGACTTTATCTATGGCGAGTACGATGTGCTGGTGGCAACAACCATCATCGAAAACGGTATAGACATACCCAATGCCAACACCATAATCATCAACAATGCCCACCGCTTTGGTCTGAGCGAGTTGCATCAGCTCAGAGGCAGGGTGGGGCGTAGCGACCGCAAGAGCTTCTGCTATCTGCTCTCGCCTCCCGATGAGGTGCTGACAAGCGATGCTCGTCGTCGCCTGAGAGCTATTGAGGAGTTCTCGGAGCTGGGCTCGGGATTCAACATTGCAATGCAAGATTTGGACATCAGGGGTGCAGGCAACCTGCTGGGTGCTGAGCAGAGCGGTTTTATTGCCGATATGGGCTTTGAAACCTACCAAAAGATTCTCGCTGAGGCTATTACGGAGTTGCGTACCGAGGGTACGGAAGGGCTCGAAACGGTGCTTGGCGAGGATTTTGAGGTGGCCGCCCAAGAGAATGTGCGCTATGTGACCGACTGTGCTGTGGAGACCGACCAAGCAGCCTTGTTGCCCGATAGGTATGTGGGGCAGCAGAGCGAGAAGTTGCAACTCTACCGTAGGCTCGACGGCATCACCGACGAGCAGGCTATGGAGCGTTTTGTGGCCGAGCTGAGAGACCGCTTTGGCGTGTTGCCGCCCTCGGCTGAGGCTCTGGTGGATGTTGTGCGCCTCAGGTGGAGGGCTGTGGAGTTGGGTATCGAGAAGGCCAAAGTGAAAAATGGCCTTATGTTGCTGTGGTTCCCCTCCGATGGTCGCAGCCTCTACTACAAGAGCCACATCTTCGAGGGTATTATGCGCTATACGGCACAGCGTCAGGAGCGATTTGTTCTCAAACAGAACAACAATAAGGTCTATTTGACCGTTAGAAATGTAGGCTCACTGGCCGAAGGATGCCGAGTGTTGGACGATTTTGCCGAGGCTGTGGCACAATGTGCTGCCGAAAAAGCAAATAAATAGCCTCTTCGGGAGGAAAATTTGTTCCTCGTAGAGGAAATGCTTTGAAAAGAGAATAAATAATACGATATTTGCCGATTGAATAGACTATGTCTATTGCATAGAGAGCATAAGCAAACAGAAGAAAATGAATTTACGAGCAAGAATAGTGGTGTTGTTGGCAGCGCTGGTGGCAACTTTGGGTGCTACCCAGAGTGGCTATGCGCAAGATAGCAGCCTTAACACCTACTCCCCCTATACATTCTACGGCATTGGCGACATCCACAATCAGGGCATCTCTGTGACCCGAGCTATGGGTGGTGCGTCGATTGGTTTCCGCAATTACCTCTACATCAACCCCCTCAACCCCGCATCGTATAGCTCTGTGAGGAGCAATTCGTTCCTCTCGAACTTCGATATGGAGGGTCAGAACTTCTATGCCTCCACCACCGATGCACGCACATCGTTCAATACGTTCAACGTTAGGGACATTGCAATGTCGTTTCCGCTGATTAAGGGTATGGGTGTTGGTCTGAGCGTTACGCCTTACAGCTCGGTGGGCTACAATGTGAGCTACTACGACAAGAGCCCCGATGTGATGGGCAACATTGGCCAGATGTTCTACAACTACGCCGGCTCGGGCGATGTGACACAGTTTAAGCTGGGCTTGGGCTACGAGATTTTCAAGAACTTCTCCATTGGTGCAGATGCAATCTACTATCACGGCAAGATTGAGCGCACCTTCAACGCCCGCCCCACAGCAATCACCGGCACCGGCACATACTACTCGCTCTTTGGTCAGAACAACGAGTATGTCAATAGTTTCTTTGGTACGGTGGGCTTGCAGTGGACTCCTATTGCCAAGACCAACCAAGTTATGACAGTTGGTGCAACGTGGCAGTTTGGTGGCCGTATGGGCAACAAAGTCTATGAAACAATGCCCATCAATGCCACACTTGTTCCGGGCGAGAATGTTATCGACAGGGAGTATGTTTCGACCTTCTCGATGCCTTCTGTGTGGAGCGTTGGTTTCTACTACCACCAGCCCAAATATAGCTTCGGTGCTGACTACGAGTTTGCCGATTGGGGCAGCCGCAATCAGGCCGACGTGAGCGACCACCTTTCGTTCCGCAACACCTCGGCTGTGCGCTTGGGCGGACAATATACCCCCAACCCCGGCGATGTGCGTAACGCACTAAAACGCTTTACCTATCGTGCAGGTATGCGTTGGAGTCAGAGCTATATGGTGCTCAACAATCAGCCTATCTCGGATGTGGCCATAACTATGGGTGTGGGTCTGCCTCTGAGGATGACGGGTCTGTCGAATGTGAACTTGGGCTTGGAACTGGGCCAGAGAGGTACGACCAAGGCGGGCCTCTCGTTGGAGCGATACTTCAAATTTACCATCGGCGTGAGCCTCTTTGGCGAGGACTACTGGTTTGTGAAGATGAAGTACGACTAATAAAGAGCCAAGTGTAATTTGCTGACAACTATTTAATTACAAATAAAGAATACCTAACAGAAATGAAAAAAATCGTAATCAAATCGATGGTTGTGCTCTCGCTCGTAATGGCAGGCACTTTCAACACTACCCCAATGTTGGCTCAGAGCCAAGAGACCCAGCAGGTAGAGGAGACCCCTGCACAGCGTAAAGCTCGCGAGAAAGCCGAGAAGAAGGCTGCCAAAGAGGCTGAGAAGGCTCGCAAGGCTGCCGAGAAGGCCGAGAAAGCTCGCAAGAAAGAGGAGGAAAAAATTGCCAAAATCATTGCTGCACAGAAAGCTGCTGCTGCAAAGAGTGGTGTTGTAGAGGAGCAGAAACCCGCTACTACCTACGGCCCTGAGTGGGGTGAGAACGCTACCGCAGCCGAGAGGGAGGAGAATGTACGTCTGTTCAACTTCTTCACCGACGCCTACAACAACAAAGATTACGACAAGGCTTTGGAGTATATGTACACCCTCATCGAGAAGTGTCCTAAGGCTCGTACAAGCGTCTATGCCTACGGTCAGAACATCTATCGTCAGAAGATTGCCCGTTCAAGGAGTCTGGAAGAGAAGGCTGCCAACATCGAGGCTCTGATGAAGGTTTACGACTACCGCTTGGCTGCTTTTGCCGACGATAAGGAGTATGGCGAGGTTTATATCTTGAAGAACAAAGCCAAAGATTACTACAAATATCGCTCGGAGGACAAACAGGGTATGTTGCAGCTCTTCCGTAAGGCTATCGAGATTGACCCCGAGGTAGATGCTACCTTCATCAACCAGTACTTTACTGTGCTCGTTGAGGAGTATGCTAACTACAACGTGGAGACCGACCACTTTATGAATGAGTATGAGTTTATGGCAGAGAAGATGGACCTTGTGACCGACGCTGAGGCTAAAAACACCTTCGATGCTCTGCTTATTAACTCGGGCGCTGCCGACTGTGGCAACCTCGAAAGTATCTTCTCGGAGCGTCTGGCAAAGAATCCCGACGACAAGGCTCAGGTTGAGAAGGCATTTAAGCTGATGACCCGCAACAACTGCCAGAGCGACTTCTACCTGATGGTGGGCGAGAAGTACTACGCTATGGAGCCCCAGACCGCTACTGCACAGATTCTTAGCCGCACCTTCGAGGCTGTGAAGAAATACGACAAGGCTTTGGAGTACTTGCGTGCAGCTGTTGAGATTGAGAGCGATCCTATGGTTAAATCGAACCTCTGCGTTCAGATTGCAGGTACTGAGCTTGCTGCTGGTGCTATCCGCGAGGCTGCTAATTACGCAAAACAGGCTATCGAGTACAACCCCAACAACGGTTCGGCTTACCTCTGCTTGGCTCAGAGCTATGTAGATGGCGCAACCTGCTCCGACGAGTTTGCAAAACAGACCGTCTTCTGGCTGGCATACGATGTTGTGGTTAAGGCACGTGGTTGCTTCGAGGGCGACGAGGCTCAGGTTGAGGTTTGCAACTCGTTGTTGAATACCTATCGTGGTTACTTCCCCAAACAGACCGACTGCTTCTTCCGTGGCTTGCAGGAGGGCGATAGCTACACCGTTAGCTGTGGCTGGGTAAGTGGCGTAACCACCGTTAGACCCATCAAATAGTGTCACTCAGACACCTATATAAAATAGCAATGGTAGCATCTCTTGTGGGAGGTGCTATCTTGCTGTTTTCGTGTTCGGGCAAAAAAGCGGCCCAAGAGGTCAATATGGAGACGCTCATAACCCAACAGAGCGACTCGTTGACTATGGTCTATTCCAAAAACGGAAAGAAAGAGTATAGGTTTTGGACTCCGCTGATGGAGCGTTATGAGTTTGCCCGCGACCCCTATATGGAGTTCCGCTATGGCATCAACATCATAACCTTCGACTCGCTCGGTCGCGACAACTCACGCCTTAGGGCCGACTACGCCATCTTCTACGAAAAGAGGGAGCTGTGGGAGACCCGAGGCAATGTTGTGGGCACAAGTGCCGATGGCCGCCAGCTCTTCACACAACAGCTCTTCTGGGACCAGAGAACCGACAAGGTATATTCAAATGTCGATTGCCGCATTGTCGATGGCAGCGACACCTTTGTGGGTGAGGGCTTTGAGTCCGACTCGGAGTTCAACGACTGGGTATTCCGCGAGAGTGAGGGCCGTATGTGGGTGGATGCCACTCAGGGAGAGGCTACTGCCAAGCCTAAGGAGGAGCAGTCCAATGTGGAGGAGCACCGCAACCCCAACCGCCGACCCGGAGCGCTCTTCGATGAGCCGCCCGTAAAGCGTGGCGATAGGGGGCGTGCTAAGGAGCTAAAACCCAATAAAAAACTCAACCCCGACCTCCAATTAGAGTTGTAGCCTTGCGGGCCGATGGTATAGACTGCGAGGCGGTTGGAGAGTTTTAGGGAGGTTAGAGAATTTAGGGAATTTAGAGAGTTTAGGGAGTTTAGGGAGTTTAGGGAGTTTAGGGAGAGGCCTATATGCCCCATAAGGCCTATAAGCCCTATATGTCACTAAGGCCCTTAAAGCCCTTAAAGCCTTTAATGACTTATGTCGTTAGACGTTTGACGTTAGACATTAGACAAAATAATTATGCAGAGTTTGCTGAGTATCATAGTGATAGTGGTTGTTTCGACCATCTTGTCGGCCTTCTTCTCGGGTATGGAGATTGCTTTTACGAGCGCCAACCGCCTGAGGATGGAACTCGACCGCAAGAGGGGCGGAACGATTGGTCGTATCATTGAGAGGTTTGTCGATAGGCCCGGAGAGCTCATCACTACAATGCTTGTGGGTAACAACATTGTGCTGGTGGTCTATTCGACCTTTATGGCCGAGTTGATACACCTTGTGGCTGCCCGTATGGGTATTCCTATGGCCGACGACGCAGTGATTGTTGAGACCCTCATCTCTACGATTGTCATCATCTTCCTCGGCGAGTTTACCCCTAAGAGCATCTTTAAGATGAGGCCCAACGCCTTCTTTAAGGCTTTGCTCATACCAATCTATCTATGCTATTTGTTGCTCTACCCGATTGCAAAGTTTGCCACCGCCCTCTCTTTTGGTATTCTGAGGCTGGTGGGATTGAAGGTCAAGGAGGAGCATAACATCAAGAGCTTCGGCAAGATAGACCTCGAAAACCTCATCGACGAGAGCGGTGAGAGCGAACAGGTGCAGGCCAACGACCTGAGGATTTTCCAAAACGCACTCGACTTCTCCGACCTGAGGGTGAGGGATTGTATGGTTCCGAGGGTCGATGTGGAGGCTGTGGAGGCTACGGTGAGCATTGAGGAGCTGACCGAAAGATTTATTGAAACCAACTTCTCGCGTCTGTTTGTGTGGAAGGGTAGCATCGACAACATTGTGGGCTATGTGACAACCAAGAGCCTCTTCCGCAACCCCAAGAGTGTGAGCGAGATACTTATGCCTGTGAGGTATGTGCCCGAGACTATGGTTACGGAGAAACTTATGGGCGAGATGATACGCTCGCGCCAGAGTGTGGCTGTGGTCATAGACGAGTTTGGCGGCACAGCCGGCATCATCTCCTTGGAGGATGTTTTGGAGGAGATTGTGGGCGAGATTGAGGACGAACACGACGAGCCCGATATGGTCGAGAAGGTGCTCAAAGATAAACAGTGGGTGCTCTCGTGCCGCTTGGAGGTGTCCTATCTGAATGAGCGCTACGATTTGGGCCTTTCGGAGAGCGATGCCTACGACACGCTGGCAGGCTATATTATCGAACACTATGGCGGTATTCCCACCGTTGGGACTATTGTTGAGTGCGAAGGCAAGGAGATAAAAATCCTAAAATCGACCTCTTCGAGGGTTGAATTGGCAAAAGTTAGGATTTTGTGATAGGTTTTTCAGAGAAAAACACTATATTTGAAGCCAATTTTGTGAAAAAATAAAACGATAATAAATAATAAACAAAAACTTAACTCAACTGTATGGCAACATTAAATGATTTGAGGACTAAGGGCGGCGTAGTTGTTACGGCCGTAATTGCACTTGGTCTGGTCGCTTTCTTGCTTGGCGACTTGTTTAGCAGCGGTAGCATTTTCACTTCTCGTGCTAACCGTGTTGGTAAAATCAATGGTGAGAATATCGAGTATCAGGAGTATCTGATTCAGAGCGAGTATGTGAAGAACATTTACAGCCTCCTCTATGGTTCGAGCGCTTTCGATTCGGCTCAGTACGACGCTATCTACAACGAGGCTTGGAACGACTTGGTTATGGCCAACGCTTACAGCCCCTCGTTCACCAAGATGGGTCTTACCATCAGCGACGCTGAGGTTGTGGATATGATTCAGGGTGGTTTCATCTCGCCCGTAATCAGCAGCTTCTTTGCCGACCCCGCAACCGGCACTTATAGCCCCGAGATTCTGCGCAACTTCTTGGCTCAGATTGATGCCAACCCCGCAGTTATGGATTTGTGGAACTACATCAAGAAGAAAGCTGCCGAGCAGCGCTTGGTGTCGAACTTCTCGACTTTGGTAAGCGCAGGTTTCGCTGCCAGCGAGCTGGATGTAAACAACTCGGTTGCTGCTGCCAACAATTCGAGCAACGCCAAAATCGTTGTTAAACCCTACTACACTATCGCCGACTCGCTCGTGGCAACTCCCACCAGCTCCGAGATTAAGGCATACTACAACGACCACAAAGAGCTCTTCCGTCAGACCACCCAGCGCAATGTTGAGTATGTGGTGTTCAACGTTGAGCCTTCCGAGGAGGACTTCGCTACCGCCAAAGAGGAGGTAGAGGCTTTGGCCGAGGAGTTCAAGGCTGCCGAGAACGCTCTTGGTTTCGCTACTGCCAACACTCACGGTACGGTTGATAGCCGCTACTACGCAGAGGATAAAATCGCTGCCGAGTATAAACCCTACGCCTTTGGCAAACAGAAAGGTCAGCTCTATGGCCCTGTTTTGAATGGCACTACCTACAAGATGGCTCGCATCTCGAATGTTCGCCAGATGCCCGACGAGATTGGCGCACGCCACATCCTCCTGTCGTTTGACCAGCAGGATTTGGCCGACAGCATCCAGACCGCTTTGCGCAAAGGTGCTAAGTTCGCCGAGCTTGCACAGAAATACTCGCTCGACGGCTCGGCCGCTGAGGGTGGCGACTTGGGTAAGTTTGCTCCCGAGGCTATGGTGCCCGAGTTCAGCGAGGCTCTCTTGGCTGCAAAGTTGAATGAGGTTGTTCAGGTGGAGAGCCAGTTTGGTATCCACATCGCACAGCTCACCTACCGCTCGAAACCCATCCGCAAGGCTCAGGTGGCTGAGATTACCTACGAGGTGGTTGCAGGCGACGCTACTATCCAGAAGGCTGCCAACGAGGCTAATAGCTTCATCGCTGCTGCCAACAAGAGCGACTTCGCTACTGCTGTTTCGGAGCTTGGCGTTGCAAAACGTACTGCCCGCATCCGCAATACCGACCGCACCGTTACCGGTTTCGACGATGCTCGCGAGCTTGTTCGTTGGGCTTACAACAATAAGGTTGGTAAGGTTTCTTCGACTATGGAGATTGATGGCGACTATGTAGTAGCTACCGTTACCGACATCCGCAAAGAGGGTTACTTGCCCGTTAAGGAGGCCAGCAGCCGTATCATCAACCAGCTCCGCAACGAGGCTAAACTCGCTTGGGTGGCTGAGCAGGTTGAGGGCGCAGCTACCATCGAGGAGGCTGCCGAGAAACTCGGTGTTGAGGTTGTTGAGGCCAACGATGTATTTGGCAATGCCAACAACATTGTGGGTGTAGGCCCCGATATGAAGCTCGTAGGCGCTATTGCAGCTGCCGAGGAGGGTGTTGTTGCAGGCCCTGTTGCCGGCAACTACGGTGTTTATGTATTCACTGTTGATGGCCGCACCGCATCGGAGGCTGTCAATGCTGTGGACGAGAAGATTCGTCTCGAATCGCAGGAACTCTTCTACATCAACGAGCGCATCGATCAGGCGCTTCGTGATGGTGCGGAGATTGAGGATGAGCGTGTACGCTTCTTCTAATTTAAGCGCGTCTTATTGGTGCTTTTTGCACAAAATTTCAGATAGTGGCTCCTCACTTACATTAAGTAAGCTGCGGGGCCACTACTTTATTTTGTGTAAAAATCCCTCAATAATACACACTTAAATGTCTAATGTCTAACGTCAAACGTCTAACGACCTAAGTCATTAAAGGCTTTAAGGGCTTTAAGGGCCTTAGCGACATATGGGGCTTATGGGGCTTATAGGGCATATAGGCCCTCTTCCCTAATCTCCCTAAATTCCCTAAGCTCCCTAACCTCCCTACCTCTCAAAAATCCCCTCCCTTGCCCGACAAGCCGCGCAGCACAACAAAGAAGCGGTTGCCGAACATTCGGCAACCGCTTCTTTGTTGTATGGTCATCGCCAGCAGTCGAGCTATGCAAATCCGCCGCCAGAGGGGACTTTGGGGGCGTTGAGAGTGATTGCGCCAAAGTTGTTCTCGTAGCGCGAGATGTTCTCTTGGAGCGAGAGCATAAGGCGTTTGGCGTGCTCGGGGGTGAGTACGATGCGACTCTTTACCTTTGCTTTGCTCATACCGGGGAGCATTGCTGCAAAGTCGAGGATGAACTCCGACGAGGAGTGGGCAATGATAGCCAAGTTGGCATACTGTCCCTGAGCCACCTCGGGGGTAAGCTCAAATTCAAGTTTGTGTTCGTTTGCCATAGTTGTCTTTTTATTTGTTGTTTTCGTTGTTGTTTTCTGTGGTCATAAGCGCGAGGGCCTGCTCCTTGTCGAGAGCAATCTGCTCGGCCAACGAGGCCAACGAGGCGAACTTCTGCTCCCCACGCAGGTGGTAGTGGAGGTTGAGGCTTATGGGCTGGCCGTAGATGTTGCCCTCGAAATCAATCAGATGGGCCTCGATGCGATGGCCTTGTGCGAGGGCGATTGTGGGGCGGTAGCCAATGTTTACTACGGTGACGTAGGAGCTGTCGCCCACCTGAGCGCTTCCGGCCCACACTCCGTCGGCCACATCCTCTAAGGGGGCGGCAGGCTCGATGTTGGCGGTGGGGAAGCCGATGCTGTGACCTAAACCATTACCATAGGTAACGCGACCTACTATTTTTATATTGTGGCGTTTGGTTTTCACTGAAAGCTATTGTCCTTATTGTAAAAAATTTGTAACTTGCGCCAAATATACACATTTTTTATGGAAGAGATTGTTCATCCCAAAGGTAAAATTTACTACTCTATGGGCGAGGTGTGCGAGATATTTGGCGTAAATGCCTCGCTGCTCCGCTTCTGGGAGGAGGAGTTCCCTATTCTGAAAATTGCAAAAAATAGTCGTGGACACCGCATCTACACCACCGATGACGTTGATAACCTCAGGCTCATCTACCACTTGGTCAAGGAGCAGGGTATGACGCTCGACGGTGCGCGTAGGCGTATGCGCCAGAATCGTGACAGCATCAAGCGCGAGGCCGAGGTGGTGGAGAAGCTACGTTCCATACGCAATATGCTTGCCGCGCTTAAAGCCGAGCTTGCCGACGAGGTTGTGGCTATCGACGTCGAGGACGACGACGTGGCCGAGAGCGCAGTTGTGGCCGAGAGCGCAGTTGTGGCCGAGAGTGCCGCGTGCGAGGCTGCGGATATGGCAGCGCAAGAGGCCGTTGTGGCTGAGCCTGAGGAGCAGCAGGTGGCTGTGGCTAAGCCCCGCACCGAGGAGTTGGCCGACTTCCAGATGGAGATGCCTTCGAGCGAGCCTCAGGCAGAAGAGCCCCGCAAACCTCGCGGTCAGAAGGTGGGCACACTGATTGGTGGCGACCTCTTCTCGCCCGAGGATATTCGCTTGGCGGTGGCTAAGGAGAGGTCGAAGGAGACCAAAAAGCAGGTTATCGAGCAGACTCTGTTCTAAGGGGCAGTTGTTTTGTAAAAGCCAAGTGGAGAGATGAAAGTAAGAGAAATAGCCGAGTTGTTGGAGCAGCAAGTGCCGCTCTACTGGCAAGAGTCCTACGACAATGCGGGGTTGGCTGTGGGCCATCCCGAGTCGGAGGTCGATATGGTTTTGGTGGCGCTCGATGTCACCGAGGAGGTTGTTGAGGAGGCCCTGAGGGTGGGGGCGCAGATGATTGTGAGCCACCATCCCATCATATTTTCGCCCCTGAGGAGGCTTGCCGACGGCTCGCCACAACAACGTGCCATACTCCGAGCCATCGAAGGTGGCGTAGCGCTCTATGCCGCCCACACCAACCTCGATGGCGCACCCGAGGTGGGCATAAGCCACTTTCTGGCCTCGCAGTTGGGCTTGGAGGTGGAGGGGCTGTTGGAGCCTTCGAGCGTAGAGGAGGGTGTAGGCATTGGCGTTGTGGGTAGGCTCTCTGAGCCTGTGGCTGCCGAGGAGTTTTTGGCCACCATTGGTCGCACACTTGGTGTGAGGGCGCTGCGCCATAGCCCTGTGCGTATTGAGAAGGTGGAGAGGGTTGCTATATGCAGTGGCTCGGGCGGTAGCCTCATCGAGCGTGCCGAGGCTGCGGGTGCCGACCTCTACCTCACTTCCGACCTGAAATACCACTCATTTGTCGATGCCGACAGGATGATTTTGGTAGATGCGGGCCATTTTGAGACCGAAATTTGTGCTATTGATATTTTATTTGACATATTATCAAAAAAAATATCTAATTTTGCAGTTCGCAAGAGTCAAACTGCGCAAAACCCTGTGCGCTACTTGATTTTGGACAATAAATAGACAAGGATATATAAGAGCAAATCTATGGCAACAACTAACAAACGTAACGTGGAGAGTGTAGATTACACAATGCAGGAGCGTATCAAAGCGCTCTATGAGTTGCAGCTAATCGACTCCAAAATTGACGAGATTAACAAAATCAAAGGCGAGCTTCCTATGGAGGTTGCCGACCTCGAAGACGAGATTGCAGGCTTGCAGACCCGCATCGACAAATTGCAGGAGGAGTGCAGCGAGCTGACCGCTCTGCTCCGCGACGCTAAGGAGCGCATCGAGCAGTGCAAGATTAAAATTGCTAAGTACACCGAGCAGCAGGAGAATGTGCGCAACAACCGCGAGTTCGACGCTCTTTCTAAGGAGATTGAGTACGAGGAGTTGGATATTGAGTCGTTGGAGAAACGCATTAGGGAGTACAACAACAACCTCAAAGCCAAAAAGCTCCTTATCGAGGAGGCCGAGGCTGCCAAAGCCGAGAGGGCTTCCGACTTGGCAGTTAAGCGCGAGGAGTTGGATAGCATCGACGCCGAGACCGCCAAAGATATTGAGATGCTGAGGTTTCAGGAGGAGAAGGCCCGCGAGGTTATCGACGATAGGTTGCTGACTGCTTATAGCCGCATCCGTTCCAATGTGCGCAATGGTTTGGCTGTTGTAGAGGTTAAGAGGGACGCTTGTGGTGGTTGCTTCAACCGTATTCCTCCCCAGCGCCAGAGCGAGATTCGTATGGGTAAGAAGATTATCATTTGCGAGTATTGCGGTAGGATTTTGGTATCATTCGACGAGTAGTCGCCCATTTTGTCGAAGACACTTATATAAATCAATCGCCACACTCACAATGGGTGTGGCGATTGATTTTTTTGTTGTGCTACTACTTAGAACGATAAGCCGAGGGTTATGAGATATTCGTATTTCATAATTGCATTTTTGGCTAAACGTTGATGTTTTGTGCCAATGCTTATGCTTACTCTCGAATATCTAAAACCAACCCCATATTGTGCAAATGGGATTATATTCTGCCACTCAATATCCAAATCAGCGCCACCTCTAATGTCAATAAAGGGGGCAAACTTACCGGCATTTATTATATCCGCTTGAAGGGATAGAAATAGAGGGACAATGATGTCACCATAGCCTTGAAATCTGGAGTATCCGTAGTGAAGACCTAATCCAACACCTGCCCTCAGACCGCCATACCTTACGCCAGCAAGAGTTGTTACTCCATTGTAATAATAAAAAGGTGAATCTGCGTCAGCAACCAATTCGGCCTGCCTCCAATATGCAAATTCTCTTTCAGATGAGTTCCAACTTTGCGCAAAGCCCTCACAGCATACTATTAGGGAAAAGAAAACAATAATTACTTTTTTCATATCTGTAAATTTTATTGGTTATCGATATTTATGTATAATCCATATCCCGATGAAAATGTGTATTTTTTGGCTAATGGGTCAAAGTAGTGGATGTTTGTTGCTCCACAAGAAATATCATCTTTTTTAGGAGTAAATTCAATATAACAATTTTCACTACCAAGAGTGATGTCCAAAATGTCTAATAATTTAATATTTAGCATTATTGGTATTCTAATTGGGGAGTCGTTTTTGTCGATTTTGTCATATTCTGCACCATATATTGTAACGCAATCCATCCAACCATCAGTGCCGGGATCCCAAGAGAATAATCTGCATCCATCATAATACTGATAAGTAGTTCGCTCGTGAAATGCAAAAATCACTAAATCAGAATTGCCTATATTGGATACGACATAGTCTGAATCTGCGTTAAATACTGAGAAATAAAATTCTGGCGCACCTTTTAGGTAGCCTTCAAGGTCAGTTATTTGACAAGTATATCCTATTTTTGTTACATACACGTCCTCGGTGTTGTGAACATTGCGATATGGAGCATAGAAAATATCAAGCTCTTGAATTGAGGGTACACCATTGGTATAGTTGGATGCTTTATAGAAATATTTTTCCCCAGGCACAACATTGTCTAAATAATAATTAGAGGTGTTGTGAGGTAGAGGTATAGATGCAATGCGGTAGTAATCTGCGTTTGGGTCTAAAATATCCATGCGCTCAATTACCATCGAATCGACATAAGCTGTTGGAGAGTCCCAAGTAAGTTGGATGCGAGAGGTGTTTATTGGCTCGGTGCGCAAATTCGATACAGGACGTGGGCGTTGAGGTGCTACACAAGTGACAGCCTCCGACCAAGTCTCTCCAAGACTAAATGTGCTACAAGCAGCTACAATATATTCGTATGTCTGTAAAGCAACATAATTCTTGTCGCAATAGGACGAGGTTGAAGAATTAGTGATTGTGGCAATTTTGGTGTAGTTAATCTCGTCAATAGACCTACGATATATATAATATCCAGTATGGAAAATTGAGTTCATAATACTACCACTCATTGTCCACGTTAGTTGAATATATGAACTTGTGTCGCTATCTACTGTTGTTGCAGTAACAACGGGTTTTCTGAAATTTCCTTCTAAATGTCCAAAATAAACATCACCCTTACCATTCAATGTATCAATAGGTAATAATCCTATTTTTGCAGGACTTTGTGAGGCCTTGTTTTTGGCGAGGTTTTGCATTGCCCTTGTTTGCTCCTCTACCGTCAAACCCATACGCTCGTTTTCACTAATTACTATAATAGGTACATCTGGCTCGTTTATGGCATCAACCCATACCTCTTCGCCATTTGCATTATAGCCCAGCACATACTCGGTTACTGTGTCGTGGTAGTTTTCATCGAGAAATACTACTGTTGGAATATAGCCATCCTCCCATTCATCTGCGTGTACCGGCACTGAAATTTGCATCATTGGGTACATTTCTGTTAATGTTGCAATAACTTCTTCGGCTGTTATGGTTTTTGTATCGGCGGGGAAGAGGTCATCAAACATCTCTGCAACCGAAATGGTGCCCGAGCTGCCTTTTGTAGATACATAATCAGATACTTGCTTTTTGCCGATAGTGCTCAGCATAATGTCGTAGTCACCATCAAATTTTTGTAGTGCAAGTTCTTTTACGATTTGAGAGAACTCGTTGCTTGATGACATTGCCTTGCTAACCGTTTGTGCAATGCCAGCAAATGCTTCATTGTAGGGCGTTTTTTCAATTGCCCGTTCCATTTCTTTGTTTGTCAGGATGTTTTCATCTGGCAAATTGTTTGTGCAACCAACAAATAAGATTGTTAAGATCGCAGAATAAATAACCGCTTTTTTCATACAAAAAAGTGTGTTAATTGCATCGGACACCAAGATGCGTTAATAGTTAGTTGTGGCGGGAAACTGGTGTCCAGAAATTAGGCGCGTTAAGCAGTTTGTAAAATACAAATGAAAACAAAACAAGTAAACACACAAAGAAACTGTACGACCTAAGGGCAAGGCTGAAAAGTATCAAAGCGGTTAGCTCACCTCCTCTTCGGATGTAAAATAAAAGCTACCAAAGTTGTGAAAAATCTAATTATCCCTATTTATATATTCTTGTTGTTTGTTCTACATACTCTCGCAGATTTTCGATGATGAATAGTGTTGGTTTTAATACAAAGACGATAAATACCATACTTGTCTATCGCAAAGGTACAACAAAAAAATACAAATTATTCACTTTTTTTGCGAAAACTTTGACTCATCGTGGGTTTGTAACTGCTTGATAATCAGATACCATTTTCAACTATTCTTTCCCACCACACTCATCGAGGGGTTATGTTATTGATTGTCAGGATGTTACATTTTGGGCCGACAAGGGGGGTGTGAAGGCCCGAAAAAATTGGTGCAAAACTTGGCAAATTTTGGGGCGGGCCAAAGGGCAAAAAAAGTGGATTGCGGAGGGTGTCGGCAGTCCCCAAAATAGGGCCTAACGAGTTGATTGTGTGCGCAATAGCCCCTTAACCCCAAAATGCAAAAAAGTGGATTGCCCCGACCCCCAAACGTACCTTGTTTTTGTGATTTTTCCCCCTCTTTCGCCTCATCAACCCCCTCCA
>JAZNFV010000021.1:0-94392 GCA_045576155.1 Tidjanibacter sp.
GGGCGATAGCTGCGTTACGCTTGCTTCGGAAATCCTCATTTACGCTCGGTAAACTGCGGTTTCCTCAGCTACGCAAGCCTTGCTCTCGCCTCACAAAACCCAGCCGCAGGACAAGTCCTGTTTTGTGAGGGTGGTGCTCCATAAACGTCTAACGTCCTAAGTCCAATAGGAAACGCGGGTATCTTTTTTGATACCCGAGTGTTTTTTACAAGGGTTACAAGGGTTACAAGGGTCACAAGGTCGTCTTTCGCCCCCACAACCACTCCTCCCCTAAGTTAGGGGAGGGTCTGCGAAGCAGGGGAGAGGTCTGTCTTGCGCCAAAGGCGCAGAGCTACTGCTGATTGCTGACCGCTCAGAGCGGTAGATGCCAACCGCTTGCCTTACGGCAGTCGTGGCAAGACGAGTTGGACTTAGGGGCTTTAAGGGCTTTAAGGGCCTTAGGGGCATTAAGGGGTTACGGGGATGATAGGGCCTATGGGGCTTATAGGGCTTATAGGGCTTATAGGGCTTATAGGCCCTTACCTAAACTCCCTAAGCTCCCTAAGCTCCCTAAACTCCCTAATTCCTCTCCCCAATCTGCTTCCCGCAGTCCAACAACTCATTGAACGAGAAGTTGTTGGGCACTTCGCAGGGGGTGTCGGTGGTGGTTGTGTGGGTGGCAAGCTCCCACCACACCGGCACAATCTTGCAGATGTGGCCCGCATCGCCATTTGGCTCGGAGGTGCGGTAGATGATGAGCGTTGCTGTGAGGGTTGAGCTGAAACCGCTATGTTGGGTCGTAATCTTGCCCGCAAAGAATTTCTCCTCGCCAATGGCCTTGATGAGTTCTTGCCACACCTCGGCATACTCCTTGCTGCCAAAATTTATCTCGGTGGGCGTTGCGGTGGTGGTTGGCTGTGAGGCGTGGGCCTCGCCTTCGGGGGTAAAAGTGGTGTCGTTGGGGGTTACTTGGGCGACTTGTTCTCCTAAACCGAACAGTCGCAGTCGGGTTTGTGCAGAATTTTTCATAAGTCTTTGTTTGTTCAATCAAAATAAATTTCTTAACTTTGCGGAACAAATATAAGTTCAATAATTGAATTTTGAAATACATTTGGCAAAAATTTTTTAATACTTGCTACGCATATGGCTGATAATAAGGGAGTACGTGTAAAACAGATTCGCAAAGAGTTAGAAATGACAGGAGAACAGCTTGCAGCCCTGCTTGGAGTGGGCAAAAGTGCCCTCTCGATGATTGAGACAGGCAAGAGCGCTCTCTCGGAAAGAAACAAAAATATACTTGTTCAGGAATTGAACGTCAATCCCGACTGGCTCGATACCGGCAGGGGCGAAATGTTCAATTGTCCAAAGGATGAGTGGCAACCCTTTATGCACCGCACCGACAACACCATACCCCACCAGAGTGTACCTCTTTATAATATGGAGGGTACGGCGGGCCTTGTCCCTCTGTTTGTCGATTCGTCGAAGATTAAGCCAGTAGATTACATCCACATCCCCAATTTGCCCAAGTGCGACGGTGCTATCTACGTTGTGGGCGATAGTATGTACCCTCTTTTGAAGAGTGGCGACATTGTTCTCTACAAGCAGATGAACGACCTGAACAACATCTTCTGGGGCGATATGTATCTGCTCTCCATCGACCTCGAAGGCGAGGAGTATATCACAGTGAAATATATCCAGAAGTCCGAGCGCCGAGGTTGCATCAAACTTGTTAGTCAGAATCCCCACCACGCCGACAAGGATATTGAGATTGAACGTGTTAGGGCGTTGGCATTGGTTAAGGCAAGCATTAGAATGAACTCCATACGTTAGGCGCGAAGATGAAAAAGTTGAGATTGGTTTTGGCTATGGTGCTGACTCTGTTGGTGGGTCAAAGTGTGGCCTCGGCAGCAACTCTTGGCTACGAGGTGGGGCGCTACACTATGGGCGACGGTGTGTTGCCCTCGCGCTGGTCGTCGGAGGTGGGCGCACCCTTGTGGTATGCTCCCCGAGAGTTTGCTCTGCCCGCTCTTAGCCCCGCTGGGTTGGGGGATGGTGGTGGCTTTTGGCAAAGTCGTTCCACTCAGGTGGGCTTCGGACTTGTGGGTGCGGGTGTGGTGCTTACTACGGCCGACGTGCAGACCCGCGCACTGAGGATGGACTACCTGCCACGTTTCCGCTACCACTACGACGACTACCTCCAATTTGCCCCCGCTGTGGCTATGGTTGCGATGAAGGCTTTGGGTGTGGAGAGCGAGAGCTCGTGGGGACGTATGACTGTGGCCGGAGGCCTCTCTACGGGCCTTATGCTCTCAACGGTCTATGTTGTCAAGTATGGTATTGGCCGCTTGCGACCCGACGGCTCAACCCACAACTCTTTCCCCTCGGGCCATACGGCAATGGCCTTTACGGCAGCCTCGTTGCTCCACAAGGAGTATGGCTGGCTGAGCCCGTGGGTGAGTGTGGCGAGCTATACGGCAGCTACCATTACGGGCATCTCGCGTATGCTCAATAACCGCCATTGGCTGAGCGATGTGGTTGTGGGGGCAGGTGTGGGCATCGTATCCACCGAGTTGGGCTACCTGCTGACCGATAGAATCTTGCGTGGCCGAGGTCGTGTGCGACCGGTTGAGCAGTGGGAGCCTGTGAGTGTGGGGCGCTGCCCCTCGTTTGTGAGTGTGGGCATACAGCGCAACGCTCTACTCTACGACACCGAGCGATTGGAACGCATCACTCGCTCGGGCGTGGGCTTCACTATTGAGGGTGCGTGGTTTTTCAATCCGCAGATGGGCGTGGGTGGCGCTGCTCGTGTGGGTCGCTATGCCGACCTTGTGGAGCGTGGAGCAGTTGAAGGTGGTAGGGTGGATGAGCCCGAGGCTCTCAACAACCTCGCCCTCGAAGGTGGACTCTATCTCAACCACGCCATAGCCCCTCGCCTCCATTTGGGCGCTAAGATGCTTGCCGGCGTTGGGCGCAACCACTATCTGAAAAACCAAATCGTCGATAGCGAGGGCAATTTGCTTGCCGTTGTGGAGTACGACACAGGCGAACATTTCACCGCAACTGTGGGTGCTTCGCTCAGGTGGGTTGTGGCCGACAATTTGGCCGTCAGAGCCTATGCCGACTACAACTATGTCCGCACCGACTACACCATAACCCCCACCGCAGGCTCGCTGAAAACCTACTCCGGCTACCGCCACCCGCTTAGCTTTGGTGTGGCTGTCGATGCGATGCTTTGGTAGGCAAGCGGGCCGATAGGTACTCTGTTGGAAACGAAAGATTAGTTTTTTTATGGGGAGGGAAACCTACTAAGGGTCGCCCTCCCGCTTTTTTGTGAAAAATTGTCGCATATCGGGGAAAAATATCTTCATAAACGCTTGTAGTTTAATTTTATTTTTATACTTTTGTAATAAATACAAAGTTTAAGTAAATACAAGATTGAAAAACAGAATAATACCTATTTATAATTATTATTAAAACCTAATCAACTATGAAAAAATTTTTCCTTTTCGCCACAACGATTTTGGCGGCAATGGCTTTCACGCTGACAGGTTGTAAAGACCCCAAGGTAGAAGAACCCGAGCCCGAGCCCAAGCCCGAACCAAAAGAATTGACCTTTGAGGTTGATGTCACTGCTGTGACATTCAATTCGGTTACATACTCGGTTACTCCTTCGATTGCCGATGCCGACTATTTGGTAGTTTTGGTTCCTGAAACTTACATCGACAACAATGGTGTGGGAACAGGTCTTACCACCGCTATCTTGAACGATTTGAAGAATCAGGCAGCCTCGTCGGGTAAGACTCTGGCCGAGTTCCTGCCCGATGTTATGAGCAAGGGCACAATCAATGAAGGTAAGATGAACAACCTCAGCCCCGCTACCGACTACTCGTTGGCTGTGTTTGGTCTTGACAAAGACTTCAAGGCCAGCACCGAGCCTGTGTGTGTTCCCTTTACCACCGAGGCTGTGGAAATGGTAGATTGCACCTTCGAGACAACTGTCAATGTTATGGGTACTATGGCTGAGTTCCAAGTTGTTCCCTCCAAGACCGACATCCGTTGGCATATGTTTATCATTGGCGATAGCGACTATGCAGCCTACACCGACCCCAATGGCGAGTATAAGTTTACCGACGAGAGCCTCTATTCGGCTTACTTCTCGCAGGAGGTTAATAACTATCTCTCGCAGGGCCTCACTATTGAAGAGGTATTGGCAGGTCTCTGCCCCCAAGGCCCTCAGACTATGAGCGCCAAAGGCCTGACTGCAAACACTACCTACCGCTATATGATTGCAGGTCTGTTGATTGATGGCGAGGCTGCCTATATGATTACCGCTCCTTCGCACGATGTGTTCACCAGCGGCGACGCTCTGGCTTCGGATATGACCTTCGAGATTGAGCTTTCCAATCCCGAGATGAACCGCATTGACCTGAAAATTACCCCCTCTACCAACGAGACCTTCACTTGGATTTGCGCCCCCTACGATGGCGTTTCCACCAACCTCGAACTGATGGATAAATTTATTGGCGAGAATAAGATGTGGCTCGATTGGGGTATGATGCTCTACACAGGTGTGCAGGATTACACCGCTGCGGGCCCCAACTTTAAGTATAAAGTGAGTGCTCCCGATACCGACCACTATGTTATGGCAGTAGGTTATGCTGGTGGCGTTACCACCGCTCCCGAGGTTGCTTTCTTCCGCACCTTGCCCGCTCCCGCACCCGAGGATGCAGTATTCAACATCACTTGCCAGAAGGCCGATCCTTGGGGCGCCGCTGTAAATGTTGAGTCGTCGGATGAGACTTCCTACTACACTATGGGTATTGCCCTCGATGGTCAGCTCGATATTGACGCTGCCGCTGCTGAGGCCGAGGCCGGCTTGCAGGAGCTCTACCAGATGAACGCAATGTTCAACCCCAGTATGACTATACTCGATGTTCTTGATAGCTACTACTGGTCGGGTAGTGTTACAATGGCTGTTACTCAGCTCAACCCCAGTTCGAGCTACACTATGTATGTCCTTGTATTCTCCAAAGAGGGTAAGGTGGTTAAGAGCCACGTATTTGAGGGCGTTGTTATTACTACTGCTGTTGGCGAGCTTACTCCCGCAGTTGAGGTTATCGGCTACTACTCTGGTGCAGAAGAGAATGGCGAGCTCTTTGGCGACGCTGCGCTAACTAAGGATCGCGCTATTGCAGTTGTTAAGTACAACAACCTCGACGGTGCTACGGCTCTCTACGCTTTCAATACCGACCCCGTTAGCAACCCCGCAACTCTTAGCAGCGGTGAGGCTTATAGCAAGTTCTGGAACTATATGAATAATGTAAACTTGGCTGCGCCCTACTCGTTCTTCTTGGTTGACTGGACATACGACTATATCACTTGGGCTACTATTTCCGACTCTAAGGGCAACATCGGTGAGTTTGCAACTGCAACCTACACCACCACACCCGAGGGTAAGAGTGATTATGCCGAGCTGAAAGAGCTTGTTACCGCTCTCAACAGTGGCTCGCAGAATGTTTTGGTTCAGCGCGACTATGAGTGGGATACCATTATGCAGCCCATCCAGAGCGACTATCGCGAGATTTATCGCAACGACCGCTCGGAGCGCATCAAGTTCGTTCCTGAGGCTATTGCAAGGCCTATGGAGGTGAATGTTGAGATTGGTAAGCCCGAATTGGATATGAAGTCTGTGAGGATACTTACTACTCCCGCAATCGTACGAGTTCGCTAATCTGACGAACTTTACATTGAAAATCAGATTATAGATAAAGTTGTCGCCCCCAGACCGTGAGGTTTGGGGGCGAGTTTTTTGGTGTGAGGTTGTTTGGGGTAAAGGGGTGATTAGTAGAGGTTTGAGGTGAGCGATAAAATGTTTTTCTAAAAAAATCTTCCAAAAAGTTGCATAATAAAAAAACTTGCCGTACTTTTGCCTCGCTTTTAGGAAGTAAATGCTGTTTTAGCTCAGTGGTAGAGCACTTCCTTGGTAAGGAAGAGGTCCCGAGTTCAATCCTCGGAAACAGCTCAAAGCAAACAATGCAGAAAAGACGACATCCAAACGGATGTCGTCTTTTTGTTTGTGTGGCTCTGTGGGCATTTATGCACATAAAGAGCCTCACATACAAAAAGATAAGTGCGCTGATAGGCGCACCTTTTCTGCATTTGGTGCTTTGAAAGCGCCCGCGGCGGCGTAAGAGGAAAGCCGAGCGACAGCGAAGGCAATCCTCGCAGAGAAAGCCCTGCGGCAGTAGCAGAGGAAAGCCGAGCGATAGCGAAGGCAATCCTCGTTGAAAGCGCCCCTGCGGCAGCAGCAGAGGAAGGGGCAACACGCAGTGTTGGCCAATCCCCTCATAGTGCGCTCGCTAAATCTTCTCGCTCCACCTGAGCCTCTCAACCCGCTCAACCCTCCCAGTCCTCCCGCCCCTCCCGACCCATACAGCTCTCCCGCTCCTCCCAACCCTTTGCGTATGAGGCCACAGGCAAATGATGCGATTTGGCGGACTATTTGCGTCAAAAGTTGAAGAGAAAAATTTGTTTTATAGTTCCGAGAAAATCACTACCTTTACGACACTTATGGAAAAGTTTGTACCGCACAGCATAGACGATTGCGCTGAGTCGTTTGAAACGGCTTTGGTGGGGGAGGTGAAGGCCGGTTTTCCCTCGCCCGCAGAGGAGATACGCGAGAGGTTAGACCTCATAAAACTACTTGTTAAGCACAAGGCTTCGACCTTCTTTTTCCGTGTCAGCGGTGTGTCGATGGTTGATGCTGCGCTTGACGAGGGCGACATCATCATTGTCGATAGGGCCATCGACCCCTACAACAACTGCAAGGCTGTTTGCTACATCGACGGCGAGTACACCGTCAAGCGGGTGGAAATTACGCCAAGTGGCGTGCGCCTTATGCCCGCCAACGAGCACAATCACAACTACAAACCCATTGTGGTTCAGCCCGATAATCAGTTTGTTATTTGGGGCGTTGTAACCTACACTATCAAAAAGATGTAGCCCTCCCGCCACCTTGTTTTTTAGTTTATGTTTGCCCTTGCCGATTGCAACAACTTTTTTGCCTCCTGCGAGCGTGTCTTTCGCCCCGACTTGCAGAATAGGCCCATCATCGTTCTTTCCAGCAACGATGGTTGCGCTGTGGCCCGTAGCAACGAGGCTAAGGCTTTGGGTATCAAGATGGGTGCTCCTTTTTTCCAAATCAAAGATATTGTCAAGAGGCACAATGTGGCTGTTTTTTCGGGCAATATGGCTCTCTATGGCGATATGTCGCAGAGGGTGCAGTGGGTGTTGGCCGACTTTGCTCCTTCGGTGGAGGTTTATTCTATTGACGAGTCTTTCTTGGATTTGAGGGGTATGACGGGCATAGACTTCGATGCCTATGCCAAGGAGATTTCGGCCAAGTGTTGGCGTATGACCTCCATACCTGTGTCGGTGGGCATTGCCCCAACCAAGACCCTCGCCAAGATTGCCAGTAAACTCTGTAAACAATACCCCAAACTGCGTGGAGGATGCTATATGCACCGCCCCGAGGATATCGAGAAGGTGCTCCGCAAGTTCCCGATAGAGGATGTGTGGGGCATTGGCCGTAAGACTGTGCCCAAGCTGAAAATGATAGGCATCAACACTGCCTACGACTTCACACAACTGCCCCACGCCACCGTTCAGTCAATGATGGGTATTACGGGTGTGAGAACGTGGCGGGAGTTGCAAGGTGTGCCCTGCATTGAGTTTGAGGATGGTTTCAGGGCCAAGCAGTCGGTCTGTGTGTCGCGTAGTTTCTCGTCGGAGATTTGCGAGCTGGGCGAGTTGCAGGAGCAGATTGCCAACTTCGCCTCGTCGGTGGCCGAGAAGTTGCGTAAGCAGCAGAGTGCCACCTTAGAGCTTGTGGTCTTTGCCTACACCAACCGCTTCAAGGAGTCTGCCCCGCAAGCCTACTCCAATACGTTGGTGCAACTTCTGACCCCAACGTCCGACCAACGAACTATTGTGAGTCAGGCAGTTGGCGCTGTGAAAAAGATTTTCTCCTCGGGCTATGGATATAAAAAGGCGGGGGTTATTGCCACCAAGATTGTGGGCGAGAGAGATGTGGTGCGCTCGCTCTTTGAGGATAGCCGGAGTGTTGAGCGTGAGCGTCGTATTAGCTCGGCGTTGGATAGCATAAACTCTGCCTACGGAGCGGGCACAATCAAACTCGCTGTGCAGGGCAGTGGCCACATCAAATCCACCAGCGAGAACCAGTCGCCCCACTATACAACTCGGTGGAGCGACATCCCTAAGGTTACGGTTAAGTAGTCCCCCTGTTTTTTCTAAGCAATCCGAATGTCGCGCCCTTTACAGAAGGGTGCGGCCGAGAGTATTGTGTTGGCAATCAGACGATGACCAGCGGCATTGGGATGGATGCCGTCGGAGCAAACCAACTCGCAAGGCTTGGTGGAGGAGCAGACAAATGGGGTGGTGATGTCCAAAATTGGGGTCGATGTGCGCTCGGCAACCTCGAAGAGAGCTTTGTTGTAGGAGGTGTGCCAACGCTCAATGGCCTCCACCTCGCCCATCCAACCAACAATGTTGGCCCTCTGCTCGCTATTCATACGACGTGAGAAGAAGCCGAAGTAGTGGCTCGAATCAATAGGCGGCAGAGAGAGTATTATGGGCTTGGAATTGAGGCTCTTAACTCGCTCAATGAGTGATACAAAGAGGTCGCAAAACTCTTTCAGCGGGGTCTTGGGGCTGTGGCCGGCCGAGGGGTCGAGAGCTATGCGCTTCCAGTTGAAGTCGCAGTCGTTGCCGCCATATTCAAGCAGAGTGTATTCGGCTGCTGCTATCTCCTCAGCGTGGTGGTTGATGACGTTGTGACCATTGGTTATGGTGCAACCAAACTTACCGAAGTTCTCCACTTGGAAGCCTCCCTCCGATTTGAGTATCTCAACAAAACTATTGTTCAGTAATTCATAATTTGCCTCATCGGTCAATACTACACCCTTTGTTATTGAGTCGCCAAGGGCTGCGATTTTGATTCTTTCCATTGTTCTGTTTTTTGGTTTTCGACTGCAAAACTACTCCGCACTTTGGAGTGAGGCGGAAATTTGTTGTAGGGACGAGCGAATAGTTATTAAAAGGCCGTTTTTAGGGATAAAAATCCATTATTTGGGATGTTTGAAAGAAATTACTATCTTTGTCCCTACTTAATAAGTGACAAATTTAGCCTATGAAATACTATCACAAACATCTTTTTTCGGGCGTGAGCGCTGCTCTCCATAGCCTGCTGATTCCACTCTTCGCGTTTGTATTCCTGATTCTCTACAAACCCTTTGCCATAGTCGATTTTTTGCAGATTGGCTCGGTGGATTATTCTTTCAATCTCACCATACTCCTATGTATAGCCATAGGCTCGGTTGGACTTATGCGCCTGCTCTTTTGGGCTTTGCGTCCTGTCTTGGGGGTAAATTATGTAGTCTATGCGCTTTGGTGCGTGGGCGAGGTGATTGTTACGGCCCTCTTTACGGCCCTCTATTTGGTGCTGATGTTCGACGGGTCGAAGGGCTATTTCGAACTTGTGGGCAGTTGCTGTGGTGTGCTGTCGGCTGTGGCTATCTACCCCTATGCGCTTCTGGCTCTGGGATTTACCCTCTACGATGAACGCAATGCCAACCTCTCGGGCGATAGTGGCTCTACCCTCATTAAGTTCTACGACGAGTATAAGAAACTCAAATTAGTCATTGCCTCCGATGCGATACTTTTTATCCGTTCCGAGGAGAATTATGTTCAGATTCACTACCTCTCCGACTCCAATAAGAGCCGTAAGTTTGTTTTGCGTTCTTCGATGAGGGCGCTGGGGGAGCAACTCTTGCGTCACGGCTTGGTGCGTTGCCACCGCTCCTATTTCATCAATCCTCAGCACATTAAGATGGTGCATAAGGACTCTTCGGGTGTGGTGGTTGCCGAGTTGTCGGCCGACGGATTCGAGCCGATACCTATCTCGAAGAGGTATCAGGAGGATGTTATGCGCCGCCTGTAATTCGAGCGCGCCTTGTTTTCGGCTGTGCCTTGTGGGCGATAGCTGCGTTACGCTTGCTTCGGAAATCCTCATTTACGCTTGGTAAACTGCGGTTTCCTCAGCTGCGCAAGCCTTGCTCTCGCCACACAAAACCCAGCCGCAGGACAAGTCCTGTTTTGTGAGGGCGGTGCTCCCGACCCAGTAGGCTGCGGACTCGCCCCTTAGTTTGGCACGAAACTCGCCTCACAAATCGCACTCGACCTTCTCCCGACCCACAACCTCTTTCTCATTTACGTTTAGTAAACTGCGGAGCACCTTCTTGTTTGGCACAAAAATCCCTCCACAAATCACAGCCTTTGGCTGTGGTCTAACGTCAAACGTCGAAAGTCTAACGACCTAAGGCTGAAATATAAAACTCGGGTATCATTTTTAGATTATAATATCAAACGAGTAACAATAACTAATACACTCATTCTGATGCAGTTAAATTTTTTAACATAATTCTCAAACTGAACTCTTGTAAATTATTTGCAGATACACTCGAATACTTATCGCACTAATAGATGATGATTTTGAGGAATCTAAAAGAATTTCTTGTTACTAATATGATATTATAATCTAAATTTGCTACCTTTGTACAGCAATATCGAAAATAGAAGGAGAGAATGAAGATAGGTTATCAAGGTATGGTAGGCAGCAATGCCTACATGGCAGCCATGGAGTTGGCCAAGTCGCAACATATTGAGAATGCAGAGTATTTGGGCCTTATCTCGTCGATAAATGTTATTACCGAGCTTGAGAGGGGCAATATAGACTATGGTGTTGTTGCCACCAAAAACAGTATAGGTGGAGAGGTTATAGAGAGTATGAATGCTCTGCGAAACAGACATCTGGAACTTGTTGCAACACATATTCTTCCTATACATCACTCACTTTTTAAGAAGAGTGCGGAGATAGCCAACGACTCGTTACGAAGGGTCGCCTCACACATTCAGGCTCTAAAGCAGACCTCGCAATATATCAAGCGCAACTTCCCAGCCATAGAGGAGGTTATCGAGGTAGAGGATACTGCCCTCAGCGCGGAGAAGTTGGCTGATGGTGAGTTGGGCGAGGATACGGTGGTGATATGTTCGCGCCTTGCGGGCGAGAATGCTGGGCTATCTCTTATCGCAAACAATATCGAGGACCAGAAGGACAATCGCACGGAGTTCCGCTTGCTAAAGAGGCCCGACCCGAAATATATGGAGCATGAGGCGATGCAGGACAATGTTATAAGTGGCAGCTCACTGAAGGATAGGTTTATACGGGCGGGGTTGATACTTCTCATCATCAGCTCCTTTGCCGTGGTGCAGATGTTTGACCTCACGCCCTACGAAACAGCATGCACCTTGAGCGGATATGCCATAATGCTGTATCTGATATTCGTGCGTCTGCATAGAAGACTTATCAACAAAACCTTTGTGGGCTATTGGAAGTACTACACCGTGCCTTCCGAGGAGAATGACGAAGGTGCCATTCAGCACTACCATGTCCCTCGAATTGTGGAGATTAGGGAGGTTGATGGCAAGTTGGAGGTGTTTGGTTACACATCAAATCTGGCCCTTAAGGATCATATAAGCTTTAGGAGCGAGTATGTTCACATAAACGATATGGATTCGAAGCACGGACTCTTCACATATAAATACAGATCTACAGCCAAAGGGATAAATCTCGGAGGATATGTTATTCTGAAGTGGTACAAAAAGAATGGCTACTCGATGGTCAAGAAGATGGAGGGCGAGTACTTTGGTGTTATGTCGCGAGAGATGGGCACACTTGAGTATCAGCGCATCTCCATGGAGGAGTTCAATAATATCAAAATCTGCGAATTTTTGCAGAACACATAGCCATTGAGGCCCTCTTCGGCACCCCGCTTCGCCTACGCCGCCATCGCCTGGATAGAGCGTTACACCAAAAAACCGCAGGAATAACAAAAAAATCGCAGGTCGAAGCCTGCGATTTTTTTGTCTAACGTCTAACGACCTACGGCTTAATAAAACACGGGTATTAAAAAAGATACCCGAGTTTTTTTACAGGGGTGGCAGGGGTCACAAGGGTCACAAGGGCGTCTTTCGCCCCACGACCACTCCTCCCCTATGTCAGGGGAGGTGTCGCGTAAGCGACGGAGAGGTTAGTTGCGCCAAAGGCGCAGAGCTGACTGCTCAGAGCGGTAGATGCCAACCGCCTGCCTACGGCAGTCGTGGCAAGACGGACAGCAAGCTGTCTTTTATTAGGGTGGTGCTCCAAAAACGTCAGCCGCCTACCGACGACCGCCTACCGCCTATCGACCAAAGCCTTAACGGCCTTAGGGGCATTAAGGCCTTTAAGGGCATTAGGGGTAATAGGGGTAATAGGGGTAATAGGGCCTTAGCGACTACTGCCCCCCCAAAAAAACTCGGGTATCATTTTTAATACCCGAGTTTTTTTTGGGGCTGTGCAGCGAGGTGTTGCACAGCCGACTTATATCTGTTTGCTATCGTGCAATCATCTTGAAGTTGCGGCTTTGGCGGCGGCTCTCGATGTTCTTGCGCAAGTTATCCCTACGCTCCTGCTCAATCGAAGCCATTGCTTTGGCGGCCTTAGCCTCCACCTCGGGGTCGTTCAGGTGGCACTTCTCGGCCTCTTTGCGACTGGCGGCAATCTCTGTGAGCTGTCTGTCGGCATTGAAGTTTGTCCACTCAATAGCGCTACTCTTCTGGGGAGCTACATTGAGGCTTGCCAAAAATTCGTCGATTGGCGAAGCACCCTCGGCTGTGATAGTGAAGGTCTTGCGGAAGATGTGGCTATAATTGCCGTTGCGGTCGATGGCCATAGCAACCATAGTGAGGGGGTAGTCGTAGGCAATGGCGAAGTTGGTTTCGGGGTAGGTCGAACCGTCCTCCTGCAACGACTCTTGGAAGATGTGGTCGGGGTAGGTCTCTACGTCGGTAAGGTCGCGGCCATAGACATTGTAGTAGTAGGCGGCGTGTTCGCCCGTAAGTTGGATGCGTGCAGGAAGTATAGCATCGCCATCTCTGAGCAAGCCTTTATACTCGCTGTGGCCTGCATCTACCAGCTCTTGAATGTCGTAATATGGGCCGAAATCTACCTTGACACCTATATTAGCATAGGTAATAGCCTCGGTGCGGAATACTTTGCTAAACTGCACGTCGGCCAAAAATTCGCCACTATTGTAGTCCATAACCACAGCTGCAATGCGGTATTCGGTATCGGGAATCATACCCCATATCTCCTCGCTTGCTGGGCCTTGTGCGAGTACCCACGACGAGAATGCTGCCACATCGCCCTCATACCACTCCTCGATAATCATATTTACGTAGTCCTTAACACCCTGAGCATCTACATCTTTCAGGAAGGCAGCCCAATAGTAGTGCAGACCGTTGTCGGAGGGGGTTACGTTTACCCAAGCGGTTTCGGTGTCGATGTTGCTAACCTCAAAATTGAAGACACAATCTTGTGGGTCGTGCGAGGATTCGGTCTTGAAAGTTGCTTTGGTAACGGTGGGGGTAGTCATAGTCTTTGCGTCGTATCCAAAGGCCACGAAGGTGTACTCCGTATTGGGATTCATACGCGAGAAGGTGCGGGTCTTGTCGCCACTGAATGTAAACTCGGGCAGGTAGGAGTCGTAGGCGTTGTAGATGTAGTTGAATACCTCTTGGTCGTTCATACCTGCAATGGCGCTACTCTCCACATTGATAACCACATAGGGGTCGTTGTTGGTTGTTGTGACGTGTACGTCGGCAGTCGATTGTGTTACGTTGCTGACGCTGAGCGAAATCTGGTTGTCGGAGGGCTCAACCGGCTCGGAGGTGTACTCGAAGGTGGAAATCTCGCCCACAATCTCGCACTCCTCATTCCACTTGGCAGCATAGAAAATGTATTTGGTCGAGGCCTTACATTTTTGATAACCATCCCTAATGTTGCCAATCTCGTTATACATTGCGTAGTACTCGCTTCTCTCCTCGATGAACTCATACTCGCGGAACATCTCGATATAGTATTCGATGTCGCCCTGCTGGATGGCATCTTTGAGGTTGTCGCCATACTCGGCCTTCCACATATTGAGTGTCTCCTCGGTGGTGATGCCGTAGTAGTAGGGTACGCCTGTGTGGGAGGGGAAAATCTTGTAGTAGAGAACGTGGTCTTCCTCTTCTACCTCAAAATTGAAGGTTATGTCGCCATTCCACGACTCGTCGGTTGTGAATGGGGCTGTAATGATGGCCGAGGTGCGTTTGCCGGAGGGGGTGATGCCATAGGCATAGAGCACATAGTCGGTGCTGGGGGTGAGGTTGTCGAAGAAGATGTCCTCAATGCTACCCACAGCAAGCACACTCTCTAAGTACTGCTCAATGGTGAGGTCGTTTATTTCGGCCAAGTAGTTGATGTACTCCATATCCTCAATAAAGAGTGCTTCGTCGCTTTCGATGCCGTCGAAGTAGGCTTTTGAGGTGATCATTGGGAGCCAAGTCAGGTCGGGCTCGGTGGTGAATACCGAGAATAGAATCTCGGTGGCGCTAATGTCCTTTATCTCAATTTTCAGAGGCAGGTCGAAGCAGCTCTGAGTAACGGTTATGGTGAGGCTCTGTGCCCCCTTGTAGCCAACCGTAACCTCGGCTTTGCGCTCCTCGGTGCTCTCGTTCACAGCGGCCAGAAACTCAATAGCACGAGGCTTGGAGGTATTGACTGCCAGCCAGTCGGCACTCTCGCTAACGCTGATTTTCTCGCCCTCTATGGGGTTTACAATTTGGTAGGCAATCGACACTGCCGAGCCATCGGAGGCGATGGTAACTTCGGTCTGTCCGAGTTGAATCTCGGGTGTGGCAGCCTCGGGGTCCTCTTGGCACGAGTAGAGCGTTGTGGCCAACAGTACGCCCAGTATTATACTCCAAAATCTTTTCATAGTACTCTTTTTTATTGTGATAGTGATGTTTTGTTATTCTGTGTGGGTGTGTGGGGGATTAGTTGTAGGCGTAGGATACGCTGCCTCCAACGGGGCAGAGGGCGCAGTTTACAAGCTCAAAGCCACCCTTGCCGTCGTCGGTGGTAACAATTATGATGAGCTTGCAGTTTGCCTCGTGCCACTTGTCGTCAATCTCGGCCGAGGCAATGTAGGTGGCCTCTTTACCACTCTCTACGAGGCCAATGTTGTGGCCGTAGATGTTCTCGGTTTTGTTCTCGCCAACCATATAGCGCAGGCAGTTGTTGTGGATGTGCTGCCACGATGCCGTAGCTCCACTCTGGGTGGCTTGGATTGCATCTTCGAGCACCCATACAGCCACACGGTAGTTGCCACTCGTGGCTGCCTTCACACCAACGTGTGCATAGATTCGGCCCTCTACAACGCTTGCCGAGGCTGCAATGGCTGCGTCGGCTTTGGCGAGGTGGATAGCGTCAATCTTGCTCTTGATGTCCTCCTCTTCGTAGGCGGTGTCGGTGGTGAGGTTGAATGTGAGCCACGGATAGCTGTGAACATTCAGCGCACCCGAGAGAAGCATTGCCGATGAGGAGTAGGCGTTGTCTTGATAGATGTCGTAGGAGTGGGATGCAACAATATGATACTTAGAGCCGTAGGCCTCGTCGTCGCCAATTTTTTTCAGCCTCGAAGTGAGGGTGGGGCAGTTGGGGCAGGTCGAGCCGGTGTGCTGAATCAGAAGGGCACGATGGTGGAAGTCGGTCGAGCCTTTGTCGCTGTCGGCCGGCAGGTCGGCAATGCCACTTACAGCCTCAATCGTGACGGTGTTGGATATGGCCAAACCGTAGATTGCATAAATCTTACAAGTGGCGTTGGCCGAAGCAGTTACTATGTGCGAGCTGAGGGGGTCGCTGCCGGCCTCGTCGTATATCTCGGCCTCGGAGGTAACGTCGTGAATCATACCGCTTTTGTCGGTCAGCAGTACGGTGAGTGTGGCTGCGTCTGTGCCGTTGGCGCGGATGATAGAGCGGTTACTAAGGAGCGAAATCTCGCCTTCGAGCTTGGTGCCTTCGCCTTCGTTATCGGGGTTCTGTCCCTCGCAACCTACAAGCAGGCTGCTCAGAGCAAATAGTCCAATTAGTAGTGTAGAAATTCTTTTCATTGTGGTTTAATAGGTTGTTGTTTTCTTTGTGTTCGCTGTCGTTGCGCAATCAATGCGCATTGACTTAACTAAGCAAATATAGCCCTTTTTTCTAAAAACGATTTCTTCCCACCTGATTATTTCTTATTTGTGTTACATTTTTACAGTCTTGGTGTCACAATAAGCTCTCTTTACCAACGTCGCCAAAGGCGTTGTGGAGAAAAATTGCGCTTGGGGATGAAAAATATGGCTCGGAGGAGTTACTATGAGAGAAAATTTTTTGTATTTTTGAGGTGCTAATTTAGAATAACTCTATATGTACGATTATCGAGCATTGCGTAAAGTAGTCACCCTCTTGGCCATACTCTTTGGTGTGGTCTTAGTAGTGTTGGTGGTTACATCGTTGCCACTGAATAAGTTTGCACTCCTGTCGGTGGTGTTGATGGTTGTGGTGGGAGTCTATTTCACACTGATACCTCTGAGGCTTCTTGGCGAGATGGCCGACTTGGAAAAGCGCGCCGAACTCTACAAACGCAAGTGCGACGAGTTGAGCAAACAGAGTAGTACAGCCGAAACGCAGAAAGACTAACCTTATTATTATACCAAAACGTAAAATGAAACGTATTCTTATTGCTGGCGCAGGTGGCCAGATTGGTTCCGAACTGACGGGCTATCTTCGCAAAATCTACGGACCTGAAAATGTTGTTGCAGCCGACCTTAGGGAGTGTCCCCACTTGGCCTACGATGGGCCTTTCGAGATTCTCAACATCCTCGACCGCGAGGCCTATGCTGCTCTGGTGCGCAGCTACAACATCGACACAATCTTCAACCTTGTAGCGGTGCTTTCGGCAACTGGCGAGAAGAATCCTCAGGGTGCTTGGAATGTTAATATGGGTGCTCTGATGAACTCGTTGGAGATTGCTCGTGAGTATGATTGTGCCCTGTTTACCCCCAGCTCCATTGGTGCTTTCGGTGGCGACTTCGAGAGGGACAACACTCCTCAGGATGTGTCGATGCAGCCCAATACTATCTATGGTGTCTGCAAGGTTACGGGCGAGTTGCTGTCGAACTACTACAACACACGCTTTGGAGTGGATACCCGTAGCGTGCGTTTCCCCGGCATCATCTCCAATGTGACTATGCCCGGTGGTGGTACTACCGACTACGCTGTTGAGATTTTCTACGAGGCTGTAAAGACGGGTCACTACACTTGCCCTGTGCCTGCCGACGTATATATGGATATGATGTATATGCCCGACGCACTCAAATCTATTGTTGATTTGATGGAGGCCGACCCCACCAAGTTGCGCCACCGCAACTCGTTCAACATCGCCTCGATGAGCTTCACACCCGAGATTCTCGCTGCCGAGATTCGCAAGCACATCCCCGAGTTTACTATGGACTACGATGTCGATCCTGTCAAGGAGGAGATTTCGCGTAGCTGGCCCAATAAGCTCGACGACAGTTGCGCTCGCGAGGAGTGGGGCTGGTCGCCCGACTGGGACTTGGAGAAGATGGTTGTAGATATGCTCCAAGCTGTCCGCAAGAAGTTGGGCAAATAGACTACCGATTTTAACCAACAAAGCGCAGGCTATCCCCTGCGCTTTGTCGCATTTACAGAATAAATACCATTTTTTTCACTATGAGAGCAGCAATCTATGGCGCGGGGTCGTTGGGAACGATTCTCGGCGCTTACATAACCAAGAACGGAGGACAAATCGAACTCATCAACCGCAATAAAGCCCACGTGGAGGCCCTGAAAGAAAAGGGTGCTCAGATTGTGGGTACGGTCAATTTCACCCAGCCTGTGGTGGCCTACCTGCCCGAGCAGATGGAGGGTAAGTACGACATTATCTTCCTGATGACCAAGCAACAGCAAAATGGCGAGGTTGTAACTCGTTTGAAGGACTTTTTGGCCGACGACGGTGTTATCGTCACCCTCCAAAATGGTATTCCCGAGTTGCAGATTGGCCAGATTGTGGGCGACAATCGCACACTGGGTTGTACGGTGGCGTGGGGCGCTACGATGCAGGGGGCAGGCGTGTGTGAACTTACCTCCGAGCCCGACAGCCTCACCTTCTCGCTTGGCTCGCTCACCTCGGAGCGCAATGGCCACTTCGATGAGGTGAAGGCGCTGTTGGAGATGATGGGCCCCGTTGAGGTGGACGACAACTTCGTTGGTACTCGTTGGAGCAAACTGCTCATCAACGCCTCCTTCTCTGGTATGAGCGCTGTGCTGGGTTGCACCTTTGGCGAGGCTGCTAAGGATAAGGCCTCACGACGCATTGTGCAGGCACTCATCAAGGAGTGTATCGACGTATGCGCTAAGGGTGGCATACGCATTGAGCCTGTGCAGGGCAAGGATATTGTCAAGTTGCTCGACTATAAGAGCGGCCTGAAAAAGGCTATTTCGTTCTTTATCATCCCCATCGCAATCCGCAAGCACGCTCTGTTGAAGGCGAGTATGTTGCAGGATATTGAGAAAGGCAAGCTGACCGAGGTCGATGCCATCAATGGTGTTGTGAGTGCCTATGGTCGCAAGGTGGGCTGTCCTACCCCTATGAACGATAAGGTAGTGGAGATTATCCACAGCATTGAGCGAGGGGAGCTTGCTCCTACGTTTGAGAATTTGAAGTTATTTTAGTTCTCAGCTGTGCCTTGTGGGTGCTTTTTGCACCAAATTTCAAAAGCGACATCCTCACTTACGTTCAGTAAGCTGCGGTGTCGCTTTCTCATTTGGCACAAAAATCCCTCCACAAAACACAGCCGAAGGCTGTGTGTCTAACGACTAACGTCTAACGTCAAAAGACCTAAGTCCTTAAAGGTATTAAGGGCCTTAAGGGGCTTATAGGCCTTATAGGCCTTATAGGCCCTATTCCCTAAACTCTCTAAATTCTCTAAATTCTCTAAATTCTCTAACCTCCCTAATCAATTTTGAATTTCGCATTTTGAATTAAAAAAACTCGGGCATCTACCCGAGTTTTTTTATCATAGGTCGCTATTCCACTGGCCATTGGCATCGGGATAGACGATGGGGCGGCTCTCGCCTTCTATGGCCTTCATCGCCAAGTAGCTCTCGTAGAGGCAGATGCCGTTTTGGGCCTTGTGGCCTATGGAGAACATCACCACCGAGGGGTGGATTTTGGTGGCGTGGTAGGCAGAGGTTGTGCGAGTGAGGTAGCTCTTCTTCCAGTCGGGGTTGTTGCTGGGGGTATTCTGATCGGTGTTCTCGGGGCACGATATGTCGGCCGAGCTGCACACCATCATACCCATTCTGTCGCACAGCGAGTAGAACTCGTCGCTGCGTGGGCGTGCCACAAAGAGGAGGTTGTAGCCCTCTTTTTGGAGTTGGCCTATGAGTTTCTCCTCGTCGGCTGCGGGAGTGTCGGTGGGGAAGAGGGTGGCTGCGATGGTCTGATTGTTGCCGTTGAGTACGAGCTGGCCATCCTTCACCTCCACCGTGCGGAAACCTATATGTGTGGATGTGAACTCCTTAATACGATTTTCGTGACGTGTGTAGATTACCAACTTGTAGAGGTTGGCCTCTTTGGGACTCCAACCCTTTATGGCTGGTATGCGTGCGTGGAAATTGACCGTATCGCGCGAGAGCATACGTGTGGTCAGCTCCTTGTTGGCGCTGCTAACCATCTTACCCTCAGGGTCGTATAGCTCGTAGTAGATGTTGTAGTCTTTGCTGTTGAGCAAGAAGCTCTGCATCACCACACCCAAGCTCATTAGACCGTCGCCCTGCTTGTTCATACGAGTGGCAACAACCGCATCGGCCACCGCCACGCGGGGTGGGGTGAGCAGTGTGGCTCGCTCAAACGAGGGAGTGCTATTGCTCTCTGCCTCAATAGCTTGTGCGGCATAGTTGCGGTGAACGCAGATGGATATGGTGTTGTTGTTTGGCACGAGTTTTTTCGTTAGGTCAAACTCCGAGCGACCCTTCGCCGAGGCGTTGTAGCCCACCTCCTTGTCGTTTACGAGTATGCTTATAGCTCCCGTAGCGCCCTCCACACGCAGTACAATCTCTTTGTCGTCGTAGCGGTAGTTGCGTTTGAAACGGGTTGTGTAGCGCACGCCCTCGGCCAACGAATCGACCTGCCACGACGTTAGGGGCAGGGCAAGTGAGGATTGCTTTCCATTGTTTAGCTCCTCACGCGAGGCGTAGCAGACAAGGGCGCTGCGTGGGCCGAGTAGTCCCGAGTCGGTGTTCTCGGGCGAGCGGAGGGCTGTGGTGGCCGGCTCGGTGGGCTCTGTCTGAGCCGAAAGTGTGGTTGCGCCCAGAGCGTAGAGTGCGCAAAGAAGGAGTGCTATGTGTTTCATACGAAAAATTATTCTTATCTTTGACCTCGTAAAAGTACGCTTTTTTTTGAAAGATAACCAAAAATATGCCGATTTAATCTTTCCTCCCCACTCCCTGCGATGCAGAACAACTGCCGAAGGGGTGGTTCAGGTGTGGGTAGCCAGCCGACGGCGTTGGCTTGTGCTCACTCCCGAGGAGGAGGTGCGTCGTAGGGTGGTGCGCTACCTTACCGAAAGGCTCTCTGTGCCCGCCAAACTCATTGTTGAGGAGCACCCTGTAATGCTCAATGGCCAGCCCCAGAGGGCCGACATTGTTGTCTTCGACCCGTCGCTCCGTCCGTGGCTTGTGGTGGAGTGCAAAGCGCCCGATGTGCCGCTCGGCCAAGATGTGCTCGACCAAGTGGTGCGCTACAATTCGGTGCTTGGTGCTTCTCAGGTGGTCATAACCAACGGCCTTAGAGTTGAGGCCTACACCCGAGTAGCGCCCTCAGGTACAGAACTTTCTCCTCGTTACATCCCCTGCGATTTTCCCTTGCCTTAGTCGGTGTGGGTGCTTCCTGCGCCCCGCTTGGAGAGCTTAACAAAATCCGTCGAGCTTCGACATAATGTTGTCCGAGAGGGTGTCGATTGCGCTCGAAACCTCCTCAACAGCCTCTTTGAGTCGGTCTATTTCGGTCAGGGGTGCCATCTCGCCGTAACCCTCGTAGGGCCTCACGAAGAGGTAGTTTTCGCCCCCGTCGCTCCACAATACATTATCGACATAGTAGATGTCGCTGTAATCTTCGGGGGCGTCGTCGGTTGATTTCACAAGCGAGCCAACCATAGGCACTGCGCTGAGCGATATGGTAGCTCCGAGTTGCCAACCCTCGGTGTAGTGTATGAGTGTAAATTGTATCAAAGCTATAATTGAGAGTTGAAATTATTTTTCCTTAGCTCGGTTGTCGGTAGTCGTTCAGCCTTAGGCCCTTAGACTTTCGACTATTGACGTTAGACAAAAAATTAGGCCCCTCGGAGTGAGGGGCCTAATCTATTTTTTAGTGGCAGTGACCGCCCTCGCAGCCGTCGTCGCAGTTACCCTCGCAACCGCAGTCGCAGCCCTCTTCGCCACAACCGCAGCCACACGAGTGGGGATAGTCGTCGTCGGTGGCCTCCCTAACCTCTACAACCTCGCCCTCGAAGTTGAGAGTCTTGTCGGCCATAGGGTGGTTGAAGTCCATCTTGACAGCCTCGTCGGTAACCTCCACAACAACACCAACTACGGGCTGACCCATCTGAGTCATCATAGGAATCTGGTTGCCAATGGTAAGGAGGCCCTCCTCAATCTGGCCGTTAATCTCGAAAGCGGCTTTGGGCACGTCGATAACCATATTGGGGTTCTTTACGCCGTAGCCCTCCTCGGGCGAGAGGGTGAAGGAGTATTTGTCGCCTGCTTCAAGGCCCATCAGGTACTCCTCAAATTTGGGGAGCAACATACCGATGCCATATACAAATTTCAAAGGTGCTTCTTTGGTAGCTTGGTCGGCAATTTTGCCATCAACAGTAAGGGTGTAGCTGATTGCTACGAATTTCTCTTGTGCAATTTTCATCTTAAAAAACAATTATTTCTATTTAAGTTTATATTTCAAACGTATTTTGTAGCTCTTTTATTGTAGCTCTACTTCAATGGGTTGATTAGCTGCAACATATACTCGTCGAGCCAGTCGGTGGTAGTCCTTACCCACTCCTTTTTCAGTCCCACAACGCTGAAATCTTTGCTGCGGAACAAGTTTAGCGAGCGGGTGTTGTTGGAGAGGATGTTGCAATAGAGTTGGTTGAGGCCCAAGATTTGGAACGAGTAGCGAATCAGAGCCTGCAAGGCGCTCGAAGCGTAGCCCTGCCCCTCGTCGTCTTTGTCGTAGATGAGCACACCTACGCCCGCCCTGTGGTTGTAGGGGTCGATGTCGAAGAGGTCGATAGCCCCCACAGGACGGCCCGAGGTCTTCGACTCAATCACCAGCCTCATCTGACGAGTCTCGTAGATGTCATACTTCTGATTCTCAATAAATCGGCGCAAGATGTACTTCGAGAATGGAGCAACAGTGCCGCTCATCTTCCACACGCGCGGGTTGTTCTCCCAGCGGTAGAGAATATCTACATCCTCAGGCTCTAAGGCGCGCAATTTTATAATATCTGTTTCCAGTGCGTTCATAAGAGTTTTCTCTGCTTGGGAGTCTGTTTACAATCCGATAACTTTGTTTCTGATGAGCATAGCCGCACCAAGCGCACCTGCATCTGCGCCCATATGCGAAAGCCTAAACTGGGTGTCCTTATAGACCAAACTCATTGAGTATTTGTTTGTTGCCGACTTTAAGGGCAACATAAGGTAGTCGCCTGCTTGTGCCAAGTTGCCGCCAATGATGACTAACTCGGGGTTGAAGATGTTTATCAAGAAGGCAATACTCTTGCCAATCTTCTCGCCGGCCTCCTCAATTAGCTCAATCGAGAGGTTGTCGTCGTTCTTGGCTGCCGAGATTATGTCGTCGATGTGGATGCTCTCGCCTGCGGCCCACTTCTCCCTGAGGATGGTGTTCACGCCCGAGGCAATCTGTACGGCCATCTTGTTCTCAATGGCAATGCCACTCACCTCGGTCTCCAAACAACCCTTTTTGCCACACGAGCAGATTATCTCGTTGTTGAAGAAGGGGGTGTGACCAAATTCGCCCGCAAAACCGCTCTTGCCGTAGTAGAGCTTGCCGTCGGCAATAATACCAATAGCCACGCCCTTGCCGATGTGGAGGTAGAGCATATTCTTCTCGCTCACCGAGTCGCCAGAGTAGTACTCCGCAAAGCAACGCGCACGAGTGTCGTTCTCCACCAACACATTCATACCCGTAGCCTCCTCAATGTTCTCTTTGAGCGACTTGTCGCTGCCGGTGAAGAACATATAGCTGTGGCCCGTTGCGGGATTAACTCGACCTGCAATACATACACCCATACCTATAATCTTACTACGCTCAATGCCGCAGTTGTCGAGGAAATGGTTGATGATGGAGCAAAGCTCCCTCAGACAAGCCTCGTCGTCGGAGAGGGTGAAGGGGGTGTGGATGTGCGATGTTATGATGTTGTTTTTCAGGTCGGTAACGAGCATACAGATGTAGTCACGACCGATGTCCACTCCGGTGAAGTAGATGGCCGTATTGGCCAGACCGAAGATGTTGGGTCGCCTACCGCCGGCGGTTTCCACCTTGCCGTTGTCAATTACAACGCCCTCTTCCACCAATTCGCCCACGAGCTTGGTCATTGTGGGGACGCTGATGTGGAGTGCCTTCGTCAGCTCCGCAAGGGTACACCTGCCATTGACAGCCATATGCGCAATGATGCTCTGCTTGATGAGGACATTCTTGTGCGAAACGCCTTTGAGCGTCTCCCCACCGAGCTGATAGAAGAAATCTTTAAGAAGTGCCATCGCGAATTAGTATCAAATTTTATTTCCAGATACAAAGATAGATATTTTTTTTAATAACCCCCAATAATTATTAAATTTTTTCAAAATTTTCTTCAAATTTTTTATAAAACGATGGCTTGTTGGATGAAAAAATGTAAAAAGTGCGGACTTGGTTTTAATAATGTCTAACGTCAAACGTCTAACGTCTAACGTCTAACGTCAACCGACCTAAGTCCAATAAAAAACTCGGGTATCTATTTCGATACCCGGGTTTTTTTACAGGGGTAGCAGGGGTCGCAAGGGTTACAGGGGTTACAGGGGGCGCAAGGGTTACAAGGGCGTCTTTCGCCCCACGACCACACCTCCCCTATGTCAGGGGAGGATGCCCAAAGGGCAGGAGAGGTTAGTCCCGCGCCTCTGGCGCACCATAATTTTCCATTTTCCATTTGCATTTCCCTCCCCTAAGTTAGGGGAGGGTCTGCGAAGCAGGGGAGAGGTCTGTTGTGCGCTACGGGCGCAGGGCTGACTGCTGATTGCTCAGAACGGTAGATGCCAACCGCCTGCCTACGGCAGTCGTGGCAAGACGCGGAGCAAGCTCCGTTTTGTTAAGGTGGTGCTCCCGACCGAAGGCATTAAGGGCCTTAAGGGCCTTAGGGGCTTTAAGGTATTATAGGGCATATAGGGCATATAGGGCTTATAGGGCTTATCCCTACGCTCCCTAAATTCTCTAAATTCCCTACACTCCCTATCCAATTTTGAATTTTGAATTGAAAAAAACTCGGGTATCGAATAGATACCCGAGTTTTTCTGCGTGGTGGCTTTTAATCCCGCGCGTTAATATGGTGTAAACCTTCTGTTAGAAGATTGTGCCTCGTTTGTTGCCGTCGTAGTCGAAGTTGATGATGTACTGACCGTTGGTGGTGGCGAATGAGCCCACAATGTTGTGGACTATATCTCCGTTGGAGTCGGTCGTGGTGGTAACATCAATGTAGTATCCCTTGTCGGCAATCAGCGAAAGTTGCTCCTGTGTGCGCAGTTTCTGTGCGTAGCTACGCTTGCAATCAATCCAGAGGTTGCTGTCGTTTGGCTTGCTACTCATAAGGTAGTAGCGACCCTCGGGCAGCTGCTCCGAGGCGTTAGAGCCTGTCATAAAGTAGAGGTGGCCATAGAAGCTGTCGCCTGCCCATTCGAGCTGCCAGCCTCTAAGGTTGTCGCTCCAAGTGGCCCAAATCATAAGGTTGTTGCTCTCGTTTACGGTCTCACACTCCTCGGCCTCTTTCTCGTAGAGTTTGAATGGGCCACATTGAGCTATGGTTGCCACAGCATAGCGTGATTTGATGTATGCCTTGCCCGAGAAATAGCTCTCGCCCGTTGTGGAATCATACTCAACCGTCACTTCGCTAACGTAGCCATCGGCGTAGCCCGATAGCGATGTGGCTACATTGTTGAGGATGGCCGACGATTTGGAGGTGTTGATGTGGGGAACGGTGGGGTCGCTACCGGCCACCACCTTGTAAGTGCCCGAGGGGATGTGGTCTAAATCCCTCATAAGGTCGATGGCGAGGGTTATGGTGTTGTTTTTGTCTTGCGTGAGGGTCAAGTACCAGAAGTTGCCGTTGAGCTTAGCCTCGGCTGAGGTGATGTTTAGTGGGAGCTCGGCGGGCGTGTCACGCTCTGCACCTTCTATTACAATGCCACTTGGAATCTCCATTTCGAGTGCTAAGTTGGGCAGAAAGAAGAACGAGCCGTAGCACTCCCACTTGCCTGTGATGATGTTTTCGTAGGTATCCAAGCTGCCGAATGTGCTGTCCAACTCGTCCCAACGGGTTTCGGTGCCATTGGAACTGATGGTCTTGAAGTAAGAGCCTTCGGCCACAAAGTAGTGGGTTGTGGAGCCGGGCTCATAGCGGCCACCAAAACCGTCGCTCACAAGGTGCAGGCGCAACTCGTTGAGGGCGTTGCTAAATGTGATGTAGTGGTCGTTGCCCTCGCTGGTTACTTGGGCGCTTGTCACCGAGAGCGACATTTTCTCAACCATTAGCTCTTCGTCGGGGGTGGTGAAGGTGGCCTCGCGACGCTCCGAGGAGGTGCTGTTGGCCGCCACAGCCACAACGGTGTAGTCCGTCAGGGGCAGTACGTCACCGTGGAAGGGGAAGGTCATTGGCGCATCCCACGAGGTGTTGCCGTCGGCCCAGTAGTAGGTGTCGCTATTGTTGATGATCTCCTCGTCGCTCATCTCGGTAAGCTCGGCTGTGGGTACAACCTTGAAACCAAAGAGGTCCATATTGCTCACCGTCAGGCTAAACTCAACAATAGTGCCCTGAACGTCGAGTATCTCTATCTGGCTCATCTCCACCGCAGGGGTTGTAGGCTCGGGCTCTGGCTCTGGCTCGGGCTCTTCGGCTGCGAGGGTGGTGAACTCTTTTGTCAGAGCGATGTTACCCTTGAAGTTTTTGGCCGCCACGCCCACAGTGTAGGATGTGCTTGGGGTGAGGTTGAGGAGTGTAACCATCAGATTTACATCTTTTTTGTAGGACTCCTTGCTGTCGAAGTTGGAGAGCTCCATTCCCTCGGCGAAGATTTCTTCGGCACTCCAAACCTCTTCAATAGAGGCTGTTGGTGCCCATAGGTAGGCCACTTTGTCGGCATTGGCCACAACGGCCGAGAAGGTGGCCTCGTTGGTCTTAGCACCCACACCCAGTGAGGTGAGTTTCACGTCGGGCACAATAGGCTCTGGCTCGGGTTTGTCGCACGCAACGGCTGCCCATAGTAGCGACAAAGCGCAAATGATTCTTGCAAATGTTTTCATTATCGAAGTTGTTTTAAGATTGTTATGTCTAACGCAAAGATAATGATTTTTATTGAAAATATTATATTTATTATTAGTCTAACGTCTAAGGTCTAACGTCAAACGTCAAACGTCAACCGACAACCGCCGACCGCCCTAAGCCCTTAAAGGCATTAAGGGCCTTAGGGGCTTATAGGGCTTATAGGGCTTATAGGCCCTCTCCCTAAATTCCCTACACTCCTCAAAAATTTTTGAATTTGCACCCCCTCCGCCCCCCCTGAAAAAACAAAATAAAATGAAGCTACCCGTAAATGATGCGTTTCTGCCAAAGATGCATTATTTTACGGTTGATTGAATGATATTTACACCATTATGGGTGCAAATTTTTTTCCCTCAAAATTTTTATATACCTTTGTTTCGATATGTTTCATTTTTTACATTGCAAACCAAAAACATAAAAACAATACAACGCTATGATTAAAAAACTTTCTACCCTATTTATTGGCCTCGCAATGATGTGCCTTGCTGGTTGTTCGTCGAATGATGCGACGCTTGCTATTCAGATTCCAACGCCCGAGCGCCCCGCAGGTCAGGAGCACGTTGTGGGCCTTACTGCCCCCAAGCTCGAAATCGTACACGTCGGTATTATCGGCCTCGGTATGCGTGGCGACGACGCTGTTGTGCGCCTTATCAACATCCCCGGTGTGGAGATTACCGCCCTGTGTGACATCCTTCCCGAGAGGGTTGAAAAGGGTCAGGCCATTCTTCGCAAAGCAGGTCTGCCCGAGGCTGCCGCCTACTCTGGCTCGGAGGATGCTTGGAAGCAACTTTGTGAGCGCGACGACCTCGACCTCGTTTATGTCGTTACCGACTGGAAAGACCACGCCAATATGGGTGTCTATGCTATGGAGCAGGGCAAACACGTTGCTATCGAAGTGCCCGCAGCGATGACCCTCGATGAGATTTGGGCTCTTATCAACACCTCCGAGCGCACCCGCAAACACTGTATGCAGCTCGAAAACTGCGTCTATGACTTCTTCGAGATGACCGCCTTGAATATGGCTCAGAGTGGCCTCTTTGGCGAGATTATCCACGTTGAGGGCTCCTACATCCACAACCTCGAAGAGTTCTGGGGCGAGTACCACAACAACTGGCGCTTGGACTACAACAACGAGCATCGTGGCGATGTCTATCCCACTCACGGCATAGGCCCTGTTACTCAGGCACTCAACATCCATCGTGGCGATAGGATGACCCACCTTGTGTCGATGGACACCAAACCCTTCAATGGCAAGAAGATGGCCGAGCAGTTTGGCGTTGAGAGGAAAGATGTTGAGTTCCAAAATGGCGACCACACCCTCACCCTCATCCAAACCGCCAAGGGCAAGACCATCCACATCCAGCACAACGTTATGACTCCCCGTCCTTACAGCCGTATGTATTCGCTCACCGGTACGGATGGCTACGCAAGCAAATATCCCATTGAGCAGATTTGCGTGCGCCCCACTCAGGTCGATAAGAAGGCTGTGCCCGACCACGAGGATTTGAGCGCTCACGGTGCAGTGCCCGCCAAGATTCACGCAGCACTCATTGAGCAGTACAAACACCCCATCCACCGCGACCTCGAAAAGAGAGCCAAGGAGGTTGGCGGTCACGGAGGTATGGACTTCATTATGGATTATAGGCTTATCTACTGCTTGCGCAACGGCCTGCCCCTCGATATGGATGTTTACGACTTGGCCGAGTGGTGCTGCTTGGCCGAGCTGACCCGCATCTCTATTGAGAATGGCAATGCACCTGTGGAGATTCCCGATTTCACTCGTGGACATTGGGATGAGGTGCAGGGTTACAGGCACGCCTTCGCCGAGTAAGAGTGCGCCTTGTGGGCGATAGCTACGTTACGCTTGCTTCGGAAATCCTCATTTACGCTCGGTAAACTGCGGTTTCCTCAGCTTCGCAAGCCTTGCTCTCGCCTCACAAATCGCACTCGACCCACTCCCGACCCGATGTGCTTATTTTGCACCAAATGTCAGAGAGCGAGTTCCTCACCTACGCCAAGTAGGCTGCGGACTCGCTCCTTTGTTTGGCACGAAACTCGCCTCACAAATCGCACTCTCTCTTTTTTGGGTCTAACGTCTAAGGTCTAACGTCTAACGACTAACGACTAACGACTAACGACCGGTCTTATAGGGCTTATAGGGCTTATAGGGCTTATAGGCCCTATCCCTAAATTCCCTAAACTCCCTAAACTCCCGAAATAATTTTGAATTTTGAATTTTGAATTTTGAATTTTGAATTAAAAAAACGCGGGTATCTTTTTTAATACCCGCGTTTTTATTTATCGGCTAACGGCTAAAAATTCTTGCCGAAGCTTACGTATATACCTCCGAGGGGGTTGCGGTTTGTGCCGCTGGCCAAGACGGTCAGAGGGCCGAGCGAGGTGTGGTAGGTATATTTCAGGCCAAAGCCCGAGAGGGTATCCTCAAAGCGGAACATACGTCTAAAATCGTTGTCTTGAATCAGGAGGTTGTATATAGCCGAGAGGTAGTGGTTTTTGTTTACCATAACACGTCCCTCAATAGCGCCCACCATCACCGAGTTGTCGAAGAGTTCGATGTGCTGCACGCCCACAAAAGGCATCTGTTGGGGCATATCGCGTGCGGGCAGAATACCTCCCAAGCAGTTGTAGTAGGGGTAGGTTGGTTCCATACCTATCAGTGTACGACCATAGAGCGAGGGTACGAGAGTGACCCAATTACCCAGCGACATGGCGCTTGTGAACTTATACTGCAACGAGGCAAAGGGAGTGTGGTGGTGAATCTCAATACCGTTGTTGGTGTGGAGTGTGTAGTCCATATCGAGCGACCAGCCTCGTGTGGGGACATAGATGTCGTTGAGGTTGTCGTAGTGGCCCGATATGTTGTAGTTGATGTAGGCTTCGGGCTCGGCCTCAATCTTGCCGTTTTCGTAGAATGTTTCGCTATAATTGAAGAAGTCGGCATCGATACCTGCCGAGATATTGAAATTTCTCAGGTAGATGTCCGAGAATCTCATTGCCAGATTGTGGTAGTCGAAAGTGGAAGTGTGGGAGCGCTTGTCGCCGTTGTAGTAGGCGAAGTTGTTGTACTGGTAGCGGTAGGCAAACGAAAATTCGCCAAAAAAGACCCTACTACTCGACGCTTTCAGTTGCACATAGGGGCTTTCGCTCAGACGTGTGGTCAGGGCGATGCGTGGTTTGAAATAGTTGCCTGCGAGGGTCATCTCTGTGCCCAGCAGGAGCGAGGCCAACTCTTGGGAGTCGAAGCGGAAACCAACGTGTACGGAGGCGTTTTGATGTTCATCTACACCTATGATAAGGTCGTAGGGGGCTTGATTGGAGAGCGAGTACTTCACAAAGTCGAAACCACCAATGTTGCGTATCTGCTCAATGTTGTTATTGAACTCCTTGCGTGTGACGGTGGTGTAGGGTCTGAGATTCAGGTAGCGCGAGATGAGGTTGCGCTCACGCTTGGAGAATCCTTTGAGCGTGATGTTGCCAATGCGTAGTGGTGCATCCTGCGAGTAGTGTTTGTCGCGTTTTGGGGGCATATAGCCTTCGGGCAGGCCAATCTTCTTGCGGAGTTCCCTGAGTCCATCGCGGTGGCGGTCGGCCTCACGTTGGCCACGCATAAGGAGCGAATCGACAGCCTCTGTGTTGAAGCTTGCCGCAGTGTAGGGTGCAATTTCGGGGTGGATGTAGTAGTCGCAGTCGGCCAGATTGCTCTCATATTTGTCGCGTCCGAGGAAGGTGGTCAGCTGCTCGAAGATGATAATCATATTCTCCACGTCGGCATCGGTGCGTATGCCGTCCGACAAATCTACGCCAATGACAATCTCGGCTCCCATATCGCGCACAACATCAACGGGGAAATTGTTGTAAACACCGCCATCGACCAAGACCATATCTCTGTATTTCACTGGCTTAAACACACCGGGTATAGACATACTGGCACGTATGGCAGCCGACAGACTACCTCCGCGAGCCACATACTCACTGCCTGTGTTCATATCGTACGATACGCAAGCAAAGGGGATGGGGAGTTTGTCGAAGGAGTCGATGTGCTGATAGCCGAGTAGTAGTTCGTTGAGTTGATCCATAAACTTGTCGCCACGCACAATACCGCTGGGCATTGAGATGTCGTCGGTAGAGAGTAGCACATCAAACATATAGGCGTCGTCTTTCTGCTTGTCGGCAAAGAGCTGTTTGTCGCGTGCGTTGCGGTCGGTGAATATGTCAAACCAGTTCATCGAGGTGTATAGCTCCTCAATCTCCTCAATGGTGTAGCCAACGGCATAGAGGCCACCAATGATTGAGCCGATGGATGTGCCGGCAATGTAGTCGATGGGTATGCCGGCCTCCTCAATTGCCTTAATCACACGCAGTTGGGCAGCACCTTTTGCGCCACCTCCGCTCAGTACCAGACCCACGCTCTTGCGGTTGGGGGCTGCGGGGTCGTCTATCTTCTTTGGGGTCTGAGCCAGTGCGCCACAGGGAGCAAGGAGAATGATTGCCCCCAGTAGTAGGCCTACTAATTTTATGCTAAAATTGCTTTTCATAATCGTATAAGTTTGTGTTGATTATGTTGTTGTTTGTGATTTGTTGTTGGGTTGTTGAGCGTTGGAGGGAAAAAAGGACTTCTCGCTTGGTGCTACGAGAAGTCCTCTTGCGGGGTTGGGGTATTTGTTGCCTTAGCCTTTTTGTGTGCCTTGTTGTGGCACTACTGGTGGGGCTATGGCCCTACTCACTATTCGTAGCTGCCCGATTTTAGCATTGCCACCTCTTTTTCGGTGAGGAAGCGCCACTCGCCACGTTTGAGCTTCTGCTTGGTCAGGCCTGCGAAATAGACCCTGTCGAGCTTGCCAACGTGGTAGCCCAAGTGCTCAAACATACGCCTAACGATACGGTTGCGACCCGAGTGAATCTCGATGCCCACAGCATTTTTGCACTTGGGGTCATCAACGTAGCATACGTCGTCGGCTGCGATGTCGCCATCTTCGAGTGTGATACCGAGGATGAGTTGCTCCAAGTCGGCCCTTGTGAGGTGCTTGTCGAGGCTCACCTGATAGATTTTTTTCTTCTCGTAGGTGGGGTGGGTGAGTTTTTTGGCCAAGTCGCCATCGTTGGTCAGCAGCAGTACGCCAACGCTATTTTTGTCGAGCCTGCCGACGGGGTAGATGCGCTCGGTGCAGGCGTTGCGCACCAAGTCCATAACGCTCTTGTCGGCGTGGGGGTCGTCGAGTGTGGTAACAAAGCCTTTGGGCTTGTTCATCACAATATAGACCTTCTTTTCATTCTCAATCTTCTCGCCATTGTAACGCACCTCGTCACCGGGCATAACCTTTGTGCCAAGCTCGGTCACAACCACGCCATTGACGGTGATAGCGCCCGAGGCGATATACTCGTCGGCCTCACGACGTGAGCAGATGCCCGACATCGAGATGTAGCGGTTCAGACGAATTGCGCCATCCTGCTCGGGTGCAGCATAGCTGGGATAGTTGTCGAGGGTGTAGTGGTTGGCGGTGTTGATGTAGGTCTTGGGCTCGGTGCGACGCTCGGTGCGACGCTCAGCGCGAGGTGCATTGCCTCGTGTGGTACGGCCCTCGCGACGCTCACGATTAAAGCGGCCCTCGGAGCGGTCGAAACTCCTGCGCTCGCCACCCTCGCGGTTGAAACGGCCCTCGGTGCGGTCAAAGCTCCTGCGCTCGCCACCTTCTCGGTTGAAACGGCCCTCGGTGCGGTCATAGCTCCTGCGCTCGCCACCCTCGCGATTGAAACGGCCCTCGGAGCGGTCAAAACTCCTGCGCTCGCCACCCTCGCGGTTGAAACGGCCCTCAGAGCGGTCGAAGCTCCTGCGCTCGCCACCTTCGCGGTTGAAACGGCTCTCGGAGCGGTCGAAACTCCTGCGCTCGCCACCCTCGCGGTTGAACGAACGTTCCTCGCGGTTATATCCGCCCTCGCCACGCTCACGCGAGAAACTTCTCTCGTGGCGGTGTTCGGCCTGTCGGCGGTTGCTCTCTGTTAGTTGATTGTCGCGTGTGAAGTTGGGGTTGTAGGAGCGCCTACGCTCTCCACCGGCCTCGCCTTCGCGGCCCTCGGAGCGGTGCGACGAGTAGATAGAGTCGCCACTACGGTTAATTCTTGTGCGTTTGTCTTTTGTGAAAGCGTGGTAGCTTTCCCTCTCCTCAGAGTGTGCCCTCACGGGTGAATCTGTTTTAGTCATTGTTGTGATATTGATCTATGTAATATTGTGAATATGTGTCGCAAAGGTAGGCTAATTTTTTTGATTATTACGCACTGCGGGTCACATTTATTGCCCCATTTGCGCCCAAATTTCCACAATTCTTCCAAATTGTGTGCCTTTTGTATTGTTTTGTGTCTGTTTTAGACGCTTGTGGCCAATTATTCTCCACTGCATACACCCACAAAACACATAATTGTGTGTCTAACGTCTAACGTCTAACGTCGAAAGTCCTAAGTCCTAAGTCAAAAGACGACGACCGCCAACCGCCCTAAGTCAAAAAACAAACGCGGGTATCTTTTTTAATACCCGAGTGTTTTGCAGGGGTTGCAGGGGTGGCAAGGGTCACAAGGGTCACAAGGGCGTCTTTCGCCCCACAACCACTCCTCCCCTAAGTTAGGGGAGGGTCTGCGAAGCAGGGGAGAGGTCTGTCCTGCGCCAAAGGCGCAGAGCTGATTGCTGACTGCTGACTGCTGACTGCTGACTGCTTAGAGCGGTAGATGCCAACCGCCTGCCTACGGCAGTCGTGGCAAGACGAGTTGGCTTATAGGGCTTATATGGCTTATATGGCTTATAGGCCCTATCCCTAAACTCCCTAAACTCTCTAACCTCCCTAACCCCTCACAATAATTTTGAATTTTGAATTTTGCATTTTGAATTAAAAAACGCGGGTATCGTTTTTGATACCCGCGTTTTCTGGTGGCATTGGTCATTAGACCTCAGCCGTTTGACACACAGCCCGAGGCTGTGATTATGTCGAGTGATTAGAATCGGCCTACGTTGTAGTAGATGTCCTTACCCTCGGGAGTATACATTGCGGCCAAGCGGTCGGCAAAGTGCTCCTCCACCTTACCACGTACAACCTTCATAGTGGAGTTGATGAGGTGGTTCTGCTCGGTGAAAGGCTCGTCGAGCAGAGCAAAGGTTGCGGGCAACCAACGCTCGGGGAACTGACCCTCATACTTACCGCCCTTCTTATACTCATTCAGGTCGGCCTGAACCATCTCAACGATTTTGCGCTGTCCCTCCTCGCTATCAATCGAGAGTTTCAGAGGAGCCAAAGCGGCCTTCATAGCCTCCTTATTGGGCGAAATCAAGAGAGTGGTGTAGGGGTCTTGGTTGTTGTGGAGAATGGCGTGGTCGATGAACTTCGAGGTCGAAACATAGGCCTCCTCGATACCCTCGGGGCAGTATTTCTCGCCATCGGCAGCAATCAAGAGGCTCTTGAAACGGCCATATACATAGAGCAGGTCGCCCTTGATAGCGCCCATATCGCCAGTGTAGAGCCATCCGTCCTTAATGGTATCGGCAGTGGAGCTTTCGTTCTTCCAGTAGCCCAGCATAACGTTCTCGCCCTTGCAGACCATCTCGCCCTTCTCGCCCTCGGGAAGCTCGTTGCCGTCGGGGTCGCAAATCTTCATCTCGAAGGGTTTAACCATAACACCGCTCGAACCGAACTGATACCTCAGCGGGCCATTCGACGAAATTACGGGGGTGGCCTCGCTCAGACCGTAGCCCTGGAACATAGGCATACCAACCGCCATAAAGAATACCTGCAAATCCTTGTCGAGCAGCGCACCGCCACCAACAAAGAACCTCATCTCGCCACCAAAGGCCTCCCTGACTTTCGAGAAGATAATCTTGTCGAAGAGCCATACCAGAGGTTTGCGCAGAGCTCTGAGGCCCTTGCCGCGCTCTTTGTCGCTGTTGCCATTGTAGGCAATGGCATTCTTCAAACCCCAGTTGTAGAGGATCTCAACCACCTTGCCTTTGGACTTGATGTTGTTCTCGATATTCTTCTTGAAATTTTTAGCCAGAGTAGGCACAGAGAGGATGATGTGGGGTTTTACCTCCTTGATATTCAGAGGGATGTTCCTCAGTGTCTCCATACCGTTGCGACCATTCTGTACGGTGGCAACCTGAGCGCCCTTGTGCATAAAGATGTAGAAACCTACAACGTGTGCAAAGCAGTGGTCCAAGGGCAGGATGATGAGTGTGCGCCAAGTGTGGTCAATGTCCATCAGCGTCAGGGCCTGCTCAACATTGGCGGTGTAGTTGCGGTGCGACAGACATACGCCTTTGGGGTCGGCGGTAGTACCGCTGGTGTAGGTGATGGTAGCCAAGTCGTTGTTCTGGATGGCCTGACCAATTTTGAGGAAGCCCTCTTTGTCCTCGGCCAAAAGCTCACGACCCATAGCCCTAACGTCGTCCATCAGAATCTCTTTCTCCTGCAAGTCATCAACGTGGTCGATGATGATAACCTTCTCTACCAGAGGAAGCTCGTCCATAATACGACGGATTTTGGGCAGCTGGCTCTTCGACACTACAATCCACTTGGTGTCCGAGTGGCGCAGACGGAACGTAAGGTCGTTGCTCTCTTCGAGTTTAATCGACAGGGGCACGTTGGCAGCACCGGCGTAGAACATAGCAAGCTCCGACATAATCCACATATTCCTACCCTCCGAGAGCAGAGCCATATTATCTTTGGGAGCTACGCCCAGCTTTACATAACCAGCACCAATCTCATAGACCATATCGCGGGTCTGTGCATAGGTGGTATCGGTCCAAGTTTTACCAATTTTCTCTTTCAGAAAGACGTTGCCGGCATAGTTGGCAACAGACTCTTCAAAAAGGTCAACCAATGTTTTCTTCATAGTCTGTTTAGTTTTTGTTACTACTATATTTATTATTGTTCTTCTTTTTCCTTACTCAATAATTAGCTCGTCGAGCCTAACTTTGGGCACATAGTGTCGTCCTTGCTCGTCGCGCCAATAGTTGTGATTATCCTCTGTGCCAATCTCCACAAGGCTAATATCCTCGGCGGGCTTGCCTATGGCTACCACAAGCAGAGGCTCGTAGGGGAGTGCCAGAGCCTCCTTTATGGGCTGTTTGTCGAAAGCACCAATGCAGATGCCGCCCAAACCAATCTCCACCGCCTGCAACAGCATACTCTGGGCCGAGATGCCCAAGTCGATATAGACGTAATGGTCGGGGGTGGGGGTGGCCGAGCAAATCACAATAAAAGCTTTTGGCTCAGTACCTTCAAAGGGTAGATGCAAATCCCTCAGTGCGCCTCCCAAGCGAATGTGGGGCAATACCTTGTGAGCCTCCTCGTGTGTTACGGGGCGGAAACGGAGTAGTTGGGCATTGCGAGCGGAGGGGATTAGGGTATTGACGGCAATCAGACGACGCAACTGGTCGGGGCGAACAACATAGCTGTTGTCGTAGCCACGATAGCTTCGATTCTTCTCGAAGAGTTTGCTTAGAGAGTTGGTGTTGCGGCGTGATTTTTGCCCCGCACCAGCCCTATACTCTTCCATCTTCTTTTCAAGGTAGTTGTCTGCCATATACCTAATCAAAAAGTAAATCACACAAATATAGGGATTTTTCCCCAAATATCTCCAATATATACAGATTTTTTTCTACGATGTCCAAAAACGCAAAAGGTCACCCCCGAAGAGGTGACCTTTGTGAGAGTAGTTTGCGTCGGCAAACTATTTGTAGTCAAATGTAATTGTCTGAGTCAGATTGTCGTTCTGAACAACGTTGGTAACATAAGTGCCATCGTTGGTCTGAACGGTTACGAAGAATACCAAACGGCAATTCTCCTTTACCCAATGGAGTTTTGCGTTGTCGGTGGCGGCATCCTGTTTGAGCTCCATAACGAAGACTTTGTCGGCAATCTCGCCTGCTGCAAGTTTGCCCAGCGAGTGGCCTGCGTAGTGGCTCTCACCCTCGGGTTTGGAGTCGGCAATGCGCACAGCAGCCTCGTGGGTGCTGAACTCCTCCGAGCTGTACTCTTTGCAACCATTGTTGTACTGCATTGCATATACGCCATCCTCAACGAGCCAAGCGCCAATGCGGTATTCGCCCTCTTCGGCAGCCTTAACAGTCACGCGAGCCACAACAATATTACCCTCGTCGTTGGCGATTTTGGCCGAGATACCAACCTTAGCATCCTCGCTAAGAGAGGTGTTGATACGGTTTTTCAGCTGATTGAGGTTGGTCTGGAAGCCGTTGTTGTTAAGCGAGTATTTCATATCGCAAATAACCGTAGGATAGCTACTAACGCCAAAGGTCTGGTCGATGTCGCCATTCTCTACGGGGTACATTGGGTCGTGGCTGTTGTAGGAGTGAACGGCTGCCAAGACAAACTTGTTGCTATACTCGTCGTCTTCGGTGAGGCGTTTCAGAGCGGCAATAAAGAAGGGGCAGTAGCCACACTCAGTACCGGTAAACTGGGTTATAAACATCCTCTTGTTGAACGAGGTGTTCTCGGGCTGGGGGTCGATAGCCCTTGCGGGGATGGCGAAATCAACAGCGGTGATGGTTACGGGTTTCTCGCGCGAGTCACCGGGGCCGCTATTGCGTGCTGCCCAAATGCTCCTTGTACCCACCTCGTCGGCAGTGTAGATAGCCAGTTTGTAGCTGTCGCCATTGATGTCGGTCACATCTTTGCTCTCGAAGGTAAGCTCCGAGTTGTTGGCCAAGTCGTAGAAAGTAACTTTCGAGGGGTCGATAACCTCGCCTTTGTAGCGCACGATAATCAGCACCTCATCCACACCCATCTGGAATGCAGTGGTGGTGGCACGCAGAGTAAGGCCCTCCTCGTTGTTGGGCGAGAGGTCAAGACCGCCCACATTAACAGCCTCAATCAAGAAGGTCTCCGAGCGCAACTCGCCATAGGTGAAGTAGATAGTGTAGCTACCGGCCTCGTTGGTCGAGAATTTCATATTGGGCAGCTGGGTCTTTGCGTCGTTCACAAAGGCTTCAACTTTGTCGGCCGCAAGGGCCTCGCCATTGAGTGTTGCGGTGAACTCAACAGCATCCACGCCATCGGCTGCAATGGTGTAGGTAGAGGCTACAACCTTGAAGTTGTCGGTCTGTGGGCCGTTACCCTCGTTGTTGTCGTCGGGTCCGCAAGCAACCAGCGTAAGAGCAAGTGCTGCGGCAATAAATCGTAATACTTTCATTTTGTTCTGTTAGTTTATGACTAATTGTTAGTTGTTAGGTTCTATTCTCTGTCTTGGCTACAACCAATTAGAACGAGGTGCTAAGCAGCAGGTTGAAACCTGTGTAGGCGGGGGTGTAGCGGCATACGCCACCCGAGCAAATCATACCTGCACGGTTGCGACCATAGCTGAGCTGTACGCGGGTGCGGTCGATGGTGTAGCTTGCGCCAATGCTGTAATAGTTCACCTTGTCGTTGTTGGTCTCAATACGCTGGTGGTTATACATATCGCTCACAAAGAAGCTCCACGAGGGCGAGAGGTTATACTCCACCAGAGCTGCCATCCAGTCGCCTTCGTAGTCGTTGGAGTAGAGGTACTGCAACTCGGCGCGGACGGAGTTTTTGCGGTCAATTTTGTGGGTAACGTCGGCCACAAAGATGTGCGACGTGAAGAGCAGGTCGGCATAGCCCTTCATAGGGTTGCGCTGCTGCATCGAGTACATAAACGTAGCCTTCCAATCTTTGTTCCACTGACGCTCAACATCTACGTTAATATCCATCCAGCTCAGGTTGCCATACTCATAGTTGTGTGCAATCGACATATTGGCGTGGAAGCGCCAGAAGTTGAGACGGTCTTTTTTGTGACGGATGGAGTAGTAGAGGTCGGCCTGTGCAGCCAGCTCGCTGTGGGTATTAACCTGATGGGGTTCGAGGTTGGCCAGCAAGTAGGTGTGCTGACGGGTCAGTGCGGGGATGTAGTTGAGCGTGTTGCCGAGGCTGCTATCGTAGAGCGACAGACGTGTGCCCATATTTTTCAGCATACGGCCCTGAGCCATAATGTTGAACTTACCCAGCGTGTAGGAGGCCTCAGCCAACAGTGCCATACCATTCACCGCCTCGGTGTCGGTAGCCTCCGAGATGTCTTGCGTCTTAGCCACCATCTCGCCTTTCAGGTTCAGACCGTTCCAGTCGAAAGCGGCCCTACCCGAGATGAGGTGGGTCATAGGATTTTTCAGTCCCACACTCTCGAAAATGTTGATACCGAAAATCTCGCTACCCTCCTTAGTAAGACTCTCGTAGCGACCTACATAGCTACCCTCAACCGAGAGCATCATCTCCTGCCAGCCGAGTGCGCCAGAGAGGTTGAACGAAGCGTCCACACCGCCCACCATTGAGCCTGCGTAATTGACAACAGCAAGTCGAGGTGCGCCGACAAAGGCTTTGATGTTGAGATTCTCAATGGGGCTGGCAACAAACCTAAGTCCCTGAGTAGCATTATTCATACCAAGTTGGCGGTCTTCAAAGCTACGGTAGGCCAAACCACTACCAAACTGCTCGAAGAAGTCGCCGGCGGTGGCCTCAAACCAGTCGCCACGATAGCTCACAAAGACGTGCGAAAGTGCCAGCGTGCGGTCGCCTTTGGTTGCACCTCTAACGTCGTCATAACCCACCAATGCGGGCAGATAGGCATCGCCCTGCAAGCCTGCGCTCCAACGTCCGTTGTAGTAGGCAAGTTTGATGTAGTCATTCGAGCCAAAGGGAATCTCCCTGTCGCCCAACATATTGTCGTTGAGGTAGTAGATGGAGTTGGACTCCAAACTTCCTGTTAGGCTTCCTCCTGCTAAGGGGAGTTGTGCGCCGGCCGAAAGGAGCGCACACGAAGCCAATAGGGTAGTAAATAGTCGCTTCATTTTATTAGTACTTAAAATAGTTCACTCTTAATTAGTCGTTTTTAGGTTTGGTAGAGTTGCCATTGTGACAACCAGAAACCCTTCCGAAGAAGGGTTCCTGATTGCACGATTAGGTCTATCGTCTGCCAGCGTTGCGACGAATCTCAAACCACTTCTGACCCCTCTCCTCGTTGGTCATATCCATATAGCTCTCAACCATCTTGGTCTCGATGTGCTTCATGGCAGTGCGGCTTGCAGGACGTGCAACGGTCTGAATCTTCTGGTTGCTCTGGAAGCGCTCTTTGAGTACTTTGCCCTTGATGCGGTTTGCCTTGGCGGGCTGTGCAGCTGCCGAGGTGTTGCGTGTGAGGACAATCTCCGAGATAACCTTAACGCTCATCGAGAACTGACCATCGCCATAGTAGATAGCACCATTGGGATAGTAGCTAATCTCGTTGTGAACAATAGGTTTAACGGTGATGGTGTTGCCATCCTCGGAAATCTCAACGGGGAAGTGACCATTAACGGCGTTGCCCTCAGCGTCGCCCATATAACCAACGGGTGTGCTGTTGATGGGGTCGAAGGCAATCAGATGCGACTCATAGATAGCCTGCGAGGTGTAGTACCAGCTCGACATAGGAGTAAAGTAGTTCACGTTGAAGGGAACAGTTACCGAGCCGTCGGCAGCAACCTCCAAGTACCACTTAGGACCGAAGTCGTAGATAGGCATCTCGCTGGTGTAGCCATTGTAGGTGTCCGAAACGAAGAGGCTGTAAGGATCGGAGTACTCGAAGTAGGGCTCTATCTCGCCACTGAAATTAAAGCCGTTCATAAGGATACGGTTCTGGGCGCGAGTGTTGTCGATGAAGGTCTTAGCGGCAGCCTTGAACTCGCCATAGTACGCCTCGGCCTCCTCGCGGCTAACACCGTGACGCTCAAAGGTCTGGTAGTCCTCCTCAGTCAGACTCTCGGGATACTCGAAGTCGCCAACGGTAACGTTGCAGGAGTGTTGTACGGTGTAGGGGTCATACTGCTCGGTCTCGGTGTTATACATACTATAATTAACCGTAGCGGTAGCAGTCCAATCGCCTTTCAGGCTCTCGAAAAGCTCGCTCTCAACCCTCTCGGCAGCAGGCTCATTGAGCGAGCGAGCGATAACGGTCTCGGAGTAGGTCTCAGTGCCCTCGTCGTTGGCAATCATTGCAGCAAAGTAGTTGTTCTCGTTGGGACGCGAAGGATAGGATACGGTCAGACCCTCGTCGGAGTTAATCTGCATCAACTCAACCGAAGTGAATGCAAATACCTCGCCGTAGGCATCCAACAGCTCCTGACCACTCATACCAGTCATAAGCCACTCTTTCTCGTAGTTGGAGATGCAGCAACCCGACTTAGCGTCTTTGGTGGGGCACTTGATGTTGAACTGAACCTCAAATGCCGAAGTAGACTCCAATGCGGTTACAACCAACTCGGGAGCGGGTTTGGTGGGTTTAGCAAGATAGAACTCGAAGGGTTTGCAAATCTGCTCGTGGCCGTCGAGGTAGCCGTCGCCATTGCAGTCGCCCCTCATACCAATAACATATACCCAGAATTTCGATTCGCGAGGAACGTCTTTGAGGAACTGGCTCAGTGCAGTCATAAAGCGACCTTCAAGACCCATCTCTGCATCCCAAGGATCAATCTGCGATGAAACACCCTCATACATACCCATAAGCGATGTAGCAAACCAGGGAAGGTGCTCAGGCTCAATGAAATTCATTGCCGAGTTGTACTCCAACTCACTCATAACCATCACACTTACAAGGTCGATGCTCTTGTCGGCCTCAACGGTGATGATAGCGTCGTCGGGACGGATGTCAAGCTTCACGTCAATCAAATCCTCGGGCAGTGGTTCGGGGTGCTGTACCTGAATCCTGAGATTCTGATAGAAGCCATCCCAGTAGTTAGCCTCGGCCTGAACAGTACCCATAGCCTCATCAACGAGATACTGTTCGAGGTCGAACATAGGCCTATAATAGCCCATACCCCAACCGAAGTCGCTCTCGCCACGACGGAACTCGCCCATAATAAATACCTGAGGCTGACCGGGAACGATAGACTCGTAGTAGTAGTTCTCAATCTGACCCTGCGAGTTGTAGATGTAGCTGTGCTCCTCGTCGATAATGAGCGACTTGCTCTCATTGAAGAGGTTTACGCCACCCCAAGCCTTGTCGTGAGTATTGATAATTTCGGCGTCCACACCGTAGCCACCGCCATTTTTCTTATACATAAAGAGGTCGCTTGTACCCCACTTAATAACGTGGTTCTGCTCCTTGATGCTGGGATCAACCCTCACATCAATGGTGAAGCCACGATAGTGGATGTCGCGCACATTTACATCCTGAGCAAAGTCGCTGGTTTTAACATTCTTAACGGTAACAACCTGCTCCATATACTCCTCAATACCTGCAATCTCACCTGCGATATATACAACATACTCCGAGTTGGGCGAGAGTTGCTCAATCATAAGAGTGCTTTCGCCCTGCTCGGCAATGGTCATCTGCTTACCGGTGGCGAAAAGTACTTGGAGGTTGGGAGCGCCCTGAGTCTCGCTTGCAAGCTCTGTGGTGTAAGCTACGCGAGCGATGTTCTCGGTTGTGAGCAAAATCTCGGCCGAGGTGGCGGTTGTACCTACAAGTTTGGCAGTCAGCACAGGGATGATAGGCTCGGCAGCAGTCTTGAACTTAAACTCCTTAACCTCGCTCCACACTTGGTCGGAGGAGATACGGCCTGCAAAGTGCATAACGTAGTTGGTCTCGGGCTGCAAATTACGCAAAACAATCTGCGAAGCGCCCTCTTTTTCAAGAGCCACGAGGTTGCCGCCGGCGAAAATGTCCTCGGCAGTGTAGGTGGCCTTGTCGGCTGCGGGCTCAATGATGTAGCTCACTACTTTCAGCACCTCGGCGCTAACCGATATGGTAGCAACGTCGGTGTCGGCACCCACGAGTTTAATCTCAATGGCAGCTTTCTCAAATGGGTCCACAATGATTGGCTCTGGCTCTGGGTCTTCACATCCGCTGAAAACAGCAACAAGGCTCACCATAAGCAGAGCAAACAATTTAGATACTTTTTTCATAAAGTGTTGTTGTGTAATTAGTTAGTAATTATTTATTTTTTTGCGGTTATTCAATATGAAGCCATAATACAAAAAATCGGGGACAATATACTACTTTTTTTGAAAATAATGCACATCTTCCGCCCTTGTTGCAACAATTATTTTTGTCCTTGTTTTGGTTGCTTATTTTGATTGCCCATTCCCTCTCGGTGGGGGTGGGGTGCTGTGAGCAAAAAAGTTGCTGCCTTATATATTAAATTGTGTGGGAATTTTTGGCAACCCCGATTTTTTCTCTATTTTTGTCACGATATTGTGGTACTATTTGCCTGCGTTGTTGACGGGTGTTGTAAAACGGGAAATGCGTACTACAAAAGCAGGAAAAATTGAACATAAACAATAACTAATTTAACTACACTATTACAATTATGAAAAAACTTCTTTTCGCAGCAATGATGTTGCTCATTTCGTCGGCAGCTATGGCTCAGATTCCTTCGGTGAAAGTTGAGGATGGCAAAGGTAAAGTTCTTAACACTTCCGAGTTGGTTGATGGCAAAACTCCTATGATTATCTCCTTCTGGGCGGTGACTTGCAAACCTTGTATCCGCGAGTTGGATGCTATCAACGATGTCTATCCCGACTGGATTGAGGAGGCTAACTTCCGCGTTGTGGCTGTTTCGACCGACGACGCTCGCTTCACTGCTCAGGCTCGTTCTTTGGCCGAGGGTCACGGTTGGAGCGACTACACCTTGCTCTACGACAAGAATGGCGACTTCAAGCGAGCAATGAACGTTCAGTTCACTCCTCAGGTCTATGTTGTCGATAAGGACGGCAAGATTGTCTATTCGCACACTGGCTACACTCCCGGTGGCGAGTATGAGCTCTTCGAGCAGATTAAAAAACTCCAATAATCTGCTGCTCTCCTGTGGCTCATTTTGGGCCTACGGTATTTGAATTATTTAGTCGAAAACCACAATCTAAACCGAATGATGAAGCGTGCATTACTCGCACTCTTGCTCTGTGGAGCTGTTGCCCCTGCGGTATTGGCTCAGACAGATGGCAAGGGTTATTTGGTTGGCTCTTTCGAGAGCAACTCTATCGTCTATGCCGACGATAGCGTCACCAACGCACAGAAGGCCGAAGGCAACTTTGGTACAAACAACTATCTTAAAGCCGACTACTATGCCGGCAATTTTTCGGCCGGTATTCAGATGGAGGCCTACCAGCCCGCTTTGGTGGGTTATCCCAATAACCTCGAAGGTGCTCGCCTGACGAACTACTATATGCAGTGGATTGACGAGGATTTTGCTGTTACGGCTGGTACGTTCTACGACCAGTTTGGTAGCGGATTGCTCTTCCGCACCTACGAAGACCGCACTTTGGGTATGAATACCGCAATGATGGGTGCTCGCATCTCCTACCAGTATAAGGACATTGCTCGCCTGAAAGCTCTCTGGGGTGCTCCCCGCTTGGGTATTGAGCTTGCTCCTGAGACGCAGGTTAGGGGTGTGGATGGCTCGTTCTCGCTTTCGAGCCTCTTGGGCTGGGGTGCAACCAACCTCGCCTTTGAGGGTTCGCTGCTGAATCGCTTTGAGCCTGTAAGCCCCATCCAAGAGGAACTTGGTGCTAAGGCCTCGACTATGGGCTACTCGGCACGTTTAAACTTCGAGCGTAGTGGCTTTATTGCTCGTGCAGAGTGGGTTGATGGTGGAGATAAGATTTACTCCAACCCCAACATCCTCATCGACGGCAAGGCCAACCTCATCAAGAGGGGCAATGCACAGCTTGTAGAGTTGTCGTATAGTGGTGGTGGCTTGGGCGTTAGCTTCACAGGTCGCCGTATGGAGTGGATGGCCTCGAAGGTGTCGTATGCCTCGTCGCAGACCAACAACACGCTGAACTACCTGCCTGCGCTCTGTGCTCAGTACTCCTATGCCATAACCAACCTCAACCCCTATATCCCTCAGTCTGGTACAACCTCGGGCTTTATCAATAGTGGCGAGATTGGTGGCCAACTCGATGTGTACTACAACTTCCGTCGTGGTACTACTCTGGGTGGCAAACGTGGTATGAAGGTCAATCTGAACCTCTCGACCTACTACAACCTCAAAGAGGAGGGGTCGTATGTGCCCAAGACGCTCTTGTGGCGCAATGTGAATGTGGGTGTTGAGAAGCAGGTGAGCCGCAAGTTCAAGATGCAGCTGCTCTATGCTATGCAGGAGTACAACCCCTCGCACGGAGAGGGTAGGGGTACTTGGCTGTCGAATATGGTTGTTGCCGACCTGCTCTATAAATACACTCCCACCTTCTCGACCCGTATGGAGTTGGCCTACCTGACCACCTTCGAGGATCATAAGGATTGGATGTCGGGATTGTTGGAGGTGAACTTCGCACCCGCGTGGAGCATCTTCGCAAGCGATATGTTCAACCACGGCGACACTAAGATTCACTACTACAACTTCGGTTTCAGCTACACCGCAGGTCGCACCCGCGTGGCTCTGAGCTATGGCCGCAACCGTGCCGGTATGGTTTGTTCGGGTGGCGTGTGCCGCTTGATGCCTGCTTATACGGGTGGTAATCTTGTGGTTTCGACTTCGTTCTAATATAAACTAAACATTTAAGTGTAATACCTATTTAATATATATATTATGAAATTCTATCGCTTTTTGATTGCAGCTCTTGCAACCGTTGCATTTGTTGCCTGTGGCCCCGACACCAACGACGATGACGACGACACTCCCGTTCCCGAGGGCACTACTTTCACTATCGAGGTTGACAAAACTACCATCGAGGCCGATGGTGTTGATGCAGCTACTTTTATTGTTCGTGACGCTCAGGGCAACGACGTGTTGCTCGACGAGGCTACACTGGGCAAAACCTATTTTGTAAATGCAGAGAATGAGAAACGCCTGCCCCGTTCAAGCAAATCTTTTAGCTCGATTAAGAATGGCACCTACACTTTCTATGCAACTGTACGTGGCAAAAAGACCGAGAACACTGTTACTATCACTGTGCAGAATCGCCAAAAGTATGAGAAGTATCGCCATCAGGTGTGCGTATTCCAGTTTACCGGTACTTGGTGTCCCAACTGCCCTCGTATGACCGAGGGTCTGTCGAAACTCAAAGCCGGTGACTATGGCGACAATGTTATCGTTTTGGCTTCCCACCTCAACGACGAGTACTCCATCAAATCGGAGGGCAGGGATGTGGCTACTGAGATTTGCAACAAATTTGGCATTACCGGCATCCCCTACTGCGTTTACGATTTGGCCTTCTCGAATGGTCAGAGCTCGGAGTCTATGCTCAACTCGCTCATCGAGCAGCAGCTTATGGTTGCGCCCGCAAAGTGTGGTGTTAAGATTGGCAAAACCTCTATGGATGCTTCGGGCAATGTTTCGATTGAGGCCTCTGTAACTGCCACTAAGGCTGGCGATTACGATGTTGCATTTGTGGTTTTGGCCGACAATATGCCCGGTAGCAGCAAAAGCGTTGAGCCTGTCTATCACCACGTCGTAACGGCAGTTTCGCCCAACTACGCCAAGATGTCCGACAATACCAAAGTACACTTGGAGGCAGGACAGGAATATACCACTACCTTCACCACCAAGATTGACAAACCCTTTGGCGATATCAACGTTGTAGCCAACGATTGCCGCGTGGTTGTTTATGTTCACGACGGCCAGCAGATCGACAACGCCAACGTCTGCGCTATGGGTAGCTCGGTAGATTACATTCTCAACTAATCTGTAAGGGAAGAGAAAACACACAAATAGGAGAAGATGAAAAAACTGTTCAGACTTTTTTCGCTTTTGGCCTTTGTGGGCCTCGCCTCGGCCTTGCTCTTGTCGTGTCACGGCCAGAGCGACGACCCTATTGATATGGAAGTGCCCGAGGGCGTGCTGAGGATTTTTGCCGACAAACAGGCTATCTCGGCCGATGGTAGCGATATTGTTACTTTTACGGTTAAGTTTGGCTCAGAGGATGTTAGCACCGCTAAAACCCTCCAACTCATTCGCACCTGTCAGGGTGTTGAGACCCTTATGCCCTATGGCACAAACTCTTTCTCGACAGTCGTGGCAGGCGAATATACCTTCAAGGCAGAGTACTACAATGCCGGCAAGTACTATTCCGACAATGAGGTTAAGGTTGTAGCTAAGGCAACCCAGTCGGGTGGCGACTCCAAAGAGTATGTGCAGAGGGTGCTTGGCTTCCAGTTCACATCGGTGGGCTGTACTTCGTGTCCTACTTTGGCTGCCAACCTGAAAGCTGTGCAGAGTGCCTATCCGGGTCGCTTGTTGCCTGTGTCGTTCCATCAGGATTTCAACCAGTCCGACCCTATGACCCATCCTATGACTTCGGCTTACTACAAACTCATCAAGCGCGATGGTCTGCCCCAGTTCAACGCCAATCTCATCATCAACGACGACTATATCACAGTTATGGACTACTCGGCTATTGTTGAGATGCTCGACTCGGTTGCCGAACTCTATCCGGCAACTTGTGGTGTGGCTGTCGATTGCTCCGAGATTAAGGACAATAGCATTGAGGTGACAGTGCGTGTTACCTCCAACATTGCCACTGCCTATCGCTACCAGATTTTCTTGCTCGAAGATGGTATCAACGAGTATCAGGCTGGTGCGGGCTACGATTATGTTCACAACAATGTTGTTGTGGCCACCTCGTCTGACTCGGTCTATGGCGATAGACTCAACGAGGGCGTGGCCTTCCAGAGTGGTGTGGAGGTGTCGGCAACAAAAACACTCAGCCTGCCTCGTGGTTGCAATAGCGAGAATCTGCGCGTTGTTGTTGCGGCCCTCAACTCCTATGACGGTGGCAACTCCTATGTGGTAAACAACTGCACCGAGTGTGGCGTGGGCCAGAGCGTTGGCTACGATGTTGTTGAGTAAAACAAAACGATTATAGATTTGAAAGAGAATAAGATGAAATTTGTAGCAAAAATTGCACTTTTAGCCAGCCTTGCTTTGGGCTTTGTGGCCTGTCACGGCCAGAGTGACGACGGTAGTGTTGAGGTGAAACTCACGCCCAGCGTGCTGACTATTGAGGCCGATGGCTCGCAGACTGTTACTTTTGAGGTGACTTACGGAGGCACGGTTGTCAATCAGGAGAGCGAGATTGTGTTGCTGAGCCACCCCAAACATAGGTGGGATGGTAGGAATTTTATGACAAAGGAGGTTGGCGAGTACATCTTCCAAGCTACCTACCGCGATATGCAGTCCAATCAAGTGACCATTACGGCTGTTGAGCCTGCACCACTTGAAGCCTCGCGCTTTGAACGACATATTTGTGTTATTGACCTTACGGGTACTTGGTGTTCGTTCTGCCCCGATGGTATGCAGAAACTCAACTACTATGTCCAGAAGAAAGAGTGGAAGGATATTGTTCACGTTATTGCCATCCACGACAATACTCAGGGCGACGACCCAATGGGTATTCCTATCTCTTCGGTTTTGATGAAAGATTTTGGTAACTATGGTTATCCAATGTTCATTACCGATATGAGGGATTCGGGCAGCCTTACAGAGAATGTGGCCGATATTGTGCCCAGCTTCGAGAGGTCGTTGGAGGAGCATCCCGCCCACTGCGGTATGAAGATTTCTAGTTCACTTGTAGGTCGCACGTTGAAATGTGAGACGACACTCTATGCTGAGACTCTGGACAAATACAGTATGACGTTATTCTTGGTGGAGGACGATATAGTAGCTCCTCAGAAGGACGGCTCTATCACCCACCAAGACTACAAACACCACCACGTTGTGCGCTATATCGCTAACGAAGGTTTGTACGATGGTTATATGGGCTCTTTCAGCAGTATGGCAGCAGATAAGGAGGCACATTGGACTCACGAATATGTCCTGCCCGAGGAGTGGAATACGGATAATATGAGCATTGTTGTCGTTGCTTACGACTCCACCAAAACGGTAAATAATGTGGCCGAGTGTGCTGTGGGCGAGAGCGTAGGCTTTAAGTACTTGGATAAGCAATAGATAAGAAAACAATAAATAACTTCAACTAACAATTCAGTATCATTTTTTTATGAAAAAAACTTTGTATTTGTTTGCTGCCGCTGCTTTGGCAGCAACAATGATGGTTTCTTGCGAGGAGAAACCCGAAGAGCCGATTCCCCCTGTGGTTGAGCAGCCCACGGGTCCCGAGGCGATTTATCGTCCCGACGTCATCACCCCCGTTGATTATGTGGCCGACTTGGCTGAGGGTGGTATGGACGGTGTGACTATTAAGATTACCGACAAGGCGACCAATAACTTCAAGTTTGAGGTTCGCCCCGGTGCTAACGTTCAGTCCTACCGCTTGGATGTTTATCCTCTGTGCCGCTTGTATAACTCTCTCTATGAGAATCTTCGTCAGGGTGGTGCCGATATGACCAAACAGGCCAGCAAGGCTACCGTTGAGAGTATGATTCGTGGCTTCATCTTCGATTCGTCGGGTGCAGGTGCCTACACCTTCTCGTCGAATAATATGGAAGACTACCTGAACCACGAGTTCGATTGGATGAATACTCCTTATGCTCAGGCTAAGGTTGTGCCCGATTGCGAGTATGTTATTGCAGCTGTTGGTTGCTTCGACACCGAGGGTACTGATCAGGGCGATTTGACCTTGTGCTATGTTCGCACCCCCTTCAAGGATCTCATCGGCAAGCCCGAGGTAGGTATGGATATTATTACCACCTTCGACGCAATGCAGGTGACCTACTTGCCCAACGACGACTGTAAGTACTTCTACCAGTGGGTGTCGAATGAGGAGGATTTGCAGCCCTACATCGACGCTTATGGCGACAAGATGTATATCGACTTTATGCGTAACGCCGTATATGACCCCACCTCGCGCGAGGATTTGGAGGCTCACACCTACTATATCAACTTTGGCGTGAATGCTTCGTCGGAAGTACCTCTGATGGCAACTGCTATTGGCTTGGATAAGAACTACACCCCTGCACCCGAGTTCCAGAGCGAGGTATTCTCGTTGAAGGCTCGTCCCGAGCAGACCACCGATGCAGTGTCGAAAATCGAGATTGACAGGGCTCACATTGGTTCGAGCGTGTTCTGGCTCAACGTAGAGCTGGGTGCAAACTGCTCGGCAGCTGTGATGAAGGTTTTGAGCCGCAGCGAGGCTGAGAACATTATGGCCTACACCGATGAGGCTAAGGCTGAGTATGCTACCTTCCTCTATCAGGATGGTTGGGGCTTTGGTAATACCAACTACCGCTACAACCGCGAGACCGACGAGCTGTTTGGCTCGGGTATCGAGTTGTCGGAGCCTTGGGTAACTTGCGAGCCCGACACCGAGTACATCATCGTATGGACAGCTATGAACCAGTATAGGGAGCTTGCTCCATTGCAGTTTACCGATGTTGTTAAGACCAAAACCGTTGAGCTTAACAATCCTTCGGCAAGTAAGGAGAATGCAGTGTTGAACCTCACCCACACCGGCGTTCAGCAGGTACACATCGAGTTCACCTACGACTTCGAGAAGACCGCTAAGATTCACTTCCAGTATATCGAAGGCTTTGGCGGTGGCGAGGGTATGAATATACCTACTCAGGAGTCGAGCCGCGAGGAGTTGCTTTCGTTCCTCTATGCCGATGGCGACATCGAGATGGGCTCATATTCGGCCAACCACTGGTGGACAGAGCCTGCGGGCGTTGATAGGTGGACCGACATCCTCGATCCCAACACCACCTACACTGTTGCTTATGTAGCAGAGGACTGGGACGGCGTTTTGGGCGAGGTACGCTTCGCTTCTACCAAGACCGAGGCTTTGCAGGGTGGCGACAATCCTCAGGCAAGCCTTACCGGTCAGTTTGCTCCCGACGGCACTCCCTACTTCCTCTTCGAGATGGGTCAGGATGCTATGCAGCTCTACTATATGGCCAGCGCAGATCCCGCTTTGAACTTCGAGTTGCTTGGCAACAACAAGAAACTCACCTGCAAAGAGGCTTTGGCTGCTTGGGAGAACTTCTGTATGGCCAACTCGCTCAAATCGTATGCTATGAAGCACGAGCTTATTGCTGAGCACGGCGACATTGCACTCTGTATCCCTGTTGGTGGTACTGCCGATGCACCCGTATTTGGTTCGCTCTCTCACCTGATTTTTGCCGATGGCGAGTTCCGCGACTTGGGCTTCTACTACCCCAACGACTACAAACCCGAGAGTGCCAGTGCTCAGATGCAGTCGTTGCGCCAGCGCGTACTCAACTCTGCTATGCGTAGCGTAGGTTATGTTCCCGCCGAGGAGCTTCCCGAGGTTGAGTGTGGCCGTCGCAATAGCGTGCGCTTTGGTGATGTTCAGGAGGGCGGTGTTGAGTTGAATCTCGACTACCAGATGTTCTCGGCTCACCCCAAAGCTACTGGCAAATAGGCCAACAGAAGAGAAAATAAGACTATATTTGAGCGAAAAAATGGTTTTTTCTGCTCAGATTTACAATTTATTGTTTATATTTGTGGAGCTATAAGCCCGATTTTTCCACCGCAAGGTCAGCTTTGCGGTGGAAAATGAGGGAGGAGAACACACTTTTTTACAAAGACAATTCACTTTTTTTATTAACCAAAAACTTTATCTATGAAAAGATTTTTCCGTAATCTGAAAACTCTTGCAATGGTAGCTGTTGTAGGTGTTGCAACATTGGCCGTATCGTGCTACGACGACGCTGAGTTGCGTGACAGCATTGCAAAAAATGAGCAGAGCATTACCGACCTTACTGCTCGCGTTGAGGCTTTGGAGATTAAACTCGGCAACGAGGTTACTGCTCTGAAAGCTCTTATCGAGAGCGAGGTTGCTTCTTTGGAGGAGGCAATCGAAGCAGTTGAGGGTAAGATTGTTGTTGCTGACTGCCAGCAGGGTGCCGATGGTACTTGGGTTCTGACCCTTACCAATGGCGAGGAGGTAACTATCTATCCCGAGGCCAAACAGAATGGTTTGACCGTTGTTGAGGAGAATGGTGTTTACTTCTGGGCTCAGGTTGTTGATGACGTAGTTACCAAGTTGGTTGATGCCAATGGTAATGCTTACGCAGTTCACCACGCAACCGTTGTTCCCGAGATTGAGATTCCCGAGTGCCACGCTGAGCCTCAGGTTCGTACCAACGCGCAGGGCTACACCGAGGTATCGTTTGACGGTGGTGTAACTTGGCACCAGATGGGTGGCGGCGACACTGGTTTGTTCCAGAGCGTTGTTGTTACCGAGGAGAGCTTGACCTTCGTTCTGAACGGTGGCGAGGAGTTCACTGTTACTCTTCCCGAGGAGTTCCAGTTCGACGTTCCCGGCAACAAAGTATTTATGAACGTTGCTGAGACCTTGGAGGTTAAGATGAAACTCGTTTCGATTACCGACGTTACTATCCTTACCACTCCCGCAGGTTGGGATGTTGAGCTCAACGGTAACAAACTCAACGTTGTTGCTCCCGCTCAGGAGGCTATCGACGCTGAGACCGCTGTTAAAGGTGGCGTTATCAAGATGTTGGCTGTTACTGGCGAGAACAAAGCCGTTATTGGCAAACTCACCGTTTCGGTTGATAAGGGTATCTACATCCGCTTGGGTGAGGCTGAGGTTCGCACCGGTTGGGATGAGAACTGGAATCCTGTTTACGAGACCGTTCCTGCTGTTATCTTCGACAACCAGGCTACCGTTTGGTATGAGAACTGGAATGGCGAGATGATGGAGGAGCCTCAGTCGTTCATTGTAGGTATCTATCCTAAGGGCGAGTTTACTCCCGCTACTTTGGCTGCTGAGTTGGAGCAGGGTTACTATGGTGCCTACCCCTACGCTTACCAGAATGTATATTATGCAGGTGAGACCGCTTTTGCTCTCGATGGCTTCTTGGAGGACAGCTGGTCGGGTGAGGCTATTCCCTACGAGGTTGGTGGTGCTTACACTATCTTCGCAGCTCCTTACATCTCCGCTGGTATGGGCGCAGAGATTAACCCCGATGACATCGTTCTCTACGAGTATGTAAACTCCTCTTTGAGCGTTGATTTGGTATCGGCATCTCCTTTCGATATTCAGGTTAAAGTTAATATCGCTGGCTACGAGGGCTACCGCTACTACTTCGAGGAGTCGAAGTACAGCTGGGAAGACGCTTGGGCAGAGGCTGAGCAGTGGGGTGATGAGTTCGGTACTCTCGGTACTGTTGAGAAATTCGAGGGTTCGATTTTCGACTTCACCTATGTTGATGACGGTTGGTCGGAGAAAACAGTTGGTATGCCTGGCAGGTCGTACACCTTGGTTATCGTTCCTATCATCGATGGCGAGTGCTTGAAAGATAATGCTAAGATATTCGTATTCGAGACTAAGGAGTTGCAGGCTGGTGGCGCAGTAACCCCCGTTTTGACCGAGGGTAATTGCGACTACGACCGCATTAGGGTAAATGTTGAGGCTCCTGGTGCTAAACTCACCTACTACAACTTCTACAACGAGACTAACTTCGAGGCATTCGAGGGTGACGAGGAGTTGCTCCGCGAGAGCCTTACCAACAACGGTGCTGTTAAGACTGCCGAGACATTTGAGGCTTCGACTTCCGGTCTGAAACCCGGTCAGGTACGCTACTTGGCAGCTTACTCGGTTGATGCAAGCGGTAAGTATGGCAAAGTTGTTACTGGTAAATTCTCCAGCAAGAACGTTGAGTTCAGCGAGACTATGAGTGTTAACATCGACGAGTTCAAATTCAATTCACTTGGTACTGAGGTAACTATCAAGATCTCTGTTACCGGCAACACCAGCGACATCGTTCAGTATCGCTACGCCAACATCGAGAACGAGTCCACTTGGAGTATGACCTATGGTGGCAACTTCGAGAGCGCAGCTGCTTATATCGCAACTGTACCCAACGCTTACTATGGTCCTAAGTTCCTCAATCCTACTGACTTGGACGAGAACGGCTGCTTCACCATTACCAACCTTGTATCTGGTAGCGACTACCACTTCGTAATCATCGCTAAGGATGCCGATGGTAACTGGGCTGCTCCCGCAGGTATGGACTACACTCCCGATATGGATGTAGAGTTCGTACGCGCCGATGGCGAGGGTTACGACACCTACCAACCTACCATCGTATTCGATTCGATTGTTCCCGGTGACTACGACTGGACTGAGGAGGATTGGGTAATTACCTACACCATCACTCCTGCTGAGGGTACTACCGTTTACAGCCGTCTGATGGACAGCGAGTATGAGCAGACTTACAACTCTGCTTGGACTCTGATGCAGTTCTTGGCTACTCAGACTGGTGAGTACTATGCAAAAGTATGTACCGAGACTACTACTTATGTATTCGACAGCTATGCTTATGCAACTTCGTTCCTCTATGTAACTTGGTGCAACCCCGCAGGTGACACCTTCTATGAGACTATGAAGGTTGAGATTCCCGGCATCACTGGCGTTGAGTCCGAGGCTCCCGAGGGTGGCGACGAGGGCGACGGCGGCGCAATTGCTCCTATGTTGTAATCAATCGCTTTGATGTGATATGGAGGGGTGGCGAGTGCCACCCCTCTTTTTTTGCGAGCACATCTTGCGGGCGACTACTGCGTTGCCCTGCGATAAATCCCCTCCTCATTTACGCTTAGTAAACTGCGGAGGGGATTTTCTTGTGCGCCTTGTATTCATCCCGCAATATGCACTCGCTTTCGAGTGCGCCTTGTTTTCGGCTGTGCCTTGTGGGTGCTTTTTGCACCAAACTTCGATAGGTAGCTTCCTCATTTGCGTAAGCAAACTGCGGAGCTACCTTCTTGTTTGGCCCAAAAATCCCTCCACAAAACCCAGCCTTTGAGGTCTAACGTCTAACGTCTAACGTCGAAAGACCTAAGTCAAGAATAACCCTCCCCTAAGTTAGGGGAGGGTCTGCGAAGCAGGGGAGAGGTCTGTTGTGCTATTGACAACCGACGACTTGCCTTAAAGGCATTAGGGGCTTTAAGGGCTTTAAGGTGTTATAAGGCTTATAGGGCTTATAGGGCTTATAGGGCTTATAGGGCTTATAGGGCTTATAGGCCCTATCCCTAACCTCCCTAAATTCCCTAATATCCCTAACCTCCCTTGATTTTGCATTTTTTTGCCCACTTCACGTACTGAGAGTTTGTAGTTTTGGATTGTTGGGCAAAATGGTGGATATTGTGGCAAAAAATAAGCGGGTTACTGCAAAGTAACCCGCATCTTTGATTGCTGTCGATTATCAATTCTTAGCCGATGAGGTCGGCGAGGGCGATTGCTACGGCAGCCTCCACAACTACCGCTCCGCGTAGAGCTATGCAGACGTCGTGGCGGCCAACGGTGGAGAGCGTTGCCATCTCTCCTGTGGTGGGGTCGAGTGTCTGCTGTGGGCGGGCGATGCTCGATGTGGGTTTGAAGGCCACACGCACCACTATGGGGTTGCCATTCGAGAGGCCGCCATTGATGCCTCCTGCGCCATTTTTGGCGGTTGTGCCGTCGGGAGCTATTATCGGGTCGTTGTGCTCCGAGCCACGCATCGCTGCTGCCCCGAAGCCGTCGCCAAACTCCACGCCCCTAACACCCGGAATGGCAAACAAGAGGTGGGCTATGTGGCTTTCGAGCGAGTCGAAGAAAGGCTCGCCCACGCCTACGCCCACACCCTCGGCCCTGCACTCGACAATGCCACCCACCGAGTCGCCCTCCGAGGAGGCTTGACGGATGATTGCATCCCACTCTGAGGCGTTGTCGCAACCCCCAATTTGGCTGATGCGGGCCTCAAACTTGACACTTCCGACCACTCTCTTAGCCACCACACCTGCCGCCACCAGAGCGAGCGTCAGTCGGCCCGAGAAGTGGCCACCGCCACGAGGGTCGTTGTAGCCCCCATACTTCTGTGCAGCCACCCAGTCGGCGTGGCCGGGGCGTGGTATGGGCTGGTTGTCGTACTCCTCGGGGCGAGCGTTGTGGTTGCGGAAGATTATGGCCAGAGGAGCACCCGTAGTGTGACCTCGGTAGAGGCCCGAGAGTAGCTCTGGCTTGTCCTCCTCGGTGCGTGGGGTTGTCCCCATAGCTCCTGCTCGGCGACGCGCCAAATCGGCCTCAAAATCGGCCTCGCAGAGTGCTATGCCTGCGGGCACACCGTCGATGACCACACCAATGGACGGGCCGTGCGACTCGCCAAAGAGGGTTACTCTGAAATTGTGTCCAAAAGTGTTCATAAGACTATTTTCTCTTGTTTAGTTCTGTGAAAAACGTGGGGTACGACTTGGCCACACACTCGATGTTGTCTATCGTGGGGGCTTGCTCCATAAAAAGTGCTGCCACAGCCAACGACATTGCCATACGATGGTCGCTATGGCAGCGTAGAGGAGCGCTGTGGAGTGGTCGGCCACCGTTGATAACCAACTCGTTACCCTTGATATGTACGTCGCCACCCAGAGCCAAAAGGGCCTCCACTATTGCCTCGGTGCGGTTGCTCTCCTTGTTGGCAAGGCGACCAAGACCACCTATGCGCGAGGCAGATGTGGCGAAGAGTGCCACCACCGCCAGCGTGGGCAGTAGGTCGGGAGTGTCGCTTGCGTCGTAGTCAAATCCTCGAAGCTCCTTAGAAGGCAGAAATTCCACCACACCCTCGCCAATGGTTATATTTGCCCCCGCACGCCTTAGCACCTCCAATATGGCCTTGTCGGCTTGCTGGCTCGCTTTGTTGGGGTCGATGTGAAGTGTATAGCGCTCGGCCCTAAGGTGGCCACTCTGCGCAATGGTATAGGCGGCTGCAAAGTAGGCTGCCGACGACCAGTCGCCCTTTAAGGCTATGTGGGCTGGGGTATATCCTCCGCCCTCAATGTAAATCTTTATGCTATCTGCCCCCTCAGCTATGCCTACTTGTGCTCCGAAACGACGCATTATGTTGGCTGTCAGCGTGATGTAGGGCCTGCTGGTTGGTCGGTTTACCACGATTGTGGTGGGGCTATCGAGCAGTGCTGCTGCCATCATAGCGCCCGAAATGTGTTGCGACGAGCTACTACCGTCAAGCACCCAATGGCTACCACGAGCCATAGTAGCAATGGCCTCATCGGTGGCGTTCATATCTCTGTGCCGCAGAGTCCCCTCGGTGGCGAATGTTGCCCCCTCAATGCCCAAGGCGGCCACCACCGAGCGAGTGAGCCTTGCTGTCAGGGCCGACTCTCCGACGCGGAAGGTGCAATTTGTGGCCTCTTTTAGTCTGCGGGCAATCTCCTTGTGACCCAAGCCTACGATGGTAAGCCTGCCTGCGCAGAGGCTAATCTCAGCCCCCAACTCCTTGGCAACTACTAAGGCCGCCTCGTTGTCGTCGCAGGGGGTGTAGCCCTCAATGATGCTCTTGCCCGAGGCGAGGGCGGCACACAAAATGGCCCTCTGAGCCTCGCTCTTGGAGCAGGGTGGGGTTATGGAAGTGGGGAGTATAAGCCCCTCCAAAGGGTATTTCGACTCAAATGTGGCCCTCATATCGGCCTCGGTGGGCTGCCCTATGGCTACCCTGTGGGCAGTGTCGAGGGCTACATAGGTGTAGGGCGCACCCATAAGCAACGACAATCGGCGTGTGAAACTGCCTGCCTCGCCCATAGCAAATGCTACAATGCGCTCGGGGTCATACTCTTCGGCCCAGCGGTATAGTCCAATGGGAACTATGGCCTCGGCTGTGGAGGTTGCGGTGGTGATTATCTTTGCGATGTCGCAACCTTGCGCAAACATCTCCCCTGCCACTTGGCGCAATGTGTCGAAGGGTGGGGTGGTGGCGTAGTGTTGCGAGAGAATTAGTTTGCACCCCGCGCTCTTGGCCCTCGTAGCCAAGCGTTTGATTTGCTCTGCGCCTCGCTCCAAGGCCACATCAATAGCCCACGCACCCTGCTTAATGGCTACGTTGTAGTAGGCCTCGGCCTTAGCAGGGTCGGCCAAGTGGCAGGTGACTATGGTCTTGGGTGCAACCCCACAGAGCCTACCAATCTGCTCGGGGCTTAGACCCATAAGGTCGGCCCTGAGTTCCACCATCTCTCCACCTCGGATTGCTTCGGTGGCGAGGTCGAAATGGCTGTGTGATATGCTTCTGCAAAGCCTCATTGTTGCTGTGGGTGGGGTGATTTAGTGTGTGGTGTTGTGTCTATTGCATAATTTTGTTTTGTCGCTCGATGCTCTCGATGTGTATGGCTTCGAGTATTCGACTTGTAAATTCGCGGCTCAGACCGTGCTGGGCGGCCTCGTTGGTGACTCGTTCAACCACCTCTTGCCAACGTCCCGACTGCAAAATGGTCAGATTATTGACCCTTTTGAGCCTACCAATCTCCTCGGCCACATTCATCCTCTGGGCTATGAGGGCAAAAATCTCGCCGTCGAGCCTGTCGATGCTTGCACGTAGTTGCTCCAACTCCTCGTTGCATCGGAGCGAGTCGGTGGCAACATTGCGCCAGATGATTGAGCCGAGTAGCTCCACAGCCTCGTTGGGGGTTATCTGTTGCTCTTTGTCGCTCAGGGCCTCGTCGGGGCGTGGGTGGCACTCAATCATCAAGCCCGAGTAGTTGAGGTCGGCAGCCTGCTGTGCCACTTGTCGGAGCGCGTGACGGTTGCCACAGATGTGAGAGGGGTCGCAAATCATTGGCAACTGGGGCATACGCTCTTTGGCTTCGAGGGCCACCTGCCAGAGAGGTGTGTTGCGATAGTTGTCGGTGGAGTTGTGGAGCGAAAAACCTCGGTGGATAAGCCCCACATCGCTGATGCCACAACGATTGAGCCTTTCGACTGCACCCATCCATAGGCCTATGTCGGGCGTTGTGGGATTCTTCACCAAAACAGCCACTTTGCTACCCCTAAGTGCTTCGGCCACCTCCTGAGTGCTGAAAGGGTTGGTTGTGGTGCGAGCGCCAATCCACACAACGTCAATGCCAGCACGGAGGGCCTTTTCGACGTGGGCTGTTGTGGCCACCTCGGTTGCTATGGGCAGACCTGTGAGCGAGCGAGCCTCGCAGAGCCAGTCGAGCGCAATGTCGCCTACACCCTCGAAGGTGTTGGGGTTGGTGCGAGGTTTCCACACTCCCGCACGCAAAATGTCCACCCGCCCACTTTGTGCCAAAAGGGTTGCTGTTTCGAGCAGTTGCTCGCGGCTTTCGGCGCTGCAAGGGCCGGCAATGGCGAGGTGGGGTCGTTGTAGTAGAGAGTTGTTTTTAGTCTGCATAATCCTCTATTAGCTCACGTTGTTTTACTGATTTGCCTTTTTACAAAAGGCAAAGTTACAAAAAACAAAGCAGAGCACAAAATTTACTTCTGCGCTCTGCTTTGTTTGGGTTGTCTAACTACAATCTACTCTAAACCATCATTTTTGAGATAATACTCAACCAATTTGGTGTGGTGTATTGGCGTTACGGTTATGCCGGTGAGGTTTGAAAACTCCTCTTCGGATAGGGTGTAGGTCGTGATGAGCGATACCCACTTGTAATTTGGCTTAAATAAATAGAAGCCGCGATTGTAGTAGTCGTTGTTGTTGATACGCTGGGTGTAGCGGCCCGAGCAGTTGTAGTAGATTACATTCTTTTTATCCTGCTTGCTACCGTCGTAGTCAAAAGTGATATTTTTGGCAAATTCGCCAAAACGCCAAGTTGCGTAGTGGTGAACAAATTTGGCCGTGTCGGGGTGTAGGAACTTGTAGATGATTATTCGCTCAGGCGAGGAGTGCTTCTTCCAATCGTTGTCGGCATCTTCTATGACAACATAGTAGTAGGGCGTATAGGTGAGCATAAAAAGATCATAGACAATTTCTGGCTCGCTGTAACAACCGTTGAGCCTGCTCAAATCTTGCGAGGTGAGTTGTCGTGAGAACTTTTGGTGCTGTTCCCTAACTCTTTGGCTCTGGTCATCCATCCAATCGTGAGCCAAAAACGAAATGATACCTGCCGATTAGGGATTAGTGTATGTGAGTTGCTTGAATGGCTTTGGGAAATGGCTACTAGACACAGCAACCTCTCTTTCGATCCAGACGGGATTACCCAACTCATCTACTCCATCCTGAATCTTTTGGGTGTAGAGCGCACCACCATCGTAAGTGTATATTCTCTTCATCACCCCTTGGATGGTATTGTATGTCAAGATGGTCTTTTCGTAGCAGAGTTGGTCGAGTGTGGTGAGCATCTTTTGGTACTCATTCTCCCAGTTGTCGTTAAAGATAGCTTTCCAATGAACCGCCACTTTGTACTTGTTGTCGCTCCTAATTGGTTCATCGACAGTCATGCTGTAGTTGTAAACAGAGGTTTTGTTGCGCTTGATGGCCTCCAAACCGAAGAGATTTTTGGCCATAGCTCGCTCGGCGTTGGCCAAGTTGTCCCACTCTTTCAGCTGAACAAACATAGCCTTGGCGTTGTAGTTCACACTCACGCCTTGCGCTTTCAGCTTGTTGGCAATGTGTTCGCGAGTGACTATTGCCGAGATTGTCACCACATACCCATCGGTGGGGTCGCCACTCTCGCTTACCACCTCGTAGCTTCTTACGAAACCTTTGCTATGGTTGAATATCTCGTCGCGAATAATCTTGTCGTTAGATACCAAAGTGTTGCTACTAACCATCGAGCCAACCGCTATCTCAATGGCAGAACGCAGCGCGTCCTGAGTGGCTTGCTCCGAGGTTGCGCCCATACCGGTGCTTACCACCTTTTGTTCGCCTTTGCCGGCAACCAGTGGGGCGTTCTGACTCCAAATTGTTGTGAGGCCAAGCGTCAATAGTAGGGCCAATGTCACTATTCTTTTCATCCTAAATATCAGTTTGTTATCCGTTCCCGACTATCTTATGCACTTCACGAGGTTATCTACCCTGAGGTGGGGGATAAGCTCTATGTTGCGAATGGTTTTGAACTCCTCGGCAGGGTAGCGGAAAATGAAATTCTGCTCCATAACCACAGGCTCAACCACAGGCTTCATAAAGGCGTAGCCCTCGTAGCGACATCTTAGACCGCTGTCGCCCCAAACACCCGAATCGTACTCATTTACAACACTATACACGCAGTCGTCGCCCGTGTTAAACTGGGTGATTTTGTCGCCCTCGGTGGTTTGCCAAATGATGTCGCAGTGCAACTCGCCAAACATCCAGTTGAGGTAGTTCTTTATAACCCTCAGGCTCTCCTCATTGACAAACTTATAGAAGGTAATGCGTTTGTAGGGGGTCATAACATTGGCATCCTCCACCAGCACAAACACATAGGGGGTGTAGCTGTTGTGGAAGAAGTCAAATACCACCTCCGTATCGCGTATCTGACGGTCGTTCAGACGACTAATGTCCTGAATGGTAAGCTGGCGGTTGTACTTATTATAGAGCAACTGCGTAGTTAGATAGTCGCTATCTGTCCCCACAAAGCGGGTGTAGAACTCGCCCTTTGCACTGTTGCCATAGGCGTAGCGTGGGTTGATGAAATGTCGCTCATCGGGAGCATCAATCTCGCAGATGTCAATGAGGTTTGTTTTGAACTTGGTGCGACCCTTGCGATCTACGCCGGCAACATACTTCTGCGTGTAACGATTGGCCTCGGGCAATCCCTCTTCGAGGTGGATGGTGGGCATCTGGTAGGTCAGAGGAGCAACCTCGTAGCAAAGCTCCGCAAGGAGTGCCTTGAAGAAGTCGAACTCGACTTGGTAGTTGCTGTTCTGAAAGGCCACAACATCGAGCCTGATTTTGTAGTAATCGCCCTCACGCAGAGGCTCGTGAGCGCGAAGCTCGTAGTTATAGACGTTGCTGGCTCTACGTGCCAAAGCCTCGGGGCCGAAGAATTTGTTTACCATCGTAAGCTCGGCCTCTTTTAGATTGTCCCACTGGTTGTATTGAGCAAATATGCCCCCGGCGTTGTAGGAAATCTTCACACCATAGGTCGAAAGCCTCTCGACAATCTGTTTCTGAGCCACGATAGCAACAATGGTGGCCGAAAAGCTCTCCTCCACATTGCCGCCAACCGACAGCACACGGTGGGTGCGGACAAATCCGTGACTGAGGCTCAAAATCTCGTCCTCAATAACCTCGTCGTTCTCCACAATGGTGGTGCTGCTCACAACCGAGCCAACGGCCTCGGCCACAGCGTTGCGCAAGGCATCCTGCTCGGCTGCCTCGGGGGTTGAGCCGTAGCCGGTGGTGATGATTTTCTTTTCGCCCTCGGTGGCCACAAGTGTCTCAATACCAACAGCCTCGTCCGACGAGCCCGAGCGCTTTTGAGCCTGCACCGAAGTGGTGGCCGCAAGTGCAAGCAGGAGCGTAAAAACTATGTACTTTTTCATTCTATAATTAACTCTTCTGGTTGGGTAGAAATAACCTTATCGACAATACCTTTGCTCCACTGGTCGAGTTTGGCGTAGGAGCTAATAAAGCGTGCCAGCTCCACTACACGAGCATAGCCTGCTGCTTCGAGCGAGGCCACAAGATTGCCCGCCAAAAAGCGCGTTTCGGGGTCAATCATAAAGCCCAAAATCAGGTAGGGGATACCTCGGGTAGGCTCGCCCGTATAGCGATAAACAGCGCCAATGAGATTGAGTGCGCTCTTATTAACGCCCTCATTGCTAATTGATTCGCCAAGCAGTCGGAGTGCTTCCTCGGTGTTGGATGCGGCATAGGCTGCCTCGGCCTCGGAGTAGAGTTTGCCTGCGCTTCCAAGTCTTACACCATAGGGACTAATAGCACCCGGGAAGGCAGCAATAGCCTCGCTCACTGTGGGAAACTCCTCGGGCAGTGGGGTTGTGCAGTTTTGAGCCGCAAAGAGCAGCATATCCTCCCATACGGTGGCATCGTTGTGGAGCGACTTTTTCCACAATTGGTAGTAGCGCTCCTTGTCGGCAGGGGCGGCAGATGTGACCATCTCAATCCACGCAAATTGTCCGTGAGGAGCAGTGGCGTCGAGCGAAATTTGCATCTCTGCACCGCTCAGTTCCACCAGAAACATTGCGTCGAGGTCGGTGTAGAGCGAATTGTCCAGACGCTCAAATCCGCCACTCTTCTGCAACGACCTGATGGCGGGATTTACCATAGCCCTGCCCGAGAGATAGTCGTGCATCATACCAATGTAGTCGTCCGACGTGCAACCCTCAATGGAGTAGAGTGTTGAGGCCGCATAGGAATCTTTTTGGGCGTTGTAGTTTTTACGCACAATGCCCATAATATCGACATCGACAGGGAAGTCGGCCTCGGTGATTATAAACTCGCTCTTGCGACAACGGAATACGGAGCAATCCTTACGCTCCTCGCGTCTGAGGGCATAAACCTCAGCGTCGTAGTGGTAGCCTACGGCGTCGGTAAAAATCTGGAAAAGGTTGTCCACCGCCTCCTCATTGATGCCCATACGCTCGCTCCACGAGAGATAGAGCTGGTAGGCACCCATAAGGTCGATAGCCTCCATACGGCGTTTGCGATCCTCAATGTTGCGGTTGCGCGAGCTTCCTGTTGTGCTGTTGCGGTAGTAGGTCACAACAAACTCGTCGCCATTTTCGCCCACTTGGTAGTGGCTCTGGCCTTTGGTATAACTAAGTTGTCCCACAACAAGTGTAGGACAACTTAGTAGAGCCACGATGGGCAGTAAGATATGCCCCAGTTTCATCGTGTTTATTTTTTAGTGATTAAAGGTCATCGTCGTCACCTACAACGGTGTAGCTGCTCTTTTTGGTCTGCTGACGAGCAGGAGCTGCCTCTTGGCCCTCGGAATCCGACTTCTTGGAGGCCTTGCTGCTCCTCTCGGGAGCAAACTGGTTGGAGAGGTCTGCTGCTTTGGCAGCGTTGGAGGGAGTCCAAGCTACAACGTAGCCTGCAATCTTGTGACCCGAAACGGGGTGAACGCCCTGCCACTGACGTACCTGCTCGGTGGCGATGTTCAGGGTGCTCTCCTTAGCCTTAACTGCCTGCTCCCATTTCTGCTGCGAGAAGTAGGCGTTTGTGCCGTCGGCATACTCGCGGAGTTTCTCGGTGCTCTCGGTGGTCTCGGTAGCAACCAAATCCTCGGCAACGAAGTTCTTGATGTTGGCTACGGCAGCCAAGCGAGCCTGCGAGTAGGCGCGGCTGTAAGCAGCGCTCTGGCGCGAACCGCTATCGCGTACCTCCTGCTGACCGAAACCATAGATTACCATCTCGCCTTGCTCGTTGAAAGTTACCCAAGTACCCATACGCTGTATGAGCTCATCGGGCGACATATTCATAATCTGCTGTCTGGTAGGTTTGATTTTCGAGGCAGGAATCCTATCTACTTCGCCATTGCGAATTGCGGCCGAAAGGCTCTGGAACTCAGGCGAGTACTTCATACAGATAGCCACTTGGTAGTCGTCCTTGCCAGCCTCGCCCTCAGCGATGCGTACTACGGCGCAACCCTTTACCATACCGCTCACGAGCGAGCGCACGGTCTGGTTGTAGTTCTGCTCATATACGGCTTTCTTTTTGCTCTGGTTCATCTTGGCAATCTCCTCCTCTGATACGCCCAGTGCCGAGAGGGCTTTGTCGAGCGACTTGTCGGCAATCTTGCCAAGTTTCTGCAACAGCGATGCTTTCTTTACTGCGTCGGGGTCTTCGCCCTCAACGATGTCTTCGAGCATCTGGAAGCCACGACCCGAGGTGATTTGCTCACCGGCCAGACGCAACAGACTCATCTTTGCGCTCAGCTCGGCAATCGAGTAGGCCACGTTACGCGAATTAACAAAGCCGCTCATATTGCTGGGGCGTGCGGTGGTTGCAGCAGCCACAACGTAGATAGAGCCGTCGTCGTTGATATTACCAAGTGTTTTGCCCTGTTTGGCAAGCGACTGGGTCATACTCTCAATCAGAACATTCTCGGGGAATTGCATAATGTCCACTTCCACCTCCTGAGTCTCCTGCACTGCGGGGGTAGCAGCCAAATCAGCTGGGTCTTGTGCCATCATTACGGTTGCGGCGAGTGTGGCGGCAACCAAAAGAAATAGTTTTTTCATAATAAAGTTTATTTAGTTGATAGATTTGTAAATTGCGTAGAAAAATACCGAGCGGTCGTCGGAGTACCACATACCCAGTGGCGACATACCATTGACCCAACCCGCAGCATCCTCGCGTATGCTCTCAAAGAAGGTCTGGACGGTGGAGATGGTCTGCTTGCCGTCGATGTCCACCATATCCTCCGAGGTGGTCATCTCGGTTGAGGAGCTAATCTCCGAGCCGTTTATCATCAGCAGTAGCTCGCGTTTGGCCTTAGTAGCGCCAACGGTGCGTAGCTGGGGTAGCTTCTTTGTGCCCACCTCAACGCTCGCTACGGCCACCAAGTAGTCGTGCTCCTCCAACTGGACGATGTCGCAGCCGCCCCAACTAATTACGGGGTGGTTTTTGACGCTCTCCAAGAGTGCATCCTGTGGTTGTGCCTGAGCCGAACTAAGTAGGGCAACGAGGGCTAAGGTTAGAAAAAACAGACGTTTCATTGTCGTAATTTGAGTGTAGTTTGCTACAAAGTTAAAAAATTATTTCAATAAATACTATATTATATAAATAAAAAACAACCTGCTTACCTATAAAACACAAAGCCCCTCGGGGCAACCGAAGGGCTTGGGGTGGTTTTTCGGATGCTCTACTATTAAGACGTCATCCTTGTAAGTTTTCTATCATCTTATGCCGGCTTTGCGCAGCGCATCGCTGTAACGCTTGGCGTAGCGGTTGTGCTGAGCGAGGTTGGTCGAGAAGTTGTGAGTGCCCGAAAAGTCCTCCTTGGCGCAGAAATAGAGGTAGTTGTGGGTTGAGTAATTCAGCACAGCATCGATAGCCGCAATCGAGGGTACGCAGATTGGCCCCGGGGTAAGGCCGCGATTGAGGTATGTGTTGTAGGGCGAGCGCACTTGGGTGTGCTTGTGGAGCACACGTTTGATTGTGAAGTCGCCAATGGCATATTTTGCTGTGGGACAGGCTTGTAGGGGCATACCTCGGCGCAGGCGGTTGATATATACGCCCGCAATTTTGGCCATCTCGCCAACGTTTTTGGTCTCCTCATAGACTATCGAAGCAAGTGTTACAACCTCCACCTGACTTAGACCTGTGCGTTGGAGCTTGGCCATACGGCTCTCGTTCCAAAACCTCTCCCACTCGCGGGCCATACGGTCTGTTAGCTGCTCGGGCGTTACAGTCCACCACACCTCATAGGTGTTGGGTATGAAGAGGGCGATGAGTTCCTCGGGGCGAAGGTCGTATTTGGCTGCTGTTGAGGGCTCTTTCAGGTAGGAGGCCAAGGCGCTGCTGTCGGCCTCAATCTGCTCGGCAATGCGTGCCGAAAGCTCCTCTATGGTGCGAGTGTTGTTGAATGTGAGTTTTACGGGGGTTTGTGCGCCACCTCGGAGCATATTGACAACTCTCATTGCCGACGCACCTTCGGGCAGGATGTAGTGGCCGGGCTTGATGTGTTGGTCGAGTTTTTTCAGGCGGCCCACAAGGCTCACAATCTCCATACGCTCCACGCCAGCCTCGCTGAGCGAGCTAATCAGTGTGGGGTAGTCGGTTGAGGTGGGGATGAAAATTTCGGTCGGTTGCTTAATAACGCTCCTCTTGGCGAGTGCTAAGGCGCTGATAGCCACCACTCCAACGAGTGCAATAGCCACCACCGAGAGGATGAGTTTGTTGTGTCGCTTTGTCATAAAAAGAAGAAAATTTTTGCAAAAATAAGAAAAAATCGTATATTTGCACTCTGGGTAAGTCTTATACGACCAGCTCCTGCTGAATCCCCCAGGCTTGGAAGAGAGCAAGGGTAGGTGGTTGTAGCGGTGCGATATAAGTAGCTTACCCTTTTTTTATTTCATCTATTTGGCGTTCTTTTTGGTCTTTTTCGATAGTTTCCTCAGTCACATAGCCCCACTATGCTCCTTCGGAAGACAACCGAAAAATCCTCAAAAATCTCCGCCAAATAGGTGGTACTATTGTAAAGGTTGATGTTCTTTGGGTGTTTTCGATAGTTTCCTCAGTCACATAGCCCCACTATGCTCCTTCGGAAGACAACCGAAAAATCCTCAAAAATTTCCGCCAAATAGGTGGTACTATTGTAAACATTTCCGCCAAATCCCAGCTGACCGCTGACCGCTAAAATATAAATAGTTATGGCACAGTTTGTTAAACTCTACGAGCAGAATCCCTCCGAGCGCGAATTGGAGAAAGTTCTAAAAGTGCTTCGCGAGGACGGCATCATTGTCTATCCCACCGACGGAGTCTATGCTTTCGGTTGTTCGCTGCGCAGCGCCAAGGCTGTTGAGCGCTTGCGCCAACTCAGCGGCAAAGAGGAGAAGTTGCTCTCGATAGTCTGCTCCGACATCTCGATGGTCGATAGGTTTGCTAAGGTGGACAATGTGCAGTTCAAGATGCTCAAACGCAATACTCCCGGTGCTTTCACGTTTATTTTGGAGGCCTCCAATAAAGTGCCCGACAAGGCGCTGGCGGGTCGTAGGACTGTTGGTGTGAGGATTCCCGACAACGCCATTCCTCTGGCTATTGTCGAGCGATTGGAGTTTCCTTTGGCTACGGCTTCGGTGAAGGACGACGACGAGGTTGTGGAGTACACCACCGACCCCGAATTGCTCTTGGAGCGCTACGACAGCGAGGTCGATATGGTCATCGATGGTGGCTATGGTGGTTTGATTCCCACGACGTTGGTCGATTTGACCTCGGGCGAGCCTGAGATTTTGCGCGAGGGTGGCGGAGAGTTGAGATAGAAACAGATAAAACAATAGATAGCTATGAACGAGAACAAACAGAACTTTTGGAGCCAAGCGCTCAAAGGTGGTACTATTATTGGCTTGGTGAGCGTAGCCTTTGCGCTGCTCAGTCAGACTTTCAAGGAGCAGACAACTTTGGCTCAGGTGGTAGATTTTGCATCCACTGTTATTGGTATTTTGTTGGCTGCTGGATTCCTTCGCAAATTTGCTGCCGGTCACACCCGACAGAGTGGTTTTAGCTATGGCCGAGGTGTTGGTTTTGTGGTGGTGATGATGATTTTTGCAGGCGTACTTACGGGTGTCTATTCGGCAGTTATGGCCAATTTCTTCATCCGCGAGGAGTTGTTGCAGGTGGTTGAGCAGACTATGGCCCAGATGCAGGATATGATTCCTGCCGACAGCTTCGAGGAGACCTATTCGATGATGCAGAAGTCTGTCACAAGCCCCCTTATTCTGACCCTGTCGTCGGTTGTGAGCAACGCTTTCTATGGCCTTTTGTGTGGCCTTCTGTTGTCGCTAATCACTCGTCGCCAGCCCGATATTTTTGCCGACGACAACACCGCTGCCGAGTAGGCCTAAGTGGTTTATTTGCAAGAGAGTGACTATGGATATTAGTATTGTAATACCTCTGCTCAACGAGGAGGAGTCGCTTGGCGAGTTGCTCGGCTGGATTGGTCGTGTGATGCAGGCCGAGGGCCTCTCCTATGAGGTTATATTTGTTGATGATGGCAGTACCGACTCGTCGTGGGCGCTGATTGAGCAGTTTGCTCGTGAGGATGAGCGCATTAGGGGTGTGCGTTTTAGGGCCAACTATGGCAAGAGCGCTGCACTCTACTGTGGTTTCGAGCGTGCCGTAGGCGACGTGGTTATCACTATGGATGCCGACTTGCAGGACTCGCCCGACGAGATTCCGGCACTCTATCGTATGATTACCGAGGGGGGCTACGATATGGTTTCGGGTTGGAAGCGCAAGCGCCACGACCCCAAGGCCAAGACCTTGCCAAGCAAACTCTTCAATGCCACTTGTCGCTACGTCTCGGGTATCAAGTTGCACGACTTCAACTGTGGCCTGAAAGCCTATCGCAACAAGGTGGTCAAGAGTATTGAGGTCTATGGCGAGATGCACCGCTACATACCCATTTTGGCCAAGAGGGCGGGCTTCGGACGCATTGGCGAGAAGGAGGTAACCCACTATGCTCGTCGCTATGGGGTGTCGAAGTATGGCTGGGAGAGGTTGCTAAAAGGCTACCTCGACCTGATTACCGTTATGTTTGTGTCGAAGTATGGCCGCTCGCCAATGTACTTCTTCGGTGGTGCTGGTACGCTGATGTTTTTGGTCGGTTTTGTGGCTATTTTGTGGATTATCATCCAGAAATTCACAGCAGGCTATCCACTTACCAATCAGCCCCTTTTCTACCTCAGTTTGGTGGCTATAATCTTGGGTGTGGTGTTGTTTTTGGCCGGTTTCTTGGGCGAGCTTATCAATCGCAATGCTCCCGAGCGCAACCACTATTTTATCGACGAGGAGATTGCCTCGGGCGATAAAAAATAACTTTTTTTAATGTTTTAATTGCAACCAAAACCTAATTACAATAAATATGTTACAGAGAATACAAACGCTCTACCTTTTGGCCGTTTCGGTGCTTATGTCGGTGCTCTGCTTTGTCCCTATGGCCCACTACACGATAGATGGCGCAGAGGAGAGTTTTGTTGCTTTTGATTTTTGGTGGGTAGGGGTGGTTTTTGCCTTGTGCGCACTTGTACCCTTTGTGGTTATATGGCTCTATAAGAATCGCTTGGCTCAGATTCGCTTTTTGTGTGCCGAGGTTGTGCTGCTTGTAGGTGCTCAGATTTTTGCGCTGTGGTACTCCATTGGCATTAGCCGAGCTGTGGAGGCCGAGAGCGCCATTTCGATGTCCTCGATAGCCACACCCACATTCTTCCCCGTAGTCTGCATAATCCTTGTGTGGCTTGCTATTCGCGCCATCTGGAAAGACGAGATGTTGGTGCGCTCGCTCGACCGCATCCGATAGAGTTTTTTATAGGAGAAACGCTACAATATAAGAATCCCCGCAGAGATAGCTCTTGGCGGGGATTTTTTTGTGTTCAGAGAGGCGGTTTTTACTCCTTTTCGAGAGCGTGTTCGAGGCGGGCGGAGAGGCGATGTAGTGAGGTGTCGATGTGGTAGTAGTTGCCACGAAAACAGACACGTGCAACCCCTTTGGAGAAACCGTATGCCTCGTCGTAGATGAAGTCGGTGCGCTTGTGACCGTCGGTGGAGAAGTAGCCATACTTGTCGCCTCGACGTGCCACCACAAAGCCTTCGGCAGCATCGCCCATCCAGTCGCAAGCCACAGCCGAGAGTTGGTGGCCCATACGGTCGTAGATGTGCCAACGGCCATTGTTGTCGGCAGCGGTGGCTATGTTTTCGTTGCAGTACCAACAAATCTGACTCCAATGGTCGCCCAAGATGAAGTGACCTTGTGTGTCTATCATACCGTAGCCTCGCTCGGTCAGCACAACGGCACGTCCCTCCTCAAAGTCGGTTGCTCCAATCAGTGGCTTTTCTACCACAATCTGCTCGCCATCGTAGTGGGCATACCCCCAATAGTTGCCACGTCGATAACGCACCGTAAGGTCGCTTGCAGGCATAACTTGGTCGCAGAGCGAGAAGTCGATTCTGACAACCGATTCGGCCTGCCGAGGACGCTCCAATGGGATGATTGTTAGGGAGTTGTTGGTGCGTGTTTTGAGCATCTCGCTCAGTAGTGGCAGAGGACGAAATGGCTCTGTGGCGAGCTTTTGGAGTAGCCCGAGCAGGGTGCTACGATTGGCTCTGTGCAGTATGGCCTTCGAGAGTTTGGCAAGTGGCTCAACGCCGTGATGCTCGGCTGCCGAGGCAATGGCTCGGAGCGTTAGTGTGTGGTCGCATTGGTGGCTGTGGTTGAGTTCAAAAAGGAGCTTAAATGCACCGAGTTCCGAGCCGCCAATGTAGATGCAGAGGGCAGCCTTGGCCAACGCCTCCACGTCGTCGCACTTGGTTGGGCCGACAATGGGATAGTTTGTGAGCTTTACGCTCGCATCGGTGTCGAAACAGATGTTGGTGCTTGTGAGTGAGCCGTGCCTAAGGCCCACGTGTGAGAGTGTGTGGGCACAGTGCCAAAGGCTGTCTAATGCGGCGTGCAGATGGCTCTGGTGGCTCTGGCTGCAATGCTGGCGCACAAAGTCGTAGAGAGGGGTGTAGTGAGGTTGCAAAATGGCCGCACGAAGATGACACTCGCCTCGGCTGTCGAAGAGTGTGAGTGCGTTTGGAATGTACTGACAATCGGCAAGATAGTCACATTTGAGTGTGGCTGCCACTCGTGCCAATATGGAGTTTTCGGAGCGTGGGAATTGCGCCCCTTGGGGAGTGGTCAAAATATACTCCTGCTTGCCGTTGTGTAGCAGAAAGTTGAGCCACTCAGAGGTGGCGTAGAAACCCTCACGCTCGAAGTTTTCTGCCAGTATCAGATGACGCAATTCGGGTGCAAGTAGCTCGCTGTTTTGCAATGTTTCAACGTAAGCTCCGATGGGTAGTGGTTGGCTCATAGTAAAGAAGCTAAATTATCCTGTCCATACTCAGTGAACCAATAGCCAAGAGGCCCACCAACTCCTCCAACGAGGCGTTGTAACATATTGCACGATAGGGTGGTGGCGTGGCCGTAAGCTCCTCTATGGCTGCGTTGTAGAATGTTGGCAGAGGGCTTGAAATGTCGTAGAGAGTTTGTGCATAACGATTGCGTGGCAGGGGTGCTCCCTCGCTTGGAAAACGCAGCGGCTCAGAGGGGGTGTCGTGCTCCGAGGCGAGGTGGATGTTCATCAGTAGTAGGTTGCCGTCGTTGGTGGCTACACTGCGAAGCGACTGCCCGAGCGAGAGAATCTCCTCCGAGGTGGCATCGGTGGCCTCGCCATCGGTGATGTTGATGACTATGGGCGGAAAACTCTCGGGGTGCTTGCGACACCACGACTGACACATTCTTCGAGCCAACCCCAAGGCCTTACCCATTGGGGTGCGACCTTTGGCCATAGGCTCAATCCAACAGCGCCTTTCGACAATGGTTTCTACCGAGCGTCCGTCGGGCAGAGTGCGACGTAGGCGACGGGCTACGGTGGGTGTTGGAGTGTTGTCCAGAGCGACTATGCTTTGCCAAGAGTTTCTGAGCAGCGAGGTAGCCTCGTCGGCAGCGTAGCCAACTATTGCTATGTCGAAGTAGTCGGCAGTGCAGCGTTCTCGGTGTGAACGATTTATGCACTCCTGTATGAGATTGTTTACTGCATCTGCGAGGGCTTCTGCTTTGGTGGTTGTGCGTCCCTCGAAAACAACCTGCTCGGCCATCGAGCCGGAGAGGTCGAGTAGAAGCAAAATAGCTCCTTTGTGCTGACGAGTTATTTGTGCAGAATACATTGTATTGTGTGGTTTAGGTGGGTAATTTTGTAGTCGTTGGAGTGGAGGGCATCCAGTAGAGCCATAAGGTGGCTGTTGCCCTCGAAAAGTGTTGCGATGTGGGCCTTTGTGCCGAGCGAGGGGAGTGTAACCATTAGCTCCTTGTCAAAGAGCGAGGGCTCAGTGGCAAGAGCGTAGAGTGAGGTGATAATCAGCGCAATGGAGTAGTCGTCGATGTGCTCGTCGAAGGCATCTTGGCGCTTGGGATGAACGTAGGGTGGCGTGCCGGCCTGACCCTGCCAACTAAGCGAGGGGTGGTAGAGCCCGTCGCAGTCGATTAGCCTCATTTGGCCCGAAGGCTCAATGATGATGTTTTCGGGTTTGAGGTCGCCGTGTCGCCACTCACACGCAAGAAGCTCCACGCAGAGGCGGGCGAAACTCTCGGCCAAGTGGGTTATGTGGCCAGCCTCGCCGGTGCGTAGGGCGCGTCGTAGCTCCCAGTCCAGTGTCGGCCCTTCCACCCAAGTATAGAGCGAAACGTCGGCATAACTGTGGCCCACCCACAACTCCTGAGTTAGAAGTTGGGGCGCTACGATAAGTGGCGAGTGTAGCTCGGCGAGGAGATTGTGTAGAGGCTCAAATGAGCTTGCCGAGTGGGAGTAGCATTTCAGGGCAAAGTGCTCTGAGCCAATCCTCACTCGGAAAATAGGGCCTCTGCGACCTGCTACAAACGTAGGCCTGCCATAAGAGTCTAATATGGGCTCCACACCTTTGAGTGTGCGGAACATATCGCTACCCAATAGTAGGGTATCGATAAAATCGTTAATGCCAATTTTAGCCATTGAAGTTGTGTGTAGTTGGTGATGAGTTGTTGCAACAACGCCTAAAATTTGGTTGTATGTATAAAAAGTGTTGCGAATATACACAATTTTCAAAATAAATATATATTTTTGTTGGTTATTGTGCGCATTATGCGCGCGGGCTACCCGCGTGAGTGCGCGAAAAATGTGAGCCAAACCAAGTGGAATTTATTAAATTAGAGATATGAAAGCAGAATATGTACCTTTTGTAGAGGAATTGATTGAACTGGCCATTCGTGAGGATATTGGCGATGGCGACCACACTTCGCTTGCAACCATCCCCGCCGAGGAGCGCGGTAGGATGAAACTGCTCATCAAGCAGGAGGGTATTGTGGCAGGTATTGAGGTGGCTGTGGCTGTGTTCCGCAGGCTCGACCCCACAATCGAGATTGAGATTTTGGTGGCCGACGGTCAGAGGGTCAAGGTGGGCGATGTGGCATTCTATGTTGAGGGCCAAATCCGTACACTCTTGCAGGCCGAGCGTATTGTGCTCAACATTATGCAGCGTATGAGTGGCGTGGCTACCCAAACGGCAATCTATGCTAAGGTGCTCGAAGGAACTGCTTGTAAGGTGCTCGACACACGCAAGACCACCCCGGGTATGAGGGTACTCGATAAGATGGCTGTGAAGATTGGCGGTGGCGAGAATCATCGCATCGGCCTTTTTGATATGGTGCTGCTGAAAGACAACCACATCGACTTTGCAGGTGGTATTAAGCCCGCAATCAAGGCCGTAAGGGAGTATTTGGCCCGTGTTGGTAAGGATATTCCAATCGAGTGTGAGGTGCGCTCGCTCGCTGACATCGACTTGGTGTTTGAGGCTGGTGGTGTAGATAGGATTATGTTCGACAATTTCACTCCCGAGCAGACCCGCAAGGCTGTCGAGAAGGTGGCAGGTCGTTGTAGCACCGAGTCGTCGGGTGGTATTACGCTCGAAACGATGAGGGCCTATGCCGAGGCAGGCGTTGACTACATCTCGGTGGGTGCGCTGACCCACCAAATCAAGAGCCTCGATATGAGCCTGAAAGCGTGCAAATAGTCAATAGTGACTACTTGGGACTGAGAAAAATAGCAAATTGTTGGTATTGCTCAGCCTATCATATTGGCCTACCTTTGCAGCCGAAATGGCAGACGTGTTTTTTATTTTTTTGACAATTCAGAAACTACAACCAAGACAATAGACCAACCAACCCATTATGAAAAAACATTTGTTTGTTCTTCTCTCAACCCTTTGTATGGTGGTGGGAGTATCTGCTCAGCCTAAGTTTGAGTATGCCGACATTGCTCGTGGCCGCTTTGCCCAGAAGAGCGTCTATGGCTTCAACTCTATGCTCGATGGCGAACATTTCACCACTATGAGCGAGGGTGCAATATGGCGTCACCCCTATAAAGACCACCAGCAGAAAGAACTGCTTGTTGATGTGGCCGGCTTGGAGCTTGGTGGCAGGGTTGCGGACTACACCTTCTCGCCCGACGAGCGCAAGATTATGTTTCGCATCTCGTCGCGCCCCTTGTATCGTCGTTCCCACTTCTCGAAGTATGTGGTTTACGATAGGGTGGAGGGTACGCTGAGTGCTGTGGATGAGAGCTGCGATGTGCGCTATGCGCTCTTCTCGCCCGACGGCCAAAAGGTGGCCTATGTGAAGGATAACAACATCTTTATCAACGACCTTGCGCAGAAGTTTACCTACCAGATTACCACCGACGGCGAGTGGAATCACATCATCAACGGTATGCCCGACTGGGTCTATGAGGAGGAGTGGGGCATCGACCACGCACTAAGCTGGTCGCCCGACGGTGAGCGCATTGTCTATTTGCGTAGCGATGAGAGCGAGGTTAAGGAGTTTGGCTTTATGAAATTCCTCACCGGCACTCCCTATCCCGAACTCTTCAAATATAAATACCCCAAGGCCGGCGAGAAGAACTCCGAGGTGTCGCTTCACGTCTATAATGTGACTGAGGGCACAACCACCAATGTTAGCAAAGAGCATACGGGCGACCTCTATATCCCATTTTTCGATTGGACTCCCGAGGGTAAACTCTACTACTACGTCATCAACCGCCTGCAAAACAACTTGCAGGTGCTCCTTATCGACGACGAGAAGGACACCGAGCCTCAGCTGATTTATGCCGAGCAGGACGAAAAGTATATCGACGGCATCTCGGCTGGCACAATTACTTTCCTCTCCGATTCGGACCGCTTTTTGGTGCTGAGCGAGCGCAGTGGCTACAACCACCTCTACTTGTCGAGCATCTCGAAGGGAGGGCTTACGGCTGTGACCTCTGGCGACTGGAACGTGACGAGTGTTGTTTGTGCTACCGACAAGAAGATTTGGTATCTCTCCACCGAGGGCTCGCCCCTGAGGCGTGAGCTCTACTCGATTGATTTGTCGGGCAAGCACAAAAAACGCCTCTCGACCACCTCGGGTACATATTCGATTCAGCCCAGCGCAGGCTGTCGCTACTATGTTAGCTACTTCTCCAACGCCGCTACCCCCAATACGGTAACACTGCATAAGGGCAATGGCAAACTGATTGATACTTTGGAGGATAATGCCGAACTGAAACGTTATATTGCCGAGATTGAGTTGCCTGTGAAGGAGTTTATTACCTTCACCACTCCTCGTGGCGATACCCTGAATGGCTACATCAAGAAGCCCAACAACTTCGACCCCACCAAGAAGTACCCCGTACTGCTCACTCAGTATAGCGGCCCCGGTTCGCAGGATGTGCGCGATAGGTGGACAATCGACTGGGAGGACGTATTGGTGCAGCACGGCTACATTGTGGTCGATTGCGACCCTCGCGGTACGGGATTCCGCTCGGCAGACTTCAAGAAGAGCACCTACGGCATTATGGGCCGCTTGGAGACCGAAGACCAGATAGCCTTTGCTGAGTGGGTTAAGACTCTGCCCTATGTCGATAGTCAGAGGGTGGGTATATATGGTTGGAGTTATGGCGGATTTATGGCTCTGAACTGCATCCTCAAAGGCGCAGACACATTTAAGATGGCCATTTCGGTTGCACCCGTAACCTCGTGGCGCTACTACGACTCGGTCTATACCGAGAGGGTCAATGGCCTGCCTCAGACCAACCCCGAGGGCTACGACGAGCCTTCGCCCATTGGATATGCTGCCCAGCTCAAAGGCAAACTGCTGCTGATGCACGGCACTGCCGACGACAACGTACACATTCAGAACGCCTATGCTATGGTGGATGAGTTTGTTAAGGCGGGCAAGCAGATTGATATGATGATTTACACCGACGACAACCACTCGATGATGCCCTATGGCAGAGTGAACGTAAGGGAGAAGATGGTGCTCTACTGTTTGGAGAATTTGTAATAAAGCAAGATAAAACCGATTATGATTAGAAGATTATGTGTGGCGCTTGTGGCCCTTTGCTCCACTATGTGGATGGCCTCGGCCCAGAATGTGTCGGGCGTGGTGCGCGACAATAAGGGCGAGGTGGTCATTGGCGCAAGTGTCTATTGGGAAGGAACACTGGTGGGTACGGCCACAGGTGTAGATGGTAGCTACGAGGTCTATCGTGTCAAGGGACACAATAGGCTCGTTGCAAGCTACATTGGCTATGTAGATGCTGTTGTTGAGGTTGCCCCCGACCAGAAAGTGGTCGATTTTGTGCTCTCCGACGGTGTGGGTATCGAAGAGATTGTCATCGAGGGCGTGTCTAACAATAAGATACGCCAGAGCAGTATTATGGTGGGCGAGAACATCAGCTTTGCCGGTTTGTGTAAGATGGCCTGCTGCAACTTGGCCGAGAGCTTCGAGAACTCGGCAGCCGTTACGGTGGGATATAGCGACGCTGTCAGCGGCAGTCGCCAAATCAAAATGCTCGGCTTGGCAGGTACATACACCCAGATACTCGACGAGAATAGGCCCATTATGCGTGGTATTGGCTCGCCCTATGGCCTGAATTATACGCCCGGTATGTGGCTCAACTCCATTCAGGTTTCAAAGGGTATTGCTTCGGTTACGGCAGGCCACGAGGCTATAACTGGTCAGATTAACCTCGAATATCGCAAGCCTACCGACGAGGAAAAATTCTTCCTTAACCTCTACTTCGACAACGAGCTAAAACCCGAGCTCAACTTGGCGATTCCCTTTGCCTTCGACAAGGAGAAGAGGCTCACAACCAACTTGTTGCTCCACCTTTCGGGCGACACACAGCCTATGGACCACAACGGCGATGGCTTCCGCGACCTGCCTATGGCACGTCAGATAAATGTGGCCAATCGTTGGCTCTATCAGGCCCAAAACGGCACTCAGTGGCGTTGGGGTTGGAGGTTTGTCAATGAGGATAGGGTAGGTGGTCAGATGGAGTACACTGCCGACCGTTACGACCAGATGGTCTCGGAGAAACAAATCTACGGCTCGGAGATTCGCAATAGGGGACTCAATGCCTATATGAAAGTGGGTAAACCTGTGGGTGCTGCTGTGTGGGATGAGGAGACTCAGGAGGAGAAACGTTCCAGCATCGCCTTTGTGATGGATGTCGATGCGTTCAATATGGACTCCTACTTTGGTCTGAATAACTATCTGGGCAGCGAGGCCTCTATGTGGGGCAACCTCTTCTATCAGCACTACTTCTCGGGTCGCTCGTCGCTGACAGCAGGTGGCTCGATGTGGTCACGAATCATTGGCGAAGAGGTGTTGCAGATGGGTCAAACCCTCAACAACAATACGGAGATGTTGGAACCCGGTCTGTTTGCCGAATATACCTATGCCATTAAGGATAAACTCTCTATTGTGGCAGGTCTGAGGGGCGATTTGATGATGTCACCCCTTGCAAATGGAGGTTTGGATGGCGATGGCGGTTTTGGCAGCGACTTCCTGCTGACCCCACGTATGCACCTGCGCTACAACTTCACCGACCAGACCGTAGTGAGGGCTTCGGCAGGCTTAGGCGCACGTAAGGTTATGCCTTTTACCGACAATATATGGATGCTTGCTACGGGTCGCAACATTGTGAACAACATTGCCGAGGGGGCCGATGTAGAGAAGGCCGCAACCTTTGGTGGTAGCCTCAGCCACACCGCAAGCCTTGTTGGTTACAACGACCTGACGGTGAGCTTGGACTTCTTCCGCACCCAGTTCTCCAATACGGTCTATGCCGACCAAGAGAATGGCGAGGGCAGGATTTTCCTCTACAACTCCTCGCTCCCATCGTGGGCCAACAACTACCAGATCGACGTGCAGTGGACTCCTATGGAGGGGTTGGATGTGTTTACCACCTTCCGCTACACCGACTCGCGCATTACTCTTGAACGCTATGGCAAGCAGCTGCTTGTCGATAGACCCTTGGTTGGTAAGTTCAAAGGCTTGGTTAATGTGCAGTATGCCACCAAGTTCCGTCGTTGGGTGTTCGACTTTACGGCTCAGCTCAATGGCCCTATGAGGTTGCCCAACTTAGATGGCGACTTTGCAATGTCGGAGTATTCGCCCATCTACCCAATGTTCTACGGTCAGGTGAGCCACCGCATAGGCCAGTGGGATATTTACGTTGGTTGCGAAAACATCCTCAACTATATGCAGTACGACCCCATCATCAGTGCCGACAAACCCTTCTCGCCCGACTTCAACTCGTCGGTTGTTTGGGGCCCGCTTATGGGACGCAAGTTCTACATTGGTGCGAGGTTTACGCTCTATTAGAATTAGAAGAATACTAATCAATAATACACTGTATAATTATGAAAAAACTTATTGTTATGTTGCTGGCACTTACCATTGGTGTGGGTGCTGTGTCGGCTCAGGTGACAGAGAAGAGCAAGAAGGCTAAGATTGAGACTGTTAAGTTCACAACCAACCTCGACTGCGAGAATTGCGCCAAGAAGATTCTCAATGTCATCCCCTTCAAGAAGGGCGTTAAGGATTGCGTGGTTGATGTGGCAACCAAGACCGTTGAGGTTACTTTCGACACCCGCAAGACTTCCGAGGAGAAACTCATCGAGGAGCTTAGGAAGATTGATGTGCTGGTTGTTACCCCCGAGTGCAAGTCTGGTGCTTGCGTTGGCGAGCATACCAAGACCGATGCTTGCTGCGATGGCCACGACCACAACCACAACCATTCGCACAGTCACAACCATTAGTATGTAATAAACACCTCTTCGGATACCGAGGAGGTGTTTGTGTAATTCAATAGATCTAAAAGATGAAAAGGTTTAGTAAAATTGTTTTGCTGGCAGGTGCTCTGCTGGCGGTAAGTTGCGCCCCCAAAGAGAGTGGCGAACCTAAGGTGTATATGACCACCGACATTTCGGCCGAGGGTCTGGTGAGGGTGTTTGATGCACTCGGAGTGGAGATGCAAGGCCCTGTGGCTGTGAAGATTTCCACTGGCGAGCCCGGCGGTCACAACTTCCTCAAACCCGAGCTAATAAAAGATTTGGTGGCTAAGGTTGAGGGTACTATCGTTGAATGTAATGTTGCCTACCCCGGTGGTCGCTACTCCAACGAGGCCCACTGGCAGACCATCAAAGATCACGGTTTCTATGCCATCGCCCCCTGCGACATTATGGACGAGTTTGGCGAGATTAGAATCCCCGTGCAGGACACCACCCACCTGAAATTCAACATTGTGGGCGACCACATTGCCAACTATGGCTCGATGATTAACCTCGCCCACTTCAAGGGTCACACTATGGGTGGCTTCGGTGGCGTGTTGAAGAATCAGTCTATTGGCGTGGCCAGCTCCAACGGTAAGGCCTACATCCACTCGGCTGGTAAGGTTGAAACAAAAGAGGAATTGTGGGCCGGCATTGGCGATACGGAGCAAGAGCACTTCTTGGAGGCTATGGCTGCTGCGGCCCAGTCTATCCACGAGTACTACGAGGGTAGGGTGGTCTATATCAACGTGATGAACAACCTTTCGGTGGACTGCGATTGCAGCGCCCACCCTGCCGACCCCGAGATGGGCGATGTGGGCATATTGGCCTCCACCGACCCTGTGGCTCTCGACCAAGCCTGCGTCGATTTGGTGTTCAACTACCCCTCCACCGAGGGCGACGACGCTGCTGCACTTATTGAGCGCATCAACTCGCGTCACGGTGTCCACATCATCGAGCACGCCGAGAAAATCGGTTTTGGCTCGCGTACCTACCAGCTTGTTAGCATAGACTAATCCTTCGAGCGCGCCTTGTGGGCGATTTTCGCACCAAACGTCAGAGAGCGAGTTCCTCACTTACCTTAGTAAGCTGCGGACACGCTCCTTAGTTTGGCACGAAACTCGCCTCACAAATCGCACTCGCCCCTCTCCCGACCTGCAACCTCTCGGGTATCTTTTTTAATACCCGAGTTTTTTACAGGGGTAGCAGGGGTTACAGGGGTTACAAGGGTCGCAAGGGTCACAAGGGCGTCTTTCGCCCCACTACCACTCCTCCCCTAAGTTAGGGGAGGGTCTGCGAAGCAGGGGAGAGGTCTGTCCTGCGCCTTTTGCGCAGTCTAACGTCTAAGGTCTAACGTCTAACGCCCTAAGTCCTTAAAGTCCTTAAAGGCTTTAAGGGCCTTAACGCCCTAAGTCAAAACAATTTTGAATTTTAATACTCCTGCGGAGTCTTTTAATTGCTCTCGCTCGGCATAGTCCACAAGTGGCCTCTGCTCTCGCTTACTCGCAATTTTGAATTTTGAATTAAACAAAAACTCGGGTATCAAAAAAGATACCCGAGTTTTTGTTTGTGGAGCTGGGGGGAGTCGAACCCCCGTCCAAACAGTTTGCCTGAAAGCTTTCTACACGCTTAGCCGCCGCTTAATCCTCCTACTACAACCCGGTGGGTGGCAACCAAATCGTAGTCCCAGTCCCTAAAATTTCGCCCAAGCAGTCGGAACACCCTGTGAGCTATCTTCTCATTGATGATACTCCATTAGCAAAGCCAACAAGAAGCGGGTCGGCCCTGCGGAGTACTCGTCTTCGCACCAGCCTTGGGCGCAAAGATTAAGCCAATTAACTCGGTTAATTAAGCAGCGAGTGCGTAGCTATTATTGCCATTTAATTTTTTGAGCGTTGAGATTAACGAGCCCCCACACAAAGCTCGGCGTGCTTACCGACCTGCATAACCTGCTGTCAAAACCGGTCAACCCCATCGGAAAGTTTTGCAAATATAGGGCGAAGAATTGAAAATTGAAAATCGAAGCTCAATTTTGGGGCGAAAAATCAGCTTTTCCTCAGCGTTATGATTACCAACTGTGGCCTAACGCCAATGCGTATGGGTATGCCGCCGCCAATGCCGTCGCTCACATTAAGGGCGCAGTTGCCATCGCGGTAGAGGCCGCTCCAATGGGTGTAGGCCAATGCCGCAGGCGACCAGCCACGACCTCCGCACACAGGGGGAAACTTAATCTGCATTGAGTGAACGTGGCCCACCAGCGTCAGCTCTGCCTCGGTGGCCGAGAGTATATTGGGCCATACTACGGGAGTGTGGGCCACAACAATGTTGAAAGCCTCGGAGGGTAGGCCCTCAAACAAGGGCGCGTAGTCCTCGTCGGTGGCCTTGCCGTGCGAGCCTTTTTCCAGATTCTTGGGGTAGTCGAGCGCAGTGAGGTAGAGGGTGTCGCCACCAACAGCCAGTGGAACAGATGTGCCTGCAATGTTGCGCCAGCCCATAGCCGCTTGGCGCTCTTTCAGCAGGCGTATGTTCTCCTCTGGGGGGAGCGCTAAGGTGTCGAGAATGTAGTGACCGAGGTCGTGGTTGCCGAGTGTGGTGTAGCTGCCCAGAGGTGCTGCCATCGAGGAGAGAATCTCCATTGAGAGCGAGTCCAACTCATCGTAACGACCATTTATCATATCGCCACAATCAATCACAATGTCGGGCCTCTGACGTGCCACCTCGTTGGCCAAATTGCGGAGTATTGTGTGACGGTTGGGTAGTCGGCCAATGTGGAGGTCGCTGATGTGGGCTATGCGCAGGCCGTCGGCCTCATCGGGTAGGTTGGGGTAGGCGAGTTCGATGTGGGTTGTGCGCAAATTGAAACGCTCCCACGCAGTGCCGTAAATAATTAGCATACAGCCTATTGCGGCGAGTGCGGAGAAGAGGTATTTGGCCCACTTTCTGGGTCGTAAAAGCAGAGTGCAAGTCCAACAAATTTTGCAGATTAAATTCAGCACAAAAGCCACTATGCCACAAGCGCCAATGAGCGACGATGCCTCTGAGTGGAGGTCGAAAAAGCGCCCCACAATCATCAGTGTAAAGTAGGGTACAATGGCTGCGGCAGCAACCACTATGTAGCCTATGCGGCAGGAGCGTGAACGGTGGCGTATCTGGTGGTAAAAAATATATACCTCAGCAGCCACCGAGAGTGCCAAAAGGGAGATGATTATGGGTAGAAACATTGTGCTTAGAGTTGTGTTAGATTGGATTGCTTGGCCACAAAGATAGAAAAATTGTTTTTGGGAATGCAAAACTATGAAAAAGCGCCACTATTTTTTTGATTTATCAATCAAAAACCCTATCTTTGTTTGATTTTAGACCCTACTTGCGTATGAGCCACAATGCAGTCATAAAACTCAAAGATGTAGCTGTTTTTCAGCCCGATGACGAGGGCGGAAAGCTCTCCTATAAGCACGCTCAAAAGGTGCTCTCGGATGTCAATCTGACCATTGAGGAGGGCGAGCTGGTCTATTTTATCGGCAAGGTGGGCAGCGGCAAGTCGTCTTTGCTGAAAACCCTCTATGCCGAGTTGCCTCTGATGGAGGGCGTGGCCGAGGTGGCGGGCTTCGATTTGGCTTCTCTGCGTAGGCGCGATGTGCCAATGTTGCGCCGCTCGGTGGGTGTGGTTTTTCAGGACTATCGCCTTTTGCGCGACAGGAATGTCTATGAAAATCTGCGCTTTGTGCTCAGGGCAACGGGCTGGAAAAATGAGGGCGAGATAGCCGCGCGCATAGAGGAGTTGCTGGGCATTGTGGGCTTGCAGAATAAGGAGTATAAGATGCCCCACGAGCTCTCGGGAGGCGAGCAGCAGAGGCTTGTTATTGCGCGTGCTTTGGCCAATTCGCCCAAGATTATCCTTGCCGACGAGCCTACGGGCAACCTCGACCCCAAGTCGGCCGACGATATTATGAGGCTTTTTAGGGAGATTGTTGGGCGTGGCTGTTCGGTGGTTATGGCCACCCACAACATCCAGCTCATTGGAGCTTACCCCTCGCGCACTTTGATGTTCTGCAAGGGTAGGGTTGAGGAGGTTGATTTGAATAGCCTTCTGGGCAGGTAGCCGAGTGTAGGCGGAGTTTGAACTACGAAATTAAATAAACATAAAGCAAAACAACAAAGATGGAAAATTTGCAGCAGCAGAATGTAGCTCCACAGCAGGAGGAGTACTCGGCTTCAAGTATTCAGGTGCTTGAAGGTTTGGAGGCAGTGCGTAAACGCCCTGCAATGTATATTGGCGACATCGGCGAGAGGGGTCTTCACCACTTGGTGTATGAGGTGGTGGACAACTCTATCGACGAGGCTTTGGCGGGCTACTGTACAGACATTAAGGTAATTATCAACGAAGATAACTCCATTACGGTGGAGGATAATGGTCGTGGTATTCCTGTGGGTATCCACGAGCAGGAGGGTAAGTCGGCCTTGGAGGTTGTACTGACCATTCTCCACGCAGGTGGTAAGTTTAGCAAAAACTCCTACAAGGTGTCGGGTGGTCTGCACGGTGTGGGTATGTCGTGTGTGAACGCACTCTCTACCGAGCTTATCGCTACGGTTTGCCGTGACGGCAAGGTGCATCAGATGACTTTCAGTCGTGGTGCTGCCACTTCGGAGTTGAAAGTTATTGGCGAGACCGACCGCACAGGTACGACTATCCAGTTTAAGCCCGATGGCGAGATTTTCACTCACACCGAGTATCGCTACGAGATTTTGGCTGCACGTCTAAGGGAGCTTGCCTACCTCAATAAAGGTGTCAATCTCGACCTAACAGACCGCAGGGAGAGGGACGAGAATGGCGAGTATCTGCACGAGCACTTCTACTCGGACAATGGTCTAAAAGGTTTTGTTGAGTACCTCGACCAGAGTCGTGGTCAGAAGATTATCGACGACATCATCTACATCGACACCGAGCGCAATGGCACTCCTGTGGAGGTGGCTATGCAGTATAACGACAGCTTCTCGGAGAATGTTCACTCCTATGTAAACAACATCAACACCATTGAGGGTGGTACTCACCTGACCGGTTTCCGTAGGGCGCTGACTCGCACGATGAAAAAATATGCCGAGGAGAACGGTATGCTCTCGAAGGTTAAGTTCGACATCTCGGGCGACGACTTCCGCGAGGGTCTGACGGCTGTTATCTCGGTGAAGGTTGCCGAGCCTCAGTTTGAGGGCCAGACCAAGACCAAGTTGGGTAACGACGAGGTGGCTACGGTTGTTGATTATGCCATTTCGCAGGCACTTACCAACTACCTCGAAGAGCACCCCAAAGATGCTAAGGCTATTGTCGATAAGGTTATCTTGGCTGCCACCGCACGCCACGCCGCACGCCACGCAAGGGAGCTTGTGCAGCGCAAGACGGTGTTGTCCGGCTCGGGCCTGCCCGGTAAGTTGGCCGACTGCGCTACGCGTGACCGCTCGAAGGCCGAGATTTTCTTCGTCGAGGGTGACTCGGCAGGTGGTACTGCCAAGCAGGGTCGCAACCGCGAGTTTCAGGCTATTATGCCTCTGAGGGGTAAGATTCTCAACATCGAGAAGGTGCAGGAGCATCGTATGTGGGAGAATCAGGAGATTAAGAATATGTTTACAGCGCTGGGCGTGTCGATTGGTACTGAGGAGGATAGCAATGCCTTGAATATCGAGAAGTTGCGCTACGACAAAATCATCATTATGACCGATGCCGATGTCGATGGTAGCCACATTGCAACCCTTATGCTGACGCTCTTCTTCCGCAAGATGAAACCACTCATCGAGCAGGGCCACGTCTATATCGCAATGCCTCCCTTGTACCTTGTTAAGAAGGGCAACATCAAGCACTACTGCTGGACCGACGAGGAGAGGGCACACTACACTGCCGAGCTTGGCACTAAGGGTGTGACCGTACAGCGTTATAAAGGTCTTGGTGAGATGAACGAGCACCAGCTGCGTGAGACCACTATGGACCCCGCCACCCGTATTCTCAAACAGGTGACTATTGAGAATGCTGCCGAGGCCGACCGTATCTTCTCAATGCTTATGGGCGATGAGGTAGGCCCTCGTCGTGAGTTTATTGAGAAGCACGCTAAATACGCCAAGATCGACGCATAGCGCACTGAGTGTGCCTTGTGGGCTTATTTTGCACCAACCGTCGCCTCGCAAATCCTCATTTACCATAGTAAACTGCGGTTTGCTCGCTCGGATTGGCACAAAATAATCTCCACAAAACCCACTCAGGGAGCAATGGTGTATTAGTGAAAAGCTGACAAACTAATGCACATTGAAATCCCTCCGCTCTATTCCTTTCGTGGATGTGAGTGTGCCTTGTGGGCTTATTTTGCACCAACCTTAGGTTGAGGTCAAACGTCGAAAGACCGATGACCAAGTGTTTTAGGCCCCTAAGGCCCCTAAGGCCCCTAAGGCCTCTAAGGCTCATAATAACTTAGGGTTGTAGGCGGCGAGGTGGACGACAGAGAACTCTCGTTGGACTTAGGTCGTTAGACGTTAGACTGTAATAATAACTGAAACTTAAATATGAACGTAACTATTATTGGAGTTGCAGGCGGTACTGGTAGTGGTAAGAGTACGCTTGTAAAGCGATTGCAGGAGGCTTTCGCAGGTGACCAAGTGGCAACACTCTGCCACGACTACTACTATAAGTCGTTCCCAAATTTGACCTACGAGGAGCGTTGTAAACTCAACTACGACCATCCTCAGGCTTTTGATACGGATATGATGGTAGAGCACATCAAAGCGCTGAAAAATGGTGTGGCCATTGAGCACCCGGTTTACTCCTTCGTTGAGCACAACCGCACCAACGAAAAAGTACCTGTGAAGCCCTCGAAGGTTATTATCGTAGATGGCATCTTGATTTTCGAGAACAAGGAGTTGCGCGATTTGATGGATATTAAAGTATTTGTTGATACCGATGCCGACATCCGCCTCTCGCGCAGGATTTTGCGTGATGTGCAGGAGAGGGGACGCTCGATGGAGTCGGTCATCACACAATATACCACAACGGTGAAGCCTATGCACGAGGAGTTTGTTGAGCCCTCGAAGAAGTATGCCGATGTGATTATCCCCGAGGGCGGTTTCAACTCGGTGGCTGTGTCGATGCTTATCGAGAACATCAGGTCGCTGATTAAATAGCCCTCTGTGGCTACCCACTGCAAGCGATTTGCTTGTGCCGAAGAGCGAGGAGCGAGGAGCTCCTTCTGTAATGGTGGCGTGGTGTGTATGTTATGTAGGCTTGTGTGAGAGTGTGTTAGAGAGAAAAAAGTGATTCACAAGAAGCCTTAATAATAACTAAAATTTGAATTTAATATGTTGGAAGTAAGGGAGATAGTAACAAAAAAGGATAGACGTCGTTTTTTTGAATTTCCAGTAAAACTCTACAAAGATTGCCCCTGGTTTGTGCCTGCGCTCTATGTAGATGAGAAGAGCGAGTTCGACCCCAAGCAGAATGGTGCTTTTGCCTATGCCGAGTGTAAGATGTGGCTTGCTTTGCGCGATGGTAAGGTGGTCGGTAGGGCTGCGGGCGTACTCAATAAGGCCTACAACAAGAAGATGAACGTCAAGCAGATGCGCTTCACACGCTTCGACTTTGTGGACGACAAAGAGGTTGTTGATGCTCTTTTTGCAAAGGTTGTTGAGTATGCACGCGAGAAGGGTATGAACGAGATTATCGGCCCTATCGGTTTCTCCGATTTGGACAAGCAAGGCCTTGTTATTGAGGGATTTGAGGAGGAGGATATGTATGTTACTCCCTACAACTACCCCTACTATGTTGGCCACTTCGAGCGCTTGGGTCTAACCAAGAAGGTCGATTGGTTGGAGTTCCAGATTACCATCCCCGAGAAGATGAACGAGAGGCTCGATAGGATTGCCGAGATGGCCATTCAGCGCTACGGCTATAAGGTGCTCAGGTTTAATAAAATTTCCGACATCAAGCCCTACATCATTCCCGCCTTGCAGATTCTCAATGAGGCCTTCGAGAAACTATTTGGTACTGTGTGGCTTAGCGACAAACAGCTCTTGGACTTCTCGAAACTCATTATGCTCGTTGGCAACCCCGACTACGTGTCGGTTGTGCAAGACAAGAACGACAATATTATCGGTTACAGCTTTATGGCACCCTCGATTAGCAAGGCTGTTAGGGAGTCGCGCGGTAAGCTGCTGCCTTGCGGTATCTTCCGCATCCTGAGGGATTTGAAGAAGAGCAAGACGCTCGACTTTTACAGCATTGGTGTTAAGCCCGAGTACCAGAATAAGGGTGTCAATGCCATTCTGCTGCGCGAGGGTCTGAGGGGCGCAATTAAGAACGGTATGAAGTATGCCGAGACCGGCCCTGAGTTGGAGACTAATATAGAGGTGCAGAGTCAGTGGAAACACTACGAGCACCGCAATCACAAACGCCGCAGATGTTATACCTACTCCTTGCAATAGTTTGTGCATCGACCTACTCGGTGCTCTTTAAGTTGTTCGCTTGCAGAGATGTCGATTCTCTGCAAGCGATTGCTTTTAACTATCTGACGGCCACTCTATTGGGTGTTTTGTTGAGCTTTGGCGATATGAGCTCGGGAGTGGTGCTCGGCAGGCGAGAGTGGTTGCTCTCGGCAGTTATGGGTGTGATGTTTATGGCTGCCTTTGTGCTTATGGCTCGCAGTACGGCCCGCTCGGGTGTGGCTGTAACGACTGTGGCGGCTCGTGTGTCGCTCATAATACCTGTGGTGTGTAGCTACCTCTTTTTGTCCGAGGGTGCAGAGCCTCGCTGGGGAGCTATTGTGGTGATTATGATGGCTTTGGTTATGGTCATCGGTGGCCCAAAACGAAAGAGTGGGGCAAAGCAGAGTGACCATAGGGGCGATGAAACCCGAGGGAGCAATGGTGCTCTGAGTGCGGTGCTGTTGCCACTGAGTGTTTTTGTGCTCTTTGGAGCTAATAACTTCTGCCTCAAATGGGCGCAGAGCGGTATGGATAGCGATGCGGGTGCGTCGCAACTCTCGGCAGCCATATTTCTGGTGGCCGCCATTGCCTCTGCACTCTACTACCTGCTCACCACTCGTGAGCGTCGGTTCTCGTGGAGGTCGCTGGGTGGAGGTGTGCTGCTGGGTGTGGCCAACTTTTTTACCACCTACTTTATGTTCCTCGGCATTGCCGTGTTGCCCAGTGGGGTCTTTTTCCCCATCTACCACGTCGGTATAGTGGCGTTGGCCACTACTGTGGGTGTGTGGCTCTTTGGCGAGAGGTTGTCGTGGGTGCAGATTGCAGGTTTGGGTGTGGCTGTTGTGGGAATAGTTGCATTTTTTGTTTAGAATTTGTATTTTTGTAAGTAGGGCAATGTGGCCCTATGGATTGCAGTGAGTAGTTATAGAGATACGTTAGAGCGACTTGCACGCTCCGAGAGTGTGCCCCAGAGCCACCTTGCGGCATTGATTGCAGTGCCCGAGAGGGAGGTGAGGGAGTATGCGGCCGGATTGGCGCGTGAGATTGCTGTGCAACATTTCGGCCATAAGGTCTATTTGAGGGGCTTGTTGGAGGTGTCGAATGTGTGTGCTGCGGGGTGCTACTACTGTGGCCTGAGGGCCGAGAATCGCTCACTTAGTCGCTATACGCTCACCGAGGAGGAGATTTTGGAGAGTTGCGAGGAGGGCTATGCGCTTGGGCTTAGGAGCTTTGTGCTGCAAGGAGGTCAGCGAGCCGACTACCGCGAGCCTATCGAGAGGGTGGCGAGGGAGTTTAAGAGGCGTATGCCCGATGCGGCACTCACCTTGTCGCTGGGTGAGCAGTCGGGCGAGTGCTATGAGGAGTGGCGCAGGGCCGGGGCTGACCGCTACTTGTTGCGCCACGAGAGTGCCAATGAGTGGCACTACGGAAGGCTTCATCCCGAGAGTATGAGCTATCAGAATCGCCTCGGATGCTTGAAGAGGCTCTCCGAACTGGGCTACCAGTGTGGTGCGGGATTTATGGTTGGCACACCCGAGCAGACGGCCCTACACTTGGCCGAGGAGGTGGAATTTTTGGCCCAACTACGCCCGCAAATGGTAGGTATAGGGCCATTTATACCCCATTCGGCCACTCCGTTTGGGCAGATGCCACAGGGGAGTGTGGAGCAAACGCTGCTGATGATTTCGTTGGTGAGGCTCGTACTTCACAAAGCACTTATGCCCTCGACAACGGCTTTGGCCACCGCCTCTGACGATGGTACTCAGCAGGGGGTGCTGGCAGGAGCAAATGTGGTTATGCCCAATATAACTCCCAAACGCTATCGTGCGGGATATGAAATATACAACGGCAAGAAGTCCTATGGTACGGAGGCTGTTGAGGGGCTTGAACGTCTGGCCGACCTGCTCGGCAGGGTGGGCTATGAGGCCTCGCTCGACAGGGGCGACCACCCCGACTTTGCCGATATATAATTTGTCAATAAGAAGAGAAGAAAAGTATATTATGGATAGGAATTACAAACCCGAAAGTGGTGTGGCAGAGGAGTTTATCTCCGACAGCGAGATAGTCGAAACCATAGAGTTTGCCCGAGCCAACAGAGCCAATCGTGCTCTGATTGAGCCACTTGTTGAGCGAGCCGAAGATTGCAAAGGACTCAGCCATAGGGAGGCGGCCTTGCTGCTCGAATGTGAACTCGACGATTTGAATGAGCGCATCTACGCCTTGGCCAAACGCATCAAACAGCGCTTCTATGGCAATCGTATTGTGATGTTTGCTCCGCTCTATTTGTCGAACTATTGTGTAAATAGCTGCACCTATTGCCCCTACCATATCGCCAATAAGACCATCCCTCGCCGTAAGCTCACCCAAGAGGAAATTAGGGCCGAGGTGGTTGCTTTGCAGGATATGGGCCATAAACGATTGGCGTTGGAGGCGGGCGAAGACCCTCTGCGCAACCCCATTGAGTATATACTCGAAAGTATCAAGACCATCTACTCCGTAAAGCATAAGAATGGTGCAATACGTAGGGTGAATGTAAACATTGCTGCCACCACTGTCGAGAACTACCGACTGCTCAAAGAGGCCGGCATTGGTACTTATATACTCTTTCAGGAGACCTACAATAAGGCCCGCTACGAAAAACTCCACCCCCGAGGCTCAAAGAGCAACTACGCCTACCACACCGAGGCTATGGATAGGGCTATGGAGGCCGGCATCGACGATGTGGGCATAGGCGTGCTGTTTGGCTTGGAGGGCTATCGCTACGACTTTGTAGGTCTTGTGATGCACGCCGAGCACTTGGAGGCGAGGTATGGTGTTGGCCCTCATACCATTAGCGTGCCGAGGATTTGTCCTGCCGACGATATTGATGTGGCCGACTTTACCGACGCAGTACCCGACGAGGTGTTCCACAAGATTGTGGCTGTGTTGCGTATTGCTGTCCCCTATACGGGTATGATTGTATCCACTCGCGAGACTCCCGCCTCGCGCGAGAGGGTGCTGGAACTGGGCGTGTCGCAACTCAGTGGTGGCTCAAATACGGGTGTGGGTGGTTACGCTTCGGGGCAGCCCGAGGAGGAGGCCAGCACAGCTCAGTTTGATGTGAGCGACACTCGCACCTTAGACGAGGTTGTTGCTTGGTTGCTACGCTTGGGCTATGTGCCGAGTTTTTGTACGGCTTGCTACCGCGAGGGACGCACAGGCGATAGGTTTATGTCGCTGGTCAAGAGCGGCCAGATTGCCAATTGTTGCCAGCCCAATGCGCTGATGACCCTCAAAGAGTATCTTATGGACTACGCCTCGCCCGAGACGCTTAGGCTTGGTGTGAAGGTTATAGCCGAGGAGTTGGAGCGTGTGCCCCACCAGAAGGTGCGACGTATTGCCTCCGAAAATCTCCAACGCATCGAGGAGGGCGAGCGCGATTTTAGATTCTAACGTTTAGAGAGGATAATAGAGCTGAAAAACAGATAATTATGAGTAACAACACCCCCCAGTCACTCCGTACCCACATAGGCTTCTTTGGCCGTTGCAATGTGGGCAAGTCGTCGCTTATCAATGCCCTCTCGGGTCAGAGTGTGGCCATAGTGAGCGACATAGCCGGCACAACCACCGATGCGGTTGTGAAGAGTATTGAACTTGGTCAGCTGGGTGCTTGCGTGCTGATTGATACGGCAGGCCTTGACGACGGTAGCCCTCTGGGCGAGAAACGTCGTGAGCAGAGCCTCAGGGCCGCCCAAAAGTGCGACATTGCTGTTGTGGTGTGTGGCCCGGTGGCCGACTACCGCTTGGAGAAGGAGTGCATAGGGTGGTTTAAGGAGCGCAAAGTACCCATTGTTGTGGTCATTACGAAGTCCGATATGCTGATTGCTCCCGACAAGACCGCAAAACTTGTGGAGGAACAGTTGGGCGAGAGTGCTCTGCTTGTGAGTGCCACCGAGCACAAGGGATTGCAGCAGCTGCTCGATGCGCTTGTGGCTGTGCAACCAAAGAACGAGCAGGAACTGACCATTACGGGTGGCTTGGTTGAGGCGGGCGATAGGGTGCTACTGGTTATGCCCCAAGACGGAGGTGCTCCTCGTGGTAGGCTTATTCTGCCTCAGGTGCAGACCTTGCGCGAACTGCTCGATTTGCACGCTCTGCCCATTTGTTGCCAAGCCGAGGATATGGAGAGGGCTTTGGGGTCGCTTAGTGAGCCTCCGAAGTTGGTTATTACCGATTCGCAGGTCTTCGACTATGTGGCCGAGCGCACCCCTAAGGAGAGTATGCTCACCTCGTTTTCGGTACTTATGGCTTGCTATAAGGGCGACGGGAAGGCCTTTGTCGAGGGTGCTCGTAGGCTCGATAGCCTCACCGATAGCTCACGTGTGCTGATTGCCGAGGCTTGTAGCCACGCCCCTGCCGGCGAGGATATTGGCAGGGTGAAGTTGCCGGTTATGTTGCGCCGTAAGGTGGGGCAGGGGCTGGCTGTTGATGTGGTTGGCGGAGCGGACTTCCCCACCGATTTGAGCCCCTACGACCTTGTTATCCACTGCGGGGCTTGTATGTTTACTCGTCGCCACGTTTTGGAGCGACTTTCGCGTTGCGAGGCACAGGGTGTGCCAATGACCAACTACGGCATTGCCATTGCCCACTTGCAGGGAATTTTAGGTAGGGTTATATTGCCTAAGAGTGAATAATAACTAATTGTAAATCATACGACTATGAAACGATTTGCCTTGTGCTTGCTGCTTATAGCGTCACTATTGACCTATGGTTGCGACAACCAGCCCGAGCCCGAAGTTGTAGAACTTACCGCCCCCTCGTCGCTGAGCGTTGTGGCTACAACCCAAACCACCATTACCATCAGTTGGGAGGCTGTCGCTGAGGCCGACCACTACGAGTGGCGCTGCAAGAATGCAGATGGCTACACCTCGGGTGAAACCGACCAAACCAGCGCTACGATTGAGGGTTTGCAGGAGGCCACCGAGTATCAGATTGCCGTTAGGGCACGCTTGGGCGATAATGTAATTGGCCCAATGTCGGCCTATATTACGGCTTCTACCACCGCCACCGAGCCCGAAAATCCCGACGACCCTGAGAACCCAGACGACCCAGAGAACCCCGAGAATCCAGATGACCCTGAAAACCCCGAGAATCCCGATGACCCAGAGAATCCTGAGAATCCCGAGAACCCCGATGACCCCGAGAATCCCGAGCCCGACACTCCCATCGAGCCCGAAGAGCCATCGAATCCTCCTGTGGAGGGCAATGTGCCTCTGGATAAGCTGATTGGCTACGGCGAAAAGACCACCGGCGGTGCTGGTGGTAAAGTCCACCACTTCAATAGTGTCACGGCCTTCCGCGATTGGCTCAAACTACGCGAGAAAAACAAGAGCACCGAGCCTGCTGTGGTGTGGCTTAGTGGCACTTTCACCGCCTCCGACGGACGCGATACGGGCAGCCCTTGGTTTGACATCAAACGCACGTCGAATATCACAATCTACGGCACAGACGATTTCCGTATGGATCGTGTGGGTTTCTTCCTCAATGAGGCCTCAAACATCATCATCCGCAACGTCTATATTATTCAGCCTAAGGCAGATAATGGCGCAGACGGCATCTCGATGCAGGAGAGCCAAAACGTATGGGTAGATCACTGCACCTTCGAGAGTGTCAATCAGGAGAAGGACTACGAGGATGGCTCGTGCGACGTGACTCACGAGACCAATGGCGTTACAATTTCGTGGTGTCACTACATCAAGACGCAGAAGAGCACCCTTGTGGGCCACTCCAATAGCGCCACTGCCGACGAGAAGATTACCATAACTATGCACCACAACTGGTTCGACGGCTCTTCGTCGCGCCACCCGAGGGTGAGGTTTGGTAAGGCCCACGTTTTCAACAACTTCTACGACAATGTGACGACCTACGGTGTGGGTAGTGCCTATGGTGCTATGGTGTTGGTTGAGAACAACGCCTTCGATGGTGTGAGGCTTCCGACCGACATTTGCACCTTCCCTGCCAAGAAGAGCGGCAGCAGTTGGGTCTCCAACCTTACGGGCAGCGTTGCGGGCTACCTCTATGCTTGGAACAACGACTACACCAACGTTCCTGCCGATGCCTCCGACCCCTACCCATTTACCAATGTGGAGTATAAGAAATATGGTGGCGAGAAGCTGCCCACGCCCCTCACATACGACGATTTCCGACCCACCTACGACTATGTTGTCGATGCTGCCGATAGGGTAGCCGAGATTGTCAGCTTGGGCGCAGGCGTTGGTCGCCTTACGGGCTATGCCGAAGCCCCCATCGAGGCCGATAATGGCGGCTTGGGTGGCGGCACTTCGGGTGGCGACGAGGGCGGCTCTGATGATGGAGGCAACACAGGTGGCTCGGGCGATGGCGACCCCGACGAGCCCACCACACCCTCGGGTAGCGAGGTTGGCGGTGGCTGGACACTTAGTTCGGTGAGCGAAGCTGGGGCTGAGGCCGGTGTCGATGCCGAGGGCGTGCTGACCCTCTCGGCTAAGGGTAAGTTCGAGAGTAGCGCCCAGAAGTTCGGCCTTGTGTGGCGTAAGGTCAGTGGCGACTTTGAGGCTGTTGTGCCTCTGAGGAGCTACACTTCGCCTAAGAACGGCAACCAGAGCGCTGCGGGTCTAATGATGTGTGCCGACCCAACGGCGAGTGGCACAGCGATGCTCTATGTGAGTGCCGATGTGACCATTTCGGAGTATTATAGCCACTACCGCTTTGCTGCGGGCAATAGCGGCAAGAAGTCGGCAGGCAGTCGCACCGACTCGGGCGAGGTCTATTTGCGCCTTGTGCGCGAGGGCGATAGGGTGGAGGCGGCCTACTCCACCGACGGTGGCGCGAACTACACCCCCATCAAGAGCGACAGCTTTGCTGCGGGATTGGGCGAGGAGGTCTATGTGGGCCTTGTTGTGAGTAGCGGTAGCAACTCCGACGCAGCTACGGCCACCTTTGGGGCGGTCACTATCAATGGTCAGAGCTACGGATTTAAGTAAAAACAAACGCGGGTATTAAAAAAGATACCCGCGTTTGTTTTTGTCTAACGTCTAAGGTCAAACGTCTAACGACCTAAGTCTTTAAGGGCTTTAGGGGCTTTAATGGCATTAAGGGCATTAAGGGCTTATTCCTAACCGCCCACCACCCACCGACGACAGACCTCTCCCGACCTTCGGTCACCCTCCCCTAACTTAGGGGAGGGTGTATGTGGGAGGCGCAGACTACCGACCGAACACTCGCCCCACGACCACTCCTCCCCTATGTCAGGGGAGGTGTCGCGAAGCGACGGAGAGGTTAGTACTGTGCCTTTGGCTG
>JAZNFV010000022.1:0-102082 GCA_045576155.1 Tidjanibacter sp.
ACGTGCAAAGTATCAACAAAAATAGTAATCGTTTCATAATCCAATTGGTTTAGCACCCTAAATTTTTGTAGGGTAGTAAATCTCACAATCTTCGCCAAAAATCTCCTTATAGTGCTCCAACATATACTCCAACCAAGGGTCACGAGGGTCAATCCCCCACGGACTGCCTATGGTGTAGAGGTAAACATCATCGGGCAGTTCGGTATCTTTTTGCACTTTACTCAAAACCTCGTCTATATACCAAAACAGAACGCCATTTGCATCTGTCAAGTAACCGGGCTCATAAGGTTCCAAATGTGCCCTAACGATGTATTCATACCCTGCCTCATATTTCAGAGTAGAAAAGTTGAGAAAATCAGTTGGTTCCCACTCACCATCTTCACTAACTCGCATAATTGGTTTGGGTTCAGGCAAACAAGAGCAAGGATCTACATAGTAACCCCATTGGGATGCAATATACAGTTCAAAATACTCTGTACTACCTTCTTCCGACTGCTCTGTCGAGCTATTACAACCAACCATAAACAACGTGCAAAGTAGCAACAAAAATAGTAATCGTTTCATAGGGCAATAGTTTAGGGTTATATGGTTTATAGTCTTCGGGCGAGCCAAAAGCTCGCCCGCGACATTAGACGTTTGACGTTAGACTACAACTCCAAGTCCACGTCGTGAAGCTCAACCCAAGGCAGACCCTGAGGACCAAGCTCGGCCAAGAATGGATCGGGATCGAACTCCTCGACATTGTGAACACCGGGCTTCACCCACAGCCCCTTAGCAAACATTGCTGCGCCAAGTGCGGCAGGCACACCAGTGGTGTAGCTCACAGCCTGAGTACCTGTCTCCTTATAGGCAGCGGCGTGGTCGCAGTTGTTGTAGATGTAGTATGTTTTCTCCTTTCCATCCTTAATACCCCTGATGCGGCAACCGATAGAGGTCTCACCGTGATAGTTCTCGCCAAGAGTTTTGGGGTCGGGCAGAACAGCTTTGAGGAACTGGATGGGGACAATCTCCATACCATTATACATAATGGGGTCGATACGAGCCATACCGATGTCCTGAATTACCCTCAGGTGGGTGAGGTACTCCTGACCAAAGGTCATCCAGAACCTTGCACGCTTAATGGTGGGATAGTTAATCACAAGGCTCTCCAACTCCTCGTGATACAAGAGGTAGCTCTCGCGAGGGCCGATGTTGGGATAGTTGAGCGTCTTGTGGATTTCGAGCGAGCCGGTAGTCACCCACTCGCCATTCTCCCAGTAGCGTCCGTTCTGGGTAATTTCGCGGATATTGATTTCGGGGTTGAAGTTGGTAGCAAAAGCCTTACCGTGATTGCCAGCGTTGCAGTCCACAATGTCGAGGTAGTGAATCTCGTCGAAGTGGTGCTTAGCTGCATAGGCGGTAAAGATTGCCGACACACCGGGGTCGAAACCGCAACCGAGGATAGCAGTCAAACCCGCCTTCTCAAACCTCTCGCGGTAGGCCCACTGCCACGAGTACTCAAAGTGTGCCTCATCGAGTGGCTCGTAGTTGGCCGTATCGAGGTAGTTCACACCGCACTCCAAGCAAGCGTCCATAATGGTGAGATCCTGATAGGGCAGCGCAACATTTATAACAATGTCGGGCTTGAAGGCACGCATAACACGGCAGATGTCGGCTACGTTGTCGGCATCGACCTGCTCGGTCTTGATGCGATCGCCACCAATGGCGGCTGCAATCTGGTCACATTTGCTCTTGGTACGGCTTGCCAACATAACGTCGGTAAATACGGGGTTGGCAGCTACTTTGTGGGCAACAACGGTACCTACACCGCCTGCACCAATAATGAGTACTCTACACATAGTGATAGTGTTTGTTAAGTGGAATTATTGTATATGTATTGTTTGTCTGCAAAATTAGCAACATACAAAGATAGGAAAATAAATTGAGAATGGAAAATTGAAAATTGAAAATGGCAGAAAATTGAGAGAGAGGCTAAGGAGAGGCCCTATTTGCCTATTTGCCTATTTGCCTATTTGCCCTGCCACCCCTGCCACCCCTGCTACCCCTGCCACCCCTCTCTTCCCCACACCTCCTCAAAATTTTCAATTCTCAATTTTCAATTTTCAATTTTATTACTACCTTTGTAGGAAAATTCCTACTTTTCTTACTAATACAACCCGTAATACTATGGAAACTGAAAAAGATAAATTCCTCTTCGGAGTGGTTAAGGTGGGCGAAAAGGGGCAGATTGTAATCCCCAAGGAGGCCCGCGAAGTATTTGGCATTGAGGCTGGCGACTCGCTTTTGGTATTGGGCGACCGCAACAAAGGCATTGCCATTGTAAAGACCCAGATTTTCGACTCGGCGGTGGAGGAGGTATTCAAATAGCACCCCACGCTCACAACTAACAACAACACAACCAACAACTTAACAGAAATGAAAAATCGCTACTATTTTCTCGACAATCTGCGCTGGGCTACCGTTCTGCTGGTGCTTTTCTATCACGTATTCTACAACTTCAACTCCGTTGGCGTCTTTGGAGGCATTGGGGGCTTTGGCCCTAACCAGTGGCAAGACATCTTCGGCACTCTTCTGAATCCTTGGTTTATGACCTTGATGTTTGTTGTGGCGGGTGCATCGAGCCGCTACGCACTTAAAAGTCGCACCCCAAAGGAGTTTCGCAAAGAGCGCACCCGCAAATTGCTCGTGCCCTCCACCCTCGGACTTTTGGTCTTTGGTGGTGTATTGGGCTATTTCAATATGAAAATTGCGGGCGCTACCATTCCCGCCGAAGTGCCGGCTCTGGTGCGTTATCTGATTGCGGTAGTAAGCGGCACTGGCCCTCTATGGTTCATACAAGACCTCTTCATATTCTCACTCCTGCTACTGGCACTCCGCAAACTCATTGACGTTGAGCGCATCGACCAGTGGCTTACAAAACTTCCCAAGTGGGGTATCGGCGTTGTTATGATGGCTCTCTTTGCCATTTTGTGGTGGGCCTCACAAAGCCAAATCGACAACCCCTCGGCCTCGCAAGGGCTCATCAACCTCTACCGTCCCATATTCTACTTTGTGGCCTTCCTCACAGGTTATTACATCTTCTCCTCGGAGCGCATACACGCCTACCTTGCAGAGCACGCAACCCCTCTCATAGCACTTGCGGTGGTTAGTGCGGTGGGCTTTTGCGTGGAGTTCTATGGCAAAGACTACACCTCGCCCGAGGCGGTGCAGGGTCTATGGGGCAACCTCAACTGCTGGTCGGCCACACTGGCTATGTTTGGCTCGTTTAGGCGTTGGGCCAACCGCACCTCGCCCTTTGCAGACTATATGACACGCAGCAGTTTCGGGCTATACATCGTTCATATGAGCGTATGCACCGCCTCGTGCTACCTGCTCAAAGAGAGCGGCCTGCCCATTTGGACTATCTACCTATTGGCCCTTGCAGCTACCTTTGTAGGGTCGGTGGTGCTATGGGAAGTACTACGTCGCATACCCGTAATCCGTTGGTGTGTGTTTGGCATCAAACGACCACGCACCGCATCCAACGCCCCAAAAGCGAGCAAAAATTAGGCAATGACGAAAAAAAGTTGATAAAGAATTTGCAGAAACGGATTTTTGCCTTATCTTTGCACCGCTTTTGGAATGAAAGCGCGATGATTCGCTAGCTCAGCTGGTAGAGCACAGCACTTTTAATGCTGGGGTCCTGGGTTCGAGCCCCAGGCGGATCACCGAAGAAGCGGAAGACTTGAAAAAGTCTTCCGTTTTTTTATGTTTTGAACTTAGATTGTCCCTCTAAAAGAGCAAAGCAATAATATCTATCCACTTTCCCAGAAAATACTTATCTTTGCCCTATAAAGACAAACCATTTTCCCGTTTATGCTACATTTCGAATCCGACTATTTGGCAGGAGCTTGTCCGGAAATTATGGCTCGGCTTGCCGAAACCAATCTTGAACGCAGCGTGGGTTACGGCTGTGACGACCACACTCGTCGTGCCGCTCAGCTCATCCGCGAGGCCTGTGGTGCTCCCGAGGCTCGGGTGCAATTTCTGGTGGGTGGCACTCAAACCAATGCGACCATAATAGACGGTCTATTGGCCCGTCACGAGGGCGTACTGGCAGCCCAGAGTGGCCACATCAGCGTTCACGAGGCGGGCGCTATTGAGGCCTCGGGCCACAAGGTGCTGACCCTACCCCACTACGAGGGTAAGGTTAAGGCCGAAGATGTGGAGAGCTACATTGCCGACTTCTACCGCGACGAGACCTACGAACATATGGTCGCCCCCGGTATGCTCTACATCTCCTTCCCCACCGAATATGGCACTCTCTACTCGCTTGCCGAATTGGAGGCCCTAAGCAACGTCTGCCACAAGGCATCCATACCGCTCTACATCGACGGCGCACGACTTGGCTACGGTTTGGCCTCGGAGGGTTGCGACGTGACCCTCGGCGACATAGCACGCCTTGCCGACGTATTCTACATTGGTGGCACAAAGGTGGGGGCACTCTTTGGCGAGGCTGTTGTTGTGACCAATCCACAACTGCTCCGCAATCTCTTTCCACTCGTCAAGCAGCACGGCGCACTGCTCGCCAAAGGGCGACTCCTCGGAGTGCAGTTTGAGACCCTGTTTAGCAATGGGCTCTACTTCAACATTGCTCAACACGCCATTAGGCTTGCGCAACGTCTTAGGGCTGCATTTGAACATCGGGGCTACCCTGCTGCGGTAGATTCGCCTACCAACCAACAATTCTTCACCCTGCCCAACAGCCTTATCGACCACCTCATCTCTCAGGGCGTAGGCTTTGAGCTTTGGGGCCCACGCGGCAAGGAGGCGACCACAGTCAGATTTGTAACCAGTTGGTCAACCACCGAGGAGGAGGTCAAGCAGCTCATAGAAATACTCTCTAAGGCATAGCCCACTATCGCCCATAAGACAAAACAACAGACCACGCAAACATTCAGTTGCGTGGTCTGTTGTTTTATGCGTCAAACTATCCTTAGCGGTAGCGAACAAACACCTCAATAGCCTGATATTCAGCCATACCGAGAGCATCATAGAGGCGGGCAGTATTTTGTGTCCTATCCTCGGCCCTCTGCCAAAATTCGCGCTTATCTGCACCCGGGAAGGGAACAATATCCTTCTGCGAGAGGTGGCGATAGATGGCGTGACGTTTGGCAATAATCTCCTCGGGACTCAGGGGCACAGCCATATCTACCATACCCAAGTTCCACTCCTGCCAAGCACCCCTATACAGCCAAATGTGGCACTCCTTATTCCACTCCTCATCTTTGGTCTGCTCCATTGCCTCAAAGACAGCCTCGGTACAAAGACGGTGTGTGCCGTGAGGGTCGGTCAAATCGCCTGCAACATATATCTGATGAGGCTTAACCTCGCGGAGTAGCTTGATGATGATGTCAATGTCGTTGGAGGTAAGTTCGCCCTTCTTAATACCGCCAGTCTCATAGAAAGGCAGGTTGAGGAAGTGGCAGTTGGTCTTATCGTTCAGACCCAACGAGCGGCAAGCAGCCTTAGCCTCGGCACGACGGATAGCTCCCTTAATGTCGAGCAGTGCGCGTGGCTCGGGCTGACCCTTCACTTTGCTGGCAATAATCTGCTGTACCTCGTCGTAGCGGTCGCCATAGCCAATCTCGCGTGCGGTGTCAATATGTTGGAGCACAACATCGTCATAGACAGCCACATTGCCCGAAGTCTCGTAGGCTACGTGTACGTCGTGGCCGTGCTTAACAAGGCGATGGAACGTACCGCCCATCGAGATTACATCGTCGTCGGGATGGGGCGAAAAGACAATTACACGTTTGGGGAAGGGGGTGGAACTAACAGGACGAGTAGAATCGTCTGCACCGGGCTTACCACCGGGCCAACCGGTGATGGTGTGTTGCAGGTCGTTGAAAACGTCGATATTGATTTGGTCGTATGGGCCATACGCCTCAATGAGTTCGCTCAGAGAGTTCTGAACATAATCCTCCTGAGTGAGTTTGAGGATAGGTTTGTGTACCTTCTCACAGAGCCACACGACAGCTTTACGAATAAACTTAGGAGTCCAATCGCACGAGCCCACAAGCCAAGGGGTCTGGCGACGGGTCAGCAGCGAGGCTGCGTTCTCATCGGTAAAGATGTTGATATTGCGGTGCTCCTGCAACAGCGACGCAGGAATCTTTCTGTTGCACTCGCCCTCAACAATAGCCTTAATAGCCTGTGCTTTATCCTCGCCCCAAGCCATCAGCAAAATCTCTTTTGCCTTCATTACGGTGCTGATACCGAGCGTAATACCCATTCGAGGCGTGTTGTCATCGCCAAAGAAGAGAGTCTTCAACACCGAGCGAGTGTTGGGCGAGAGTTTCACCATACGGGTCTTGCTATTGGGATTGACATCCGTATCATTGAAACCAATTTGACCCTGCTCGCCAATACCCATAACCATAAGGTCAATCTTGCTTGCGGCCTTATCGTAGGCAGCGCAGAAGTCGCCAAGTTCATCCTTGTTGAGCTCGGCATTTATCAGGTGGACATTCTCGGGGAGGATGTCAATCTTGCTGATAAGCTCCTCGTTGATGCTGTAATTGCGGCTCTGTTGCTCTTTGGGGGTGATTGGGTAGAACTCATCGAGCGAATAGACAGCCACCCTCTTGAAGCTCACCTCGCCACGACGACAGCGGGCTGCAAGCTCACGATAAAGACTCACAGGGGTGCGACCTGTGGCCAAACCGAGCAGAAAGAGAGGTTGTTCCTCTTCGATACCTACGAGGTCGATGGGGCTTTGATTGAAATCGTTGATAGCAGCCACAACACGGTCGGCCACTGCCACAACAGCGTCGCTATTGGTGGCATAAACTCGCGTTGCAACCTTCTCAAAACGGTGGACAATGTCGTAGGGAGTTTCGTTTTCACGAAGGCCTCCGTCGGCAGGCAGGATGATTTTAGTTTTCATTATCCTAAGACTTATTCGTTAAAAATTAACTTACCTAACTAAGAAGCTAAAAGAACAAGATAAACAAATTTCAAACAGCTTCTAAATGATTTCAAAAATAATAAAAATATCGCTATTTTCACCCCAAGTGTGAAAAATTATTCAGCTCTTTCGATTGCCTCCCTCAGCGTCTGCCACCAGTTGTGTGAAACAATGTGGCACAAGTCGAAGAGCATCATACCGCCCGAGCTACTCTCAATAGCCTGAGTCACAGCACGTCCGAAGCGTTCCTCGTCGCCCTGATACTGCTCCACGTAGATAGAACCCACCACAGGCACAACACCGCAGGTGATTTTCTGTGCCAGCTCGGCAGCGCCCTCAACGCAGTACCAATAGTTCCTTGCCTCGGCATCCATACCGGCCTCCATACGCAAGCCGATGTCGGGGAAGTCGGTATCGACCTCATACTTAGTGATGGGGGTATAATAAAGGCCTGTCATATAGACATCCAGCAACTCGGCATAGCCGGTTTTGTAGTAATTCTCCGAAGCCCACTCAAACTCGTCGGCAGGGTTGTACTTCTGACTGGCCCAATTGACACCAACATAGTAGTAGGTAGGATACCAAGCGCCCGTATAGTCGCCCAAGAGCAGGTTGGGATTGATGGCCTTAATGCGCTCGTGGGCCTCCTCCACAAAGCTCTTGATGACGTTTGCACGAAACTCTATCCAGAGTTTGAAGTGTTTTTCGGGCTTGTGTTTCCACTTGCCCTCCTCGGTCTGATACCAAGTCATAATCTCGGCTGGCTCGGGAGCTTTGTCAAGACCTGCATACTCGGCAAAAGCATTCAACGAGAGGTCGCTGAAATCCGACCAAATATCGTCGTAGCGCACGCGGTCGAAGATGATGCCGTCGATGGTGGGATACTTGCGTGCAAACTCCTCCAAAATCGACAACTGATACTCCCTAACCTCGGGATTGACAGGATTGACCATACCGTTGTAGTTGAAATCCATCTGGCTCACAGGCATAAGCTGGTTGTGCCACCAACCAATGCTCTGCCACTCGGGATGTTCGTTGTAGATTATGCCACGCTTAAAGAAGTTGTGACCTCCGCAAAAAACATTCAGCGAAGCAAAGCAACCCAAACCGTGCTTGCGACAAGCAGCCTCCACCTCGGCAAGCATATCGTACTCCTCGCTGCGCACAACGCCGTTCCACTCGCCCATATAGGGGGCTATGTCGCTCTTATAGAGCACTTCGCCCATAATACTCTTCACATCGGCCACCACATCCGTAAAGCCCAAATCTTTAATGCGGGCCATATAGTAGTCGATGCTATCGGGCGAAGAAAGGCGCTCGAAATTGGCCTCGCAATCGAGCCACATATAGAGCCTCTTAGGAGGTTGCTGACTGCTTTGGCAGCCCAAAAAGAGTGCCATTGCAAGAGCTAAATATATAAGTTTTTTCATTCTATTCGTCTTGGTTAAAGTTAATCTTCTATTGATATAACTACGGCTGTGGGCACACGTCGCTGGCTGCCATCCGAGGGGCTATTAAGAGCCTTGCCCTCTTTGCCAACCATCACCGACGAGCCACCGCCATCGAGGTTTATGGCCCACACCACGCCCAACTTTTTCAGCAGGTCGGCCACCTCGGGGAGTGTATAGCCCCAACTTCCATTCATCTTGCGACCATCGCACACAAAGAGCACAATCCTGCCATCCTCGGTGTAGCCAATGGCTGTGCGAGGCTGGTAGGACAGAGCCGCAGTGCCACCGCTATGCAAGACCTCTTTCCAATAGCTGCTCTCGGCAACATTTTTGCCCTCTTTGAGCAACATTGGGCCGCCACCTATGGCCTCCTCGGGAGTCCACAGAGTGCCTTCCGACGACTTTGGAGGAGCGCTTGTAAAGACTCCCACCTTCTCGTTATTGCCTTTGGGCGAAGTGAACGAGTAGGGTCTATCGCCGTCGTCGGGGCAGCAATACACCCAAGTAGCCTCCATACGGCCATCGGCGTGAACACCGAAGGCTGCCCTTATGGGGCAGGCCGTATAGTTCTGTCCCTCATACGTTGGCCAAGTATATTGAGCCGCTATGCTCTTTACCTCACCGTCCGAAATGAGCAACGAGAGCGACTCGCCATCCCAAAAGTAACCACCATTTGTTGCCAAAAGCGGAGTACCACCCTCAAAGGCGGCAAATATGTCGGAGGGGGTTGCATCCTGCTCCACATATACTGCATTGAATTTCAGTTTGGGATTCGACTGGGTATCGACAAAGGCGTAGTAGCCCGTACAGAAATCATCCGTACCATCCTCGTAGTAGTTCTTGAAATAATAGACATCCACCCCACTCGGATAGCCCTCCAAAGCCACCAACTCGTTGCGACCCTCGGGCTTGGGCTGAGGTTTCTCAACGTCGGGATTCTCGGGAGTTTCTGGGTTTTCGGGGGTTTCTGTATCATCCTTTGGGTTGTTGTCGGGCGCAGGAGTGCAAGCCACCGCAAGCGACACACAAAACGCCAACGAAGCAACTATTGCAAAGATGCGTTTCATTTTGAGTTATCAGTTATCAGTTGTCAGTTATCAGTTTATATAGAAAGCAGGAACGTTGGACGTTCTGCTTAAAGAAAAGGCAGTGCAGTTGCCTGCACTGCCCTTACTCTCAGTGATATTCTTTTGGGTCAGACACTGGCTGACCTATTGGACTACAAACCAACTACCAAGCCCTCAATCGAGTTGAGGTTGTTGTCGATGCAGTAGATAACGATACCGCCGTCGACAACCTCGAAGCATACGTCAGCAGTAGCATTAACACTTGCCCAGAAGGTGTACCACTGGGTAGTCTCGTCGAGAACCCAATCGGTAGCCTGGTTCATAACGGTAGCAGAAGCTACCTCGGTCTGAGTTGCTACGTTGAGAACGTGGATAGGAGTATTTCCACCATAGTTAGCAAACAAATCGCCACCAGTGATAACTGCAATAGGAGCACCATTTACAGCGTGGATGTCGATAGCTGCGAGCGAGCGCTGCCAATCGTACAGAGCGGGAACTACAACGGTCGAAGCGAAGGTAGTGCCATCCATATAGTGGAGGTTGTTGTTGTCGTAGAAACCGTACAGAGCGCCCTCGGCGATAGTCTCACCAATGAGTGCAAATGCGGGGAAGTTGTGAGGAGTGCAGTTCCAAGCCTCAGCGCCCCAGAGAGGAGTGATGCCGGTAACATTGGTTTTCAGGCTAGTGCCAGCAACACCGTCGGTAATAGTCCAAACCTCAATCGAGTTACCCATAGAGAAATCTGGAATACCCTCGTGAGCTGCAAGCAGAGTAGCGTTCTTGGTAACATCGCCACGAACATCAAAAGCAGCACCCATAGGACCATACTGAGCACCCTCAATCAACTTAACGGGAGCAGCGGTCTCCGAAGTCATATAGTAAACCTCAAAGGTAGCAGTCCAACCATAAGTAGTCATATCAAGGAGGTTACGGTTGCACATAACGAGGTTACCAGCGTCGTCGTTCTCAACATAGTAGGGAACAAAGTCGCCACTGTTCAAATCGCCAACAACCTCACCAGTTGCTTTGTTGAGCAATTTGGTAGGCTGACCATTACCGGGGCAAACTACAATCTTGTCACCCAAGATAGCAATCGAAGCCATTGCATTGCCGCTGAAATCACCGCTGGTGAAGGTAGTCACCTGAGCGCCCAAAACGTCAACAACGGTGGTCGAGAATGCCTTACCCGACTGAGTCAGATAAACCTCATACTCGAAGCCCTCAGCCTCAACCAAGAGAGTAGCAGTACGATCAGCACCGGTGAGGTTGGTTGCAACGTTGATAACCTGTTTGGTAGTGGTAAGTGCGCGAGTGCCACCTACAACAGCCCAGTCAGCATCCGAAGTAACGGTGAAAGCAACGTTGTGGTTTACGGGAAGCTCAACCTCGCCACCAGCGTAACCAACGGTCAAAACCTCCAAGTCGCCTACGTTAACCTCGTCAACCTGAATCTGGTTGATAGCAATCTCGGCTACTTTGTCATCGGCGGTGATGGTAACTTTACCAGCACGGTTGTCGAAAGTCTCGTTAGCAGCTACGTCGATAGTCAGCTGAATAGCAGTACCTGCAACGCCCGAAGCGGGAGTAACGGTAATCCAAGCTGCGTCGGCAGCAGCAGTCCAAGCAGCGTTGGTCGAGAAAGCAACAACTTTCTGAGCAGCCTCGGTCGAGAGGTTCATAGTTGCGTCAGCAGCGTTGTCGAGCGAGAGAGTTGTCTCGGGCACAGGCTCCTCGCAAGCGAAAAGCATAGCCGCAACTGCAAAAATTGCAAAAAACTTTTTCATAAGTAAAAATGTTTAGTTGATGTTTAATTGGTTAATAAAATTTTGGTTGTTAAGTTATCATTTTCTTGTCGAAGCAGTCTTGCTTTTCGCCCGCCTTGCAACAGCAAAACAGACACAAAACCACATCGTTACACATTTCAAAAATAAAACACCTAAAAGTTAAAACAAAATTAAATACATTAAAAATACACTTTTTATTATATTATTTTTAATTCCACACCCTATATTACTACAAATCAGCCTAATAGCCCACACAAAACGTCGGCGCAATTACTAAAACCTTTTCAATACACAATACCAGAATGGGGTGTATTTAATAAAACAATTTATTTATTCTGCGACTTCTCCACCCTTCTTACCACACGAGCGCCCAGCTCGTAGAGCATCCAAATGGGGACTCCGACAAGCATTAGCGTAAACGGATCGCCCGTTGGAGTAATCACAGCTGCCACCACAAGTGCTATCACAATGGCATACCTTCGGCTCTGCACCATTTGACTATAATGCAACACCCCAAGGCGAGCAAACAGAGCACACACAACCGGTATTTCAAACAGCGCACCCATAACCATTGTCATTCCCAAAAGTGTCGAGATGTAGGAGTCGAGTGCAATCATATTGGGCACAGCGATGCTAACCTCGTAGTTGGCCAGAAAATTGAACGTAAAGGGGAAAATTACAAAATAATTCAGGGCACACCCAAGCAGGAACATCACATATCCGCCCACCACATATCGGCGCGAGTGGCGACGCTCGTGGTCATACAGAGCCGGCGAGATGAAGCTAAACAGCGAGTAAATCACATAGGGCAAAGCCACCAACAGGCCCACATAGAGCGACACCCTAAGGTGGACAATAAACTGTGTAGCAAGGCCCGTATTTATCAGTTGCACAATTTCACCTCCATCGGCAGGCAGGTTTGCCAAGTGCAGCCTTTGGATAAGTTTGTAGGTGAGGAAATCGCCTCGCGAGGGGGCTAAAATCCAATCAAAGAGCCACCCCTTAAAGCCAAAGGCCACCGCAGCAAAGACTACCACGACAGCCACAATGCGCAACAAATGACCCTTCAAATCGTCTAAATGGGCCCAAAAACTCTTAGCCTCGTCGGACATTGGTTCTTTTAAGGGAGGGATGTGGGTCAAACCCACCATTAGATTAGTTATCCTTCTTTACCTCGTCGTCGATTTTCTCCACCTCTTCTTTGGCCTCTTTCATACCCTCCTTAAAGGAGCGCACACCCTTACCTATTCCGCGCATAAGTTCGGGAATCTTCTTGCCACCAAACAGAAGCAATATAATCAACGCAATGAGGATAATCTCGCCTGCGCCCACACTGCCTAAAAACAACAATTTTGTCATAACGGTTTTCTCTAATTTATCTAATTCACAGCTGTTAGATAGGCAAAGATAGTACTTTTTTGGCGATTTATCAACAAGGGGTGCTTTTAGCTCGGATTTTTTCTTTTTACGACAATAAATAGTTATCTTTGTAGCATATATAATTACTCATCAACACACTTATTTCTATTATTATTTTATTATGAAACACAACAACCCAATGCTTCGTCTGCTCTGGATGGTGTGCCTCACTCTCGCAGCAGTCGGTATGTGCAGTTGCCAGCCCAAGCCGATGGCCTCGGTGAGCAACTACGATGTTATCCCTCAGCCCCAGCAGGTTGAGCTTCTTGCCGAGCAGCCCGCATTTGTGCTCGACCGCAACACCGAAGTCCTCTACGGCCCAGAGGTAGCTCTCAGCGATGTGGAGTTTCTGATTGACTACATTGACGAGGCAACCTCCATACGTCTTACCCGCCCAAGCGCCTATGTTCCCGAGGCCACACCCCAAACACCCCACATTGTACTCCGAGTTGAGAACAATCCCGACCAGCCCGAGGGCTACACCATTGTGGTGGATAGTAGCAAGGTGAGCATCACCAGTGGCTCGGCTGATGGTCTGTTCTATGGCATACAGACTCTTCGCAAGGCCCTGCCTGTGGGCAAATACAGCTCGGTGGAGCTTCCCGCAGCCACCATTGTGGACTACCCACGCTTTGGCTATCGCGGTATGCACCTCGACATTGCTCGCCACTTCCAAGACATCGACTTCATCAAGAAGTACATCGACCTCTTGGCACTGCACAACATCAACACCTTCCACTGGCACTTGGTCGATGACCAAGGTTGGAGGGTTGAAATCAAAAAATACCCTCTCCTGACCACCATTAGCACCACCCGCAAGGAGACCGTCATTGGTCGCAATAGCGGTGTGTGGGACGGCAAACCCTACGGCAAGGGTATGTACTACACTCAGGAGGAGTTGCGCGAGGTGGTGGAGTATGCCCGCGAGCGTCACATCAACATCATCCCCGAGATTGATATGCCGGGCCATATGGTAGCAGCATTGGCAGCCTACCCCGAGTTGGGCTGTACGGGTGGCCCATACGATGTGTGGACAATATGGGGCGTGTCGGAGGACTTGCTCTGCGCCGGCAACGACCAGACCATTGAGTTCTGCAAAAATATTCTCGACGAGATTGTAGATATTTTCCCCTACGAATACATACATATTGGTGGCGACGAGTGTCCCAAAGTGCGTTGGGAGGAGTGCCCCAAGTGTCAGGCCCGAATTGAGTCCGAGCACCTGCACAACACCACAGCCAAGTCGCCCGAGGAGGCACTGCAAGGTTGGTTTATGCGTCAGATGAGCGACCACTTAGCTCAATATGGCAAGACAGTTATTGGTTGGGACGAGATTCTCGACGGCGACAACATTGGCGACAACGTTGTAATTATGTCGTGGCGAGGCGAGGCTGGCGGTATTAAGGCAGCCAAGAAGCAGATTCGCTCCATTATGGTGCCCAACAACATTCTCTATTTCGACTACTACCAGACCAAAGAGGTCGATCGTGAGCCTTTTGCTATTGGTGGCTACAACCCCATCGAAAATGTCTATGCCTACGACCCTGTGGCCAACATCCCCGAGGAGAATCGTAGCTACATCATTGGCGTTCAGGCCAACATCTGGACTGAGTATATCCACACCAGCGACCACATTGAGCATATGGCTCTGCCTCGTATGTCGGCTCTGGCCGAGGTGCAGTGGAGCAACCCCGAGCAGAAAGACTACAAGCGCTTCCTTAGGCGTCTGCAACCTATGCTCGACCGTTACAGAGCTTTGGACTACAACTATGCTCCCTACGTGTTAGACGTTGTGGCCGACCTCAAACCTGCCAAGAGTGAACGTGCGCTGAAAGCCACCCTCACCACCCTCGACGGTGCTCCCATCCACTACACTCTCGACGGCTCTGACCCCACCCCCAAGTCGCCAATCTACACCTCCGAGGGTGTGCTGATTGACCATTCGGCCACTCTGAAAGCATCGGCCCATCGTTACGGACGTATGAGCCAGCCTATGGAGGTTGTGGTAAGTTTCTCCGAGGCTACCCTCTGCCCCATCACACTCCTGAGCGCCCCTGCCGAGAGCTACACCTATGGTGGTGCAGCCACTTTGGTAGATGGAATGATGGGCAACAAGAACTACCGCACAGGTCGTTGGCTCGGATTCTACAACACCCCCTTAGTGGCCACCATCGACCTTATGGAGCAGAAGCAGACAAGCAAACTTAGCTTCAATGTCTGCGTCAATAAGGACGACGGCTGTATGGATGCTCGTGGTGTGAAAGTATGGCTATCGGCCGATGGTCACAAGTGGCAGCAGGTGGTCGATGAGGAGTATGCTCCAATGACTCTCGAAGACGATCACGGTCTTTATCACCACACCGTTGATTACGCTCCCACCGAGGCTCGCTATGTGAAAGTGGAGATTGCTTGCGAGAATAGCATCCCCGCTTGGCACGCCTACTTCCCCGGCGCACAGGGCTTCCTCTTTGTTGATGAGATTGCCATTGAGTAGATAATTTCGGTGGCAGAAAAAAAAGAAATGGGTTTAGGACTCGCTCCTAAACCCATTTCTTTTTTCATTTCCGAGTTGTTATGTGCGCCAGAACCACTTTCTGCGAGTGGTAAACATTGTTATCAGCACCGTAACGGCTGTGAGTATGAAGCCGTGCAACGCACCCAGCAGAGGGGTGGAATAGAGAGGCCACAGCAGGGCCACACCACCGGTAATGTTGAGCAGAGGATAGACCACCAAGTCGCAAGCCACATAAGCAACCATAGGATTCTGGCCACTCTGCCACAAGAAAGCCAGTGCCTTGCGATGGCCGAAGTAGTCCACAGCCACACTCAGCGCCACCAACGACACTGTGGCCAAACCTGCCGTAGTGAAGAGGTAGCTGAGTGTTGCGGGGTCTTTTTTCACACCGCCCTGCAAAGGCTCGGCCAAGACTCCCAATGCAAGCACAACAGCTGCGAGCACACTAAGTTGCAGCCACAGCCTACCCATTGTGCCAGAAACTCTCTTCGAGGCCACCATCATCACGCACAAAATGGCCACAGTCACCAAAGCCCAAAGGCCAATCTGGTGATTCTGCACAGAGCCGAGTGTTGCCACAACAAGCACCACTGCGGCCACACCCAACACCGTAGCCCACCTATTATTGCCACTGGTGCGCTCGGTTGCATCGCCCTCGCCCTTCATCGACTGGCGCAACATTTCGCCTGCCTCCATTGCGGGCAAAAGGATGAGTAGGTAGCGTAGGTAGTCGAACCTCAGCAGCCACCAAATGGGCGAATAGCGCATCACATCGGCAGCCCAGCTACCCTCGACATCGCCCCCAAGCACCAAGAGCGCCAGAAGCGCAAAGAGCAGCATACGCACCTCTCGGCCCCTGCCTCTGAGCCACTCGGCCGAAGTGACTAAATAAATCAAGCCGGCAAAGAGAGCCACATTAGAGAGTATGAGGATGATAATGTTGCTAAACTCGGGCGAAAAAATCCTTTCGGAAGCGTAGTCGGTCGTGAGCAACATCACAACTGCCGCACCATAGGCCGCAACTTTTATAGCAATGCGTCCCCAAAGAGCAACCCTATCGAAGCGCATAAACATTGGGAAGAGCACCGCAAAGGCAGCCATAGCCAAAAGCCAGCTACGCAAATCCTGCGGAGCAGATAGCACATAGGGGTAGAAGTGTTGGATGAAGATAGCAAAGAAGGCCAGTTGCAGCCAGCGCAACACCACGTCGATGGCTATCTTCCACCACTTCACTCCACGCTCCAATCGCGAGCCAATGGAGAATGGCAAGGCCGCTCCCATAGCAAACAAGAAGAATGGGAATACCAAATCGACCCACGTGAGGCCCGAAATCTCGGGCAAGTAGGCGTGAGTTGGAGGTGGTGTCTGGGCGTGATACATCCACTCGGGAAGTATGCCCGCCACCACCGTTGCCGACAGCACCATTGTGATGATAGCATAGCCTCTGAGTGCATCCAAGGCGTAGGCTCGTTGAGTTGGTTTCATAGTTTGGTCAAGCAATGAATTTATATTCTACTCCAATCCGGCCACATAGGTGCGACCAAAGCGGTCGGTAGCCCTTACCTCAATGTTAGCCTCGGGATTCTTGGGCTCGGCGGCAAAGAGGTGATCGGTCTTGATGGGCGAAATCCACGCATAAACCACCTTCTCCTTGTCGGCACAAAGCTCGTAGGCAGCCCTATCGTAGCCCTCAAAGTGGGTCATATCGGCTGTCTTAACACCGTCTTCGTAGAGTTCGACTTTCCACTGGCTATCCCAGTTCCACACATTAGCCACCACAGCCTTTGGCTGGTCGGCCTTGCTACCGGGTTTGTAGGCACGCATCTGGTAGTCGGTATCGAAGCCCGAGGACTTGTAGTACCAGCTAACATTCGTACCATCCACCTCATAGACACCATAGCCCATAGGAGTGCCGTCTAAGCAGACATCGCCTCTCCACCAAGTGCCACAAACAGCACCCGTATTGTGTTCCATAGGGCCTTCGACGTGTTCCATATTGCGGTTGTAGTGCATATGGCCCGAGATGATATGGCACTTAGGATACTCTTTCAGCAAGTCAAACAGAGCACCTGCGTTCATAGTCTGGTCGGCAAGAGCATAGCTCGTAAACTCAAAAGGCACTTGCTCGGCTGTGAGTCGAGCAGGGATGTGCTGAACAACAAAAATGAGTTTATCCTTCGGAACGTAGCTCAAATCGCGCTCCAACCACTCTAACAGAGCCTCGGTGTAGTAGCCCACATAGAAATACTCCCTACCAACATAGAAGTTGTTGTTGAGGAAAATGTAGTGGGCATCGCCCCTATTCATCGAGTAGTAGTTGGGGGCGAAGGTCTTTTCAAAGGTTGCATAGGAGGTCTCGAAGCACTTGCCATTGTAGTTCATATCGTGGTTGCCGAGTATGCGCCAGATGGGAATACCCGCACCATCGGATACCTCCAAATAGTGGGGGTAGAGCCAAGGCGAATCGCCAACAATATCGCCACAATCGACACTAAAATAGTCGCCACCAATCCTCTCTGCCAGCTGACGCATATCATCGGCTATGGTAGCATAGCGCTTAATGTCGTCCAACGAAGTGGCCTGCACGTCGGCAGTAGCAAAGAAGGTGTGACGTTGGTCGTCGTTGGGATTTTTGGTCAGCTTGAAGTCGTAGCTCTCGGTAGCCTCATCAACGGGCAGGAAGAATTGGGGAATACTACCCTTATTCTCAACCAGATAGCCCGCAGGAGTGGAGATGTAAATGTGACGCGCACGCCTATCGACCTCCAAGCGGAAAGCTCCCTGTTGGTCGGTCTGAGCGAAGTTGTAGCCGTCGGTAACAACCACACCCTCAACGCCCTTACCACAAGCACAACGCACCGAGCCACCCACCTCGTGGGCAAGCACCACGCCAAGCGAGAGCCCAAGCAGGGCCAGAGCAAGCATCGCTGTTCTAAATAATTGTTTCATAGTAGTTTGTCAAATTAGTTGGCACAATTAGCGATTGGCCTCGATGTATTTGTCGATACCTTTTTTCAGTGCCGACCAATAGTCATACATCTTGATGTGAATCAAGTCGAAGCAGAAGTAGCCGTCGCCAGAGTTGATAGCCGCATCTACCGTATTGGTCACAGCCTCACGCAGTTTTGCCGCCGAGAGTCCATTGGTTGCCCAGTTGCCCACATCGGGGCCACCGGCATAGGGACAATCGCCCATAAGCACATTGCCTGCGGTCTTGCAGAAGCCCTGAACACTCCACTCCGAGCTACCATAGATGCTCGTTGCGGCAGCGTAAGCGCCCACCAAGAGGAAGTCGAGGTGGTCGGCATAGCCGTAGTTCTTGTAGTCAATCGAAGCCCACGAGTAGTGGCTGCTTGTGGGGAAGGAGGGCGAAGCCCAGTTTACACCCACATCGTAGTAGCTCGAATACCAGCCACCCACATAAGCGCCAAACTGAATCTCGGGATTGACACTGTGTACCCTCTGCTCGGCCTTCTCCACAAAATCGTGGATGGTCTTAGCACGAAATTCAAGCCACTGTTTTTGCAGTGCCGAGGGGTAGTAGCTCGTGCTCTGACCGGGGGCCATAATATCGTTTGGCCAATTCTCAATTCTCTTGCCAATGTAGCTCTCGAAAGCCTCACGCGAGATGTCCGAGAAGTCGGCAGCCAAGCAGTCGTAGCGACAACGGTCGAGGAAAATACCGTCCAAATCCTCGTAGGAGGCCAAATCTTCCAACATATCCAGCAGGAAGGCCACCACCTCGGGGTGAGCAGGATTGAGGAACTTAGCCGAATAGGCATCGTCGTCGGTATCCATCATATTAGTTAGACCGCCTTCGAGATTGAGCACCGAGGCCCACTCCTTGCGCGAGCTGTCGCGGAAGAGCATACCGTCCGAACCCAATCCGTAGGGATAGAGTTTGCCACCAACCATAGTATTAACACCCGCGTGTACGCGCAAGCCAACCTCGTGACCTGCGTCAATGAAAGCCTGCAAGTAGTCCCAAGTCTCGGTGCGGTAGAAGTACTGATAGCCCCTATCGCTCCAATAGTCGAGCTTGGTAATCATTGGCAGCACATCGGTCTTAAAGAGCACGTCGCCCATAGTTGGACGCACATCGACAACAATGTCGGTAAAGCCCGTTTCGGCCACCTTGGCAAGGTCAACTGCAATCTGCTCCTTGCTATTGGCATAGTCGGGGAAGTTAGCCGCCGCATCTATCCACAAGTAGCGAGGTTTCAAATCCTTAGGCTCATCAACAGGAGGATTGTCGGGATTGACATTGGGGTCGTCAGGATTGTCGGGGTTGTCGGGTTGGTCGGGGTCTTCGGGTTTTTCGCCCTCGCCCCACTCCCACTCGGGAATATAAGGCTCTGGCTCGGTGCAGGAGGTGGTTGCATAGGCAACCACTCCCACAGCCAAGAGCATCAGTATTGTTTTGTTAATCTTCATATTTGTTGGCTAAAAAATATTACTCCTCAGAGGCCTCGCGGTCGATACAATCAACCTGGTAGGCCACAACCAGACGGTTGTTGTTGTCGATGCAGTAGAGAGCCATATAGTAGCCGTCCGACGAGGGTACCAAGATAACATCGCCCACAGGAGCTACATTACCACCAGTACCACCACCCTGCTCATAGAAGGTTTCAGGCTCGATATTGAACACCATAGCAGTAGTAGCCTCAATAGTACCACTCATACCTGCCAGCGAGGTCATATCGTAGAGGTAGATGTAGGTATTCACAGCCCAAGCAGGCCAAGCACCCGTTGCAAACAGAGCCACGTAGCGAGCATTGTTGAAGTGCTTAGCGCTAAGCGAGCGGTTGATGGGCGCATTGGGGAAGTTGGCAGCAGAGTAACCACCGAGCAACTGCGAGCAAGTGAAAGTAGTGCCATCTACAAAGTAGAGAGCATTCTCGTCATAGACACTCAGAAGCAGACCGTCCTCAATCCTCGTACCCAGAGGAGTGATTGCCACAGGCGAGTTGGAAACCGTATTCCAGAAAGTAGGCATCCAAGCAATACCCACAAAGCCAGTGATAGCCTGTACGGTAGGCTCGCTCAGGACACCGTCGGTAACGTGCCAGTAGAGGATGTTGTTCTGGCCACCGCCAACCTCAGTACCCCAGAAAGGAGCAATGATGAGTGCGTTGGTCTTGATGTCGCCCTGAACCTTAATAGTACCACCCAGAGGATAGCCAGTAGTGTTGTCGTAGCTGAGCAACAGCTCGGGGGTAGCGTTCACATCGGAGGTGTGCCAGATGCAGAAGGTAGCATCGGTGTGGTTGGAGATGAGCAGGTTGCCTGCATCATCGGCGCACACATAGCCAGCCTCAACACCGCCCGAAAGGGTCATAACGCCCTCCTTGCGACCAGTATTCTTATTCAAGAGGATGGGAGCATCGCCAGTACCGGGGCATACAACAACATATTTGCCCACAACTGCAAGCGACTGGTTGTTGGTCTCCACACAAGGAATACCCAGACCCTCCATCTCCAAGTACCACAACTCGGTCTCGCTACCGGGAGCATAGCCGTAGCCAACTTTCTGAGGAGTAGAGTTCTTGGTCTTGATAGTGTAGGCCTGCTCTGAGCCGTCGTGTGCGGTAACAACAACCTCTTTGAGGGTGTTAAGGTCGATAGTCTCTTGGTCAGCAATCGAGATGGTTGCGTGGGGCGAGAGAGCATAATCAACCTTGCAAGCACCCAGCAGAGGTGCGGTAGAGTCGGTGTAGGAGATGTTAATCTCTTTCTTCTCCTCATCGATAATAGTAATCAGCTGAGGCTCGGTTACTTGGAAGTCGATAATCTGTTTGTAGTGGAGTTTGCGAATCTCGCCACGAATGACAATATCGTGGTGGTCGCCACGACCATCGGTGTAGTCAAAGTGGTTCTCCTTAGTAAGGTCGAGTACACACAAACCGGGGTCCAAGAAGCAGTTGTAGTCCATAGTGGCCGTAACACGCATCTGGGTAATGTCGGTAATCTGGTTGTTGCTATCCTCGGGGAAGAACCAGGGCACAGGAATCACAATATCCTCTTCGAGTGAGGTCACTTGGGTGGTAAACACAGCCATCTTGTTGGTCGAAAGCTCGCCTTTCAGGAAAGTTGCCGACACGCTGTGCAGACCAATAGAAGTTGTGGTGGGAGGCACCTCAACAGGCTCTTGGCACGCCACCAAGGCCGATGCCAAAAGGGCTGCAATAAGTTTTATATTCGTTTTCATTGCTATATATATCTATCTGTGTAATAATTCCATAGATTATCTCCATTCGGGATACTGATCCACTGCGCTATTGCCATCCAACTCGTCTTGTGGCAGAGGCACACGGTAGAGTTTGTTGGGGAAGTAGCGATCCTGACCGTCGCAGTCGATGTAGGTGTAGGTAAAGTCGTCGCCCACCTTATCGACCCTCAGGCCGTGAACGCGGTAGTTGGAGAAGGCAGCTTCCGACTTTTTCAAGCGGCGCATATCCCAGTAGTACTGACCCTCATAGGCAAGCTCCACCTTACGCTCGCGGTAGATAGCCTCTTTGAGTTTGTCGCCACTAACGTTCAGAGCCTTCAAGCCTACCCTCTCACGCACTTGGTTGAGCGCACCGAGAGCCTCTTTTTTCAGCACAGCGTCGCTACCCTTTGCAGCAGCCTCGGCAAAGTTGAGAAGCACCTCGGCATAGCGGATAGAGATCCAAGGCTGAGTACTGCGCGAGTAGATGCTCAGGTCGTGGTTCTCATCCACCAACTTACGCAGGAAGTAACCGGTAACGGTCTTACCCTCGTTGATGGGTTTAATCTTCCACTCCATATAGCCATCCACACCGCCATCGTAGGGCTCGATGGTGCGGCCCTTCCACTGGCTACCATTGTAGAGGATGGTGGCAGCAAAGCGAGGCTCCAACTGCTCAAATGGAGGTACAGTGCCAACAGCCTTACCAGTGTGCCAAGCGCTCCAATCGGGATAGTCGCCCTTACCACCGGCAAGCTCGTAGCTCTCAACCATCTCCTGAGTAGGATTACCAAGCGCACCCAACACACGACCGGGGTCGCCACCGGGGGTGAAGTTGTCGTCGAAATTGTGGGTTACACCCTCGCGGTTGTACTCATACTCCAAGATAGACTCGGTGTTACCCTGTGCGCGGGTTTTGCTCCAAGCGGTAGCATAGTCCTCGGTGAGCGAGAACTGCTTTGAGTCGATAACCCTCTTAGCAGCTGCGGCAGCCACATCCCAGCGCTCGGCATAGAGCATAGCCCTCGACAGCAGAGCGTCGGCAGCCTCGCAACTTACGCGATAACCACTTGCGCTGATGCTGGGCAGGTGCTCCGAAGCATACGAGAGGTCGGCCTCGACCATATCCCAACCATCTTTCTCGCTACTCAGAGGCATATCGGCCTTAATCTTAGTCATATCGTAGTCGTAGATGATAATCTCTTTGTAGCGTTTCATCAGTTCGAAATAAATCCAACCACGGAAGAAGCGCACCTCGGCAGCGTAGTGATTCCACTCATCCTCGGTGAAGTTCTCTTTGTACTGATGAAGGTTGCTCAATGCCTGATTGAGCGAGGTGAGTTTACCATAGGCCCAAGCCCAGTTACCCAAGTAGTAGCTGGCCGAGCTTGCCGCAGGAGCGGTCATATAGGCCATCTCGTTGGCAAACCACATATGGGTGTTCTGCGAGGTAGAGCCATACTTCAAGATGTCGGTCATACCCTCCGAGATACCCACAGCTGTCTGTGCGGTGTCGAACTGACCCAGAGCGTCGATGATGTGATAGAAGCTATTGACGTTCAGTTCGGCATATTCGGGCTTACTCCAAACGAGTTTGTCCGAAACGGAGCCTGTGGGCGTGGTGTCCAAGAAGCTATCCCAGTCGGAGCAGCCTACCAGCGACACACCCAGCAGCACCAATGCTAATTTCATATATTTTTTCATAGTCGTATATAATCTAAATTTATGCGTTCTATTTCTCTTGTGTTGCTAAAAGTTGCCGCACGATTAGAAGGTGATAGAGACACCACCCATAAAGGTTTTCTGCTGTGGGTAGTAACCGTTGTTTACACCGGGCGACTCGGGGTCGATACCCTCGGGCAGACCGCTAAGTGTCAGGAGGTTAGCACCCTCAACATAGAATCTAACATTACCCAAACCAATGCGTTTGCAAGCCTTCTCGGGAAGGTTGTAGCCAAACTGCACAGATTTCACACGCAAGTATTTACCATCCCTAAACCAGAAGGTCGAAGCCAAACCGTTGTTGTTGGTAGGAGCATTTACGGTCAAGCGGGGATAAGTACCATTGGGGTTGTCCTCCCTCCAAGCGTTCTCCACTAAGAATACGGGCGAGTTACCACCCTCTTTGAAGGTCTCGGTAAAGATGGTGTTGTCGTCCATACCGTTGTAGTATGTACCCGTAAGCGAGATGTCGAACAGAGCAGCACCGGTAATAAGGGTAGCAAAGTCGAAGTTGCGCCACGAGAGCGAGAGATTCAAACCAGCAGTAAGTTTAGGCCTATTGCTACGACCAGTGAAGGCTTTATCCTCATAATCGACAATACCGTTACCCGACAAATCGACATACTTGATATCGCCGACCCTGGGACGCTGACCCCATACCCAAGGCGAGTTGTCAATCTCCTCCTCGCTCTGGTAGAGACCGTCGGCTACCCAACCGAGCATTGCGCCCAGCTCCTGACCAGCATAGCACTGGTAGTCGGGGGTGTCGGCCTTGTCGGTATATTTAATCCAACGAGCATAGGCGTATGTGAGGTTCAGAGCCACATTGTAGTGCAGTGCATTTGCGCCCTCGCCAATGGAGTTCTTGTGGGTCAGCACAAGCTCCAAGCCTCGGCTATCTTGCTCGCCAAAGTTCTCATATACAGGGTAGTAGCCACCCATCGAAGGGGGATATTTACCACCCATATAGGTAAGCATATCGTAGGTGTGGGTGTAGAACAAGTCCAACTCGAAGCCCAACAGACCGCGCCAGAACGATGCGTCCAAACCTACGTTAAAGGAGCGTGTACGAGCCCAAGTGAGGTTGAGGTTGGCAATGGAGGTAACAGCCAAAGTGTTGAAGCGGTTGCCACCCAAATAGACGGGCGAGCCCTGACCATACTGATTCAAGAATCCGTAGGCGCTCACATCATCAACACCGACCTCACCGGCCGAGAGCCTAAACTTCAAGTTTTCGAGCCACTCGTCAGATCCCAACAGGAACTCCTCCTCGCTAATACGCCAACCGAGCGAAATAGCAGGGAACAAGCCCCAGCGTTTGTCATCGACGTTACCAGCAAATTTGTAGCTACCATCATAGCGAGCCGTTGCTTCGAGCATATACTTGTCGGCATAGGCATAGCGCAGACGGCCTACAAAACCCATCTGGCGGGTAAGCGAGCTCGAACCACTGATGGGGCTATCCGAAGGAGTAGCAAAGCCCAACTCGGGAAGTTCAATAAAGGGAAGCTCCCTACCATAAGCAGCCATACTGCGAGCCTTATACTGCCTCATCTCGCCCACAACCATAACGTCTAAGTCGTGATCCTCGCCAATCTTGGTAACATACTGCAACTGAGCATTACCCAAGAGCGAAGTACCGCTATAAACGCCCTCGCCGAGAGTGTTGTAGGAAGTACCACGTACATCCTGCACCTTCGAGTAGTTCATCTGAGTAGAGCCATCGGTGGGCAGCGATGCAAGCATCACATAGAAAGGAGTAGCCAAAATCTTACTCATTGAGTAGCCGTGGTCAAACGAACCCATAACGCGGGCTGTCAGACCCTTCAATACGGGCGACTTATACTCCAACTCGATGTTGGTCTGCACCTCGTAGCCCTGATTGCGGTTGTAACCACTCTGCTCCACAGCAGCAATAGGCGACGAGCCCTGACCAATGTTGTTGGGCGTTGCGGTGGGCAGACCCTGATAGGTCTTAGGCAGGTAGGGGTGCGATGCCACAGCCTGACGAGCCACGCTCATCCAAGTGCCCTCGCTCTCGCTACCACCCGACGAGAAACCGGGGTTATTCTTATTGTCCGTACCACCCGCTACGGTGAGTTTCAGAGTGAGGTTGTCGGTCACTTGCGAGTTGATGTTGGCACGGATATTATATTTTTCATAGGTATAGGCCGAGATGTTACCGTGCTGGTTCATATAGCCCAGCGAAGCAAAGTAGCGCACCTTGTCGTTGCCACCCGAAGTGGAGATGTTGTGTTTGGTATTCATACCAACGCCAAACACCTCGTCAATCCAGTTCGTATCGCCCCAACCATCGGAGTCGTCACCATTGGTCATCAAAGCCACCTGCTCGGCAGTGAAGATGGGGCTCATACCATCCATCTCACGACCCTTGTTGTAGTACCAAGCAAACTGCTCGGCATTGAGGAAATCGGGGAAGTTGGCATTGACCGAAACACCCACCGAGCCAGTATAGTTCAGCTCGTTCTTGCCCTCCTTACCGCTCTTGGTGGTAACGATAATCACACCACCGGCACTATTAAGACCATAAACCGAAGCGGCAGCAGCATCTTTCAACACCGAAATGCTTGCAATATCGTTGGGGGTGATGTCGTCCAAAGCACGAGGCACACCATCGACAATGTAGGTTACGCCATAGTAGGAACCACGCACCGTAAGAGCTGCGCCATCCATACCGGGCTCACCCGACTCCTGCACCGAAGCGATACCTGCAATACGGCCACCCAGCATACTGGTTACGTTGGTAGCGGGTGCTTTCTGCAACTCGTCGCCGTCGATAGAGGAGATTGAGGCAGTAAGGCTACCCTTGCGCTGCACACCGTAGCCCACAACCACAACGTCGTCGAGCACGTCGGCCTCGGTGATCATAACCACGTCAATCTGAGTGCGGCCACCAACAGTCTCCAACAAGTCCTTCATACCGAGGTACTGGAACAACAACTTAGGATTTTTCACATCCTTGGGGATGTTCAGATGCCAGTTGCCAAGATAGTCGGTGGACGTACCCACTGTTGTACCATCCACTACTACCGTAGCACCAATGACTGGCTCACCTGCCTCATCCTTCACCACGCCTCGCACATAGCTCTGCGCCATCAGCGAGGTGGTAGCAAGTAGCATCAGCGCCAAGAGCACCGACCTACTTACAAATGATTGGGTAAAAAGTTTCATACGAATAGTTTTTTGTGATTATTTATGTGTAGTTGTTTGATATTGTCCTACTGGCTCTATTTAGCCAAAATGTCGGCAATCATATCCGAAGCCTCCATAAGCATACGAGGAACGTGGAATGGGCCTTTGAAAATATTGCCCTTAGCAGGCTGTGCCACGCTACCATCGCGGTGCAGGTAGCCATACCACTCGCCCATCTCCCTATCCTTCAAGTGAGCATAGGCCCACTCGTGAGCTTTGCGGAACTTCTCCAAGTAGCTCTCATCGCCCGTAGCCTCGTAGCAGTAGAGCGAAGCGATGATAGCCTCACACTGAGGCCACCAGAACTTCATATCCTGCGAGTAGTCCTGTGGGGGGAAGCCTTTGCAGTCGCGGAAGTTGATGATGCCACCAAACTCCTCGTCCCAGCCCCAAGCCCACGCCCAGTCGTAGATTTTCAGACCAATGCGGGTGAGCCTTTCGTCCCAGCCACGACGTTTTGCCTCGGCCAAGATAAACCAAGCTGTCTCGATGCAGTGGCCGGGGTTGATAGTGCGACCGGCGCAGGTGTCAATCAACTCACCCTCGGGGCCAACCATCTCCAAGACAGTCTTATACTCCTCATTCATAAGGTAGCGCTCGATGTCGTTGATGGAGCTATCAATCTGCTCGTCCAACTCGGGCGCATCGACAACGCTTTTCAGCACAGCTGCCACATTGATGAGAATCATCGTGATGGAGTGTCCCCTACCCTGCACCGTAGTCTTAGGCTCTAAGAAACCGGGGGTAGAGAGCATACGTTTCATATTCCTAAACACCTCCAAAGCCTTCTCGGCATAGGTCATATCGCCCGAAGCCTTAGCATACTCGGCCATAGCGATGGCGGCAAAGCTCTCCGAGAAAACATAGCGACGTTTCTGCACAGGCGCACCCTCGGCTGTCACAGTGAAGAACATATGGCCGTCGGTGTCGATGCAGTGCTGCTCGATGAAATCGATGGCGCTCTTGGAGGCGTCGAGCCACTCCTTACGCTGCTCTACACGATTGTAGGCAGCAGCAGCTGTCCAGCCCCAACGACCCTGAAACCACACCGACTTGGTGGTATCCATCAGCCGACCATCTCTATCGACACAAGTGTAGATACCGCCATTGACGCTATCGACACCGTTTTTCATCCAGAAGGGCATCACATCCGAGCACAGCTCCTCGCGATACTCAGATGCACATTTCTTTAAGTATTCCCTAAATTTGTCTGTCATAGTTATATAAATAGTTTATTTGTTTTTCTTGTCTTGCTTTGTCCAGTAGGCCTCAATCTCCTCCAACGAGCGACCCGTAGTCTCGGGAACAAGTCGCCACATAATAAGAATATAAGGTAGGCACATAAGGGCAAAGATGAAGAACGTACCCGACTGACTCCAACCAAGCAGTACGGGGGTGAGCTGACCGATAAGATAAGTACCAATCCAGAGTGCAAAGCCTGCAATACTCATAGCCCTACCACGCACGCTATTGGGATACATCTCGCTCAGCAGTACAAATACGATTGCCGAGATGGAGATGGCGCAGCAGAATACATAGGCCAAGAAGAAGGTGAGCATAAAGCCATTGCCCAAGCCGAGCTGACTGCCCCACTGGAAATAGACTGCAATGCTGACAAGGCACAGTATCATACCCGAAACGCCCCAATAGATGAGTTGTTTGCGACCCACGCGGTCGATAATAAAGACAGCCAAAATGGTTGTTACCATATTCACAACACCCACAAGCACTGTGGAGAACATTGGGTTGTCGAATCCGGCCTCCGCGAAAATTTTAGGCCCATAGTAGAGCACTGCATTAACGCCCATAAACTGACCCAAGATAGCAATGGCACTACCAATAAGCACCGCCTTGAAGATGCCGGGTTTGAGAATATCGCGCCAGCTACCCTTATTCTCGCCACCCATCGACTGCTCCGTTGCAGCAATCTCGGCCTGAGCCTCCGATTCGGTGCGATAGATTTTGCCATAGACCTTCGTAGCGCGAGCAAGCTGCTTATTGACAACTAACCACTTGGGACTCTCGGGAATGAAGAAGATAATCACAAAGAAGAGCAACGCAGGCAGCGTCTCGCTACCAAGCATACCCCTCCAAGCCTCCGAGTTGAACATCCTCTGCCAGAGCGAGAGGTCGCCAGTCAGAGAGGGGTCAATGCCCGAGTCGATGACCCAGTTGGCCAAATAGGCCAAAAGGAAGCCCACCGTAACGGCCAACTGATAGAGCGAAACGAGTGTACCACGCACCTTAGCGGGCGAAACCTCCGAAATGTAGATGGGCGAAACGATAGAAACGATACCGATACCCACGCCACCAATGATACGGTAGGCAACAAGTTGGTCGAAGTCGCCACACACAGCGCAGCCAATAGCCGAAATGCTAAACAGTGCTGCCGAGATAAGCATTGTGAGCTTACGGCCGAGCTTATCGCTCATAGCACCCGCAACAGCCACACCGCAGATTGAGCCAATCAGGGCGCAACCCACATACCAACCCTCTCGCATATCCGAGAGAGCAAACTGGCTCTTAACCATCTCGGTTGTGCCCGAGATAACGGCCGTATCGTAGCCGAAGAGTATGCCTCCAATGGCCGCAACAATGGCCATAAAGATAACATACCCCATATTCATACTTTTAGTTGTCGATTGTGTCATACTCTTTCCCTCCATAGATTATTTCATATTGAAGTACTCTTTGTAGCGATTGTAGAGGTGGCCCGCCTGCAAGTAGGAGGACTGAGGCGAAAGGAAGTGCGAGAACTCGAAGGTGATGGCCTTGTCGTAGCCGGCACGTTTGGCAGCTTCGAGTTTCATACGCAACTTATCGAACTTAATGGGCAAGAACTTGATGGGCATATCCCTATCGAAAGTCTCGGCATTTGTCCAGCACTTCATACCATAGCGGTCGGCCAGTTTCTTATTAACCTCAAAGAAGGCATCCAGTTCGTCGTAGTCGATGTGGCCATCTTGGAAGGCGCAGGCATCAACCACGTCGTGGATACCGTCGAAAATCTCGTTCCACTCCCTCTCGTGCTCCAACACCGACACAGCGTTGGCATTGACACTATTGGTTGTACCCATAATAGCCTTCTTACCGTCAATCCAAGGCGAGATGAAGGTGGGCAGGCCTCCCGAAACATCCTTACACTGCTTACCCATAGCGTGGAAAGCGTTGATAGCGCCCTTGGTCTTGCGGCTAATCTCGCCACTGATGTACCAGCCACCGAAGCTCTCGTAGTGGCCATAGCGCTGCCATACCTCGTCGATGACATATTTGTTGTCCTCAATCTCCCAACTCAAATCGCCCGTATCCCAGTAGCGACCCGAGTCGTAAAGACCAAACCAGAACTTCATACCATACTTCTGGGCCAGACGCAAAAACATATCTACCAAATCCACCGAGGGCATATAGCAACCCTTGCCAAGAAGATATTTGGAGGGATAGGTGATGAATTTGCGGTAGCCCGAGCGAATCATAATGACGGTGTCGATACCGATAGCCTTCATATTGGCAAAGTCGGCATCCCACTCCTTCTCGCCCCAGTTCTGATGGGGAATGTCGTGGGAGATTTCATCGAGAAAAGTACCAGTGATGGGAAGTCCTGCGCCAGCAGGCACAATCAGTCCACCTTTGGTCTCCTTAAACATAGGCGATTCGAGCACCTCGCCTACGCGCTCAGCACCACGCGCCAGCTCGGAGGGCAGAATAGCAGCAGCACCCAGAGCAGCGGTAGTTTTAAGGAAATCGCGTCTTGTAAACTCTTTCATATTGCTTTTGTGTTTAGTAGTTATTGTTTTGTTACGTTTATCTTCTTTGGTGGCCATATCGGAGATATGGTAGAGCCCCTTTGGGCGGTGCATCAACGACACTTTTAGGCACACTAATACACAATACAAAAATATAATTTATCCGTTAATCAAACAAACATAAGATAGATAAAATAGTTAATTTATTTTTATTTCCAAACTAACACTCGCAACACTCAGTACCACAGCACATTAACAACACCAACAACCCCTACAATTCCTAAAACATTTTATAAATAAACACCCGACTATGGCGAATAATAAAAAAATTGTTTAATTTTGTTGGGTCAAACAACAGCCACCGCCCCACACACTTATGGCTGGCTCAACACACTCTACTACAATGCTAAACAACAACCTCTTACATCAAAGCACCCTCCCCACAGAGGCCGACATCATCAAAGATGCCATCCTGCGCCACTGCATCTACGAGGGCAATCAGATGATTCCTCAGATGGCTGCAACACTCGGTTACAGCGTACCCACTGTTGCCAAATATGTGGGCGAGCTCATTGGCGACGGCTACTTTATTGAGTGTGGCAAAATGGACTCACACCGAGGTCGCAAGCCAATAATCTATGGGGTGAATCCCTCGGCCTGCTACTTTGTGGGGGTAGATATTGCTCGCTTTGCGCTCAACATTGGACTGATGAATCTGACGGGCGAGATTGTGGGCCAGATGACTCACGACGACTTTGTTTTCGACAACACCCCTGCAACCCTCGACAAGGTGTGCCACTGCGTGGTGGAGTTTATTGAGCAATCGGGCATAGAGAGTCAGAAAGTGACTCTGGTAAACATAAACATCTCTGGCCGAGTAAATTCGCTCACGGGAGAGAGTTACAGCGTATTCAATTTCGAGGAGAACGACGAGCCGCTGGCAACCATACTCAGCGAGAAGATTGGACTACCCGTAAGGATTGAGAACGACTCGCGAGCAATGACCTTTGGCGAGCTTTCGATGGGCAACGCAAGGGGCTACCGCAACGCTCTATTTGTCAATGCCAGTTGGGGTCTTGGATTGGGCATAATCATCAATGGCGAGCTCTACTACGGCCGTCACGGCTACTCGGGCGAGGTGGGCCATATGAACGTCTATAACAACGAGATAATGTGTCACTGCGGCAAGAAAGGGTGCTTAGAGACCGAGGTTTCGGGCTTTGCAATCCACCGCAAACTACTCGACCGCATACGTCAGGGGCAGACCTCAGTTCTCTCCCCTTTGGTGGCACGCGGACAGACCATTTCGACCTACGACATTGTATGTGCCGCCACACGCAACGAAGACCCGCTGTGCATCGAGCTAATCGAACAGACGGGTGCGGAGTTGGGCCGACAACTTGCCAACCTGATAAACATTTTCAACCCCGAGGCGGTGATTATTGGCGGCGTGCTGGCGCTTGCCGACGAGTATTTCATCCCACCAATCCGCTTGGCCATACGCAAGTATTCTCTGAAACTGATGTGTAAAGACATCGAGGTACTCGTTTCGGCCAACCCCCAAAAGGCGGGTATGATTGGAGCTTGTATGGTGGCTCGTCAGTCGTTCTTCCCACAGCGCAGATAAGCCACAAACAAAGAGGCGGCAATCGCAATGATTGCCGCCTCTTTTTATACTCTAACACTCTCCAACAGAACTACATATCGGAACGCACTTGCCAGCCCGTAATGGTCGAAACATAGGGGATGAGGGTCATAGCCATCTTCTGCTGACCAACCCTATTGGGGTGTTCCGAAGCGCCCAATTCGCTTGGGCGTGCGAAAGCCTCGGGCAAGATGCAGGCAAAGTGAAGATTCTCGTCGCCATTGGCAATGCGCCACACATAGTCGAAGGTGGGGTCGAAAACATAGCTCGACACGCACAAGATGGGCACTTGCTCTCCGTGAGCGGCCCTGACCTGCTCCACAAGCTCGGCATAGCCCTCGGAGAATTGCTCAAAGGAGGGCCAAGGTTTGGTAGAGAAGTCGTTAGTACCGAGGAAGATAACCACCAAATCGGGGATATAGCTCCTGCGACGGAAATTGTAGGGCAGTTCCTTATCGGCCTCGTCGAAAAGCAGGCCATAACGCTCCAACATCGTATAATCCGAAGTGCTATTCTCGTCGCCATAGTTGCGCACAAGGCCCTGGCCAGAGTGGGCCACCAAGTTGTAGTCGGCATCGAAGTAGCGGGCAATATAGCAGCCATAGGCCAAATTGCAGTTCTGGGTCTCGGCCGTATAAGGCTCCGAGCCGCTTGCCGAATCGGTGCCGTAACCCGCTGTGAGCGAGTCGCCAATAAACTCAATGTGGCGACCTTTGGCAAGGTTCTGACCCTCAACCAAAACGCCATCGGTAGTGAAGGAGTGGACAGTTGTCAGACCATTGAAACCCTCCGTACGACGTTGAAGGCGGATGTGATATGTACCCCCTTCGCCCTCGAACAAGACCACACTCTTGGGCTCTTTGCCCTCGGTCTTAACAATGGCGTGCTGTTGGCCATCGACAATCACATTAAAATAGTTCATTCCGCTATCCGAGGCCGTCATTTCGAGCTTTGAGCCACAGAATACCATCTCGGCATAAGTACCGCTCCAATCGAACTTCACCTCGCCCTCGGGTGCTACCGCCACGCGACCCACCCAGCGAACCTCTTTGCTATCTGCACGATAGACCTCCTTACCACTCGCCTCGGCCACCACGCCAAGCAGAGCCACAAGCGCAATAATTACTCCTTTTTTCATTGCTATATCTATTTATATATTTTATTTCCTTAGTTTCACACCACCCTACTCCACATAGAGCACCAAGCCTTTCAGGTATTCGCCCTCGGGGTGGTAAATATTTATGGGGTGGTCGGTGGGTTGAGTCAGTTGGTGGAGAATCCTCACCTTGCGACCGGCAATAGCCGCAGCCGAGAAAACAGCCAATCGGAACTGCTCCTTGCTGACTGCCTGCGAACAGCTAAACGTAAAGAGTATGCCACCCTTTGCAATTTTCTCCATAGCCCTCGCATTGAGCCTCTTGTAGCCTTGTAGTGCATTGCCCAGCACCTTGTGATGCTTGGCAAAGGCGGGAGGGTCGAGAATCATCATATCATACTCGTCATCCTCAACCGTGCGCAAGAAATCAAACGTATCCATAGCAACACTCCTATGAGGAGCGCCCTCGGGGAAATTGAGCGCCACATTCCTATCTACCAACTCAATAGCAATACCGCTACTATCGACACTCGTAACACCACGTGCCTCGCCTGCAAGAGCATAAATAGAGAATCCGCCCGTATAGCAGAACGTATTGAGCAGGTTGCGCCCCTTGGCATAGTGGCCCACAAGTTCACGATTGGCCCTCTGGTCGATGAAGAAACCCGTCTTTTGACCCTTAGCCCAATTGACCGCAAACTTATGTCCTCCTTCGAGCACAATCTCTTCGCCACGACCTTCGCCCCAAAGATAGCCATCCTCGGCCTCGATGTCGGCCTTAAAAGGGAGCGTCTGGGAGCTTTTGTTGTAAATAGCACTGAGCGACTGGCCAAAGTTAGCCCTAAGTGCATCGACTATCTCGTTCAAAGAGAGGTACATACCAACACTATGGCACTGCACCACAGCCGTAGAGCCGTAAATATCCACAACCAATCCGGGTAGATTATCGCCCTCGCCGTGAACAAGGCGGTAGCAGGTAGTCTGCTCATTATCAACCAGTCCGAGCGCCCTACGCACCTCCAATGCCGAGGCTATACGTCCACGCCACCAAGCCTCATCAATAGGCTCGGGCTCGAAGCTAAGCACCCTGACAGCAATAGAGCCCACCTGTGAGTGACCACGAGCAATAAACTCGCCCGAGGAGGTCAGTACATCGACAATCTCACCCTCTTCAATCTGGGCGCTCACACGCGAAATTGCACCCGAGAATACCCAAGGGTGGTGGCGCAGCAGCGACTCCTGCTTGCCGTGTTTGAGAAATATCTGTTTGTAGTTTGTGCTATTTGTACTCATTTGCTACCGATTGCAATTTGTTATACATTTCAAGACATATCCACGCATCCGTTGCGGCATAGCGCATTTGGGCCGAAGTGAGCTCCTTAGCCTCCCAGTTGCTCAGGCGTTGTGCCTTCGATACCGAGACACCCAAGATTATGGCCGCCATCTTCCTAAGGCTCTTATCCTCAATACCAAAGGCCTCAACCTCGTGTTGGAGCTCCACAAATCCACCTGCACGGAAGTGGCGCACTTTATTGAGGTTGCGTATATCGCCCATAACATCGACACCCACTTTGAGCGTCTGTTTGCTTTCGAGAATATGCATCAGGCAACGCTCCATCTTCACAGCTCCCAAGCGAATCAGGTAGCAGGTTGTGGGGGTGGAGAGCTGAATGAGCGAAACATTGTAGCTCACACCCGCCTTGAATGATGGGCGTGTCTCGGTGTCGAAGCCTATGATGCGCTCCTTCGAGAGAGCCTCGCAAGCCTCATAGAGTTTTTCGGTGGTATTGACAACGACTATTTTGCCCTCAAAACTCACCGCCGGCATATCCTTAATCTCGTCTGCCTCAACACTATGTCGAAAATAATTGTGCATTTGTCTTATTATATCTTTGGCCTTCGGGCCACAAAATTACCTCTTTATCCTGAGAAATCCACCTTTGGTGGTATAAATTTTCTCCTGCTCGAAAAGTTCCTCCACCACAGCCACCACAACTTTCGGCTCGGCACTAAACCTACGCACCAAGTCGCGGGGCGAAATTTCCCCCTCGGCCTCAACAATCTCCAACACCCTCTCGGCACTCACCTGAGGCGCGCTCTCACCACCGCCCTTAGCCCTCTTGCGACGCTCAATACAGAGGTCGCACACACCGCAGTCGGCCACCCCTTGCTCGCCAAAATACTCCTGTATGTAGCGGCTACGGCAACCACTCTCCATTAGGGCGTAGTTCATAATAGCCTCCAATCGCTCCTCGGCAGCCTCACGACGGTAGAGGTAGCTATCGGGGGCGATGTAGAGGTCGCGTTTGGGCAGGCGGTCGCAGTGAAGTGTCAGTATGGGCGAATAGCTGCTGGGGACATAGCGGATGATGTGTTGTCGCCAGAGCTGTTTAAGTGCCTCTCGCACCCTCGCAACCGAGTAGCCCGCATAGAGCGCAATCTCTTGAACGTCAATAGGTCGAAAGTCGGAAAAAACACCCTCGTAAAGCCTCATAACAGCAAGCAGCACCCCCTCCATATCGTCGGCCCTAAGGCGGTAGTCGTAGAGGTCTTCGCGCGAGACGCAAAACATTAGTCGGGCGCTATTCTCCCTCTCATCGCTAAGGCTCATATAGCCATTCATAGCGAGTATTTTTATGCTATTGCGCACCACGTCGGCCGAAAGACCCTCCGACTTGGCATACTCGTAGAGGTTGAACTCTCGGGCCACACCCGCACCCTCGCCATAGGGAATCATCATTCGGGCGCAAATCGTATCATAGACGCTCTTGATAACCTCCAACGGAGGAAAGTCACACTCCATCCTACCCGACGAGGCTCTCTCTTGGTCGGACTGGATGAGCAGGGTGGCATAGCTACGTTTGCCGTCACGACCTGCACGACCCGCCTCCTGATAGTAGGCCTCCAACGAAGAGCACATATCGTAGTGGATAACAACCCTCACGTCGCTCTTGTCGATACCCATACCGAAAGCATTGGTTGCCACCATAATACGCTTTTGGCCGCGCTGCCACTCCTCTTGACGCAGAGCACGCTCCTCGTGGGGTAGGCCTGCGTGATAGAACTGGGCCGAGAAGCCCTCCTCGATGAGCCAATCGCACAAACGAGCACACCCCTCACGAGTGCGCACATAGACAATAGCAGCACCTTCGACATTGCTGAGCATACGTCGTAGCTGTTCGTTCTTGTCGTCGCACCTACGCACCACAAACGACACGTTGGGGCGGGCATAACTACTGCGCATTATGCGCCCATCCTTAAACCCAAGCAGGCGCATAACATCCCGAGCCACTTTATCGGTGGCCGAGGCCGTCAGAGCCAAGATTGGTACATCGGGCTTCCACCGACGCAACTGCCCCACTTCGAGATAGGAAGGGCGGAAGTCGTAGCCCCACTGGGAGATGCAGTGAGCCTCGTCGATGGCAAAAAGAGTGACTTTCATCTTTTGAAGCCTCAGACGAAACATCTCGTTGTGCAACCTCTCGGGAGCCACATAGAGAAACTTCACATCACCATAGACACAGTTGTCCAAAGCGATGTCGATACTGCGGTTTGACATACCGCTATGCAGAGCCACAGCCTTTATGTTGCGACGCAGGAGCGCATCGACTTGGTCTTTCATAAGAGCCACCAGAGGAGTGACAACAACACACAGACCCTCACGAGCCATAGTTGGCACTTGATAGAGTAGCGATTTGCCCGCACCCGTAGGCATCAGAGCAAGCGTATCGCCACCTTCGAGCACCCTCTCTATAACCTCGCGCTGTCCCGGGCGGAACTCATTGTAGCCCCACCACTTACGAAGTGTCTCAACTATATTAACACCTGTGGTCATACTCTCCACCCCTCGGCAGACTAAAAAAACTCCTCCCTAAGAGGGTAGCTATTGCGCCTTTGCTCGAAATCGTCGGGCTTGCTTTTCATTCTCTCGGTCTCCTCTCTCAAATGGCAGTGGGAGTCTATCTGAGCCACCATATCGGCCCAACTAATTGGTCGAGGCCTACTGGGCACAACATCCTCGGGATACCAGCCAGACAACTGCTCGATGCCGAGCCTACGGGCCATAGCATCCACAACAATAGCCGAGGCATTGGCCTTGCCCTGAGCCGAGTAGCCTGCAATATGGGGCGTTGCAATCTCGGCCAACCTCAGAAGCTCGCGGCTGATAGCGTCGGGCTCGCCCTCCCACACATCAATACAGAGGGTAAGGCGGTGGCTGTGAGCAATAAGTGCTGCCGTATCGGCAACCTCGCCACGCGAGGCATTAAGCACCGTAGCACCATCTTTCATCCTCGACAACAATTCCTCATTAACCAAATGGAAGGTTGGATTGTCGCCCGAGCGGAGCAGTGGGGTATGGAAGGTAACAATGTCGCTCTGGGCAACAAGCTCCTCCAAAGGCACAAAGCCATCTTGTGGGCCAAGACCTTCGGCCCTCTCGCGTGGGGGATCACTACAAAGCACCCTAAATCCCCAGCTACGGGCATACTCTGCCACAAGCGAGCCGACGTGACCCACACCCACAACACCGAGGGTCTTTTCCTCGGGTTGCCACCCTTGCTTGGCGCTCAGGTGGGCCAACACGGCTGCCACCCATTGGAGCACGGCACGTGAGTTGCACCCTGCGGCACTCGTAAAGCTCACTCCGCGCGAGGCCAAGTAGGGTTGGTCGATGTGGTCGTAGCCAATGGTGGCCGTACCTACAAACTTCAACTTCTCTGCCCCACCCAACAATCTCTCGTCACAACGAGTGCGGGTGCGTACTACAAGTGCGTGGATATCGGCAACATCGCTCGGTGTGAGCCAACGTCCGTCGGCCACAACAACCTCGGCATAGGGGGCTAAGACCTCCGCCACATAGGGAACAAAACTATCTACTAATACTTTCATATCGGGCAAAGATACGAAATAGTAGCGTGAAAACAGCACTCCAAGTTCTCTTTTTCGCCGAAAATCTTGCAGGGTGGAACAACTATCAAAATGTTTGACTACCTTTGTGTGGCGATTTTGGCCCACATTTTATAAACAAAAGAGTACAAAACAAACCAACCTAATAGAAAGAATGTCGTTCTACACCAAAATAGTTCGTCCGCTACTCCACATCTTCCCTGCCGAGAGTGTGCGCAATTTCTCGCTCTCAACGTTGCGTATATTTGGAGGCTCTCTGCTGGGCGAGTGGCTACTGAGCAAGCTCTACGCCTACCGCCACCCTTCGCTTGAACGCGAGGTCTTTGGAGTGAGGTTTCGCAACCCAATAGGAGCAGCCGCAGGCATCGACCGCGACGCTCGTCTTTACCGCCAACTCGGCTCGTTGGGATTTGGATTTGTGGAGATTGGCACAATCACTCCCAAGCCCCAGAGTGGCAACATACGTCCACGTATGTTTCGTCTGCCACGCCAGAAGGCCCTACTGCATCGTATGGACCACCCCAACTGTGGCATAGAAAAGGCTATCGACCACCTGCGTCGTCGTGCTCACAGGCGCAAAGTTGTCGTGGGAGCGAACATTGCCGTCGGTTCGCTTTGCCCTCCCGAGAGTGCAGCCAAAGAGTATCTGCGCACCTTCCGCCCACTCTACCAATATGTGGAGTACTTCACCGTAAACATCTGGCCCTTGATTGGCAGTGGCGAGGATTATGGCCCAGAACACAAAGAGCTGATTGAGGAGGTTTTGGAGGCTATGTTTGAGTTTCGACGTGGCCAAAACGACTACCGCCCCATACTGCTGAAACTCTCGCCCGATTGGAGTCAGCAGATTGTGGATGATATGGTGGCCATATTGATTGACACCCCCCTCGACGGATTGGTTGTGAGCGACTGCTCGAAGCAATACGAAACAGCCCTACCGCCCAAACATCGCACACAAATGGCCGGCTGTATGATGGGTGGCTCGCCACTTCTCGACCGCACCGAGGAGCTTATCCGCTATGTTTGTAGCAAGATGGATTACAGCTATCCCGTCATTGGCGTGGGAGGTGTTATGAGCGCTCAGGATGCTCAACGACTGCTCGATGCGGGTGCAAGTCTTGTGCAATGCTACTCGGCACTCACCTACGAAGGCCCAGCCTTTGTGGGTCGCACCTGCCGTCAGATGGCCGCCCCTGCACGAGCTGCCGAAAAAGCTGCACGAGCTGCACGCAATAATGCCACAAAGAACGCAAAGTAAAATCCTAATCCAAAGAACAGAATTACACCTCAAATTCGACTATGCAAGCCGACATCATTACCATAGGCGATGAGATTCTCATTGGCCAGATTATCGACACCAACTCGGCGTGGATTGCCGCACGTCTGGGCGAGGTGGGCATACCCATCCGACGCAAATACTCCATAGGCGACCGTAGGGAAGAGATACTCGATGCCGTTGGGGGCTCAATGCTCCACAGCCAGCTCACAATCATCACAGGTGGCCTCGGCCCTACCAAAGACGACATCACAAAGAAAGTCTTGGCCGAGCTCTTCTCCTCGCCCCTTGTACGCCACGAGGAGACCTATCAGCGTGTGGAGCGAATGATGGCTGCCCGAGGCATTGAGTTCAACGCCCTCAACCAGTCGCAAGCACTTGTGCCAGAGTGTTGTATGGTACTCACCAACCACAAGGGCACAGCCCCGGGAATGTGGTTTGAGAAGGATGGCAGGGTTGTGGTGTCGCTCCCCGGAGTGCCTTTCGAGATGGAGGCCCTTATGAGCGAGAGTGTACTGCCCAAGTTGCACGAACATTTTGCGCTCGAAGCGGTGGTTCATCGCACCCTTATTACCTACGGAATGGCCGAGAGTATGTTGGCCGAACATATAGCATCGTGGGAAGAGGCTTTGCCCTCGCACATCCACTTGGCCTACCTCCCCTCCCCCTCGCAACTGCGCCTAAGACTGTCGGCCTACAATGTCGATAGAGAGAGGGCCGAAAAGGAGATTGACGAACAATTTGAGCGACTGCTGCCCTTGCTGGGCGACCTTTTCGTTGGCTGGGAAGATGAGACAGTGCAGAGTGCTGTTGCCAAGATGCTCATTGCCCGAGGCGAAACCCTCTCGGCAGCCGAGAGTTGCACAGGAGGCACAATAAGCGCCAAATTCACGGCTATGAGCGGAGCGTCGGAGTACTACTGGGGTGGCGTGGTGAGCTACGACAATAGTGTCAAAGAGAATGTGCTTGGAGTGAGTCGCCACAACCTCGACACCTATGGCGCTGTCAGCGAGCAGGTTGCCCGCCAAATGGCCGAAGGAGTAAGGCGCGTTTGCGGCACCACCTATGGCATTGCTACAACAGGCATTGCAGGCCCAACAGGTGGCACTCCCGACAAGCCCGTCGGTACGGTGTGGATGGCCGTAGCCACCCCCACAAAGACCATTGCCAAAGTGGTGCAGCACGGCAAAATAAGAGCTGTAAACATCGAGCGCGCCGCCACAGCTGCAATCAACCTTCTGCGTCTTGAATTACAAAGAATTGAGAATGAAAAATGATAAAAAAAGGGGCTTCTTCGGAAGCCCTTTTTTGTTCAGTTATTTCTTTTTATTGATCGACATATTGCGGTAGTGCTTGGGAGTGACTCCCTCGTGTCGCTTGAAATACTGACCGAAAAACGACGGATTGGCAAAATTTAGCTCGGCAGCAATCTGCTGTACGGTCAAGTCCGACGAACTTAGCAGTGTGCGGGCATAGAGCATAACGGCTCGGTCTATCCATTCGACTGGCGAGTAGCCCGAAACCTTCCTTACCACCACCGACAAATACTTGGGCGTGATGCAAAGTCGGTCGGCATAGAAGCCCATATCACGATGGGTGGAGGCGTTCTCTTCGACCAATTTGAGGAACTGCTGACACAAACTCCCCTGACGTGTACGGTGCTGACGTACGGCCACATCGCCCGCCCCATTTTGCAGGTAGAAGGAGTGAATCTCATAGCTAATAACCATAAGCAGACTCTTTGAAATCTCCTCGCCAAAGGGATGAGGCTGAGATTGTTTGCGTTTGAGCAGTTCGCACATCTCCACAATCGTGGAGAGTTGTTCGTCGCTAATGCGAAGGACAGGATTCTCGGAGATATGGACAAAGCTCCTGACAACATCTTTCATCTGGATATTCATCAGAACTTTCATATCGACAGCCAGCGCATAGCCCAAAAAGTCGTCGGAGGAGCTTGTGCCCCCAACAACAGTATTAGGCAGAATGGTAATCATATCGCCTTTGGCAACCTTGTAGGTGTGGTCATTGATGGTAAAAGTTCCCGTACCGCGCAGGCAGACACAAATAGCACCCATCTGTATGCGGGCAGGCTCGCTGGCAGTTGCGGGTTTCGACTGGGCATCAATCATCACACACTCAAACAGGGAGTTGCCGAGCGATTTGGTGGTAACGATTGGCAGATTAAATGACTTCATAATTTATAGTTTGGTTGGGTTAATTTTCTCTCCTTTCACATCGCCATCGGGGCAATAATATCCAATCTTTCGCCTTGGCAATGTTCAAATCAAACCCACAACAGAGCACAATTATTGCCCTTGTGCGACATTTTGAACATTTATTCGCTACTTTCAGACAAAAGAGCAACCGAGCCGGCTTCAACAAAAAAAATGAGCTCCAAATGGGGTTGCATTTTGGTAGTTCGGAAAAATGATGTATATTTGTAGGCTATTCGCGTACACTCGCCCCTGCGTGTGATTAAGTGGCGCGATTTGTTTAGAGCAAAAATTATCTTAACACACATAAACAATTTACAAACAATTTTCTTTTATTATGGCAAACGTAAAAAGAGTCTATACCTTTGGCGATAGGAAGGCTGAGGGTAATGGTAAAATGAGAGAGTTGCTTGGCGGTAAGGGTGCAAACCTTGCAGAGATGAACCTGCTCGGTATGCCCGTGCCTCCCGGATTCACCATCACCACCGAGGTTTGTAGCGAGTACTACAAAGAGGGTGAGGCTAAGGTAATCGAGCTTATCAAAGCTGAGGTTGAGGCCGCAATCAAGAACATCGAGGAATCCACCGGTATGAAGTTTGGTGGCGAGGTATCGCCCCTGTTGCTCTCGGTTCGCTCGGGTGCTCGCGCTTCGATGCCCGGTATGATGGATACTATCTTGAACTTGGGTATGAACGACCAGGCTGTTGAGGCTGTGGCTGCTCGCTCGGGCAACGACCGCTTCGCTTGGGACTCCTACCGTCGTTTCGTACAGATGTACGGTGACGTGGTTTTGGAGATGAAACCCGCCTCGAAACAGGACATCGACCCCTTTGAGGCTATCATCGAGGAGGTTAAAGAGGAGAAAGGCGTTAAGAACGACGCTGAGCTTACCGCTGAGGACTTCAAAGAGCTTGTTGTACGCTTCAAGAAAGCCGTTAAGGAGCAGACCGGTAAAGACTTCCCCGTTGACCCCTGGGAGCAGCTTTGGGGTGCTATCTGCGCCGTATTCCGCAGCTGGATGAACGAGAGGGCTATCCTCTACCGCAAACTCAACAACATTCCTCAGGAGTGGGGTACTGCCGTTAGCGTAATGGCAATGGTATTTGGTAATATGGGTGAGAACTCGGCTACCGGCGTTTGCTTCTCGCGTGACGCTGCTACCGGTGAGAACATCTTTAACGGTGAGTACTTGGTAAACGCTCAGGGCGAGGACGTGGTTGCAGGTATCCGCACTCCCCAGCAGATTACCCTCGAAGGTTCGCGCAGGTGGGCTAAGGCTCAGAACATCGACGAGGCTACCCGCGCTGCTCAGTTCCCCTCGTTGGAGGAGGTTATGCCCGAGGTTTACAAAGAGCTTTGCGACATCAAAGACCACTTGGAGAGCTACTTCAAAGATATGCAGGATATGGAGTTTACCATTCAGGACGGCAAACTCTGGATGCTCCAAACTCGTAACGGCAAACGTACCGGTGCCGCTATGGTTAAAATTGCGATTGATATGTTGGAGGAGGGCCTGATTGACGAGCAGACCGCTGTACTCCGTCAGGAGCCCGAGAAACTCGACGAGTTGCTCCACCCCGTATTCGACAAACAGGCTATCAAGAACGCTAAGGTTATCACTAAGGGTCTGCCCGCCAGCCCCGGTGCTGCTACCGGCCCCGTTGTATTCTTCGCTGAGGACGCTGAGAAATACCTCAACGAGCACGGCGTTAAGGCAATCTTGGTTCGTATTGAGACCTCGCCCGAGGATTTGAAGGGTATGCTCGACGCTGCCGGTATTCTTACCGCACGCGGTGGTATGACCTCGCACGCAGCCGTTGTTGCTCGTGGTATGGGTAAATGCTGCGTTTCGGGTGCTGGCGAGCTGAAAATCGACTACAAGACTCGCACCATCGAGATTGACGGCCTCGTAATCAAAGAGTTCGACTGGATTAGCTTGAACGGTTCGACTGGTGAGGTTTACCTCGGTCAGGTTGCAACCAAAGAGGCTGAGCTTAGCGGCGACTTCGCCAAACTTATGGAGCTCACCACCAAATATGCACGTCTGAAAGTACGCACCAATGCCGACTCACCCCGCGACGCAAGGCAGGCTGTTAGCTTCGGCGCACAGGGTATCGGTTTGTGCCGTACAGAGCATATGTTCTTCGAGGGCGACCGTATCCTCGCAGTTCGTGAGATGATTTTGGCCGACGACGAGGCTGGCCGTCGTGTAGCACTTGCCAAACTGCTGCCTATGCAGCGTGAGGACTTCGAGGGTATCTTCGAGGCTATGCAGGGTCTGCCCGTGACTGTTCGTCTTTTGGATCCACCATTGCACGAGTTTGCTCCCCACACCGCCAAAGAGCAGGAGGAGCTTGCTAAGGTTATCGGTGTGAGCGTTGAGAAGATTGCTGCTAAGGTTGAGGCTCTTGGTGAGGTCAATCCTATGTTGGGCCACCGTGGCTGCCGCTTGGGCAACACCTATCCCGAGATTACCGAGATGCAGACCCGCGCTATCTTGGAGGCTGCTATGAACGTAAGGGAGAAAGGCGTACCTGTGAAGGTTGAGATTATGGTTCCCCTTGTTGGCAACCACAAAGAGCTCCGCTACCAGAAGAACATCATCGACCGCGTTGCTGCCGATATTTTCGCTGAGCGCAACGACAAGATTGACTATATGGTAGGTACTATGATTGAGATTCCTCGTGCCGCTGTTACTGCTGACCAGATTGCAGAGGTTGCTGAGTTCTTCTCGTTTGGTACTAACGACCTTACCCAGATGACCCTCGGCTTCTCGCGCGATGACATCGGTAAGTTCTTGCCCATCTACTTGGAGAAGAACATTTTGAAGGCTGACCCCTTCAAGATTCTGGATCGCAACGGTGTTGGCCGTCTTGTACGCGAGGGCGTTATGAAGGGTCGCACTACCCGCGAGGCACTCAAATGTGGTATCTGCGGTGAGCACGGTGGTGAGCCTTCGAGCGTTGAGTTCTGCCACTCGGCAGGCTTGGACTATGTAAGCTGCTCGCCTTTCCGCGTGCCTATCGCACGTTTGGCTGCTGCTCAGGCTGCTCTCAAACAGGAGTAATTGCCCATAGGCCTATATAGAGAAACACCCGCCAAGATGATTTGGCGGGTGTTTTTTTATGTCACTATGCGCCACTACGGGCAAAAATGGGCAAAAAGGAGTCGTTATTGGGCCAGAGAAATTTGGTATTCAAAATATAAATAGGTATATTTGTAGGGTGGAAAAGTGTTCACACACAAAAGAGGGAAAGAACAAGTATTAACCTAAAAATATTAAACAATGTCGCAAAACAACCAAATCAAAAAACTCGCGGACAACGCCTACCGTCCTTTGGCTGAGGGCGAAGAGTATGTGCCCGTAATGAAGGCCTCCGACAAACCCAAAGAGGTTACTCCCTACTCCGTTGGTATGGGTGTGCTGATGGCTATCATCTTCTCAGCCGCTGCCGCCTACCTCGGACTGAAAGTGGGACAGGTATTTGAGGCCGCCATCCCCATCGCCATCATCGCCGTTGGCGTGGGCACAATGACGGGCAAAAAGAATATGCTCGGCCAGAATGTTATCATCCAGAGTATTGGCGCTTCGTCGGGCGTTATCGTGGCGGGTGCAATTTTCACTCTGCCCGCACTCTACATCCTCGGCTTGGAGGCACAATTCTACCAGATTTTCCTCTCCTCGCTGCTGGGTGGTCTGCTCGGTATTGTATTGCTGATTCCCTTCCGCAAATACTTCGTTAAGGATATGCACGGCAAGTACCCCTTCCCCGAGGCTACGGCTACCACCGAAGTACTCGTCAGTGGCGAGGGTCAGAAAGGTCAGGCCAAACTACTGGCTATTAGCGGTTTGATTGGTGGTCTTTACGACTTTGCTGTTAGCACCTTTGGCGTGTGGACAGACACAATCTCTACCCGAGTGACTGCTTGGGGTACAATGTTGGCCGACAAATTCAAGGCCGTATTCAGCATCAACACTTCGGCTGCCGTATTGGGTTTGGGCTACATTGTTGGTTTGAAATATGCCGCCTTCATCTGTGCCGGTTCGTTCCTCGTGTGGTTCCTCATCGTGCCTATGGTTGGCTCGTTTGAGAGCAGTATCGACCCTATGGCGCTCATCTCGCTCTTGGGCATTACCGACGCTAAACTGCTGGCCAACCCCGAACTCGTATTCACCCCCGAGAATCTGTTTGCCTACATTGGCAAGCCTATCGGTATCGGTGGCATTGCTATGGCAGGTATCATTGGCATTGTTCGCCAAGCCGGCATCATCAAACAGTCGCTCGGTATGGCTGTCAGCGAGCTGAAAGGCAAAAAAGATAGTGGCGAGGCTCGTCGCACCGACAAAGACATCTCGATGCGTACCATCCTTGCAATCCTCATTGCTGCACTCGTGAGTGTACTCGTATTCTTCCGCGTGGGCGTTTTGGATAGCTGGTGGCTCTCGATTGTGGCTCTCTTGGTTGTGTTTGTAATTGCCTTCCTCTTCACCACCGTTGCTGCCAACGCAATCGCTATTGTGGGCTCCAACCCTGTGAGTGGTATGACACTTATGACCCTTATTCTCTCGTCGCTCGTACTCGTGAGCGTTGGTTTGGAGGGTCAGAGCGGTATGACTGCCGCAATGATTATCGGTGGTGTGGTTTGTACGGCCCTCTCGATGGCGGGTGGTTTTATTACCGACCTGAAAATCGGCTACTGGATTGGCACAACTCCCAAGAAGCAGGAGGCGTGGAAATTCCTCGGCACAGTGGTGTCGGCCGCAACCGTCGCAGGCGTTATGATGATTCTCAATAAGACCTATGGCTTCACTGGCGAGGGTGCGCTCGTTGCTCCTCAGGCCAACGCTATGGCTGCCGTTATTAAACCCCTTATGACGGGTGGTACTACCCCCTGGGTGCTCTACTTTGTTGGCGCAGCTTTGGCTCTGATTCTCACTATGATTGGTGTGCCCGCACTCCCCTTTGCACTGGGTATGTTCATCCCCCTGAGCCTCAACGCTCCTCTGTTGGTGGGTGGTCTTATTAGCTGGTTCGTTTCGGGTCGCTCGAAAGATGCCGAGTTGAACAAAGCACGCAATAGTCGCGGTACGCTCATCGCCTCGGGCTTCATTGCCGGTGGTGCTCTTATGGGTGTAGTTAGCGCAATCTTGAAATTTGCTGGTGCAGACTGGTTTATGGGCGAGTGGTACGCATCCAATGGCGCTCAGTGGCTCGGCATAGCAGCCTACGTTGCCATCATCGGCTACTTCATTTGGGATTCGCTCCGCGCTAAAAAAGAGGCATAGGCTGACCAATTCAAAATTCAAAATTCAAAATTGGCAGAGAATAGCACTGAGTTTTGACAACTGATAACTGATAACTGATAACTGACAACTCAAAGTAAATGGAACTACAAGAGAGATTTTTGAAATATGTCGCCTTCGACACCCAGAGCGACGAAAATAGCATAACCTTCCCCTCAACCGACAAGCAGCTCGTTCTTCTGAGAGCCTTGAAAGAGGAGATGGAGGCAATGGGTATGACCGAAGTAACAATGGACGAGCACGGCTACGTTATGGGTAGCATAGAGGCCTCTGAGGGCTACGAACACTGCCCTGTGATTGGTTTCCTCTCGCACGTCGATACGTCGCCCGATATGAGTGGCGCGGCCATCAAGCCCCAAATCGTGAGGAACTACAATGGCGAGGACATCGCTCTCAGTGAGGAGGTTACAATGAAGGTGGCCGACTTCCCAGAGCTGAAATTCTTTGAGGGCCACACCCTCATAACTACCGACGGCACAACCCTGCTGGGTGCAGACGACAAGGCCGGCGTAGCAGAGATTATGACCGCAGCCGAGTATCTGCTGAAAAACCCCAGTGTGAAGCACGGCAAGATTCGCATCGGCTTCACTCCCGACGAGGAGATTGGTCGTGGCGTTGACTACTTCAATGTGGAGGCTTTCGGCGCGAAGTATGCCTACACCGTCGATGGAGGTATGGAGGGCGAGTTGGAGTATGAGAACTTCAATGCCGCAGGCGCAAAGCTCACCATCACCGGTCGCAACATCCACCCCGGCTCGGCTAAGGACAAGATGGTCAATGCCATACAGCTCGCAATGGAGCTAAACGCCCTGCTTCCTGTAACTATGCGTCCCGAGCACACCGAGGGTTACGAGGGTTTCTTCCACCTTGTTGGCATAAAGGGCGAGGTGGAGCAGGCCGAGATGAGCTACATCATCCGCGACCACGACAAAGCCAAGTTCGAGGCCAAGAAAGCACTCTTGGAGCAGGCTGTGGCCTATGTCAATGCTCGTCACGAGGGCGAGTGGATTAAGTTGGTACTCAAAGACCAGTACTACAATATGCGCGAGATGGTTGAGCCCCACCCCGAGATTATCGAGAAGGCTATGAAGGCTATGGAGCAAGCAGGCGTAACACCCATTGTGAAACCCATTCGTGGTGGCACAGACGGCAGTAGGCTGTCGTATATGGGTCTGCCCTGCCCCAACCTCTTTACTGGCGGTATGAACTTTCACGGCAAGTTTGAGTACGTCTCGCTCGACAGTATGTACCGTCAGGTGCAGACGCTGGTAAACTTGGTTAAACTCTGGACTGTATAGGCTAAAATAGAAACTAAACCCAATAACCAACTATGAAGAAATTGTTTGTTCTGCTGAGTTTGATGGTCGCAACCACCCTCTCGGCAAATGCACAGTTCGACCTCGGAGCACTCTTTGGCAAGGTTAAAGAGGCAGCTACGGAGGCCGCAGGCGACGCTATTGACGATGTTATACCCGAAGAGCTACAATCGTTGCTCGGTATTGCTATTGACGAATTGGAGATACCCGGAACGTGGAGCTATGTTGATGTGGCTGTGGAGTTTGAGAGCGCCGACGCACTCACCAATGCAGGTGGTGTTGTAGCTGCCGAAACGGTTGAGCAGAAGCTCGCGCCAATGCTCACTAAGGTGGGTATCAAGAAGGGTGCTTTTTCGTTCACTTTCAACGAAGACGGCTCGGTGAGCACCACTCTCGGCAAAAAGGAGATTAAGGGCACTTGGAAGTACGACAAAGAGAATGAAACCGTTACTCTGGGTCTGAGTGGTAAGGAGTTCACTACCCGTATGACCGAGAGCGGCGACAATATCAACATCCTCTTCAAGGCCGACAAGTTGCTCGAACTCATCAAAACCATCAGCTCTAAGTCGAACAACTCCACCCTCGTAGCTGTGGCTGCCATTGCCAAGTCGTACGACGGTATGAACATAGGTTTTGAGTGTGAAAAGGTAAAGAAATAACAACAATAACTAAAACTTAATTTCTAACAAACGATGAAAAAACTTATCATTGCAATTAGCGCTCTTATGGCTGTGGCTACCCTTAGCGCACAGGAGCAGACCCCCAAAGCAGAGGAGGGTTTCCAGTTCACAACCGTAAAGGAGAACCCCATCACAAGCATCAAAAATCAGAATCGTGCAGGTACTTGCTGGTGCTACTCGGCTCTCTCGTTCATCGAGTCGGAGTTGCTTCGTATGGGCAAAGGCGAGTATGACTTCTCGGAGATGTACCTCGTTCACAAAACCTATCAGGATAGGGCCGACAAGGCTGTTCGCACTCACGGCGACATCTCCTTCGCACAGGGCGGCTCGTTCTACGATGTAATCTATGGTATGGAGCACTTCGGTCTTGTACCCGAGGCTGAGATGCGCCCCGGTGTTATGTATGGCGAGACTCTGAGCAACCACAACGAGCTTTCGGCAGTTAGCGATACTGTTGTAGCCGCTATCGCCAAAGGCAACCACCGCAGCCTCCAACTCGACCCCAACGGTCAGCCCCTCTGGAAGAAAGCTATTGAGGCTATTCACGACATCTACTTGGGCGAGTGCCCCGAGAGCTTCGTATATGAGGGCAAGGAGTACACTCCCAAGTCGTTCTACGAGTCCACCGGTCTGAATGCCGACGACTACATCTCGCTCACTTCCTACACTCACCACCCCTTCTATGAGTCGTTCATTTTGGAGATTCAGGACAACTGGCGCTGGGCTGAGTCGTACAACCTCCCCATCGACGAGCTTTTGGAGGTGTTTGACAACGCAATCGAGAAGGGCTACACCATCGCTTGGGGTAGCGACGTTAGCGAGAATGGCTTTACCCGCGACGGTATTGCTGTAATGCCCGACGTTGAGAAAGTTCAGGAGCTCAGTGGCTCGGATATGGCACGTTGGCTCCGCCTCTCGCCCGCCGAGAAGAAGCTCACCACCAAACCTCAGCCCCAGAAATGGTGTACTCAGGAGGAGCGCCAGCAGGCCTACGACAACTGGGAGACCACCGACGACCACGGTATGCTCATCTACGGTAAGGCAGTTGACCAAGAGGGTACTGAGTACTATATGGTTAAGAACTCGTGGGGCGAGAGCGGCAAGTACAACGGCATTTGGTATGCTTCAAAGGCATTTGTACGCTACAAAACTATGAACATCATCGTTCACAAAGATGCTCTTCCCAAAAACATCAAGAAGAAACTTGGTCTGAAATAGTCCAACAAATAGGACACTGCCGGCGTAGCAGTGTCCTATTTTTTTAAGGAAAATTTTGTCGGGAAGAAAATCTTGCGTAACTTGTGCGATATTAAAACATTAAGCCCCTATGAAACACCTCATACGCCTACTATTTGTTGTACTTGCACTCCTTACGGCAAGCTGCACCCACGAATACGACGACACCGAATTGCGCAACGAGATTGAGTCGCTACGCCAACAGATTAAGGACGTTGAAACGCTCTTGAACGCCTCGCAAAACAACCTCACAATCAGCTCGGTAGAGGAGTCTGAGGAGGGCTTTATTGTGACATTTTCGGACGGCTCAACCATACTCGTCAAGCACGGCACCAATGGCAAAGACGGCGCTGACGGCAAAGACGGCGACAAGGGCGACAAAGGCGACAAGGGCGACAAGGGCGACGACGGAGCTGATGGCGCAAATGGCAAAGATGGCGAGGATGGCAAAGATGGAGAGACACTCATTGAGTCGATAATCATAGGCGAAACCGAGGTGACATTCATACTCACAAGCGGCAAGACCGTAATCATCCCCTTAGATGGCTACTACAACTCGCTCGAAGCCCCCATACACTTCCTCGACAACACCGTTAGAGTGTTGTGCGTGATGGAATGGGACACCGACGGCGACCAAGAACTATCCTACAAAGAGGCAGCAGCAGTGGAGGATATAGGACTATTGTTTCAGGGTAGCAAGATTATGGCTTTCAGGGAGTTGGAATACTTTACAAATCTCTCCGCCCTACCTGCAAAAGCTTTCTACAACTGCACCGAGCTAAAAGTTATCTCCTTGCCCGAAAGCATCCAGAGCATTGGCGAGGAGGCCTTTGCCAACTGCGAGCGTTTGGAGGAGGTGTGCCTCCCAGAGAGCATTTCCGCCATAGAGAAAAACGCCTTTAAGTATTGCGAAAAATTGGAGAAAATAGAGCTTCCCAACGCACTCAAAGAGCTCCCCTACCAACTCTTCTACGGATGCTATGCGCTGACCGATGTAACGCTCCCAGCAGAGTTGCAGAGCATTGGCGAGAGGGCCTTTGAGAACTGCACAAGCCTCAAAGAGATTAGTCTGCCCGCCTCGGTCAATAAGATTGACAACTACGCCTTCTATAAGTGCTACAAACTCGAAATAATAAACATTCCTGAGGGTATTGAGAGCATACCTACGGGCTGTTTCTACAACTGCGAGGCCCTGCCACAACTCACTCTGCCCGAAAGCGTTACCTACATTGGCGACTACGCCCTACGCAACTGCTACGCCCTCGGCGACGTACACCTCGGCTCGAAGACGGCAACCATCGACGACTACGCCTTCTACAACTGCACCGCATTGAAGGAGATACTCCTACCCGAGAGCACTACTTCCATTGGGGCTTGGTCGTTCAGCAACTGCTCGGCACTTGTGAGTGTGGTCTGTATGCCCGCAGTGCCCCCACAGCTCTACATCCACGCCTTCGACAAAAACGCCACCCAGCGTCAGATATACGTTCCTGCCGAGAGCCTCGATGCCTACAAGCAGGCCGACGTGTGGAGCGACTACGCAAGCAGCATTGTGGCAATAGAGCCACAACCCGAAGAACAATAAAGGTGTGGTAAATGGGATGATTCTTCCCCGAAAAAATTTCTTCGATTGGATTTTAGGCGCTATCTTTGCCACGCGAAATAAGAAATAGATTTGGAACACCCCTCGGAGGCTGTTCCCGCAAGGTTAGTTAGTAGTTATGAAATCGATTAAAGATATTTTCGTTACGGGCAAAGGCCCATCGAGTAGCCATACTATGGGCCCTCGTAAGGCCTCACAGAAATTTCTCGCCGAACACACCGACTCGGCCGCTTTTCGTGTTACACTCTACGGCTCACTGGCCGCCACAGGCAAAGGCCACCTCACCGATGTGGCTATTGAGGAGGTATTCGAGGGTGTAGCCCCCTTAGAAATAGTATGGCGACCACAAGAGTTTCTCCCCTACCACCCCAATGCAATGCGCTTTGAAGCCCTCGACCCAGAGGGCAACACCACCAACGAGCAGATTATTTACAGCGTTGGTGGCGGTAGCATCGTCTGCGAAGGCAAAGAGCCCGACCCCAGCGATGACATCTACCCTCTGACAACAATGAGCGACATTATGGATTGGTGCAACTCAACAGGGCGCACCTACTGGGAGTATGTATTCCAACACGAAAGTCGTGACATTGAGAACTTTCTGAGGGAGGTGTGGAGCAATATGCGTGCTGCCGTCGAGCGAGGTATCAACAACGAAGGTGCACTACCCGGCCCTCTGCATCTGCGTCGTAAGGCCGCCAGCTACTTCATCCGTTCAAGAGGCTACAAAGACAATCTGCGCACTCAGGGCCTACTATTCGCCTATGCTCTTGCCGTAAGCGAGGAGAATGCCACTGGCGGAATAGTTGTCACAGCCCCAACGTGCGGTTCGAGTGGTGTAGTTCCCTCGGTGCTCTACCACTTGTGGGAGGAGTATGGTTTCAACGAGAACCAAATCATCCACGCCCTCGCCACAGCAGGTCTGGTGGGAGCTGTGGTTAAGACCAACGCCTCCGTATCGGGCGCTGAGGTGGGTTGTCAAGGCGAGGTGGGCGTTGCCTGCGCTATGGCAGCCGCTGCCGCAAGCCAACTTATGGGAGGCTCGCCCGCACAGATTGAGTATGCTGCCGAGATGGCTCTCGAACACCACCTCGGTATGACCTGCGACCCTATGTGTGGATTGGTGCAAATCCCCTGCATCGAGCGCAATGCTATGGCTGCCGCACGAGCCCTCGACGCACAAATCTACTCGTTCTACACCGATGGGGCACATAGAGTGTCGTTTGACAGCGTTGTGAGCGTGATGAAACACACTGGTCACGACATCCCCTCGCTCTACAAAGAGACCTCCGAAGGCGGTCTGGGCAAATTGAAGATTTAACGATTGAAATAGAAAGAACTCTGTGTAGGCCTACTTAGCGACAGTTTCTGGGTAGCCCAACGACTCTTTTTTGCTCATTTTCGATTTTCAATTTTCCATTTTCAATTTTCAATTGTATCTTTGTGAGTTAATTGCGAGTATTAGAACAAAACAAAACATTAGATAGTTATGAGCAATCTCAACCTTTCCGAACAGGAGATTCAGCGTAGGGCCTCGTTGCAGGCACTGCGCGACTTGGGCATCGACCCCTACCCTGCTGCACGCTACGACGTTACGGCTACCGCAGGACAAATCGCTGCCGAGTACAACCCCGAAGTGGGCAATTTCAGCGACATCACCATTGCCGGCCGCATTATGAGCCGCCGCATTATGGGTAGCGCCTCGTTCTTCGAGTTGCAGGATCACACCGGCCGTATTCAGGTCTATATCCGTCGCGACGATGTATGCCCCGAGGGCGACACCACCCTCTACAACACCGTATTCAAAAAGTTGCTCGACATTGGCGATATTATCGGTGTGCGTGGCTTCGCATTCATCACCCAGACCGGCGAGCTCTCAATCCACTGCAAGGAGTTCACAATTCTCTCCAAGAGCATCCGCCCCCTGCCCATCGTTAAGGAGAAAGATGGTCAGGTGTTCGACGCCTTCACCGACCCCGAGCAGAGGTATCGTCAGAGGTATGTCGATTTGATTGTAAACCCCCACGTTAAGGAGGTTTTCGTCAAGAGGGCCAAGATTATGAACACAATGAGGGAGTACTTCAACGAGGCTGGTTGCTTGGAGGTTGATACGCCCGTATTGCAGCCCATCCCCGGTGGTGCTGCTGCACGCCCCTTCATTACCCACCACAACTCACTTGATACTGACCTCTACCTCCGTATTGCCAACGAGCTCTACTTGAAGAGGCTCATCGTGGGCGGTTTCAACGGTGTCTATGAGTTCTCGCGCAACTTCCGCAACGAGGGTATGGATCGCACCCACAACCCCGAGTTCACCTGTATGGAGATTTACGTTCCCTACAAGGACTACTTCTGGATGATGGAGTTTACCGAGAAGATGCTCGAAAAGGTTTGCGTGGCTGTCAATGGCACCAACGAGGTGAACATTGCCGGCAACACCATCTCCTTCAAAGCCCCCTTCCGTCGTCTGACTATGACCGACGCCATCAAGGAAAAGACCGGATACGACATCACCGGCCAGAGCGAGGAACAGCTCCGCGAGGCTTGCCAGAGGCTCGGTGTGGAGATTGACGATACTATGGGTAAAGGCAAGCTCATCGACGCCATCTTCGGCACTTACTGCGAGGAGCACCTCATCCAGCCCACCTTCATTACCGACTATCCCATTGAGATGTCGCCCTTGTGCAAACGTCACCGTAGCAACCCCGAGCTGACCGAGCGTTTTGAGCTCTTCGTCAATGGCAAGGAGCTTTGCAACGCCTACTCGGAGCTCAACGACCCCATCGACCAGTATGAGCGTTTCCAAGAGCAGTTGCGTCTTTCGGAGAAGGGCGACGACGAGGCTATGTTTATTGATATGGACTTCGTGAGGGCACTCGAATATGGTATGCCCACCTGCTCGGGTATGGGTATCGGCATCGACCGTCTGACTATGTTTATGACTGGTCAGCAGACCATCCAAGACGTACTCCTCTTCCCCCAGATGAAACCCGAGAAGGGTAGTCAGAAAGACCCCGACGAGAAGTACTTGGCCAAAGGCATCCCCGCAGAGTGGATTCCCGTATTGCAGAAGATGAGCTTTGTGAAGGTTGAGATGCTTGCCAAACTCTCGGCCGGCAAACTCTTCAACGACCTGTGCGGCTTCAACAAGAAGAACAAACTGGGTTTGAAGAACCCTACTATGGATGAGGTTAAGCAGTGGGTTTCAGAGTAATTCAAAATTCAAAATTCAAAATTCAAAATTGATATATTTATTATTTATGCGTAAACAAATTGTAGCGGGTAACTGGAAGATGAATACCACCCCCGCAGAAGGTTTAGAGTTAGTTAAGAACGTAATTGCACAGAGTGCCGAGGTGGCCGAGGATGTAAACTTCATCGTTTGCCCTCCCTTCACTCACCTCTCGCAGGTGGCTGAGGCCGCTAAGGGTAGCCGTGTGGCTGTGGGCGCACAAAACTGCGCAGCCGAGGCTAAGGGCGCTTACACCGGCGAGGTTAGCGCTGCTATGCTTGCATCGCTCGGCATTGAGTATGTAATCTTGGGTCACAGCGAGCGCCGCGAGTACTACGGCGAGACCAGCCAGACCCTCAACAAGAAGATGGAGCAGGCCTACGCAAATGGTCTTAGGCCCATCTACTGCGTAGGTGAGCGTTTGGAGGAGCGCGAGGCCGAGCGTCACTTCGAGGTTGTTAAGGCTCAGATTGAGGAGGTTGTATTCAACCTCACCGAGGAGCAGTTTGCAGAGTTGGTTATTGCCTACGAGCCTGTATGGGCTATTGGCACCGGCAAGACCGCTACCGCTGAGCAGGCCGAGGAGATTCACGCCTACATCCGCAAGGTCTTGGCCGAGAAATTTGGTGCTGCTGCCGAGCAGACCCCCATTCTCTATGGTGGCTCGTGCAAACCCAGCAATGCTGCCGAGATTTTCGCCAAAGAGAACGTTGACGGCGGCCTTATTGGTGGCGCAGCCCTCAAAGCCGAGGACTTCATCGCCATTGGCAAAGGTTTCTAATTTGAATTAAAATTAGGATAGTAAAGCCTCGGGTTACTGATTTGTAACCCGAGGCTTTTTATATCAACCACCCATTAACCGATAACTGACAACCGCTTCGCAGGCGTACCTAAATTTTCCATTTTCATTTTTCAATTTTTAATTATTCGGCAGACAGGACTGACAAATTGTCAGTCCTGTCTGCTTGGCATACACTTTGCTCCTCGTAGAGTCGTAAGAAACAAAACAAACAACAAAATAATAACAACAAAAACTATCGCAAAACGTCTAAATCCTCTGCCCCTACGGCTGCGACGTTAGACGTTGGACGTTAGACGTTAGACTACAAACACTATGAAAAACGGAACTATCGGAGTAACAACGGAGAACATCTTTCCCGTAATTAAGAAATTCCTCTATTCAGACCACGAAATCTTCTTGCGCGAGATTGTGGCCAATGCTGTCGATGCCTCGCAGAAGATGCGCACCATTGCTACCAGTGGCGCATACGACGGTGAGCTGGGCGAGTTGAAAGTGAGCGTAACGGTGGATACCGAGGCCAAAACCATCACCGTATCGGACAACGGTATAGGTATGACTGCCGAGGAGGTAGATCGCTACATCAACCAGATTGCCTTCTCGTCGGCCGAAGAGTTTATGGAGAAATACAAAAACCAATCCATCATCGGCCACTTCGGTTTGGGTTTCTACTCGGCATTTATGGTGAGCGACAAGGTGGAGATTCGCACCCAGAGCTACCACGCCGAAGAGCCTACGATATTGTGGAGCTGCGAGGGCAATCCCGAATATACCCTTAGTGAGAGCCCTACCAAGCGTGAGCGTGGTACGGACATCATTATGCACCTCTCGGAGGATGCGCTCGAATTTGCCGACCAGAGCCGTCTGAGGGAAATGCTCCGCAAGTATTGCCGTTTCTTGCCCATCGAGATTGTCTGCGGCAAGCAGCAGGAGTGGAAGGATGGCAAGTATGAGGACACCGACAAGGACTACGTAATCAACGACACCACCCCTCTCTGGACAGCCAAGCCCACCGACATCACCGAGGAGCAGTACAAAGAGTTCTACTCGGAGCTTTACCCCACAGCCGAAGAGCCTCTGTTCAGCATCCACCTGAACATCGACTACCCCTTCAACCTGACAGGTATTCTCTATTTCCCCAAGATTCGCAACAACTTCGAGGTGCAGAAAAACCGCATCCAACTCTATTGCAATCAGGTATTTGTAACCGATTCGGTGGAGGGTATTGTGCCCGAGTTCTTGACTCTCCTGCACGGTGTAATTGACTCGCCCGACATTCCTCTGAACGTTTCGCGCAGCTATCTGCAAAGCGACAGCAACGTGAAGAAAATTTCGAGCTACATCACCCGCAAGGTGGCCGACCGTCTGCAAGAGTTGTTCAACACCCTCAGGCCCGAGTTTGAGCAGAAGTGGGACGATTTGAAACTCTTTATTGAGTATGGTATTGTCACCGACGAGAAGTTTGCCGAGAAATCCACCGGCTTCACCCTGCTGAAAAGCCAAACAGGCAAGTACTACACCTTCGAGGAGTACAAAAACCTCATTGCCGACAACCAGACCGACAAAAATGGCAACATCATATTCCTCTACACCGACTCGGTGGAGAATCAGTACTCCTTCGTGGAGGCGGCCAAGGCCAAAGGCTACGACGTGCTGATTATGGATTCGCCCCTGTCGGGTCACTTCATTGGCTGGGCCGAGAACAAGAATGAGAAGTGCAGGTTTGTGAGGGTCGATGCCAACGTTATCGACAAACTCATCGAGAAGCAGGGCGAGCAGAAGATTGCTCTTAGCTCTGCACAGCAGGATATGTTGCGCCCCGTATTTGAGAGCCAACTGCCAGTGGACGAGAAGATTCACTACAACATCTCGTTTGAGGCAATGGCGCCCGAGGAGGACCCCGTAACCATCACTCGCGACGAGTTTATGCGCCGTATGAAGGAGATGGCTCAGGTGAGCGGTGGCGGTATGATGCAGTTCTATGGCCAGATGCCCGACAGCTACACCATAGCCATCAACGGCAACCACCCCCTCGTGGCCGAAATTTTGGGCGACGTGGAGAAGAATTGTGGCGAGAAAGTTGCCTCGACCGACAAGAAAATCGAGAGCCTCGACTCTCAGCTCGCCTCGCTTGCCAAACTCACCGAGGGCAAGAAGGATGAGGAGCTCACGCCCGAGGAGCGCACCCAGAGGGATGATTTGCAGCGCAAGGTTTCCGACCTGAGGGCACAGCGCAGCGACATTCTGCGTGCCGAGGGTAGCGAGAATGTGTTGGTAAAACAGCTCATCGACCTTGCTCTGCTCTCCAACGGTATGCTCAAAGGCGAAAACCTCACCGCCTTCATCCGTCGTAGCGTGAAGCTCATCCACAAACAGTAGTAGCCCCTTAGTTGCTACCATAAGAACTATTGGCCGAGCCACCCCAACAGAGGGGTGGCTCGGCTATTTTTATCCCTAACACCCACATTGTGTCAATAAAAAAACAGGAAAATAATTGGATTATTAAACCCTAAATGATATATTTGCGGTAGAAACGTATATTTACCCACACAAATCCAAGCCAAAAGGTTACATTTCTAACCCAACGACTCCTCTTGTGTGGCACTAAAAACGAACAGCAAACTCACCAATTTTCACTACGTATGAAACGCCTTATTCTTCTGCTTGCCCTCAGCATTGCAACTCTTTCGCTACACGCACAGGTCATCCGCTCGGGTGTGGTTCATCGCACCGCCCACACAATCGAGAGGGCCAAACCACAACTCGCCACCCCCTATGAGGCAGAGATTGGCCGTTGGACTCAGTCGGCAGGCGCTGAACTGGGCTTCAACTTCGACGGAGTAGTTGTGGTGGGTGGTCGCTACAACATTGCCTTCCGCCCCATTGCTCCTGTGGTGGTAAACTTTTCGGGCTTTGCGGGCTACCGCTCCACCGACTTCGACTTCGATGTCATCATAAGGCCAATGCTGCAATTCTACCCACTGACCTACATCAAACCCACCAGCAGGATTCAGCCCTTCGTTGGCGAGGGATTTGGTATGTCGATTCCCTACCTCATAAGCGATGCCGACCGCTGGCTCGACCACGGCACTACAATCACCTCGGTCGTAGGTGTGGACATCTACGGCCCTTATCTGAACAGCACACTGGCAGTGGAGTTCTCATACTGTTTAGACGAATATCCCCACTTGGTAGCCACCTATGCAGTAAAATTCTAACCACTTGACAAACAAAAACATATTATAGTCACAACAAAAAAAACCTACAACTATGAAGAAAGTTCTACTCATTGCACTTGTGGCCCTCGTTGCTGCCTCGTGCGCACCAACCCAGCCCACCCAGTATGTCTTTTACACCTACGACTACAACGAATCAACAGCCCGCAACCTCGAACCCGAGCACATTATGCTCACCACCCCTATGATTGCCGACATTGAGGTGTCGCCCAAACGCATCACCCACGTTGAGAAGGAGGCCTATGCCGATATTGAGCTCGACGAGGTTACTACCTCGGCTGCCTACATCGAAAACTTCAAGAAGATTGCTCTGTCGAAGGCTGCCAAAGCAAACGATGCCGACCTGCTTGTTGGCTCAATGATTGATGTGCAGACCGTTGATGATAGGCTCATTATTACCATCACCGGCTTCCCCGCCAAGTATGTCAATTTCCGCAAGGCAACCATTCAGGACACCGACCTGATTCGTCGCTCCTACATCTTCGGTGGCGAAAACAATAATGCTATGGTCAATTCGGCTGGCGAGAGTGAGCGCATCACTCTTTATAGCGACCAAAATACCATTATCAAGTAGCAATGAAGCGTCAGATAGTTCTTCTGCTATTTCTACTCTCCTCCACCCTCCTGAGCGCACAAGTGGTGCGCTCGGGAGTAGTGCGTCGCACAACCAATGTTGTGAAAGTGGAGGAGAAGCAGAAAGAAAAACCGGTGTACTCCACCCCCTACGGCCACGAGATTGGTCGTCTGACCCACTTTGTGGGCGGAGGTATAGGAGCCGACTCGGTGAGTCTGACTCTCTCGTTGGACTACGCACTTCAATATCGTTGGAGCGAGAGTTTATCGGCAGGCGTTGGGGTAAGCGGAGGCTACTCCTCGGTGTACGACGATAAGTTTGGCATCAACCTTCGGGCCAACATCAAATACCACATTTTGGCCAAAAGTCAGCCGACTAACCTACTCCAACCTTTTGTTGCTCTTTGGCTCGAATATGCCATCCCCTATGCCGAACACAGTTATTATCCTGAATTTAAAGAATATGGCTCATACCCATTGGGTGGAACAATTGAAATTGGTGCAGATCTCTATAAGTACAAATACCCAATGTACCTATCGCTCAATCTCTACCTTAGACAAGCCTACGAATTCTATTCCACCTCTATGGCGGAGGATAAGGAGGGGATAGTTGTTGCTCCATCCGTTAGGGTGGGAATAAAATTCTAACCTAAATTAAGATGAAAAGAACTATACTAACCTTCATATTTTTCATTGGATTTGCAACTCTTCTAAGCGGACAAGTAGTGCGCTCGGGAGTGGTGCGTCGTACAACCAATGTTGTGAAAGTGGAGGAGAAGGAAAAAGAAAAACCAGTGTACTCCACCCCCTACGGCCACGAGATTGGCCATTTCACCCATTCGGCAGCCATCATACTCGGCTACGAGGAGTATGGGGATGAAATTTTCGGCTTGGAGTACTCCGCCCAATACCGCTTCTCGCCCCTCTTCTCGGCAGGTGGAGGCATTTGGGCCGGTTGGTGGTGGCCCTTTGGCATTCTCCCACTACACCACTTCGGCTTCGAGCCTCGCATCAATGGCAAATTCCATTTTCTGGCCGAAAAGTTCCCCGAAAGTCCATTTCAGCCCTATGCTGCTCTGTGGATTGGCACACTCGTACCGCGATACGAACACAAATCCTCCAACTTTGAACAGGGCATAGACTCCTATGTAATTTTCACTCCCGAGATTGGTTGCGATTGGTACAAAGGCGGGCGCACTTGGTTTGCGGCAATTTCATTCAACTGGTACAAGGAGAGTGAGTGGAACGCCTACTCCAATAGTTGGGGAGAGTATTACGACAGCTATGCCGAGTGGACCATTTTCAACTTTATGCTCAAAGGAGGCATACGCTTCTAACCCGCTGATTTTCACACAACAAGCGCGGCAGACTTTCGGGTTTGCCGCGCTTTTAGTGTAACAATGACTGCCTATCGGGCTAGTTTACGGAACATTTCCCAGAGGACAACACCACCCGTAACCGCCACATTCAGAGAATGTTTAGTGCCCACCTGCGGGATTTCGAGCGCAAAGTCGCACTCATCCACAACAGTCTGCTCCACACCCTCTACCTCGTTGCCAAAGACGAGCGCATATTTGCCGGCTACATCGGGCACAAAATCGCCCAGTTTGACCGAGCCCTCAACCTGCTCTACGGCCACAATAGTGTAGCCCTCAGTGCGAAGGGTGCGGACAGCCTCGATGGTGCTATCGAAACCTCGCCACGCCACCGTTAGTTCAGCGCCGAGTGCTGTTTTGTGTACCTCCTTATGAGGTGGGCGAGCCGTAATGCCACACAGCACCACTCCTCCCATACCAAAAGCATCGGAGGTGCGGAAGAACGCGCCCACATTGCCTGCCGAGCGCACATTGTCCAATACGGCCACAACGGGCAACTTTTCCATCTGCCTGAACTCCTCCACCGTAAGGCGACCCATTTGCTCCTGCGTAAGTTTCTGCATAATCTACTTTTGTCAAACGTCTAAGGTCAAACGTCTAAGGTCTGATTCTCCTTAGACAAAATCACTAATTATTCTTACAGACCTCTCCCGCCCTTCGGGCACCCTCCCCTAATTTAGGGGAGGGTTAGATTGAGTAAACTACATATTATATAATCTCTCTCATCCCAAAACAATCCCTCCTCTAATTTGGGGAGGATTGATTGGGGAGTAAGCTGCTCATTTTATAATCTATCGCCCCTATCAACTCCTTTTCAAACTTTTTTTGAGAGGGGCTATGTGTCTATCTTTCCATTCGTTCTGTGAGCGTCTGCATTAGAGCCGACACTACAACATCAATCTGCTTACTTACCACCTCATTTGGCACTCTCATCACCAAAATACCCATACTTTCAAGAAAAGCGGTACGGCGTTTATCTCTTGCCAACTCCTCCTCTTGAAGATGATGAAGTCCATCCACCTCAACACATAATTTTGCAACAGGACAGTAGAAATCCAACACATACTCACCAATTGAGTACTGACGATACCAATGACTACCCAAGAGTCGCTTGGCACGCAAAACATTCCACAAGGCATTCTCTTCGGGGGTGGATTTTGCTCTCAAAGCACGGCGCAACTCCATTTGTTTGGGTTGATTATGGATACGATTCGTCTTCATCACAACTTATTACAGACCTCTCCCGCCCTTCGGGCACCCTCCCCTAACTTAGGGGAGGGTAAAATGAGTAAACTACATATTTGATAATCGCTCGCACCCCAAAACAATTCCCACCTCTAATTTGGGGAGGGTAAATTGTAGTAACTATTTTTATAATCTCTCCCCAAGCAATTCCCTCCCCTAAGTTAGGGGAGGGTCTGCGAAGCAGGGGAGAGGTCTGTTACTATTTAATCTCGACTTTCAACTTTTCTTACTATCCAACCTCTTGACTACTCTCTGGTAGATGACCAGCGCAATGGCAGCTACGGCAGCAATGGCTGCGAAGTAGTACCATATATAGTGGGCGTTGGCCGAGGCAGCAAGCCACTCCTCGTGGGTGGCAAACCTCGCCGGGTCGGGGCAATACTTATCCAGAAGCCAACCCGACATAGCAAAGCCTATGAGGGTCGATACAAACGACTCCAACTGCGCAAACCCCAAGTACATACCCTCCTCACCACGAGGTGCTTGGAGCGAGAAATACTCCAAGTAGCGAGGCGAGATAAGAGCCTCGGCAAGCGCCTGAACACATATACCGCAAAGCATCATAAAGACCACAGGGTGGAGTCCGAGTATGGGGGCGGAGAAGAGGTGGCCCGACGACATAATCAGAGCCGAAATGGGAATGATGCACATACCGCACATCATCGAAAAGAGTGCCGACCGTTTGCTCAGCAAGCGTGTGAGTCCATTGACCGTAAGTATCACAATCAGCGGGTTGAGCATTGTGTACCAGCCAATAGTACTTGCCTCGCCCGCAAGGCGGATGACATACTTGGGCATTGTGGCATAGAGCTGATAATAGACAGTCCAGAAGCCACTGGCAATCAGAATTAAAGCCACCAAGCGACCATTGCGACACAACTTACCAAACGAGCGGAAAATACTACCCATAGTCTTGCTCTTATCGGGCTGAGCGTTGTTGCTACGGTAGAAAATGAAGATAGCAACCAGAGCCAACAGGGTCATCACAACCGAGAACCAGTTGAGATAGATAAGGCCACTATCGCCCATCGACCTACGCAACGGATCGACAATAAACTTGCCCGAGAACGAGCCGATGTTAATCATCGCATAGAAGATAGCAAAGCCCTGAGCCCTATTCTTCTCATCGGTCTCCTTAGCCACGCTACCACTAATGATACCCTTGATGAAAGAGCCGCCAATAACCAGCACAACCAACACAGGCACAATCAGATAGCGGTAGCCACTTGTGGTCAGACCCGTAAAGACGGTGCGCTCGCCATACTCCACCAAGCCTGCCGCATCCAATCCTGTTGGCAACAGAGCCAAGCCCGCATAGCCCACCGTCAGCAGTGCAAAGGCCAACAACATAGCCTTGCGGAAACCAATCCTATCGGCATAAGCACCCGTAAACGGAGGCAGGAAGTAGAGCAACGAAGCATAAAGGCCACTGATGATACCGGCCTCGATGTCGGAGAAACCGAGGATGTTGCTCAGGTAGAGGGTGATAACGACAAAAACGCCATAGTAGGCCGCCCTCTCAAACATCTCAGCCATATTGGCCACCCAAAAGGCCTTGCTGAATTTCGTTTTCTTCATATTATTTTAGTCTAACGTCTAAGGTCTAACGTCTAACGACAAATTTGAAAAATAATTTGGGAGGTTAAGGAATTTAGTGTGTTTAGGGATGGTTTCGCTAAATTCCATAAACTCTCTAAACATTCTAAATTCCGGACCATCACGCTCGTTACTTTACGATGCGAGTGCCACAAGCGGGGTCGCCCAAGCAAGCTGCATCGGTGATGATACACTCGCCACCACTCGACTCAACAAAGTGAACAGCAGCGCGAATCTTGGGTGCCATAGAGCCCTCGGCAAAGTGACCTTCGGCCAAGAACTGTTTGGCCTCGGCAATGGTGATGCGGTCTAAGCGACGCTCCTCGGGAGTGTTGAAATTCAGGCACACCTTCTCGATGTCGGTGAGGATATAGAACTCGTCTGCACCCACAGCCACAGCGGTAGTTGCCAGTGCCAAATCTTTGTCGATAACGGCTTCCAGACCCTCCCAGCGGCCATCACGACACACCACAGGCACGCCGCCGCCACCAACTGCAACTACAACATTGCCTGCGTCGGCCAACATCTTCACCAACTCTACATTGTGGACAGCCAAAGGTCGGGGCGAGGCCACAACCTTACGCCAACCACGACCTTTGGGGTCACGGTGGTAGGTTTCGCCCTTAGTGGCTGCAAGCTCCTTGGCCTCCTCCTCGGTGAAGTAAGGGCCAATGGGCTTGGTGGGATTCTGGAAGGCGGGGTCGTTCTCATCGACAACCACCTGCGACAAGAGTGTCACAACACCACGCTCGATACCTTTGTCGGCCATCATATTGCGCATACCGCACTCAATCATATAGCCCAGCGAGCCCTGAGTCTCGGCCACACAAAAGTCGAGTGGCATAGCCTCCACGCCAGAGAGTTTGCGACCTGCCTCGTGTTGAAGCAATACATTGCCCACCTGAGGGCCGTTGCCGTGACCAATAATCATACGAGCGCCCTCGCGTGCCATACCTTCGAGTGTGGCACAAATCTGTGCTACATTCTCCTTCTGAGCAGCATAATCGACACCCCCACCCTTACGCAGAAGAGCATTGCCACCAAATGCAATTACAACAAGTTTATTCATAGTTTTACTCTTTTTTTATATTATTTTCAATTTTTCATTTCTGACCATACTCCTCAATGAGCCTTGCCACCAACATTGGCGTACCCTCGGCCGAGCGCAAGGGAATATACTCCCTGAGGTTGCGTATGCCGTGACCCGAGGGCAAGTTGGGATCGACTAAATAGACGGGGACTTCGGCACGCACATAGCGCACCAACGAGGCAGCAGGATAGACCGCCAACGACGAGCCAACAACCACCATCAAGTCGGCCTCGGCAGCAATGCGTGTGGCCTTGTCAAAGTTGGGCACCGACTCACCAAAAAAGACAATGTGGGGGCGCAGCAACGCTCCGTCGGGGCCTCTATCATCGAGCCTCTGCTCCCACCCTTCGATGGGGACAATAAGGTCGGGGTTGCGCTCGCTACGCAGTTTGACCACCTCACCGTGAAGGTGGAGCACATTGCTCGACCCGGCCCTCTCGTGGAGGTTGTCGATATTCTGAGTGATGACTGTCACATCGAAGTACTGCTCCAACTCGGCAATAGCCCTATGGCCAGCATTGGGCTCTTTCGATAACACCTCGCGGCGGCGCATATTGTAGAACTCCACCACCCCGGCACGGTTGCGCACCAGTGCCTCGGGAGTACACACATCCTCGATGCGATAGTTGGCCCATAGGCCATCGCTATCGCGAAAGGTGGCAATACCACTATCGGCACTCACTCCCGCACCCGTAAAAACCACTACTTTCATCCTCGACATTGTCACATTTACCTTTTATTATAGACGAAAAGGCAAAGATACGAATTTATATTTAGATTTGAAAACAAGATAGCCACTCTGAGATGTAGCAAATAAAAAAATGATATATTATTTTTGTAAGTTGAATACTAAGCAAAACGAAATTATAAACTAATAAAACTATCCCCCTATGAAACAACTCTTACGTACCCTAACAATTGCTCTCTTTGCGATACTCGCAGTTGGCTGTTGCTCGGAGCAATGCGGCTCTGCCGAAGCACTCTACGACAACCTCCCCTTTGAGATGGACGAGGTGGCCCTACCCCAGATTCCCAACCGCAGTGTGTCGGTAGAAGAGTTTGGTGGCGTGGGCGACGGTGTTACGCTCAACACCGAGGCTTTTGCCAAAGCCTTCACGCACCTTGCCGCCAAAGGTGGCGGACGTGTGGAAGTGCCCGCAGGTGTATGGCTCACAGGCCCTATCGTATTGGAAAACCACACCGAGCTACATCTTGACGACGACGCAATAATTGTATTCAGTGCCGACCGCGACCTCTACCCCGTCATTGCAACCATCTTTGAGGGACGCGACACATACCGCTGTCAGCCCCTGCTCTCGGCATTTGGCAAACACGACGTTGCCGTAACCGGCAAGGGCATCATCGATGGTCAGGGCGCTCCTTGGAGGGCTGTGAAGAAGAGCAAAATTGCCCCATCGGACTGGAACAAAATCTTAAAGAGTGGTGGCGTGCTCTCGGCCGACAAGAACACTTGGTATCCCACCGAGAACTTCAAGAAAGGCGCTGGCGATGCCGACCAGAACATTGCACGTTGGGCCGTAACGAAAGAGGATTTCGAGAGCATACGCGACTTCTTGCGCCCTGTGATGGTCAATTTCAAGGATTGCGAGCGTGTGTTGCTCGAAGGCCCTGTATTCCAAAACTCGCCCTGCTGGAACATCCACACCGTTATGTGCAAAGACCTAACAGTCAACGATATTGCCATTCGCTGTCCGTGGTATGCACAAAATGGCGACGGCATCGACATTGAGTCGTGCAAGAACGTTGTACTGACAAACAGCTGGATTGATGCAGGCGACGATGCTATCTGCATCAAGAGTGGCAAAGACGAGGACGGTCGCAAGCGCGGCATCCCCTCCGAGAACATTATCGTTGAAAACTGCACCTGCTATCACGGTCACGGTGGTTTTGTTGTAGGCAGCGAGATGTCGGGCGGTGTGAAGAACGTTTTGGTACGCAACTGCCGTTTCTCGGGCACCGACGTGGGCTTGCGCTTCAAGAGCACTCGCGGTCGTGGTGGCGTGGTAGAGAATATCACCATTGAGAACATCGTTATGAACGACATCGCCACCGAAGCTCTGCTCTTTGACCTCTTCTATGGTGGCAAGTCGGCCTTGGAGGCGTTGGAGGATGGCGACGGCAATGTCACCACCGATATGGCCTTCAAGCCTGTGGATGAGACTACTCCCCAATTCCGCAACATCAGCGTCAACAATGTCGTATGTCGCTCGGCCCGCCGAGCTATGCTCTTCAACGGTCTGCCCGAGATGAATGTGGAGAACGTAACGGTGTCGAACACCACCATCGAGGCTGAGGTGGGCGCAGAGATTAACGAATCGACCAACGTCGCTCTCAGCAACGTAACGATAGTTCCACGCAAGGGTGCTGCCCTTAAAATCAACAACGCCAAAAATGTGTCGGTGGCCGATTTTAACTGCCCCGAGGAGAGTGGCTTGGTGGTTACAGGTAGTCGCAACAAGGCTATTGTTATCGACTCCGACTGCCTGAGCAAAAACTGCAACATCACCGACAAGGCCAAAGAAGAAGTAATCATTAAGTAATTTATACATAGGATGAGAAAGAAGATTTTGTGGACACTCCTGCTCGGCAGCCTGCTCTGGGCTGTGGGCTGTACGCCCGATAGCTCAGAGGAGCAGACCCAAGAGCCCGAAACGCTCGACGCTCCCCAAGGACTAACACTCGTCGAGAGCACCCCCTCCACCCTAAGTTTCGAGTGGCAGGCAGTTGGTGGAGCAACTGGCTACACCTATAAGTACAAAGACAGCGACGGCAAGCTCTACGTCACCGAAGATACGGAGCTTACGACAGCCACGATCTCGGGTCTTGGCGAGGGCAAGGAGTATTTCTTTGCCGTAAGGGCCAACAAATCAACCACAAAGGGTACATTCACTGCGTGGATGTCGGCCTACACAAGTGTCGATACGAATGACGACCCCTCGACAGGTGGCGGTGGCGGTGGCTCTGCCTCGGGCGACAACAGCCGTTGGGGACTGCCCGAGAATGAGAACGACGGCCAAGTGAGAGCCTTCCCCGGTGCTGAGGGTGGCGGTATGTTTACCACCGGTGGACGTGGGGGCGCAGTCTATCACGTTACCAACCTCAACGATAGTGGCGCAGGCTCGTTGCGCGAGGCTATTGGCAAGAGTGGGCCACGCACCATTGTATTCGATGTGGCCGGCACAATCTACCTGAAAAGCACACTCCGCATCAAAAATGGCGACCTCACAATTGCAGGTCAGACCGCCCCGGGCGACGGTATCTGCATTGCCGGTCGCACCGTAAATGTCGATACAGACAACGTCATAATCCGCTTTGTGCGCTTCCGTATGGGCAACGAGGACACCTCGCAGGAGGACGCTATATGGGGTCGCTACCACAAGAATATCATTCTCGACCACTGCACAATGAGTTGGAGTATAGACGAGTGCTCATCGTTCTACGCCAACCAGAACTTCACAATGCAGTGGTGTATGGTTTACGAGGCACTGAAAAATGCGGGTCACTCGAAGGGTGCTCACGGCTATGGCGGAATCTGGGGCGGCAAGAACGCATCGTTCCACCACAACCTGTTGGCCCACAACGACTCGCGCAATGCCCGTATCGACCATCCCGACGTCTATGGCCAATATCTTTCGACCCACCGAGGCCACGTCGATTATCGCAACAACGTCATCTACAACTGGGGCGGCAACTCCACCTATGGTGGCGAGGGTGGCTGGTGGAACATCGTTGGCAACTACTACAAGCCCGGCCCTGCCTCGTCGAAGAAGAACTACTTTGTGGATGCCTATGGCAAATACGACGGCAAGGATGTGGGCTACGGCACAATGTATCTGAATGGCAACTACCACGAGGGCGACTACGCCACAGCCATCAACGAAAACAATTGGAGCGGTGTCTATCTCCACAACGGCACAGGCATCAGCAACGCCTCCTCGTGGCAGAGCTACAACCTGCTGCCCATTGCAGCCGACGACACAACCCCCTGCTACACCACCACCCACTCGGCCGCGAAAGCCTTTGAGCAGGTGCTCAGTTGGGCAGGTTGCTCGCACAAGCGAGATGCTACCGACAAGCGCATTGCCGAGGAGGCTCGCACCGGCACTGCCTCGACCAAAGGCTCAAATGGCTCGAAGAACGGCATTATCGACTCCCACCTCGATGCAGGCGGTTGGCCCACCCTCGCAGCCACAAACGACGAGATTGCCTCGCGCACCGATAGCGATGGCGACGGTATCCCCGACGCTTGGGAGCAGGAATTTGGCCTCAACAAAGCCAACAAGGGCGACGGCAACCTCTACACGCTCGACAGCGACGCACGCTACACCAACCTCGAAATCTATCTCCACTACTTAGTTAAAGACATTGTGGCAGAGCAGGTTAAGAATGGCACTTACAAGAAACTCCAATAAAGTACAAAGTAGCATCTGGGGTGGCCACTCCTCCCCAGATGCACACATAATAGACTAACCTTATGAAACGACTCAATTTACTCTTTACACTTCTGCTCTCGCTGACACTTGTGAGCAAGGCACAAACAACCCTTTTTGTCTGTGGCGACTCAACAGCCGCAACAAAAGATATATCCAAAGGCTCGCCCGAAAGGGGCTGGGGTCACGTTCTGCAACCCTTCTTCGACCCTGCGGAGGTGATTGTGGAGAATCACGCTGTCAATGGTCGCAGCACCAAGTCGTTTGTCACGCTCGGCCACTGGGCAAAGGTGGAGGAGCGTATGAAACCCGGCGACTATGTATTCATTGAATTTGGCCACAACGACACCAAAGAGAGCGACACAGTGCGCTTTACCACCCCCGAGCAATATGGTCGCAACCTGGAACGATTCATTGAAATCACACGCAGCAAAGGGGCTACCCCCGTACTCCTCACACAGGTTTGCCGTCGTTGGTGGAAGCAGGGAGAGTTGGCCGACTCTCACGGCGACTATCTGAAAGAGTGTCACGCAGTTGCCGAGCGCACAGGGGTACTCTTCATCGATGCCGAGAAGCTCACACGCGACTGGCTCACCCCTCTGGGCGACGAGGGCTCGCAGAAGTATTTTATGAATTTGCCCCCATACGTCTATCCAGCCTTCCCCGAGGGCAAAACCGACAATACCCACTTTGTGACAGCAGGCGCACGCATTGTGGCCAAGATGATTTGCGAAGAGATTGAACGTGTGATTCCTCAGCTGGGTCAGCACATCCGCTACTGGGACTTTGTGGTGGCTAAGGATGGTAGTGGCGACTTCTTCACTCTGGGCGAGGCCATAGCTGCGCTGCCCAACTTCTACAAGGGCAAAGAGAAACCTCTCAGGGTGCTCATCCGCGAGGGTGTCTATCGCGAGAAAGTTGTTATCCCCTACACCAAGCAGAGCGTTGAGTTTGTTGGCGAAGGCGATGTTGTAATAAGTTGGGGCGATGGCGCACGCGACCTTGGGCCTAATGGTGTGGAGCTTGGCACTTCGGGCACTGCAACACTCTACAACTGTGGCCGTCACATAGTTATGGAAAATATTACGATAGAGAACTCGGCAGGCGAGGTGGGTCAGGCTGTGGCCCTCCAAACCGTTGGCACAGGCACACAGATTTATCGCAACTGCCGTCTGCTGGGCAACCAAGATACACTCTACATCTATGGCGTGGGCAACCGCGATGGCGAGGAGGTTGGCGAAAACATCAACTGCTTCTTCGAGAATTGCTACATTGAGGGCACAACCGACTTCATCTTCGGCTCAGGCAGGGCAGATTTCATCTCCTGCACCATCCACTCCAAGAAAGACTCCTACATTACGGCCGCCTCGACCTGCAAGGGTCAGGAGCGTGGTTTTACCTTCTTGGGCTGCAAGCTCACCGCTGTCGAGGGAGTGACCAAATGCTACCTCGGAAGGCCTTGGAGAATCTACGCCCAGACATACTTTATCGACTGCGAGCTGGGTGGCCACATCCGCCCCGAGGGTTGGCACAACTGGAAAAAGCCCGAGGCCGAAAAGACCACTCGCTATGCCGAATATGGCTCTACGGGCGAGGGCGCAAACCTCTCTAAAAGAGTAAAATGGGCCAAAAAGCTCTCCGAGAAAAAGGCTCAAAAATGGGTGCTCGAAACAGCCGTTCCCGAACTCGAATTTACCCCCGTACACTAAACTACTATGAAACGACTTACTACCCTACTGCTCTCCCTTGCGCTACTATGCCCACTTGTGGCCCACAGCGCCGAGCGTCCCTCGCCAAAAATAAGAGGCGACAAGCCACTCTCAATGAGAATGGTAGAGAGCGAAATGAGCCGCATACCCGACGCAATAACTATGGATGGGGTGGCCAAACCCAAGTGGAACTACACAACAGGTTTGGAGCTACTGGCTATTATGGATGCTGGCGAGCGCTACCAGATGGAGAGCTACACCCAGTATGCACTCTCGTGGTTGGAGCGTATGGTTGAGCCAAGCGGAGAGGCTATCAAAACCTACAAACTCTCCAACTACAACCTCGACCACATCTGCCCCGGACGACTGCTCTATCGTGCCTACGACATAACAGCCGACGAGCGCTACCGCACAGCTATGGGGCTGATGTGGAGGCAACTACAAGAGCAACCTCGCACCCCCGAGGGAGGCTATTGGCACAAGAAGGCCTACCCCAACCAAATGTGGCTCGACGGACTCTATATGGCCGAGCCTTTCAAGGCCGAATACCTCAGGCGCTACGCCACCGAGGAGGAGGCTCAGCACGGTTGGGAGGACATCGTAAGGCAGTTTGTGCTTGTGGCAGAGCGCACCTACGACCCCGCAACGGGGCTCTTCCGCCACGCTTGGGACTCCTCGAAGCAGATGTTCTGGTGCGACCCCACCACCGGTCAGAGCCAACACGCTTGGCTGAGGGCTATGGGTTGGTACACTGTGGCTCTTGTGGAGGTACTGGACTATATGCCCCACAGAACAGAGGGGCGCGAGAAACTCATTGGCCTGCTCAACCACATCTACAACACCATCGACCGCTATGCCGACCCCGAGAGTGGTATGTGGTATCAGGTGATGGACTGCCCCACCCGCGAGGGTAACTACGAGGAGAGCACCGGCTCGATTATGCTCACCTACGCAATGCTCAAAGCCGCTCGTCAGGGCTACCTGCCACGCGAGTATCGCCAAAAGGGAGCACGCCTATACGAACAATTTGTGGAGCGTTTTATGAGGGAGAATCCCGACGGAACAATCTCTATGATAGATTGTTGCGCTGTGGGAGGTTTGGGCGGCAAACAAAACCGTATGGGCGACTTTGCCTACTATCTCTCCGAGCCTATCATCGAGAACGACTGCAAGGGCGTTGGCCCATTCATCTGGGCCTCGATGGAGTATGAAGCACTCAACAACATAGACTACATCACGCCCCCGGCCGAGGGCGCTGTACCAGCCTTCCCCGGAGCTGAGGGAGGAGGTATGTGGACAACCGGCGGTCGCGGGGGTAAGGTGCTGAAAGTCACCAAACTAACCGACGACGGGTCGGAGGGCACACTACGTTGGGCGCTAAGTCAAAAAGGGCCTCGTATGATTCTGTTCGACGTTGCGGGCACAATCCACTTGGAGAGTATGCTCCACGTCACCGAGGGCGACTTCACACTATCGGGCGAGAGTGCCCCCGGTGGTGGCGTGTGCATTGCAGGGCACGACACCCGTTTTGAGGCCGACAACATCATTGTGCGACACCTACGATTCCGCTTGGGTGACAAGACCCGTACACAAGAAGATGCACTCGAATTTAGAAAATGTACGGGGGCAATAGTAGATCACTGCTCGGTGAGTTGGAGTGTGGATGAGTGCGCCTCGTGCTACGGCAACCGCAACTTCACAATGCAATACTGCCTTATTGCCGAGAGCCTCAACTCCTCGACCCACAAAAAAGGCAATCACGGCTATGGTGGTATATGGGGCGGACGCAACGCCACCTTCCACCACAACATCTTGGCCCACCACACCTCTCGCAACCCACGCCTCGACCACCCTTTCCTCTACTGGGGTAACGATATGTTGCTCTATCGTGGTACGGTGGAGCTATACAACAACACAATCTACAACTGGCGCGACAAGGCTTGCTATGGAGGCGAAGAGGGTTGGTGGATTGTGTGCAACAACCTCTTCATTCCCGGCCCCGACACCCAAAACTCGGGCGAGTTTCTGCAATCGTCAGTCTATCCTAAGCCCCACGCCTCCAACGGCCACTACCACATAGCCGGCAACATAGTTGAGGGCAACGAGGCTATCAACAACGACAACTGGAAAGGCGTTGATATTCAGGGCGAAGCAACACGAGAGGATATAGAAATGGCAGCACCTCGCAAGATGTGGGGTCAGAAACCCTATGCTGCCCACTTCGACCTACTCTCCGAGGCAGGTGCGGGCGCTAAACCCGAAGATGAAACCGACCTAAGGTTGCTCTCGGAGATTCTGTCCAAATGCGGCTCGATAATCAACTCGCAGGAGGAGGTGGGCGGCTGGCCCAAACTCCGCCGAGGTAAACCTGCCAAAGATAGCGACGGTGACGGTATTCCCGACAAGTGGGAGCGTCGCAACGGCCTCAACCCCAAAGATAGCTCCGATGGAGCGAAAATTGGCCCAAACGGCTACTCTATACTTGAAGAGTATCTACACGAAATTTGCACAAGCAGCGGAAAATAGTGACAGGAACGCAAATTTATCGCACATTTTTGTTTGAGTTTCGGAATTAAAAAGTTAAATTTGCGTTAATAAACGCCTAAAAAACCAATCAAAAACCTAATTAGACAGACCTTTCATCAACATTACCGTATGGCCGGCCCTTTTGCAAAGCCATCAAAATGCGGACAACATATCATCTATAAATCAACTTACTTCATTAACATTAACCAAAACAACCATGAAAAACTTTACTAAAAAGTTTACCCTGTTACTACTGGGTTTGAGCTTTGCTTTCGTAGCAGAAGCTCAGAAGGTTAGCGGTATTGTTAAGGACTCGGCTGGTGAGCCTATCATTGGCGCATCGGTTGTTGTCGAAGGCACTACCAACGGTACATCTACAAGTGTAACCGGTCAGTGGAGTCTCGACGTCCAGAACGCACCGCAGCAAAAATTGGTCTTCTCCTACCTCGGTATGAAAGACCAGACGGTAGCCATCGGCAACCGCACCTACTTCGAAATCACTCTCGAAAGTGATGCAGAGGTTATGGAGGATGTGGTAGTCGTTGGTTATGCAACAATCCAACGTAAGGACCTTATCGGTTCGGTTTCGTCGGTGGATTCCGAAACCCTCGCCTCGCAGCCCGTGACGAGCGTATCGGAGGCACTGTCGGGTAAGATGGCCGGTGTGCAGGTTACTACCACCGAGGGTGATCCTGATGCCGACATCAAAATCCGCGTGCGTGGTGGCGGCTCTATTACTCAGGACTCGTCACCCCTGTACATCGTCGATGGTTTCCCCGTTGAGAGCATCAACGACATCCCTTCGAGCGACATCCAGAGCATCGACGTACTGAAAGATGCCTTCTCCACCGCAATCTACGGTTCGCGTGGTGCAAACGGTGTAATTATCGTTACCACCAAGAGCGGTAAAGAGGGTCGTCTGACCGTAAACTACAACGGCTACACCGGTATCAAGACCATCGCCAACAAAGACGCTCTGGTAACACTCGACACCGAGGAGTTCGTTAAGTTGCAGTATGAGTTGGCAATGATTCGCAATCAGGTAGAGAGCGCCTACGAGCCTATCTTCGGTCAGTTCTGCGACATCGACCTCTATGCCGGTCAGCCCAAAAACGACTATGTAGCTCAGGTGTTTGGCAACCAAGGTTCGACCAACAACCACAACATCTCGCTCTCGGGCGGTAGCGACACCTACAACTGGACTGCCAGCTACTCGCATATGGGCGACAATGCCATTATGAAAGGTTCGACCTACACTCGTGACAACCTCAACCTGAAAACCAAATTCAAACCCAACAAGAAAGTTTCGTTTGACTTCCAAGTACGTTTCTCGGATACCAACGTGCGTGGTAGTGGTGCAAACTCTGTAAACGATAGCGGTTCGACTTCGGGTAATGGTCGTCTGAAACACGCCATCGGCTACACCCCCATTCCTCTGGATAGCTCTGTTGAGTCGAGCGACCTCGAAGAGGATTATGGCGACAACGCACCTCCTATGCTCTCGGTTGCCGACAACGATTCCAAGCGCAATCGTCAGAACTGGAACATCAACGGTGCTGTTTCGCTCAAACTCGCTAAGGGCCTCACGCTGAAAGTAGATGGTGGTTTGGATAGCTACACTCAGACCGACAACCGTTTCTATGGTCTGACTACCTACTATGTAAACAACAACGCCACTCTGAAAGGTCAGCCCGCAACTCAGTTGAAAGACTACGACCGCACCAAACTCCGCAACACCAACACTATCCACTACAACATTGGTGATGCGTTTGATTGGGAGAACAGCAAACTCGATGTGCTGGTTGGTCAGGAGTACCTCCACACCTCTTCCAACACTATGACTGCTTGGGTTGAGGGTCTTCCCACCTTCTTCGATGCAGAAATGGCTTGGAACTTTATGGCTTCGGGTACGGCTATCTCGTCGAACAACTACTACAATCCCGACGATAAACTCCTCTCGTTCTTTGGTCGTGTAAACTACGACTGGAACGACATCTTCTCGGTTTCGGCTACTATGCGTGCCGATGGTTCGTCGAAGTTCTTGGGCGCAAATCGTTGGGGCTACTTCCCCTCGGCTGCTGCTGCACTCCGTCTGTCGGAGATTGGTGGTCTGAAAGATATTGACGTTTTGGACAACCTCAAACTCCGTTATAGCTACGGTACAGCAGGTAACAACAACATCCCCAGCGGCCAGACTACTCAGACCTTCAAGGCCAACGCCACAAGCTGGATTTCGCAGGGCGTAACCTACTGGTCGGCAGGCAACACAATGCCCAACCCCGACTTGAAGTGGGAGACCACCATTTCGCACAACCTCGGTTTGGACTTCTCGTTTGGCGGAGGTAAGGTAAGTGGTTCGTTTGAGGTTTACAAGAACAACACCAAAGACCTTCTGATTCAGTTCCCCACCTCGGGTAGTGGTTATGCAAACCAGTATCGCAATATGGGTGAGACCGAGAACAAAGGTTTCGAGGCTACTCTGAACCTGACAATCTTCCAGACCAAGAACGCTGGTCTGACTCTCTCGGCCAACGCTTCCTACAACCGCAATAGGGTTGTTACTTTGGGTGGTTTGGATCGCATCGAGTCGCAGAGTACTTGGGCTTCTACCGAGATTGGTACCGACTATGTTGTTGAGGTTGGCCAGCCCTTGGGCAATATGTATGGCTACATCAGCGACGGCTTCTACACTGCCGACGATTTCAACTACGTCGATGGCAAATGGGTACTCAAAGAGGGTGTTGTGGATTGCTCCGACATCATCGGCTCGACCTACCTGATGCCCGGTGCTCGCAAGTATAAAGATCAGCCCACTGTTGAGGTGCTCGACGAGGAGGGCAATGTAATTGGTATGGAGGGCGATGGCAAACTGACCGTAGCCGATAAGACTATCATTGGCAACGCTTTGGCAGATTGGACAGGTGGTCTTATCATCTCGGGTTACATTGGCAACTTCGACTTCTCGGCCAACTTCAACGCCGTATTTGGCAACCAGATTTACAATGCAAACTTGATTGAGTTTACTTCGACTCGTAAGTACAACAATCGTAACCTGCTCTCGTCGATGTCAACCGACCAGCGCTGGACCAACATCGATTGGACTACTGGTGAGTTTATTACCGACCCCGAGGCTTTGGCAGCTCTGAATGAGGGTAAGACCGGTTCGCCCTTCATTGGCAACGCCGTATTTAGCGACGCAGCCATTGAGGATGGCTCGTTCTTGCGTCTGTCGAGTGCCACCATCGGCTACACCTTCCCCGAGAAACTGACCAAGAAGATTGGTATTGACAATCTGCGTCTTTATGTTTCGGGCACCAACCTTTGGCTCTTGACCAACTATTCGGGCTACGACCCAGAGGTAGATACTCGTCGTGCTACTCCTCTTACTCCTGGTGTCGATTACTCGGCTTATCCTAAGAGCAGGGGCGTTGTATTTGGTGTGAACCTCTCTTTCTAACCTCTAAACGAAGATGAAAGCTATGAAAAAATTTGCATATATACTTATGATTGCACTTGCCGCATCGCTCTATTCGTGCGGCGACGACTTCCTCGATAGCGAGACCAAGTCGGCCTTCGACGAGACAGTAGTCTTCTCGAACTACACTCTGGCCGAGTACAACGTCTTCTCCATCTCGGAAACCTTTGGTCACACCAACAACTATCGTGGTAGGTTCCTTCCCTGGTATGGTTTCAACACCGACATCGAGTGGTATGTTTCGACCACCATCGACGCTAAGTCGGAGATTGCAACCTACGACATTACAACCAACAACTCGCAGCTCAACCTCGACAACGGCCCTTACAACGAGATTTATGCCGGTATTGAGCGTGCTAATATCTGTATCAACGGCTTGCGTAAGTATGGCGACATTGAGAACAAAGCCGATATGGCCTACCTTCTTGGTGAGTCGCTCACTCTGAGGGCTTTCCTCTACTACGAGTTGCTGAAAGCTTGGGGCGATGTTCCCGCACGTTTTGAGCCTATCAACTCGGAGACTATCTACCTTCCCAAGAGCGACCGCGACGTTATCTACAAACAGATTTTGGCCGACTTGGACGAGGCTGCCGGCTATCTGCCTTGGCCCGCAACCACCGCAGCTACTATGACTACCGACCGCGTAAACAAAGCCTTTGCTCACGGTCTGTATGCTCGTATTGCTTTGGCTGCTTCGGGCTACGCACTCCGTCCTGAGGAGGGTGCAGTAGGTACTGGCGACGCAGGCAGCATCCGTCTGTCGAGCGACGCTGAGCTCTCGAAAGAGGTGCTCTATCCTAAGGTGCTCTCGAAACTCCAAGAGGTTATTGCCAGCAAATCGGCATCGCTCTATGCAGACTACGAGCTGTTGTGGAGGGATTTCAACAACTTCGACCTCACCGCAGGTAAGGAGACCCTGTTTGTGATTCCATTTAGCGACTCGCGTGGCCGCTGGAACTACACCTTCGCTATCCGCACCAACATCAACGGCTCGAACCGAGCTGGTACGGTAGGCCCAGCTCCCTCGCTCTACTTCGACTACAAGAAGGAAGACCAGCGTCGCGACCTCTCGTGCGTAAACTTCAAGTATGAAAAGGATGGCGTTGTTGAGCCCGCCAACATTGAGAACTGGTACTTTGGTAAATATCGCTTCCAGTGGATGGAGAAAGTTCCCTACACCGGTGGTAACGACGACGGTGTGAAACCTATCGTTATGCGCTATTCGGACATCCTTCTGATGGCTGCCGAGATTGCCAACGAGCTTGGTCAGCTTAGCACCGCTCAGGGATACCTGAAAGAGGTACGCCAGAGGGCTACTGGTGCTGAGGCTGAGAGCTATGTAGCTACACTCAGCGACAAGGCTAAGATGTTCGACGCTATCGTTGAGGAGCGCAAGTTGGAGTTTGTGGGCGAGTTCTTGCGTAAGGGCGACCTTATCCGTTGGAATATGCTCAAAGACAAACTCGACGAGTCGATTCAGGACTATCGCGACTTGAAGAGCCTCAGTGGCGACTACGCTTATCTGAATCCCGAGGGTGACGTTTGGTATCGTGAAACCGCCGATGGCTTGGAGTTCTACGGCTTCAATGGCGAGCGTGTTGCTCCCGAGGGCGAAGAGTGGACTAAGAAGGGTGGTTACATCACCAAAGACAGCGACGGTCAGACCGAAGATAGGGCTTCGACAGTCTATACTGGCGACCCCAATACCCATATGTACTGGCCTATCTTCGATGCTACTATCATCAACTCGCAGGGTTCGCTTGTAAACGACTTTGGCTACTAATTCGGCTGCAAGTGAACAAGCAATATACCTACTTGTAAATTACAAAGAATAGATATGAAAAAGTTTATTAAGAATATCGCACTGATTGCTTCGGCTGCATTGGCTGTGGTGGGTTGTACTCCCGAGCCAGCAGAGGTGATTGATGGCATCCAGTTGAATCGCTGTCTTACCCCCACCAATCTCGAAGCAGAAATCGTTGCATCCGTAGGTACAGACGTTGAGCTTACTTGGGATGTGATGAAAGGCACTGAATTCTACACAGTTGAGGTCTATGAGTCCACCCAGACTACCACCAATGAGGAGGGCGAGGAGGTGGCCGTAGCACCCGACTTCGACGCTACTGAGCCCTTCAAGACCGAGACCAACATCACTGAGGTTCCTCACACCGTTTCGGGCTTGGAGGTTGATAAGAGCTACTTCGTGCGCGTGAAAGGTCACGCCACCAATGTTGAGGATTCTCATTGGGCTGTATTGGAGGAGGCTTTTGCCACTTCGGCAGTTCGCTCGTCGTTCAAGCTGAGCGTTTTGGAGCGTACTGCAAACAGCGTTACCATTAGCTGGGGCGAGGGCGAGGATGCAGCCGACCTGACCACTCTGCGTGCTACTCCCGTTTCGGACAATAGCAAGAAGAGCGTCGATACTCCCCTCTCGGCTGAGGTTATTGCAGCTCGCACCGTTAAGGTTGAGGGCTTGGAGCCTTGCACCGACTATAAGTTCACACTTATCTACGGTAAGGCTTGCCAGCGTGGTAGCGTTACAGCTTGGACTCGTCCTTCCACCGAGGATGCCAACTATGTAAACACCGTTGATGGTCTTGTAAACGCAATCACCGGCACTATTGGCGACGTAAAAATCCACCTTGCCTACAACGACGGCGTGGCATACGACCTCTCGGCTGTGGCTGCCATTAGCTGCAACTTCTACCTCTATGGTGAGACCACTACCGATGGTAAGAAACCCGTTATTACAGGTTTGGATATCCAGCCCGCAACTGCCGACACCTTCGTTCACTTGGAGGATGTAGTTCTCGACGGTGCTGTGTATGCTGTTGCTGGCGCTGAAACTAAGGGCCACATCGTTACCAACAAAGTTGGTATGGCCGGCTTTGAGCTTATCAACTCGGAGGTATTTGGCTACACCAAGGGTCTTTATAGTTCGAGCGGCGCAGGAGCCGGCATTGGCACTTTCCTGCTCAACGGCGTTTATGCCCACGACATCAACCCCACCGGTAGTGTTGGTGGCGACTTCATCGACTTCCGTGGCGGCCACAACCCCTCGATTGTTGTGAAGAACTCTACATTCTATGCTTGCGCTCGTACATTCTTGCGTCTGGGCGTTGATAATAGCCAGACCGTAGGCGACGTTGAGGTATCGAACTGTACTTTCAACTTCGTTTGCTCGACCACTACCAGTTCCAACAACAATGGCGTATTCCACGTTATGGTTGGTACTGAGGCTAAGAAGGTTGTTAGCAAGAAGAACGTATTTTTGAATATGTATAGCGACACCGAGCCCGCAGGCGCAGAGTTTGTACGCTTGGCTCGTAACTCCACCCAGAACTACGCTCCCGTATGCGAGGGCAACTACTACTACAATGTTGGCCCTGCCTTCTTGGTAAGTGCTGCTAACGTTATCGGTACTGGCGAGGCTATCACCGAGGCTACCGATGGTAAGGATACCGCTACTGGTGGTACTATCCTCACCGACGCTGTCCTGAATGGCGGTGGCGTAATCTTGGAGGTTGACCCCTGCCAAAGCTCGGGTGCTGGTAAGTTCTACCTGAACAACACCAGCGACATCGCTGCTAAGCAGGCTGGCGACCCCCGCTGGTGGAATGCCGCTATTCCTGAGCCTCCCGTAAGGGCAACCGAGTTGGAGGTTGTAGCAGAGCCTTATGTTTGGGACTTTACCGACAAGAAGGTTTACGACGGCGAGGAGCTTGCTAAGACCACCATCATTGGCAACGCACGCATCTACGCTTCGGCCGAAGCTCCCAGTGTGGTTGTTTTGGGCGAGGGTATCTACTTCGCTGAGGCCGGTATGGTAGATGCCGAGGGCGTTCCTACTCACGGTGCTGTGGGCATCCTCACAAATGGCTACGGTGCAGTAGTTGTTACTGCCGAGGGCGCAAATGGTGTTGAGGGCGTGCAGGTATTGGCAGGTGGCGACCGCTACACTGTCTTGGCCGATGGCGAGCCCCACAAGGTGCTCTTGGGCGACCTGAGTGGCGACAACAACATCTACATTATGGCCGCAGGTGGCGTTACGCTCAAATCTATTGAGTGGACTAAGGATTTGACCGCCGACGCTACCGCAACCGCTCTGAAAACCCCCGCTGTGGCTTTCGACAACCGCAAGGTTGATGAGGGCACTGAGATGGCCGTAACCGCTTCGTGGGCAGCCATTGAGAATGCCGACCACTATGAGGTTACTTGGCGCGGTGCAACCACCGAGCAGACCGAGCTTTCGTTCACTATCGACGCAGCCACAGTTGCTGCTTTGGCAGTTGGCGAGTATGACCTCTCGGTTGTAGCTGTTCCTGTTGCAACATCGAGCAAGTGGCTCAGCTCGGAGGCTGGTGTTGCTACCCTCCAAATCAACAAGGTTGTTGTGGGTGGCGAAAAGACCCTCACTTGGGACTTCTCGTCTGACGTATGGGCCAACGCTCTTGCCGAGATTGGCACAAGCGACAACACCGCAGCCGACGTTACCGTCGATGGTCTGAGGGTACTCGCCGGTGGTCAGAAGATTAAGGCTGGTACTAACTACGTTCAGATGGGTGGCGGCGCTAATGCTCCTCTTGGCACTAACCGCTCGTTCATCTTCACCGCACCCGCAAGTGGTACGCTGAAAGTTTGGAGTAGCAACACCGGTAGCTCGGAAGACCTTAGCCGTCTGGTATCGGTTATGACCGGTACTGCTGAGGCTGGCGACGAAAGCACCAAGCAGTCCAACCCCGGTGGTACACCCAGCAACGCTGACCTGACCGTATCGGAGTTCGATATTGACATCACCACCGCAGGTGACGTTGTATATATCTTCCCCGAGGGCAATGGTCTGAGGTTCTACAAGATTGAGTACACCTACGTTGAGGCTACCAAAGCTGAGTACATCTGGAACTTCTCCGACGAGATTTGGGAGACTCAGGTATTCGACTGGCTCGCACCTCTGGGTAGCGATGGTTCGACCGATATGGATGTTACCGTTGATGGTCTGAGGGTTGTTGCAGGTGGCAAGAATATTCGTGGCTATCTGAACGAGGAAGTTGGTAACTACCTCCAACCCAATGGCGGCGGCTCGACCACCATACGTTGCTTCTCGTTCACCGCTCCCGGCAATGGTACTGTAAAAGTGAAAGTTGGTTGCACCGGCTCGGAAGACCTCACTCGCGTTGTGAAAGTACAGGTTGGCGAGGACGGCACTGTTCAGGAGCAGGCTGGTGGCCACGCAACCCCCACTTGGATTGAGTTCGACATCGAGGCCAACAACCAGACCGTCTATATCTATCCTTCGGGTGGTCTGCGTTTCTACGCTATCGAGTACTACGAGAACTAACCAATAGTTACTACAATCATCTACTTCGGAGGGCTGCCCATTTGGGCGGCCCTCCGTCTTTTTGGGGCACAAGGATGTGCAATTATATACGGCAAAGACTACGGAACGTAAAATTTGTCGCAACTCAGTGGGCGAAATACTTTGTATTTCGAAGAAAAAATTTTATTTTTATGGGTCGAAAACTGCATCCCAAAAAATTAACAACATAAAACACTTCAACTATGAAAGCATTTAACGACGAGAACTTCTTGTTGCAAACCGAAACAGCGCAAAGACTCTACCACGAGCACGCTGCCAAAATGCCAATCATCGACTACCACTGCCACCTCATCCCCGAGTATGTGGCCTCCGACCACAAGTTCGAGAACCTCTCGCGCATCTGGCTCGAAGGCGACCACTACAAGTGGAGAGCTATGCGTACAAATGGTGTCGATGAGCGCTACTGCACCGGCAAAGATACATCCGACTGGGAGAAGTTTGAGAAGTGGGCCGAGACCGTTCCCTACACAATGCGTAACCCTCTCTACCACTGGACTCACTTGGAGCTGAAAACCGCTTTTGGTGTGGATAAGCTCCTAAACCCCACCACCGCACGAGAAATCTACGACCACTGCACCGCAATGCTCCAAAGGCCCGACCGCACAGCTCGCGGACTGATGTTGCACTACAATGTGGAGACCGTATGCACCACCGACGACCCTGTCGATTCGCTCGAACACCACCTGAAAACCGCAGCCGACAACTTCGGCGTGAAGATGTTGCCCACTTGGAGGCCCGACAAAGCTATGGCTGTGGAAGTGCCTGCCGACTTCAAGGCCTACATCGACCGTCTCTCGGAAGTGAGTGGAGTGGAAATCAGGTCGTTTGACGACGTATTGCAGGCCCTGCAAGTGCGCCACGACTTCTTCGAGAGCGTTGGCTGTCGCCTTTCCGACCACGGCATCGAGGAGTTCTATGCTGAGGACTACACCCACGCCGAGGTGGAAGCCCTCTTCCAGAAAGTCTATGGTGGCACTCAGCTCACAGCCGAGGAGATTCGCAAATATAAGACCGCAATGATGGTGGAGTTTGCTATTATGGACCACAAGAGCGGTTGGACTCAGCAGTTCCACTATGGCGCAATTCGCAACAACAATAGCCGTATGTTCGCTCAGCTCGGCCCCGACACCGGTTTCGACTCGATTGGCGACTTCACGGTGGCCAAGAATATGTCGAAGTTCTTCGACCTTCTCGACAAAGAGGATAAACTGACCAAGACCATAATCTACAACCTCAACCCCCGCGACAACGAGATGATTGCCACAATGCTCGGCAACTTCCAAGATGGTCGCTACGGCCCCGGCAAGATTCAGTTTGGTAGCGGTTGGTGGTTCCTCGACCAGAAAGACGGTATGGAGAAGCAGATGAACGCCCTTTCGTTGTTGGGTCTGCTGAGCCGCTTTGTTGGTATGCTCACCGACAGCCGCAGCTTCCTCTCCTACCCCCGCCACGAGTACTTCCGTCGCACGCTGTGCAACCTCTTGGGTAACGATGTGGAGCAGGGTCTGCTGCCCGCCAGCGAGCTGGACTTCATCGGCAAGATGGTGGAGGACATCAGCTACTACAATGCTAAGAATTTCTTTAAGTTCTAAGAATTGAGAATTGAGAATTGAAAATTATGGTGCGCCTTTGGCGCAGAGGTTTATTTACAAAGCTCTTCAACAACCATAAACTAATAACTTATAACTGACAACTGATAACTTATAAAAAGCTATGGAAATCAAGAAACTCAATAAGACCAATGTGGAGAAACCCGTTCTCCCAATCAAGATTTTGCAGTTTGGCGAGGGTAACTTCCTCCGCGCCTTTGTAGATTGGCAGATTGACAAGGCCAACGAAGCAGGCGTTATGAATCACGGCGTGGCCATCGTGCAGCCTATCGACAAAGGTATGGCAGCAATGCTCGAAGAGCAGGATTGCCTCTACCACGTCTATCTGGAAGGCGTGAAGGATAAAAAACCTGTAAAGGACATCCGCCTTGTTAGGAGCGTGCAGTGCGCCATCAACCCCTACGAGGACTACGCTGCCTACGAGCGCATATTCCTCTCGCCCGAGTTGGAGGCCACCGTATCGAACACCACCGAGGCCGGCATCCGCTACGAAGAGGGCGACGACCTCTGGGCACTCCCCCCAAAGAGCTATCCCGCAAAGATGACCGCTCTGTTGTATAAACGTTTCAAACACTTTGGTGGCGACCCCACCAAGGGCCTCTGCATCATCTGCTGCGAGCTTATTGAGAACAACGGCTCGACCCTCAGGGAGTATGTTCTGCGCCACGCTGAGTACAACAAGTTAGGCGAGGATTTCATCAGCTGGGTGGAGAATCACTGCCACTTCTGCGACACCCTCGTAGATCGCATCGTTCCCGGATTCCCTCGTGAGAACATCGACGAGATTAAGCAGGAGATTGGCTTCGACGACAACCTCGTTGTGAAGGCCGAGTTCTACCACCTCTGGGCTATTGGTGGCCCCGGCTACGAGGAGGTGCAGCGTAGGTTGCCTCTCGACAAGGCCGGCCTGCACGTTATCTTTATGCCCACCATCAAGCAGTTCAGGGACAAGAAGGTACGCATCCTCAACGGCTCGCACACCGGTATGGTGCCCATCGGTTTGCAGATGGGTTGCCAGACCGTTATGGACGCATTCAACACCCCCGATTTGGAGAAGTTTATCAACACTATGGTGGCCGAGGAGGTTATACCTATGATTGAGGAAGACCAAGCCGAGCTCCAAGAGTTTGCAGCAGGCATCCTCGAAAGGTTCTACAACCCCTACATCCGCCATATGCTCAAAACCATCTCGCTCAACTCGCTGAGCAAATGGGAGACCCGTAACTTCCCCACCGTATTGGATAACTGGAACAAAGCAGGCAAGGTGGCCGAGAAGGAGATGTTTACCTTTGCGGCTCTGCTGACACTTTATAGTGGCCAAGTTGATTTCACTCCCGACGACACGCCCGAGCACGTTGAGTTTATCCGCAAGGTGTGGAACAACGACGACATCGACGCTACTGTTAAGGCCATTGTGGAGAATCGCAACATCTGGACTGTCGATTTCACCGAGGTAACACCCTTTGTGGAGAAGGCAGCAGGCTACGTTAAGACCATCCTCGCTGAGGGTATGGCAGCAGCACTGAAAAAGATGTTGTAGCCCCAGCCGACCCAAAAGCCAACATTATCCCCGCCCGCAGTTTGCTGTGGGCGGGGAATTAAACACAAGTGAGTTGTGGTTGCACCGCACAACCGCAACTTGCGCTAATCATTTACTAACCAAAAGAGTATGAAACGTTATCTGAGAATAAACGAGGCCGACGATGTGGCTATTGCTCTCGATGAACTCGCGGCAGGCGAAAGCATCGAGATTGAAGGTCGCACAATCACCCTCGTTGAGCCCATACAAAAGGGACACAAGGTGGCTCTGAGAGCCATTGCCGAGGGCGAGAATGTCATCAAGTATGGCTACCCCATTGGCCACGCCACCAAAGCCATTGCCGAGGGCGAGTGGATTCACTCCCACAATATCAAGACCAACCTCTCCGACGAGATTGAGTATATCTACACCCCCAAGATTGCACCCAAAGCCTACCCCGCCGATGAGCGCACCGTTATGGGCTATGAGCGCAAAAATGGCGATATGGGCATACGCAACGAGTTGTGGATAATCCCAACTGTGGGCTGTGTCAATGGTCAGGCCGAGAAGATTGCCCAGAGGGTAAGGAGCGAGTTCGACTGCTCCCACCTCGACGATGTGAGGGTCTATACCCACCCCTATGGTTGCTCGCAGCTGGGCGACGACCACCGCAACACACGCAGAGCACTGGCAGCTATGGTTCACCACCCCAACGCAGGCGCTATTTTGGTGCTGGGCTTGGGGTGTGAGAACAACCAAGTGAGCGAGTTCCAAAAGGAGATTGGCCAGTGGGACTCGGAGCGTGTGAGGTTTATTGTGGCCCAAGAGGTGGATGACGAGATTGAGGAGGGCGTTAGGGTATGTGGCGAGTTGGTGGAAATCACCCGCAACGACAAGCGCACCCCACAGCCCCTGTCCAAACTGAAAATTGGCCTCAAATGTGGCGGTAGCGACGGTTTCTCGGGTATTACGGCCAACCCTCTGGTTGGTCTGTTCTCCGACTGGCTCATAGCTCAGGGCGGCACTACCATACTCACAGAGGTGCCCGAGATGTTTGGCGCAGAGACCATATTGATGGATAGAGCCGAGAGTTCGGACATCTTCGACCAAACCGTAGCGCTCATCAACGACTTCAAGGGCTACTTCAAGAGCTACAACCAACCCATCTACGAGAATCCCTCGCCCGGCAACAAGAAGGGCGGCATCACCACCCTCGAAGAGAAGTCACTCGGATGTGTGCAGAAGGGTGGCGCAGCTACGGTGGTGGATGTACTCAGCTACACCGACCCCGTCGTTAGGCGCGGACTAAACCTGCTGCAAGCCCCCGGCAACGACTTGGTTGCCTCGTCGGCACTGGCTCTGAGTGGCTGTCAGATGGTGCTCTTCACCACCGGCAGGGGCACTCCCTTTGGTAGTTTTGTGCCCACAATGAAAATCTCTACCAACACTCGCCTCTATGAGTTCAAGAAGGGTTGGATTGACTTCAACGCCGGCACACTCATCGAGGACGAAGAGCCCGAAGCACTGCTCAACCGTTTTATCGACAAAGTACTCTCCACCGCCAATGGCGAGCACCTAAAACACGAGAGCACCGGCTTCAAGGAAGTGGCTATTTTCAAGACAGGAGTTACACTCTAAAAGCACAAACAAGTGAGAGCTAAACATCTAATACTAAGCCTACTGGCGACCCTCAGTGCAACAATTCTGTGCGCACAAGGGCGGAGTATGGTGTGGGTGGCCGACCAAGGCGACGGCACATACCGCAACCCCATACTCCACGCCGACTACTCCGACCCCGACGTGATTCGTGTGGGCGACGACTACTGGATGACCTCCTCGTCGTTTGACTGCCTGCCCGCATTGCAGATACTCCACTCCACCGACTTGGTAAATTGGCAGTTGGCGGGTGCTGTTCACTCCTACCGCCCCAAAGGCGTGCAGGAGCAGCACGGCAACGGCGTGTGGGCCCCCTCGATTCGCCACCACAATGGTCGCTACTACATCTACTGGGGCGACCCCGATGTGGGTATCTATATGGTCGAGGCAGACGACCCGCGTGGCACTTGGAGCGAGCCACACTTGGTGGCCGAAGGAGTGGGTATGATTGACCCCTGCCCCCTCTGGGACGACAACGGCAAAGCCTACTTAGTACACTCGTGGGCAGGCTCACGAGCCGGCTTCAAGAGTGTGCTCTCCGCCTCGGAGATGAGCTACGACGGCAAGCGTCTGATTGGCCCTGAGGTGCTTATACACGACGGACACGCCGAAAATCCCACCATCGAAGGCCCTAAGTTCTACAAGCGCAACGGTTGGTACTACATCTTCGCTCCCGCAGGCGGAGTGAAGGAGGGATGGCAAGTGGTGCTGCGCTCGCGCGAGCCTCTGGGTCGCTACGAGTGGCGCAAAGTGTTGCATCAGGGCGACAGCAACATTCACGGCCCGCATCAGGGCGGCTGGGTGACCGATACCGCAGGCGAGAGTTGGTTTGTTCACTTCGAGGATCGCTATGCCTATGGTCGTGTTGTCCACCTCCAACCTATGTGGTGGAGCGAGGATGGTTGGTGCAGTATGGGCATCGACACCAATGGGGACGGCATAGGAGAGCCTGTTGAGAGCTATCGTAAGCCCCACACCAACAAACCAATGCAACCCACAACACCCTCCGAGGGCGACGAGTTCAACAACCCCATCCTCGGACTTGCGTGGCAATGGTTTGGCAATGCTGAGCGCGACTGGCTCTTCCACTCGCCCGAAGGCTACATAAGACTCTACTGCCAACCCTACGAGAGTATGTGGGAGGCCAAAAACATCCTCACTCAGAAACTTACAGCCCCCGAGCAGGCAATTACGGCAAAGGTCGATTTTAGAGGTGGCACAGCAGGCGATAGGGCCGGCATAACCATCTGCGGTAGCGACATCGCCACACTCGAATTTTACTACGACGGCACAGCAACCCACCTGCGACAGTGTGTAACCATTGGTGCAGACAAGGGGGCTGAAGAGAGAGTTGTGGCAGATATGCTATGGGCTGAGGATATGCAACTGCTTCTAAAAGTGGTTGTTGGCGCTGGTGGCAACTGTCAGTTCTATTGGGCCGAGAGCGGCAAAACATTCCAACCGATAGGCGAGCCATTCAAGGCCAAAGAGGGCAAATGGATTGGCGCTAAGTTCGGACTCTTCGCCCTGACGAGCGGCAAAACCAACGACGGTGGCTGGTTAGACGTCGATTGGGTAAGAGTAATGAAGGAAAATTGAGAATTGAAAATTGAAAATTATTTTGACTTAGGGCGATAGACATTAGACGTTAGACCCCACAAAAAAAACGGGTATCAAAAAGAATACCCGGGGTTTTTTGTGTAGTTAGGGAGGTTAGGGAATAAGCCCTATAAGCCCTATAAGCCCCATTATCCATTAAAGCCCCTAAGGCCCTTAAAGCCTTTAAGGACTTAGGTCTTTCGACGTTAGACGTTTGACCTTAGACCAAAAAAAAGAGTGCGATTTGTTGAGGAAATTTTGTGCCAAATGAGAAAGCGACACCGCAGCTTACTGAACGTAAGTGAGGATGTCGCTTTTGAAATTTGGTGCAAAAGTTACCAACAAGGCGCACTCGCAAACTATATGGTTTTATGCTCCGGCAACACAATACGACTACCAAACAACAAATCCGCCTCGGGAAGATAGTTCTTGCCACAGCCACTGCGGGGGAAGAAGGTCAGCTCGCCAAAGTAAATCTTTCCCTTGATGTTATACAAATCGACCCTCAGGTAAGGCACACCCTTTGACAAACGGGCAGCTATCTCGAACATCTTGTCCATATTCTCGGGCTTGGGAACAGTGAATCCCTCGGGAGCCTCAGCACCACGACGATTGTAGCGCATAAGATTCCAGTCGCGGTCGAAGAAGTAGAATTTGGTGTCACCCGAAGCCCTATCGTAGCATAGCATCACATCGGTGGAAACACCGTCGTAGCAAGAAAATTTGTAGTCTTTCAGCTCGAAACCACTCTCATCGACCATATACTGCTCGGCCAAGATGCGGGGCTTGATGTTCTTATAGGGCCACTCGCGGTATTTGAGGTAGTAGCTACGACCAAGCGAGGCGGTGAGTTTCTTGCGGGCAGCCTCGATGTCGAAGGTGGACTTGTCGGTGCAGATGACAACACTCTTGCTGTCGTGGGTAGGTTTGAGCACAAACTGGTTGGGCAGAGCGTCGAAGTCTATGTCCTCGAAACGCTCCCACACGCCCAGCGTGGGGATTATGTACTCCTCGCCAATGATTGAGGCTACATACTCCTTAGCCGACACCTTATCGACCATTGCGGTGTACTCAGGTTGGTGGTTATAGACTTTCAGCCATTGTAGTTTCTCGTTGAAGGTCTGAGGGTTGTCGAGATTCAGGGGGTAGCCCATATCGCGGTAGAACATCATCTTTACGAAGTGGTCGTCGGCCACAGGGAAGATGGGGTGCAGACGCATACGGATTTTATAGAGAAAGCGCTTGATTGCAAAGCCTAATTTGCGTGCCATAGTATATGAAAAAAGAGTTTGATTGGGTTGAAAAATTTTAGCGACACAAAGGTAGCCATATTTTGTCACACTCCAAAAAAATCAATACCTTTGCCCCTGCGGAGGGCAAAGTATAAACCTTAGAAACTAATTAAAATTAACAGAAACAGATATGATTGAGATTGGAACACGACACACAAGCACCACCGTTGTAGATAGCTCAAAAGTGGCCAGCGCCGTAGGCTCGGGTGGCCTCGACGTATTTGCCACCCCCTCTATGGTGGCACTTATGGAGCACGCGGCAATGACTGCCGTAGCCCCATTCCTTGCCGAAGGCGACACCACCGTTGGCGGTTTCATCGCCACCAGCCACCTCGCCCCCTCGCCCATTGGCGCAACCATCGAGGCCGAGGCTGTGGTTACGGCTGTGGAGGGACGCAAGATTGAATTTGAGGTGGAGGCACGCTGCGGCGAGCAAATCCTCGGCAAAGGCACTCACACACGCTTTGTGGTCAATGCTGCAAAGTTTATGTCGAAATTGCTATAATCGGCACGAGCTAATCTGATTGGCAACAAAAAAAATCTGCCACCCGATAGTCGGGTGGCAGATTTTTTATACCCCACTACAACACCACAAGTAGCGTTGCGACAGATATGATGGCCCAAAGGCAGACTCCCAAGATGAGTGGCTTTGCGCCCACCTTCTTGATTGCCCCAAGCGAAAGGCCACAGCCAATAAGAAACAACGTAACACTCAGAGCTTTACGGGCAGCAACCACCACCCACTTGGTAACAACCTCGGGGATAGGCAGGTAGGTGTTGGCCACCATAGCCAAGATGAAGAAGAGGATAAACCAAGGTATGGCAATCTTCTTACCCTTCGAGCGGAAAACCCAAACAGAGATAAGCGCCAGCGGGAAAATCCAGAGCGCACGGGTGAGTTTGATGGTCGTAGCCACCTGCAAAGCCTCCTCGCCATAGGCAGCACCCGCACCAACAACCGAGCTGGTGTCGTGGATGGCAATGGCGGCCCAAGTGCCAAACTGTTGCTGGCTCAGTCCGAGGGCCTCGCCAATGGGCGGGAAGATGAAGAGTGCAATGGCATTGAGTATGAAGATTGTGGCCAAAGCGAGCGAGGTGTCGTTGTCGTCGGCATCGATGATGGGCGCTACGGCAGCAATAGCACTACCGCCACAAATAGCTGTGCCCGACGAGATTAGGTAGGCGTTCTTGGGGTTTACCCTCAGCAACTTGCCGAGCAACACGCCAATAATCATCACGCCCACAACCGACACAATCGTAAAGAGCATACCCTCCTTGCCGGCAGCAAGCGAGGCGTGGAGATTCATACCAAATCCCAACCCCACAACGGCTGCTTGGAGCAAATACTTCGACACCTTCTTGTTGGCCTTGGCATAGGGAGCACCGATGGTTAGCGCAATGGCAATACCCATAAATAACGCAACGGCAGGCTGCACCCACAGCGAACCAATAGCACAGAGCCAATAGCACATACGACGCAACGTGGTGGTCATACGCTCACGTTGCCACTGCTTGATTGTTTGTTGTTCATCCATAGAGCAAAAGTTTGTGGTTTGTTTGTGCGACAAAGATAAGGGAAAGGAATGGAAAATGGAAAATTGAGAATGGAAAATGGAAAATTGAGAATTGAAAATGGAAAATTGAGAATTGAAAATGGAAAATTATTGGAGGAAGGTGGGGAGCTTAGGGAGCTTAGGGAGCTTAGGGAGTTTAGGGAGTTTAGGGAGTTTAGGGAATAGGGCCTATAAGCCCTATAAGCCCTATATGCCCCATATGCCACTAAGGCCCTTAATGCCCTTAATGCCCTTAATGCCCCTAAGGCCCTTAAAGCCTTTAAGGACTTAGGTCGTTTGACGTTAGACGTTAGACATAAAAAGTATGGCACTCATTTTGCGCTTAGGGGGTCAAAAGGCTCGTCGGCAAAGAAAACCACAAACTCTCCGACGGCAAAGTTTAACCAAAATAAATAATGTATTATGAAAAAACTTCTTCTCCTTGCTGCCGCTGCACTCTTGTCGCTCGGCACAATCTCGGCCCAAGGTTGGGCGTGGGGCCCCAAAGTGGGTGCGACCTTTGCAACCGCCAACGGCATTGCCGACGCAAAAATCATCCCCGGACTCTCGGCCGGTCTCTTCTTTGAGAGCGTCGCCTGCAACTGGTTTGTCATCGAGAGCGACCTTTTGTTCTCGATGCAGGGCTTCAAAGTCGAGAACGACAATGTGGATGCCTCGGTTAGGCTCAACTACATCTCGATGCCTATCCTCGGCAAGTACTACCTCATTGACGGACTCAACCTCCAAATGGGCGCTTCGTTTGACTATCTTGTCCATACGGGCGCAAAGGTGGACGATGTAGAGGTCGATTTGGATGGCGACTTCAACAAGTTCAACATCCAGCTCCTTGCGGGTTTGGCCTATGATTTCGACTTCGGTATGGTCATCGAAGGTCGCTATCGCTATGGACTCACTCCCCTCACCCCCGAGGCCGAGGATGTCTATTCGGGTATGTTGCAAATCTCGCTCGGCTGGCGATTCTAACCACCGCCACACAACAACGTCACAAAATGAGGGCGACCCTTTGGTGGGGTCGCCCTCTCTATTTGTATGATTAGCCGACGCTTAGTAGCCGAGAATACGCATCATCGAGCGGTAGCTCTGCTCCTTAGCAAAGAGTCGGGTGTAGTACTCGCCAGTCTCTTTGTCGATGTCGATGAGGATATGTTTGGGTGCGGGGGTGAGGCAGTGCTGGATGCCACCAAAGCCGCCCACCGACTCCTGATAAGCGCCCGTATGGAAGAAACCAACGTAGAGAGGCTCCTCGTCGTCGAGCTTGGGCAGAAAGACCGCATTGGAGTGCGACTCGCCACTATAAAAGTCCTCGCTATCGCAGGTCAGACCTCCCAAGAACACTCGCTGATACTCCTTATCCCAATGGTTGATGGCCAGCAGAGGATAGCGCTGGTCGATACCCCAAATGTCGGGCAGGGTGGTCATAAACGAGCTGTCAATCATATACCAACGCTCCCTATCGTTCTGCTGCTTCTGGTTGAGCACCGAGAAGAGAGTTGCACCACTCTCGCCAACGGTAAACGAGCCAAACTCAGTGAAAATATTAGGCTCTTCCACACCGTTTAGATTGCAGTTACTCTTGATTTGTGCAACGATTTCTTCGGCCATATACTCGTAGTCGTAGTCGAAGTTGAGCGAGTTCTTGATTGGGAAACCACCACCGATATTCAAGCTATCCAACTCGGGACATATCTTCTTCAACTCGCAATAGACCTGAATACACTTGTTGAGCTCGTTCCAGTAGTAGGCCGTATCCTTCATACCCGTATTGATGAAGAAGTGGAGCATTTTGAGCTTAAACTTCTTGTTGGGTTTGATGCGCTTTTTGTAGAACTCAACGATGTCGTTGTAGCGAATACCAAGCCTCGAAGTGTAGAAGTCGAACTTGGGTTCTTCCTCTGCCGCAATGCGAATGCCGAGCTTGCAAGGCTTCTCCACAAGACCCTCCAACTGATCCAACTCCTCTTTGTTGTCGAGCACAGGAACGGTATTCTCGAAGCCCGAATTGATGAGCGAGGCGATGTTCTCGACATACTGCAAACGCTTGAAACCATTGCAAACCACATACATATCCTTATTTATAAGGCCCTGCTCGTAGAGAGCATTGATGATGTGGATGTCGTAGGCCGAGGAGGTCTCCAAGTAGATGTCGTTTTTCAAAGCCTCTTCGAGCACAAACGAAAAATGCGACGACTTGGTGCAGTAGCAGTAGTTGTAGCTACCCTTATAATCGACCTTCGCCATAGCCACATTGAAGAGTCGCTTGGCACGTTGAATCTGCGATGATATTTTGGGCAGGTAGGTAATTTTCAGTGGCGTACCATACTGCTTGATAATATCCATCAGGGGGACATCGTGGAAATAGAGCTCGTTATCCTCAACCGAAAATTCGTTCTGTGGCCAATCGTAAGTTTGCTCAATAAGGTCGGTGTACTTGTTCTTCATTTTTCCAAAAAACAATTAAGGTTTACAATCCAACTTAGCTACTTTGAAATTTTTTTCGCAAAGTAATCGACTTACTTTCTCAAATCTTTCACAATGCAAAACAAATAAATCTTTTTCATATAATCAACGATTGAGGCGAAATAATGTCAATTTTGTCATATTTTCTGACTTTTTGGCAGATAATTCAATAATAATAGCTATTTTTGGGAGTTATTTACGTATATAAACAAATCATCATAGAGCTATGACTACCAAAATTAGCGCCATCATCGCGCAATACATCAAAAGCGAAACAAGGCTTATAATCCCCGAAGTGGGCACTCTCATCCGCCGCAAAGAGAGTGGAGAGATTGTCTTTATGGAAATGCTCAAAAAGAACGACGGCACACTCGTAGGTCTGGTAGTGAACATCCTCGACGTGAGCCCCAGCAAGGCCACCGAGATTGTAAATCGCTACATCCGCACCGTAAAGAACCAACTCGCCACAAGCAAGAAGTTTATTCTCGACGGTGTTGGTGTGCTGCTTGCGCGTCCCGACGGTAGTGTCGATTTCTCGTTCAACCCCTTTGCTCAGACGCTCCCCGGCACTGAGGAGGATGAGTATGGCTACTTAGACGAGCCTGCCCCCCAGCCCATTACGAAGCCCACCGCAAGGCCCGAGGAGAGCAATGTGGAGGTGCTTGAAGACGAGATTCCTCAGCCCAAACCACAACCCAAGCCACAGCCCAAGCCACAGCCTAAGCCTCAGCCCGCGCCCCAGCCTAAACCTCAGCCCAAACCTCAGCCCGCGCCCCAGCCCACTCCCAAGAGTGTGATTGACGCCTACGACGACAAGACTGAGGTAAAAGCTCCCGCCAAGCCCAGTGCCCCCACAGTGCAGCCTCGTCAGCCTCGCAAGAAGCTCGACCCCATAACCATCATTGCTCTTGTGGCAGTGGCTGCGGCTATTGCGGCATTCATTTGGGGTCTATTCCCTTCGGGCGACCGTCTGGAAGTGGAGGTGGAGCAGAGAGTGGAGATTGTTGAGTAGATTCCACTGTGAGCCACTACGACTGATTAAAGAATTTACAACTAAAAGAGAATGGTTGATTTATTTTCGATAAAACAACGCTTTGGCATCATTGGCAACAGTGAGCCACTAAACAGGGCTATTGAGATGGCTGTGAAGGTCGCACCAACCGACCTGACGGTGCTCATTACGGGCGAGAGCGGTGTGGGTAAGGAGTTTTTCCCTCAGATTATCCACCAGCACTCCTCGCGCAAGCACCAGAAATATGTGGCCATCAACTGCGGCGCTATACCCGAGGGTACGATTGACTCGGAGCTTTTCGGCCACGAAAAGGGGTCGTTTACGGGCGCTATTGAGGCCCGCAAAGGTTATTTTGAGGAGGCAGACGGAGGTACGCTCTTTCTCGACGAGGTGGCCGAGTTGCCACTCTCCACACAGGTGCGCCTACTGAGGGTGCTCCAAACGGGCGAGTTTCTGCGTGTAGGCTCGGCCAAGCCACAGAAAACCAACGTCAGGGTGGTGGCCGCAACCAACATCAATCTTATGCAGGCCATTGCCGACGGCAAGTTCCGCGAAGACCTCTACTACCGTCTGGCCACAGTACCCATAGCTGTGCCCCCTCTGCGTCAGCGCAAAGAGGACATCCACCTGCTTTTCAGGAAGTTCGCTTCGGACGTTTCGATAAGTTGCAAGATGCCCACCATAACTCTCAATGAGGGTGCGCGCACAATGCTCGAAAACTACTATTGGAAAGGCAACATTCGTCAGCTGAAAAATGTGGCAGAGCAGATTTCAATCCTCGAACCTTCAAGACTCATCACCGAACAAGTGCTGAGCCACTATCTCCCAATGGAGGGTGTAGGCTCAACGCCTATGGTTGTGGGTGGCGCTCCCTCGGAAGACTACTCCAACGAGCGCGAACTGCTCTACAAGGTGCTCTACGATATGAGGCGCGACCTTACGGACGTGAAACGTATGCTTATGGAGGTTATGAGTGGCTCAACCACCCCCACCCCCTACGACGAGCCTCGTAGTGGTGGCTCGGTGGCAGGCTACCTGCCCTCGTCGAACACTTACACCCCCGAGCCCCAAGAGACCATTGGCGAAGAGGTTTTCGATGAGCTGGCACGACCACTCTCCAAAGAGGATGTGCAACGCGAGGCTATTGTGAAGGCCCTGCGCCATACGGGTGGCAAACGCAGAGAGGCCGCCAAAGAGCTCTTTATGAGCGAGAGAACATTGTATAGGAAAATTAAAGAACTCGGCATAGATGAAATTTAACAAGTTTGCATTTGTAGCTCTCTTGGCGCTCGTGATGGGCGCTACGAGTGGCTGTACGGTAAAATACTCCTTCTCGGGCGCTTCGATACCTTTGGAGGCAAAGACTGTGAGCGTGCCCTACTTCCCCAACAACGCTCCTATGGTTGCCCCCACCCTCAGCTCGACAATCACCGAGGCGCTGCAAGATAAGTTTGCACGTCAGACCAAGTTGCAGCTGGTAGATTCGGGTGGCGACTTGGCCTTTGAGGGCGAGATTTCCAACTACACCTCCACCCCTGCGGCTATTACCTCGGCCGAGACAGCGGCAATGAACCGACTGACCATTACGGTCAAAGTGAAGTTCACCAACGTCTATGAGCCTCAGAATAACTACAACAAGTCGTTCAGCGCATTTGCTGAGTACGACGCCAACCAGCTCTTGCAAGATATTCAAGACCAACTAATTACAGAGATTTGCGAACAGCTCGTGCAGGATATTTTCAATGCCGCCGTAGCCAACTGGTAGCATTGAAGGCTCGCCCCAGAAGGGAGAGCAACAACCCCCAAAAGAGCTTAGACTAAACGAAAAAGGATGAGTCAGGATAGAAACTTGTGGTCGGGAGTGGCCACAGCTACACTCAAAGAGATTGCACTCAGGTATCCGTGGTGGGGCGCGGTGAAGATGGCACTACACGCTCGGGGCGAGGAGATTGAGGATAGCATACTCTATGCCGCCAAGTTGCGCCAACGGATGAGCCCCACAGCGCCCACACTAAAACAGATTGACGCTGCCGAATTTCAACGTAGCTCGACCCTCTCCATAATAGACGATTTTCTGCTCGAAGGCGAACATCGCATAACCATTGGGGAGGCTACAACCGACGAGGAGTTGTCGCCAATGGGAGGCCTCGACGAGGACGAAGAGGAGTTTGTGAGCGAAGAATTGGCAGAAATTTATGCAAAACAACACCTTTTTGACCTCGCAATTGAGATATATCAAAAATTAAGTTTGCAAGATTCACAAAAAAGTATTTATTTTGCCGAACTTATTGAGGAGCTAAAACGAAAACAGCTCGAAGAAAGACAATAAAAATAATTAAATACAACAACACAATGTACACATTTCTTGTAATTTTGATTCTTATCGCCAGCATCCTGCTCGTTTTGTCGGTGTTGGCTCAGAGCCCCAAGAGCGGTATGGCAGCAAACTTTGGCGCATCGAACCAAGTAATGGGCGTGCGTCAGACCGCCAACTTCCTCGAAAAAGCAACTTGGTACTTGGCTATCGGCATCGTAGTGTTGAGCCTTTTGGCTACCGTTGCAATGTCGTCGTACAAAAAAGCAGGTGTTCCTTCGAGCGATGCTATCATTGAGCAGATTATGGACGTAGCCGACGAGGCTCCCGTAATGCCCAATCAGGTAGAGGCTACCGAGACTCCCGCCGAGTAAGCCCCGCCGCAAGGCTTCGATATGAATAGCTCCGACCCCACAGGCCGGAGCTATTTTTTTGTACTTACCTAAGCACTTAGGGGTTTTAGGGGTTTTAGGGGTTATAGGGCCTATAACCCAAAACTTAAATAACCATAATGAATATCTTTGTGGAAATCTATTTTGTTTTACTACAACTATTTCTTATATTTGCATTAGCATTGCGGAATACGCAGTGTTTATAGATGGCATTTAGGCTATTGGCTTTGTAACAAAAACGACCAATTTTTCAAACAAAAACACCAATAGGCACACTAAATGCCCACGCTCTATGGCGTGGGTTGTGCTTGTGTTTTTGTGGGTGCTTGGTCGTACCTTGTTACAACAGGCGCACCCACGTTTCTTTTATTAGGCCTTCTCCTATTTGAGTTAAACGGTTGTCATCTGCTGACTACGAAACCTTATTGTTTAACTTAAAAAACACAAAAATGGACAAATGTAAATTAGAAGTAGATGCAAGAGTATCGAACAAGATTTATTCTATCTCAACCTTTCTCAAAGTACTAGGATGGCTTTGTTTTGCTATCTTCATCTTTGTAATGCTTGGCAATATTGAGGAATTAGGTGGGTATCCTTATGACGAACCTTGGAAATTCTACATAGGACTTGGTGGAGCAATATCTTCGTTATTCACAGTCATAGTAGGTTCTATTATTCGTGGATTTGCTGTTATCACTGAAAACGCAGAGATCTCAATCGCAGCCCAAAAAGAGCAATACGACGTAAAAATCATAAACAACTACGACAATTAAGATTAAATCACCAGCCATTCAGTTGAATGACTGGTGTATCTTAATGGGAATGTTGTGAATACAGGGAGGTTAGGGAAATAGTGTTTGCAATTCCTTAACTTCCCTAAATTCTCTAATTTCACTAAATTTCCCACAAAATACCATAAGCTCTTGCAAGAGTCTTATAAATACAATACTTTTGTTGAAAAGATACGCCCAATGAACACCAACGAGTTAATCAAACGCCAAGGCGACTATCACAATTTGATATGTTATCGCAAAGCCGAACTGCTTTTTGATATAACATATCACTTTGCGCATACTGCGTTCACGAAAGGCGATCGTACGATTGACCAAATGGTGCAGGCTGCTCGTTCTGGCAAGCAAAACATTGTCGAGGGAAATGCCGACATTGAAACATCGCTTGAAATGGGCATTAAGTTGCTAAATGTCGCCAAAGCAAGTTTTATGGAATTGCTGTCAGACTACGAGGATTTCTTGCGTGTCAATGGTTTCAGACAATGGGAAACTACATCAAAGGAGTATATAGCTATGCGCAAACTTGGTGTTGATGGAGATAATACCCACATCTTGACAATCGCACAATCTCGTCCTCTTGACACAGTGGCAAATATGGCAATCATCCTCATCAAGCAAGAGGATTATCTCTTGCACCAATTACTTAAATCACTTTCTAACCGCTTTATGGAAGAGGGGGGATTCAAGGAGCGTATGCATAGACTGAGAGTGCAAAATAGAGAAACAAAGGGAATTTAGGGAATTTAGGGAGTTTAGAGAACTTAGGGAATTTATGGCCCAGCACTCCCTACACTCCCTACACTCCCTACACTCCCTACACTCCCTCAAACAAAAACAAAAAAGGTAGGCGTTTTTGGGCGGCTACCTTTTCAAAACTACTAACCCATACGGATGGAATAATAGGTGTGGCGACCTCAAAGGGTCGCCACACCGCTTTTTGAGCCGAGAGGCGAAACCAAGTCCCTCCTTTGTCAAAGGAGGGATTTAGGGAGGAATGTAAAAGCGAAACGCAGTTTCTTCGTTTATTTAAGTTTGGCTCACGCAACGCACAAACACAAAAAAAAGGACTGCGCTGTCACAGCGGAATCCTTTTCAAAACTACTAACCCAAACTTAAATAAATGAAGAAACCTTGTGTGGTCGTTGCGACCACGCTATAAGTAGTTGCAAAGCTCGTGCCAAAGTTGAGGGCGAGGGCAAGAAAAGTATGGGCAAAGGATGAAAATTGTGTGGCAGGGAAGAAAAAAATTGTGGGCTGGGGTGTAAAATGCAATTATTTTTGCCAGAGGGGTTGTTTTGCACTCTTTTTGCACCTCTACGAGCGAACACACTAAAAACAACTCTATGCTATGAAAAGAATCGTTTTAACTATTGCGGTGGCCCTAATGGCCTCCGTTGTCGCAAACGCCGCCGAGGTGACACTCAAACAACTCCCCCAAAAGGCGCAGCAGTTCATCCACGAGTACTTTGCCAAAGACCAAATCAAGGTCATCCATCAGCACCACCATCGCAGTGGCAACACCTATCGTGTGATATTCAAAGATGGCTCTAAGGTCAATTTCGACTCCTCGGGTCAGTGGACTAAGATTAAGCTCCGCAACGACACCATACCCGTTGAAATAATCCCCGAGCAAATCACTACCTACGTATGGGACGAGTACCCCAACGTCTTGATTATGAGCATCGAGACCGAAGGTCAGGGCTACGAGGTGGAGCTATCCGACGGTACGGAGCTTACCTTCAACCCCAAGTACAACGTGGTTAGTATAGATTAGCCCGCCATCAACGACAAAAGGTAGCCCCGAGAGGCTACCTTTTGTCGTTATGGCGGTAGGTCGTTCTCCTATTCGAGCGAGATGATAGCCTCGGAGTAGGCGTAACTGAGTCCCTTGCGTGGAGAGTAGAACTCTTCCCCGATAGTGATGGTGTGGTTGGAGTTGGAGCAACGCACAACAATACTATCGTCGGCAATCTTCTTAACAATCACCTTAGGCAAATCTTTGTCGTGGGCGCAGAGGTTCATCCCCACCTTCAACTCCCCTCGGGTGTAGTCTGCGGGGTAGTAGGATAGATTGTTGTTGCCCGGATCGCAGGCAACTATGTAGCCATCGATGTGGCATTTTGTCCAACCTTTGGTTTCCATATCGAACAGTATTACAGTGAGTTATTCGGTGTAGAAGCGAATCATACGCTCCAAAGCCCTCTGGCAAACGGGGCAGAACTGGGTGGCGGTATTGTTGCGCATACGGCACACAACCGCAGGGCGGAAAGCACCCTTAGTCATATAGTTTGCACCTTCATAGACACCAACCGTATAGTTCTCCTCGGCCTGCTTGGTGGGCTCGGTGGGTATGGCAGTGCCCTCGGGCAACATATCGCCCCACTTGGAGTCTAAATCGACAAGGTTGGTAATGTTCTGCTGCCAAGGCTCGTTGGTGGCCGTAAGTGGGTTGGAGGAGATGTCGGGGGTGTCGTAGAAATACTCGTCGGCAAGACCACCAAAGCTATGGCCAAACTCGTGTACCACAACGGGGGCAAAGAGTGGGTGATGGGCGGTGGTGAGGGTGTAGGAGTTGTAGATGCCTCCGCCACCATAGGTCTCCGTATTGGCCAGCACGATAATGTGTTCGTAGGGGATGCCTGCCAGCAGGTCGGCCATAGCGAAAATGGCGCTTGTGGTCAGATAGCGTGCGGCATAGAAGGTGTCGAAATGGCTCTTCACAGCGCTATCCTTCCACACTCCCTCGCGAGGTACGCTCACTCCGCTATCGGCACTGACGCTCTCAACAGCAACAATGTTGAACCTCTCGCGCATCGACCCAAAAGGCTCGTGCGAGAAAAGCGCCTCAACGGTCTTTTGGACATCCTCGCGGAAGAGTTGCATCTCCTCGGCGGTGTAGCCCTCGGCCACGATAGCCACGTCGATTTTCTCCTGCTCCGAGCCGCTGTGGATAGTGGTATAGGGAGTTGTGGGCATACCATCGAAGTTGTGGATGAGGATGTCGGCAGGGTCGATGGTAAGCTCCATCTGGGCGCTTACCTCCTGAGCGGGGTTGTAGAGCACCACGCTCATCTGTGCGGGTCGCAGTGGCATTGGAGCAAGCAGGGTAAATTCGTAGGCCCTACTCACCTTCTGAGCCTCCTCCATAGCCAGCCACTCCTGAAAGAGCGACGAGAAGGAGGTACGATAGATAACCTCGCCAGTGGCCACATCGGTTAGGCGCAACTCTCCGTCGCCCCTGAGGGGTACTTGACCGAGGTTGTGACGGCGACCACACCACCCCTCCCACGAGTGCAGGCCACGCAGAGTGACGTGTTGGGTGGTGGCATCGCCCGAAAAGATGAGGTCGGTGCGAAGGGTGCGATTGGTAAAGTAGCTCTCGAAATCTTGGGCCGCAAGACTCAAAGTAGCCAATAACGCACAAAGAAGTACAAGTGTTCTTTTCATATTAGGATTATTTAGGTTTAACTATTATATAAAACTAACCTCTCCGTCGCTTGCGCGACACCTCCCCTGACATAGGGGAGGAGTGGTTGTGGAGCGCGTGTTCGGTCGAGAGCACCACCATCACAAAACGGAACTTGCTCCGCTCTCCGTCGCTTACGCGACACCTCCCCTGACATAGGGGAGAAGTGGTTGTGGAGCGCGTGTTCGGTCGTGAGCACCACTCTAACAAAAGAGGACTTGTCCTCCGCTCACAAAACAGGACTTGTCCTGCGGCTGGGTTTTGTGAGGCGAGAGCAAGGCTTGCGTAGCTGAGGAAACCGCAGTTTACTGGGCGTAAATGAGGATTTCCGAAGCAAGCGTAACGCAGCTATCGCCCACAAGGCACAGC
>JAZNFV010000023.1:0-50194 GCA_045576155.1 Tidjanibacter sp.
CGATTTTCGCACCAAACGTCAGAGAGCGAGTTCCTCACCTACGCTCAGTAGGCTGCGGACTCGCTCCTTAGTTTGGCACGAAACTCGCCTCACAAAACCCAGCCGAGGGCTGTGGGTCTAACGTCTAAGGTCTAACGTCGAAAGACCTAAGTCCTTAAAGGCATTAATGGCCTTAATGGCCTTAGGGGCCTTATAGGGCATATAGGGCTTATAGGGCTTATAGGGCTTATAGGCCCTATTCCCTAAACTCCTTAACCTCCCTAACCTCCCAACCTCCCTAATCTCCCTAACCTCCCCAAATAACTGACCGCTGACTGCTGACCGCTGATAGCTAATTCTCAATTTTCCATTCTCAATTTTCAATTTTTTTAATCCCTTCGGGATTAACTAAATTTTCTCGTTGAATAACTATAAATAATAGTTGCAAAACTAAATTTTATAGTTATATTTGCGGTAGGAATAACTTTTAACTACCAATGGCTATGAAAAAGCTGACAAAAAAGGAAGAGGAGGTAATGCGTCACTTTTGGCAGAGTGGGGCAATGTTTGTGCGTGAGATTGTTGAGTTGTATCCCGACCCCAAGCCTCATTTCAACACCATCTCTACAATGGTTCGTTCGCTCGAATCAAAGGGTTATGTTGCCCATCAATCCTATGGCAACACTTATCGTTACTATCCTCTTGTGAGTGAGGAGGATTATGGTCGCTCGACAATCAAAGGAGCTGTGAGTCGCTACTTCGAGAACTCCTATCTGACTGCTGTGTCGGCGCTTGTGAAGGAGGAGAAAATATCGCTTGACGAGCTGCGTGACCTTATTGCCCGCATCGAGAGGGGCGAATAAAGCCTGCCCTATAACATCTACACTGCCCCAAAAACACTCTATAACCCAACAACTAAACAATGCAAGAGTTTGTGACATACTGGTTGAAGGCGGCAATAGTGCTTGCCGTATTCTATCTGTTTTTCAAGATTCTGATGTGGCGCGAGAGCTATCATAGGCTCAATCGTGTGGTGCTGTTGGCAACGGCTCTCCTGTCGTTTGTGCTGCCTTTGTGTGTAATCACCATTGAGCGCACCGTAATTATGGATTCGTGGCCGATAGCAAGGTCGTCCGACGTGGCGACAGCGGTTGTTGGACAGCAGTTGGGGCGAGGAGCGCAGTTTGATTGGTGGGGAATTGCCTTGGTTGTTATGGCACTGGGCTGTGTGGCGGTAGTGGCGTGGACCGTCAAATCTATTGTTTCCATCCATCGTCTTATGGGCGCTTGTCGTGAGGTGGAGAGCAGTCCCGAAGGTAGGGTGTTGGTCTATGACGGCGATATAGCCCCGTTTAGTTGGTTTGGTAATATCGTACTTTCTCAGCGCGACTGGATAGAATGTAATGCAATGATTCTCACCCACGAGCGGGCGCATATCGCTCTCCACCACTCGGCCGATATGCTACTTGTTAATCTCTGCTGTGCCCTCCAATGGTTCAATCCGGCAATGTGGCTGCTCGGTCGCGACCTCAGGGAGATACACGAATACGAGGCCGACGATGCTGTACTAAGCTCGGGTGTAAACGCAAAGGAATACCAACTATTACTAATAAAGAAGGCTGTCGGCAACAAATCCTACTCCATTGCCAACAGCCTCAATCACAGTACACTTAAAAACCGTATTACTATGATGTTGAAAAAGAAATCAACTCGTGCGAGTCGTATGAGGGTGCTCTACGTCTTGCCGCTGGTGTGCCTATCGCTCACCGCATTTGCCAAGACTGAAACCATTGTTCAGTTCGACGACAAAGTTACCGAAAACATTTCGGAAAAACAAACTCCAACCATTACCCTGAAAGGGGAGAAGATTCTTTTCAATGGCAAGGAGGTGGGGGCCGATAATCTGGCCTCGGCGCTCCAAGAGGCAGGCGTGTCGCCTCAGGCGGTTATAAATATCACCACCGAGGGCGAGGTGAAGATGGAGCTTGTGGCTACGTTGAAGAGGTGTTTGCGTGCGGCCAACTACCTGCGCATCAACTACGACAAGGCTGTGCCTCGCATCCTTCCCCCTGCGCCAGAAAACGTGGGCTCAAAGGTGGAGCTAATCCAGCCGTTCTTCTTGTCGCGTTGTGTGATGCACGTTGCTGTCGATAAAGACAACGCTCTGATTATCAGCTATGGAGGCAAAGAGTGGAGGTTGCACTACGACGAGGACAAAATACGCTATGGGGTGAAAACTTTTATTACCAATACCCACAATTCTCCGAGCCTGCCTACCAAACAACACACCGAGTTTACCCTGCCCGATGGTAGGAGTTGGAGCTACGACGTGAGCGATGGTGTGATTTTTCTTAGTGCCGACCCCAATGCCGACGCAGCTCTCTTTATTAAGACCTCTCGTGCCATTTGGCTCGCCTACGAGGAGTTGCGCGAGGAGGTTGCCGTAGAGCTGTTTGGTCGCTCGGTTGAAAAACTCACCCCCGAAGAGCGGGATGTAATCTATCGAGCTGTCCCCGTTAGGGTTTCCGAAACTCAGTAGGCTGCCTACTGTTTGCCAACTCCAACGAACAAAAAAGCCACCGAAAACTCGGTGGCTTTTTGTTGGTTGAGAGAACGTAAACTACTCCTCCTCCTGACGGTGAAGCTGCTCTACATAAACTGCGTGCTGCATCTTCTCGCGTTTTGCCCAGCTGGGTTTGATGAAGTACTGACGTGCGCGGAGCTCTTTCAGAACGCCGGTACGCTCATATTTACGTTTGAATTTTTTAAGGGCGCGCTCGATGTTCTCGCCCTCTTTTACAGGCATAATAATCATAGTTGTATCGTTTTTTAGTTTTTAATAATCTTTTTATGGTGGGCTCTTTGGTGCGCCACCGAAACCCTTTCGGCAGGCCCCTCCCTCGCCCGTGGGATGTGGGGAAATATATGATAGTTACTCTATTACGACAGAGGTAAACTGGAAGTAGGGGGCGAGTTTTGCTCTCACCTCTTCTTCAAATATGTCATCATTCTTGAACTCTTCCAGCCCTTTCCAGCCTCCTTTCGTTTGTCGTGTTTTGAGTATTTTGCGTAACCTCGGGGTTGTTATATACGGATGTGCCGCCAACTCCTTTGGGGGTGCAAAGTTAATATCAATTTTTCTAATTTTGCAACTATCACACCAAAATTCTTCTGCAAAGAGCTCATAATTCTCTTTTGTTACCACTCTCAGGTCGAGTAGTTGAGCCACAGAGTAGTAGCCTCCGAGCCTCTGGCGGTAGAGAAGTATGTCGCTGGCGGTGCGTGGGCCTATGCCCTCAACGCCCACAAGGGTGAGCGAATCGGCGCTGTTGAGGTCGATGCGCCGGTGGGGCAGTGGCGAGAGCCGTAGGTACTCTTTGGTCTGCTCCCAGAGCAGGCTGTCGATGAGGTAGCAGTCGCGCCATTCGAGCTCCGAGCGGAAACCTCCCCTGCGCTCACGATACTCCACCAAAGCCTCGGCCTGACGTGCCGAAAAACAGCCCAACTCATAGAACCCCTCGGCCGAGAGAGTGTTGGGGTCGAAGGGGATGTTGCGAAAGGCTTTTGTGGCTCTTCCGGAGGCAGAACCAATGGTGCTCGGTTGGAGCATTATGTAGGGCTTCATTTGGGCAAATAGAGCACTGTCAATTAGGTAACAATCAGCCACTTCCAGCAGCGAGCGAAATCCACCCAGACGCTCGCGATACTCCACCATAGCCTCGGCCTGACGAGCCGTAAAACAGCCCAACTCGTAGAACCCCTCGGCCGAGAGAGCGTTGGGGTCGAAGGGTATGTTGCGGAAGGTGCGTTTGGGGGTGTTGGAGTGGGAAGAGTGGTCGAAAGTGCGTGGTTTGAGTTGATACTCGGGAGCGATTTGGATGTAGGGGCGGAGGCGGTAGTAGGCCGAGTCGCTCAGGCCGTAGATTATGGCCACATCCTCGGCAATGGAGTAGGTCGCACCACTCTGGCGACGCTTGACAATGCCTCGTGCCACATACTTGTCGATACCCATCGAGCGCAACTCCTCGTAGGTGACTGTATTGGGGTCGAAAGGACGCAGTTGGAGCGTTGTGGCCTCAGCGTTGGCGGTGGTTGCGGAGGGGTGTTCGGAGGGGCTTTGTGGGCTTTTCGACAAAAGCATATCGCCCAGCAGCCACCCCAAAAATACCACAATCGGAAGTAGCAACGCAATGCCTCGAAGCTCTTGTTTTGAGAATAATCGACCCATAGACGGAGTAAAGTTTTCACAAAAGTATGAAACATTCTTCAAAAAAAGGAGATTCTTTATTTATAAATTAGTATATTTGCACGCCCGTATGTGTCAAGCCGACAGAGTTGTGACCTTCGGAGCAGCTTAAAACGAAACTAAAACAATCAACTAACTATAAATTTTTCACATCATTAAAAAAGTTATGGCAAACAACAAGTACGAAAGGTTGTTCGACGAATTTCCCGCAGTCTCGACCGAGGCTTGGGAGGCCGTCATTATGACCGACCTCAAAGGTGCCGACTACCAGAAAAAGCTGGTATGGCGCACAGCAGAGGGCTTCAATGTCCGCCCCTACTACCGTGCAGAGGATTTGCAGGCAGTCAAATTCCTCGGTGCTTCGGCAGGTGAGTTCCCCTATGTTCGCGGTGTTAAGAACTGCAATAGGTGGAAAGTATTCCAGACCATCTATGTAGAGTGCCCCGCAGAGGCCAACAAGAAGGCTTTGCAGGCATTTGAGAGTGGCGTGTGCAGCGTTGCTTTCGAGATTTGCAAAGAGGTCGATAAGGAGTTTGTATCGGCTCTGACTGCCGGTATCGACCCCACCAAGAACGAAATCGTATTCTACATCTGCACCTCCAACACCACCATCGTGGAGCCTGTTATGGAGTGGGCAGCCGGTTTCGACAAAGAGGCAGTACGCATCGCCTTTGATTTCGATCCCCTGATGTGGGGTCTTACCCGCTACGGCAAATTCTGCTGCGGCTTGGAGCGTGGCGACGAGTGCTTCGACAAGATTGCAGGTTACATCCAGCGCTATGGCAAAGAGTTCAAGCACGTACGCTTTGCAGGTGTTGATGGCTCTATCTTGGGCAACAGCGGCTCGACCATCGTTGAGGAGCTTGGCTATATGATGGCCGCAGGTCACGAGATGCTTGTTGAGCTTATGAAGAGGGGCGTGAGCGCTACCGATGCTGCTTTGAGCATCCGCTTCACCACCTCCATCACCTCCAACTACTTTATGGAGATTGCAAAACTCCGCGCTGCTCGTATGATGTGGGCCAACATTGTATGCGCCTACGAGCCCGAGTGCAAATGCGCTGAGAAACTCTACCTCCACGCCGTTACCTCGATGTGGAATCAGACCGTCTATGACTCGTATGTAAATATGCTGCGTGGTACTACCGAGGCTATGAGTGCTGCTATTGGTGGCGTTCACTCGTTGGAGGTATTGCCCTTCAATGCTGCCACTACCAAGAACGACGAGTTCTCGGAGCGCATCGCTCGCAACGTACAGTTGCTGTTGAAGAACGAGGCTCACTTCGACAATGTAGTCGATCCCGCAGGTGGTTCGTACTACATCGAGAACCTCACCGCTTCGATTGCCGAGGAGGCTTGGAAACTCTTTGTTGAGGTTGAGAACGAGGGTGGCTATATCGCTGCTTTCAATGCCGGCACTATCAGCGCCAAAGTTAAGGCTTCGGCTGAGAAGAAGAACAAAGAGGTGGCTACCCGCCGCATCACCCTGCTTGGTACTAACCAGTTCCCCAACTTCGGCGAGGTTTTGGAGAGCCAGAAGGCAAGCTACGGTTGCACTTGCGAGGCTACCGACAACGCACTCGTGCCCTATCGTGGTGGCGAGCAGTTTGAGGCTATGCGCTTGGCAGTAGATGCAAGCGGCAAAGCTCCCAAGGCATTTATGCTCACTTGCGGTAGCTTGGCTATGGCTCGTGCAAGGGCTCAGTTTAGCTGCAACTTCTTTGCTTGCACCGGTATTAAAGTTCAGGACAACACCTTCTTTGCTTCGGTTGAGGAGGGCGTGAAGGCTGCCAAAGAGGCTAAGGCCGACATCGTTGTTGTATGTTCGTCGGATGACGACTACGCAACTCTCGCTCCTGAGGTTGCAAAACTCGTTGGTGAGGATGCAATCGTGGTTGTAGCAGGTGCTCCTGCTTGCGCCGAGGAGTTGAAGGCACAGGGCATCACCCACTTCATCAGCGTAAGGGACAACGTTCTCGAAACGCTCAATGGTTACCTCAAAGAGTTGGGTATTTAATCATCAGGAGGAAGAATTATGAGAGCACAATTTACAAATATGAAGTTTGCTGGCGCAGCCGAGGGTTGCAGCCAGAGCAAGTGCGCTGTTGAGGAGAAGAAAGAGTGGATGACCGCAGAGCAGATTCCCGTTAAAGGTCTTTACAGCGCTGAGGACTTGGAGGGTATGGAGCACCTTAACTATGCAGCAGGTGTAGCTCCCTTCTTGCGTGGTCCTTATAGTACAATGTATGTTATGCGTCCTTGGACTATCCGCCAGTACGCAGGTTTCTCGACTGCCGAGGAGAGCAACGCTTTCTATCGTCGTAACCTTGCTTCGGGTCAGAAGGGTCTGTCGGTTGCATTCGACCTTGCTACTCACCGTGGCTACGATGCCGACCACCCAAGGGTTGTTGGTGACGTAGGTAAGGCAGGTGTGAGCATCTGCTCGGTTGAGGATATGAAGGTTCTCTTCGACGGTATTCCACTCAACCAGATGTCGGTGTCGATGACAATGAACGGTGCTGTACTTCCCGTATTGGCATTTTACATTGTTGCAGGTTTGGAGCAGGGTTGCACCCTCGACCAGTTGGCCGGTACTATCCAAAACGACATCTTGAAGGAGTTTATGGTGCGTAACACCTACATCTACCCACCAGAATTTTCGATGCGCATTATTGCCGACATCTTTGAGTACACCTCGAAGAATATGCCCAAATTCAACTCCATCTCCATCTCGGGCTATCATATGCAGGAGGCTGGTGCAACTGCCGACATTGAGTTGGCATACACTTTGGCCGACGGTTTGGAGTACCTCCGCGCAGGTGTGAACGCAGGTATGAGCATCGACCAGTTTGCTCCCCGTCTGTCGTTCTTCTGGGCAGTTGGTATGAACCACTTTATGGAGATTGCCAAGATGAGGGCTGCTCGTCTGTTGTGGGCAAAGATTGTAAAACAGTTCAATCCTAAGAACCCCAAATCGCTCGCATTGCGTACCCACTGCCAGACTTCGGGTTGGTCGCTCACCGAGCAAGATCCTTTCAACAACGTAGGCCGTACTGCAATTGAGGCTATGGGCGCAGCTCTGGGTCACACCCAGTCGCTCCACACCAACGCTTTGGATGAGGCTATCGCACTTCCTACCGACTTCTCGGCTCGTATTGCTCGTAACACCCAGATTTACATTCAGGAGGAGACCAACGTATGCCGCTCGGTTGATCCCTGGGCTGGTTCGTACTATGTTGAGAGCCTGACCAACGAGATTGCTCACAAGGCTTGGGAGCACATTCAGGAGATTGAGAAACTCGGCGGTATGGCTAAGGCTATCGAGACCGGTATTCCTAAGATGCGTATCGAGGAGGCTTCGGCTCGCAAACAGGCTTGGATTGACTCCGGCGAGGAGGTTATCGTAGGTCTGAACCGCTACCGTTTGGAGAAAGAGGCTCCTATCGACATCTTGGCTGTGGACAACACCGCAGTTCGTGAGAGTCAGGTTAAACGTCTGAAAGAGTTGCGTGCTCAGCGTGACGAGGCTGCTGTGCAGAAAGCATTGGCTGCCATCACTGAGGCTGTTAAGACCAAGACCGGCAACCTCTTGGAGCTTGCAGTTGAGGCTGCTAAGGTACGCGCTACTTTGGGCGAGATTTCCGACGCTTGCGAGGTTGTCGTAGGTCGCTACAAAGCAGTTATTCGTTCAATCTCTGGTGTATATTCGAGTGCTATGAAGAATGATGCCGATTTCGCTAAGGCAAAAGAGATGGTTGATGAGTTCGCAAAACGCGAGGGCCGTCAGCCTCGTATTATGATTGCTAAGTTGGGTCAGGACGGTCACGACCGTGGCGCAAAGGTTGTTGCTACTGGTTATGCCGACCTCGGCTTCGACGTAGATATGGGCCCCTTGTTCCAGACTCCCGAGGAGGCTGCCAAGCAGGCTGTTGAGAACGACGTACACGTTGTAGGTGTTTCGTCGCTTGCAGCAGGTCACTTGACCCTCGTTCCTCAGATTATCGCCGAGTTGAAGAAACTTGGTCGTGAGGACATCGTGGTAGTTGTGGGTGGTGTTATCCCCGCTCAGGACTACGAGGAGCTCTATCAGGACGGTGCAGCTGCTATCTTTGGCCCTGGTACTCCTGTGGCTACTGCGGCGCAGAAGATTATGGAGATTCTTAGCGAATAATCCTTGCCGAGCGCGCCTTGCGGGCTTTCGGCTGTGCCTTGTGGGTGCTTTTTGCACCAAACTTCGATAGGTGGCTTCCTCATTTGCGCCAAGCAAACTGCGGAGCCACCTTCTTGTTTGGCACAAAAATCCCTCCACAAATCACAGCCTTTGGCTGTGTGTCTAACGTCAAACGTCGAAAGTCTAACGACCTAAGGTAAACATAAAACTCGGGTATTAAAAAAGATACCCGAGTTTTTTTACAGGGGTAACAGGGGTTACAGGGGTCGCAAGGGTTACAAGGGTGTCTTTTGCCCCACGACCACTCCTCCCCTATGTCAGGGGAGGTGTCGCGAAGCGACGGAGAGGTCTGTCCTGCGCCATTGGCGCAGTCTAACGTCTAACGTCAAAAGTCTAACGTCAAAAGTTCTAAGTCAAAGGGCGCCTACCAACCTAATGCCTTAAAGGCTTTAAGGGCTTTAAGGGCCTTAACGCTCTAAGTCAAAATAATTATGAATTATGAATTTTGAATTAAAAAAACTCGGGCATCCCAACGGGATACCCGAGTTTTTTTGTGAGGGGGTGCGCAAGGCGTGTGCCCTTGCCGCTATTTGTCCCTCTTGTAGAGAAAGCGTTTGATTTTCATCGTGGGGGTCTTCTCGAAGCCCTCTTTCTGCTCCTCGATGTGGGATACGCGCGCAAACTTACCAACGCGGGAGTTTACATAGTCGCGAATCTCCTTCATCAATTCGTCATACTTGGCCGAGATGTTGTCCTTAAATTCGGACAAAGCCTCCTCCACTTTCTCTTTATCGAGCGTCACCAACGCCACGAGCGAACCTTTGTCGGCCACAACTATCGACTCGGTTACTAAACGATGGGAGTTAATGACGCTTTCTATCTCTTCGGGGTAGATGTTCTCGCCCGAAGCGCCAACTATCATATTGTTTGCTCGGCCCTTGATTACCAAGTAGCCTTGTTTGTCGAATACACACAGGTCTTTGGTGCGGAACCAACCATCCTCAGTGAAGGCCTCGGCGGTGGCTTCGGGATTCTTGTAGTAGCCCTCCATAATGCAGGGGGTTTTCACTACGAGTTCGCCCTCGCCAGTCTCGGGGTTTTGGTTGATGAGTTTGCCCTCGACGTGGATTGCGGGGTAGCCCACAGCTTGCAGCTTGGTGCGCGAAGGCACTGAGCCATAGAGCAATGGGGCGGTCTCGGTCAGACCATAGCCGATAGCGTAGGGGAACTTACCCTCGCGCATAAAGCGCTCGGTCTCCCTATCGACCTTAGCGCCACCAATGCCAAAGAAGCGCACACGGCCACCAAAAATCTTCTTCAAGCGCTTGCCAGCCAAGCTGTGGAAGAACTTACGCACAAGGGGCACAGAGTAGAGTGTGCTCATAGCTTTGCTCTTGGTGAACTTGGCTTTGACCTGCGAGCGATAAATCTTCTCCATAATCAGAGGTACGGAGAGGATGATGGTGGGCCTAACGCTCTTGAAGGCGGGCATAAGTGCCGATGCCGTAGGAGGACGGTCGAGATAGACCACCTGTGAGCCGTGACTCAGGGGGAGCAGCAGACCCAACGAACACTCGTAGGTGTGGGCCAAAGGCAGGATTGAGAGGAAGATGTCGTTCTCATCTACATTCTGCATATCGTAGCAGAGCTCCACCTGTGTGGCCAGAGCTTTGTGGGTGAGCATCACACCTTTGGGGGTCGATGTCGTACCCGAGGTGTAGATGATGGCGGCCAAATCCTCGGGCTTAGGCTCAGCGACTGCGCCCTTAGTGGTGCAGGTCTGGTTGATGACAGCGAGGTTTTTGGTGCGGATAACGATATTCATCCTCTGGATGGTTTCCTCGGAGAGTTTCGTATAGAGTTTGTCGCTCACGCAGAGAGCCTTAGCCTCGGAGTGGGCGATGATTTTGTCGAGCTCAGTGCCCGAAAAATCGGGTAGAATAGGCACAATAACCATACCGGCGTTTACGGCAGCGAAGTAGCAAACGGCCCAGTTGGGCATACTGCTACTCAGGAGCACCACCTTGTCGCCAGCATTCAAGCCGGCCTCGACGAGAAGCTCCTGCACATATTTGGTGCGCTCGCCCATTTCGCCGTAGGTCATACTCTCACGCTCAAACATCGACAGGGCAGTGTTCTTAGCGAAACGCTTAACGCTGTCGGTAAACATTTGTTTGAGTGTTGTAAATTTCATTCTCTGTAAAAAATTAGTTATCTTTGGTTGGCGATTTGCTTGGCGCAAACCAAAGACGGGTGATACATATTTATATATATAAACTATCTTTCGGTTCGCAAAAGTATAATCTTTGTACGAATAAAGAGAATTTTTAGCGCAAAAAATGGGATGTTCAAGTACGATTTTTTATCCTCACTAATGGCTACGGCGGGCTTCGACGCTTGGGGAGTGGTCAGAGCCACTTTTCTCTCCGATGCCAAAGCACGTTTTGAGGGGTGGTTGGCCGAGGGCAACGCCTTTGGGCTTGACTACCTCCACCGCAATGTCGAAAAGAGGTTCGATGCGCGCCTCTTGCTCGAAGGAGCAAAGAGTATTGTGGTGGGTGCGGTGAGCTACAAAAACGCCCTCTCGCTTGGCTCTGAGGGGTATGAGGAGGGTCGTGTGGCCTCCTATGCCCACTCTACCGACTACCACACCTCGCTCAAAACAATGCTCCGCGAAGTGACCGAAGGACTGGGTATTACCGACCCTAAGGCCGTCAAAATATGTGTCGATAGCGTTCCTCTGGCCGAAAAGAGCCTTGCCCGCTTGGCCGGCATAGGGTGGGTGGGCCGCAACTCGCTGATAGTTAGTCCCAAATTAGGCTCTTTTATGGTGCTTGGCGAGATTATCTTGCGCGAGGAGTTCGACCATTATAGCACCCCCTACGAGGGCGACGGATGTGTGGGCTGTGGCCGTTGTTTGCTACGATGCCCAACGGGAGCTATTAGCCCCCAGAGGAGTATCAATACGGCCCTTTGCATAGCCAATCGCACCATCGAGCAGACCACCACCGAGGGCTTCGACACTCACGGCTGGGTGTTTGGTTGCGACGAGTGTCAGAGCTGCTGTCCCCACAACGCCTCGACGCCCCTCTACCGCAATCCCCGCTTCGAGCCACTATACGACCCACGCGACTACGACAGCGAATTTTGGGCCAAACTGACCCGCCCCGAGGCCGAAAGTGCCTTTGGCACTACCCCCCTTATGCGTAAATTCAAAAAATAAGAGTATCTTTGCAGGACAAGTCCTGTTTTGTGAGGGTGGTGCTCCGAGAGAGTCTAACGTCTAAGGTCTAACGTCTAACGACCTAAGGCATTAAGGGCATTAAGGGCATTAAGGGAATGATAGGCCACTTCCTAACCTCCCTAACGTTGGCGAGTTTAGCGAGGAGGGCGAATAGGCTTGAATAGCCGCACCAGCACTAAAAGTTTTTGGTGCAGCTTTTTACAAAAAGCTGCGAAACACTACAACAAGAAAGGTATAAATAATTAACAATAAAGACGTTAGACATTAGACGTTTGACGTTAGACAAAAAAGAGGATTATGGCACTTTTTGATATTTTCCGAAGGCGCAAGACCGAATCGGTAGCTCCCCAGAGTGAGGGGCAGGCTACGGAGGTTACGCCCGCAAATGACGATAGCGCCACAGAGGTGGCTTCCACAGAGGAGGCTCAGCCCTCCCAGCAGGAAGAGATAAACGAGGGTCTGCGCAAAACCAAAGAGGGATTCTTTGGTAGGCTTGCAAGGGCTGTGGCGGGTCGCTCGCAGGTGGATGAGAGTTTTTTGGATGAGTTGGAGGAGGTCTTGATAACCTCCGACGTGGGCGTAGAGACCACCGTAAAGATTATCCACAACATTGAGGCTCGTGTGGCGAGGGATAAGTATATGAACACCGCCGAGCTGAACGACATCCTCCGCGACGAGATTTCGCAGCTGCTGCAAGAGTGCGAGCAGAAGAGCGAGAACTTCGGCTTGTCGATAACCGAGGGTACGCCCTATGTGGTTATGGTTGTGGGAGTTAATGGTGCTGGCAAGACCACCACTATTGGCAAACTTGCAGCCCAACTCGTCAAGGCCGGCAAGAAGGTCTATATTGGTGCTGCCGACACATTCCGCGCAGCGGCCATCGACCAATTGCAGGTGTGGGCCGACAGGGCAGGGGCGACGATGATTCGTCAGGAGATGGGTTCCGACCCCGCCTCGGTGGCTTTCGACACGCTCAAATCGGCTGTGGCCAATGGTGCCGACGTGGTGCTGATTGATACGGCAGGCAGGCTTCACAACAAGGTGGGCCTGATGAACGAGCTCTCGAAGATTCGCAACGTTATGGGCAAAATCATACCCGACGCACCTCACGAGGTGATGTTGGTGCTCGACGGCTCAACGGGTCAGAATGCCTTTGAGCAGGCACGTCAGTTTACGGCTGCCACAAAGGTTAATTCGTTGGCCATAACTAAGTTAGACGGTACGGCTAAGGGCGGTGTGGTCATTGGCATCAGCGACCAGTTTGCCATCCCCGTACACTACATTGGCATTGGCGAGGGAATAGACCAGTTGAAAATTTTTGACCGCAGGGAGTATGTCAATGCGCTCTTTGGCGACAAGAAATAGAAGAGTCAGTAGGAGGCAAGACGATGGGACAGAGAGAGAAGATTAACGTCATCACGCTGGGTTGCTCAAAGAATTTGGTCGATAGTGAGCACCTTATGGCACAGCTCGATGAGGCTGGCTATGAGATTGTTACCGACTCCAATAGCACCGACGCAAAAATTGTGGTTGTGAACACCTGTGGCTTCATTGGCGATGCTAAGGAGGAGGCCATACAGACCATCTTGGAGTGTGCCGAGGCTAAGGCCGAGGGTCGCATCGAGAAGTTGTTTGTTATGGGTTGCCTCAGCGAGAGGTATGCCGACGAGCTTAGAGAGGAGATTCCCGAGGTGGACGACTACTTTGGTGCTCGCAGTCTTAGGGAGGTTGTGGAGGCTTTGCAGGCCGACTACCAGCCCGAGCTCGAAACCGACCGCCTGCTGACCACCCCCGACCACTACGCCTACCTGAAAATTGGCGAGGGTTGCAACTGGCATTGCGCCTATTGTGCCATCCCGCTCATTAGGGGCAACCACCGCAGTGTGCCAATGGAGAAGGTGTTGGAGGAGGCCGAAGGTCTTGTGGCTGTGGGTGTTAAGGAGATTATCGTCATTGCCCAAGATACAACCTACTACGGCAAAGACCTCTATGGCGAGCGTAAGCTGGCCGAACTGTTGCGTCGCCTGTGCGCCATCGAGGGGGTGGAGTGGGTGCGACTTCACTATGCCTACCCAACCGACTTTCCGCAGGATGTTGTGGAGGTGCTTAGGGACGAGCCTAAGATGTGTAAGTATCTCGACATCCCGTTGCAACACATTGCCGACGGACAACTCTCGGCGATGCGCCGCCGCATCACAAAGGTTCAGACTGAGGAGCTAATCGAAAGACTCCGACGTGAGATTCCCGACATTGCTCTGCGCACAACGATGTTGGTGGGCTTCCCCGGCGAGAGCGACGAGGATTTCGAGGAGTTGTGTGAGTTTGTCCAGCGTGTGAGGTTTGAGCGTCTGGGTGCATTTGCCTACTCCGAGGAGGAGGGCACACCCTCGGCTCTGACTATGGAAGACGATGTGCCACAAGAGGTTAAGGAGGCAAGGGTGGAGCGCCTGATGAAGATTCAAAGGCGCATATCGTTGGCTCTGAATGCCGAGCGTGTGGGGCGCACGATGAGGGTTATCATCGACTCGCGCGAGGGCGATTATTGGGTTGGTCGCTCGCAGTATGACAGCCCCGAGGTGGACGAGGAGATACTAATCACCAGCCCCCACGATCTAACTCTTGGCCAGATGGTCGATGTGAGGATTACCGACTGCGAGGAGTATGACCTCTATGGCGAGGTGGTTGAGTAGGTGGGCGATTTTCTTGGGAAGAGAATGGGGAAAATGAGGCTGCCTAATTGTAATCCACAAAAATAGTGTTATATTTGTAGTTGGTAAAGGTCGCTTGGTGCGCTCGGAGCGCATCGTAGGCCTTGCCAGAGATGTTGCAAAGTGCAGAAATAGACCACAATGGCAAAGCAGGAGATAGTGAAATCGTTGGCCGAGAAGGTGCAGAGGGTGATTGAGGAGAACAATCGCTTGGAGCGCCAACAGGCCGAGATGAGCGCCGATATTCAGAGGTTGCGTAACGAAAATCGCAGCCTGAAAGAGCGTCTTGACGCAGCCCAGAAGAGGGCTTCACTACTCGAACTTGGCGAGGGTCTGGTGGGCGGAGGAGCTGCCGACAGCGCCGCACGCAAGAGAGCAAGGGCACAAATCAATCGTCTTATGCGGGAGATTGACCGTTGCATTGCTCTGATGAACAATTAGTAGAGATTACGGAGAAGATTTAGATTAAAATTCAACCAAAACGACACAAAGGATGGCCGATATGCTAAACATACATTTGACCATTGGTGGGCAGAAATACCCCTTTACGGTGAAGCGTTCCGACGAGGAGCTTTATCGTAAGGCCGAGCGTGAGACCAATGAGATGATTTCGCAGATTAAGGCGGCCTTCCAGTTGGACGACAAAGGTGTGTTGGCGTATGCGGCTGTGCTACTAGCTCTGGATAAGTTGGAGCAGGCCACCTCGCGCAACCTCGACGACGATATGGCCGAACTGACACGAATCAATCGTCTGCTCGAATCCCACTTGGCAAAACTCAAATAACAAGAAGAATAGGGAAAGAGTTGTGGGTGGCAACACCCGATTGGAGGCGTACCAATCTTTGTAAACGCACACGTTCTAAGAGATATACCGCTTTGGAATAAAGACTTTTATGCCCGCATAGATTCCAGCTAAGATTTGCGAAACTCAACACTTAAAAAATTGAGAGTTACTCGTGGTGTCAAAAACAGGCTTAGGTAACCCTTCTTTGCAAAGGGGAGTGCCCGCGTGGTGCCGTTAGACGTTTGCGATACTTATTTATCACGGAGCTCTCACCTATGACGATTCTGGTAGTTTCGTCAAACAATTCTTGGAATCAATGCGGGTTTTATATTGCCCAAAAAACATTAGAAACACAATAATTAACTTAGTATAAACCATTTAACCAATAAAGTAAAAAGACAATCTTATGACACTGATAGTATTAGCATCGGTAATATCGGCAGTGGTCGCCGTAGTAGCCTACATCTTGGTGACCAACGCCATTACCAAAAGCACCGTCAAGAGCCGTCGTGAGGCACTCATCAGGGAGGCCGAGGCTCAGGGCGAGATGATTCGCAAGGAGAAAGAGTTGCAGGCTAAGGAGAAATTCTTGGAGCTCAAACGTGAGTACGACCGCACAGTCAATGAGCGCAACCAGAAACTCAACCAGCGTGAGCAGGGCATCAAGCAGACCGAGAACGCACTCAGCCAGCAGCGCTCCGAGCTGGATAAACGCAACAACGAGATTGAGCGCCTTAGGGAGAGCCTTACAGCACAGCTGGCATCGTTGGAGCGTCGCAAAGAGGAGGTTGAGCGCATCATCCGCGAGCAGAACGTCAAGCTCGAACAGATTGGCGGTATGAGCGCCGAGGAGGCCAAGAGCGTGCTGATGGAGAATTTGAAGGCCGAGGCCGAACAGGAGGCCCAGACCTACATTAGCGACACCATCGAGGAGGCCAAACTCACCGCCAATAAGGAGGCCAAACGTATTGTGGTTCAGACCATCCAGAGGGTGGCTACCGAGACCGCTATTGAGAACTCCGTTACTGTGTTCAACATCGACAACGAGGACATCAAGGGCCGTATCATCGGTCGTGAGGGTCGCAATATCCGTGCTTTGGAGGCCGCTACGGGCGTTGAGATTATCGTTGATGACACCCCCGATGCAATTATCCTCTCGGGCTTCGACCCCGTGCGTAGGGAGATTGCTCGCTTGGCACTCCACCAGCTTGTGACCGATGGCCGCATCCACCCCGCACGTATTGAGGAGGTTGTGGCTAAGGTGAAACGCCAGATTGAAGACGAGATTGCCGAGGTGGGTAAACGTACCACCATCGACCTCGGTATCCACAATATGCACCCCGAGTTGGTAAGGCTCATCGGTAAGATGAAGTACCGCTCCTCCTATGGTCAGAACCTCTTGCAGCACGCACGCGAGACAGCCAACCTCTGCGGTATTATGGCTGCCGAGCTGGGTCTGAATGTCAAGAACGCACGTAGGGCAGGCCTTTTGCACGATATTGGCAAAGTGCCCGACGACGAGCCCGAGTTGCCACACGCAATTATCGGTATGAAGTTGTGCGAGAAGTATAAGGAGAAGGCCGAGGTGTGCAACGCTGTGGGCTCCCACCACGAGGAGGTGGAGATGGCTTCGCTGATTGCCCCCATTGTGCAGGTGTGCGACGCTATCTCGGGCGCACGTCCCGGTGCTCGTAGCGAGATTGTAGAGAGCTACATCAAACGTCTGAAAGAGATGGAGGATATTGCACTCTCCTATCCCGGTGTGATGAAGACCTACGCTATTCAGGCAGGTAGGGAGCTGAGGGTTATTGTTGGCGCTGACAAGATTTCCGATGCCGACAGCGAACAGCTCAGCCACGATATTGCCAAGAAGATTCAGGACGAGATGACCTATCCCGGTCAGGTGAAGATTACGGTTATTCGTGAGACTCGTGCGGTAGCTTACGCTAAATAGTTTGTTTTTCGGCTGTGCCTTGTGGGCGATAGCTGCGTTACGCTTGCTTCGGAAATCCTCATTTACGCTTAGTAAACTGCGGTTTCCTCAGCTTCGCAAGCCTTGCTCTCGCCTCACAAAACCCAGCCTCTGGGGTCTAACGCCTACCGACCTAAATAGAAAACTCGGGTATCAAAAAAGATACCCGAGTTTTTTTGCAGGGGTTACAGGGGTCGCAAGGGTCGCAGGGCTTACAGGAGTAGCAGGGCTTACAGGGGTCGCAGCGGTTACAATGGTTACAAGGGTCGCAAGGGTTACAAGGGCGTCTTGCGCTCCACAACCATTCCTCCCCTATGTCAGGGGAGGATGCCCAAAGGGCAGGAGAGGTTAGTTTTGCGCCGTAGGCGCAGTCCAACGTCCAACGTCCAACGTCGAAAGTCCTAAGGCAAAAGACGCCTACCAACCTAATGCCTTAAAGGCTTTAAGGGCTTTAAGGGCCTTAACGCCCTAAGGCAAAATAATTTTGCATTTTGAATTAAAAACGCGGGTATCTTTTTTAATACCCGCGTTTTTAATGGGCCTTATAGGGCTTATAGGGCATATGGGGCATATAGGCCCCCCCTATTCCTAAGTACCCTAAACTCCCTAAACTCCCTAAACTCCCTAAACTCCCTAAACTCCCTAAACTCCCTACACTCCCTAACCTCCCTAACCTCCCTAACCTCCCTAACCTCCCTAACCTCCCTAACCTCCCTAACCTCCCTAACCTCCCTAACCAATCCCCCAAATATCAATGCACAAAAAATCCCGCAGAGCATATCTGCGGGATTTTTATCAGTGACTCGTGAGAGCCACACCATAGAGTAGCGCGGGCTTTGTGGCCCTAACTAAGCACTACTGCTGGGGGTCCATAATGAGTTTCAGAATGTTGCCGTCGGCGAGAATCTTAGCTGCCATAGCCTTGATGTCGTCGCTCGAAATGGCGCTCAGAATCTCCTCATAGCCGGTGGTGTTGTCCAAGCCGTGCATATCGGCCGAGGTAATCCACTGCATCCAGCTGCCATTCTGTTTGAGAGCATCGGCACGCTCTTTGGCCATATACTCCTTAATCTTGGCTACATCCTCCATCGAGGGGCCATCTTTGGCAATCTTCTCAATCTCGGGAAGGAGAGCTGCGCGAGCCTCATCGGCAATCTCGGGTTTGGTGTCGAAGCCAATGAAGAGTGCGTAGTCGGGTTGAGCGGGCATACCGCTGAGCTGACCCGAGCACGATACGCCATAGGTTGCGCCCATCTCCTCGCGGATGGTTGCGGTGTAGCGCAGGTCGAGGAGCTGGTCGAGAATCGACATCGTAAGGCGGTTCTTCAAATTAACCTCCATCTCGCCGGTGAGAACGTAGTAGATGGTAGTTTTAGGCATCTCCATAGTTGCTTGGAAGCGGTTGGTGCGGTCGCCGCCCTGATAGCCGATGAGGTTCTCGGGGTTGTAGGTGAGAGCGCCTTTGGTCTTTTTCAGCGAGCCGAGATACTTCTCAACGAGAGCTTTGAGCTCAGCCTCGTCGAAGTTACCCACGAAGTAGAAGGTCATATCGTCGGGGTTGGAGAAGAGCTGGCCATAAACCTTCTTATACTGCTCGAAGGTCAGAGCCTCCATATCTTTGGCACTCCAAGCCTTCATACGCTCAGGCTGGTTGTAGAGGCTGGCGTAGAGCTGACGTTGGAGAGCGTAGTTGGGGTCGGACTCAACGTTGGCATAGGCATTAACAAGCTGCTCCTTAACGAAGGTGAAGGCATCCTCATCGAAGCGGGGCGAGGTTGCATAGAGGTAGGTCAGCTGCAAGAGGGTCTCCAAATCTTTGGGCGAGCAGCTGCCGCTCAGACCGTGACTTGCAGCCGAAAGGAATGGGCCAACGCCCACAGCCTTGCCTGCCAACTGTTTCTGCAAGTCGGTGCGCGAGAACTCACCAACGCCCTGATACGACAAGAAGGTAGTGAGGTTGTCGGCCATAGCCATATCCTCGTCGGCCAAGATGGAGCTACCACCAAAGGTGCTGACACGCATCATAACCTCGTCGGCCTTGAAGTCGGTGGGTTTAACGATAACCTTAACACCATTTTTTAGAGTCCAAGTGGTGTTGCCATACATATCGGTAGAGGTCTTTTTAACCTTGCTGCCTTTGAGTTTTGTATCGGCGGGGATGAGAGGTTTCTTCTCGCCTGCGTCCTCATAGGGGGTAAGCTCGGCTGCGTTCACAGCTGCCATAATAGCCTCAACCTCCTCTACGGTGGGGACTGCAAGACCCTCTTTCTCGGGCTGGCTGATGAGAACTACCTGATTTACGGGGAGGAAGCGACCCTGCTGAACAAACTGGTTGAGGGTGTTCAGGTCGAGTGTCGAGATGAGGGTGCTGTCGAGCTGCCACTCAAACTCAGCGTCGTAGATGGGGGTGTTGCGACGGAAGTTGCTGGTGTAGCGATTCATAAACTCGCTGCTGCGACGGTCGTTGCGACGGTCGTAGGCCTGCTGGTTGCGACGCAAGATGTTGGTCTGAGCCCTCTCAAACTCCGAGGGAGTGAAACCATAACGACGTACTTTCTCAAACTCGGCATAGATAGCCTCGAAAGCTACCAAAGCCTCACCCTCGCGGGGCTGAGCGTAAATCTCGCTCAAATCCATCGACATAGTGATGTTGCCACCATAGTAGCCTGCACCCAAGAAGGGAGCACCGGGTTTCTGAGCAATGTCGTTCAGACGCTCATTGACGATAACGCCAACAAAGCTGTCGAGGATGGAGTTAATCTCATAGACAATGGTGTTGTTGTACTCGTTGGGCATAGCCTCGCGACGTACAATCAACTCAACACTGGTCTCGGTGAGCTCGGGGTCGGTGAAGATACCGATGGCGGGCTTCTCGTTCACAGGAATGGGAATGTACTCAATAGGCTCGGGATTCTCAACAGCGGGGATGTCGCTCATAATAGCCTTAACCTTCTGCTCCATTTCATCTACGTCGAAGTCACCAACGATTACGATACACTGGTTGGCAGTGTTGTACCAGCGGTGGTAGAAGTCGCGCAACTCGTCGTAGGTGAAGCTTTTGAGCCTTTCCTCAGTACCGATGATGTTGCGTTTAGCATACTTGGTGTCGCCATAGAGGTAGGGAGCGCTCTTCTCGCGGATGCGCCACGAAGCGTCGTTGCGAGTGCGCAACTCCTCGATAATCACACCTCTCTCGTTGTCGATTTCCTCCTCGGCAAGAGTGAGGTAGTATGCCCAGTCGTGGAGAATCATCAACACATTATCTACAACCGAGGGGTCGGTCAGAGGCACACCCTGCATCATATACTGGGTCTGCTCCATTGCAGTAAAGGCGTTGAGGTTGGCACCAAATTTTACACCGATGCTTTCGAGGTAGTTGATAATACCTTTGTCGGGGAAGTTTTTAGTACCATTGAAGGCCATATGCTCCAAGAAGTGGGCAAGACCGATTTGGAGGTCTTCCTCTTGGATAGCACCTACGCGGTCGTAGATGAAGAACTCACCCTGATTTTCGGGCTTGGAGTTGTGGCGGATGTAATAGGTGAGTCCGTTGGGCAACACACCTTTACGCAGCTCGGCATCCTGTGGCAGAGGAGCCATAGGGTCCATCTGTGCCTGCACACCCATAATCGAAACAAGGGCGAAGGCAACGATTGCAAAGAATCTTTTGAACATAGTTTTGTGTCTGTTTATTAGGTTATTGTATCGTTTATTTTCATTTGGATTGTCAATACTAACGTCGGGGTAGTAACTCATAGTGTCCAAATTCTCTGCAATATAACGATTTTTTGTGGAAAAATTATACTTCCCACAACATTTTTTCTCTCTCCGCCCCTTTGAGCCTCCCTCAGCCCACCCTCTCCACTCCTGCCCTGCGCCCACCGCCCCACCAGTGGGCTATTGTTATTTCCGGCAAAATTTGTAATTTTGTGCCCATAACTATGCAACCCAAACGTTCCTACACCTACCGCATCGAGCCCTATCAGGCCGACCTTACCCAGCGACTGACGCTTATGGGTATGGCCGACTACATCCTTACGGCCGCCTTCACCGATGCCATCTTCGAGCACTACGACAATCGCTCCTTTGGCGAGGATTGCGGTTGGGTGTTGTTGCGTATGGCTATGGATATTAAGCGCCTGCCCCGTCAGCTCGAAACCATAACCATAAAGGTCTGGGTGAGCGACATCAACCGTCTTGCCTCCACCCACAACTTCGAGGTCTATGACTCCGAGGGTGAGCTTATTGCCAGCTCCTCCACCTTGTGGACTGTCATCAGCCTCACCACCCGCAAGCCTGTGCCTATGTCGGAGCAGAGCCATTTCTGCAACGAGGTGGTCGATAGAAGCATTGTCCCCCAGATAGCCCCTCCGTTGCGTCTGGGCACTCCCGATGTCAATGGCCGCTACACCCACCAAGTGCTTTATAGCTACATCGACGGCAACGGCCACACCTACTCCATAAACTATCTGCGTATGGCCCTCGACACATTGGCCATAGACGAGCTTACCACCTCGCGCGAGGTGCGTATAGATATGAACTATATGCACGAGACCCACTATGGCGAGCGCCTTACAATCATCACCGACCACGCCTCCAATCCTTTATTTGAGATTCAGGCGGAGGATGGTACGCCGGCAGCGAGGATATTTATTCACTGGGCATAATATTATACGGCTGCGCCTTTCGAGCGCGCCTTGTGGGCGATTTTCGCACCAACCGTCAGAGAGCGAGTTCCTCACTTACGTTCAGTAAGCTGCGGACTCGCTCCCTAGTTTGGCACGAAACTCGCCTCACAAATCGCACTCGACTTTCTCTTGACCCAGTAAACTGCGGACTTGCTCCCTTGCTTGGCACAAAAATCCCTCCACAAATCACAGCCTTTGGCTGTGGGTCTAACGTCTAAGGTCAAACGTCTAACGACCTAAGGCAAAAAATAAAACGCGGGTATCGAAAATGATACCCGCGTTTTTTGTGTTACTGGATTTCGACCACATCTTTGTCGCTATTCAGAACGAGCTGGTGTTTTACCCAGCCGCCGCCCGAAGCGCAATACTTAGTGAGTATGGCGGTCATATTTACCCTCACACCATCCTTAGGAATCTCGTTCAGAGCAAACCTCGAATAGCCACTGGTGCGGACAATGAAGGGGTAGTCGTTGGAGAATGCAAACAGGGCCGAGCCGTAGTAGGAGTTGCTTGTGCCGTTGTCGTCGTAGTAGCTATAAGCCCACGTTGCAGGCAGACCCTCGGGGTAGTCGGGGTTGAGTTTGTAGTCGCTATACACGTAGTTGGTATATACGCCATTGAGGTTCTCCAAGAAGGAGGGGAATACGTCGCTGTCGGAGAAGCTGTTGTGGCTGATAGTGCCCCAGATGCTTTCGATACCCTCGAAGCGGCAGAGTGTGCCGAGGTACTTCTTCTCGTTGGCGATGATTGTAGCCACATTGGCGCTATTGACAACAAGTGTGTCGGCAGCGGTAAGACCCTCCTGAACACCTACTTTGAGTTTGTCGTCGATGACGGTCTGGATGTCGATGTAGCCGTTGGAGTAGCTTGCGTCGGAGGATTTGCCGCCGAGCGAGAGCATATAGCGGTAGTTGCCCAAGTGGAGCTGGTCGCACTTAACATAGACAATCTGACCGGGTTTGTAGGTGGTGTACATCGAGCCTTTGCCCACCTTAATCTCAATGCCGCCATTCTCGTAGCCGTCGGCATCTTGGAGGTAGAGCGAGCGGTAGGTGTTGCCCAGCTCGTCGGAGCTGATAACCTTGGTGCGGAGTGCCACTTTGTCGGTGATAACCACGCTCTTAACGAGAGCTTTGGGGTCGGGTGTTGTGGCGTAGAAATAGCGTTCTTTGAGTTCATTGACGCTGATGAAGGTGTAGCCTTCGGCCACAATCTCCTCCTCGGTGGCGGGCTCAAATACGGGTACGTTGTCCCACTGCTTTTCGCACGAGCTTAGCGCCACGAGTGCGAGTGCTGCTATGATAATATATTTTTTCATATCTCTCTCTTTGTGTCGTTAGTGCTTGATTAGAAACGGAAGTAGATATTAAGATAGTAGTTTGTGCCGTAGAGGTAGAAGTACTTCGAGTCGAAGCGCGAGTAGCGAGTACCGGTGGTGGTCTCATACTCGTCGTCGGAGAAGAGTCGCATCTGCTCAAAACCGCCTGTCTTGCAGATGGTGTTTGTAAGGTTCTTAATCTCGAAGCTGAAACCAATCTGGTTGTTGTTCACATACCAAGTCTTACCGATGGAGGCATTAACCACAATTGCGGGGTCGAACTTCTCCTGAGCGGCCAGAGCGCGAATCTGCTCGCCCTCGCCCTCATAGGCAGCGTAGGTGATAATATCTTCGATAGTGCCGTCGAAGGCGCTGTCAATCAGCTTGCTATCCAGACGGCCACCCATAGCACCGAGGGTGCGGTAGAGGGGGTTCATCGAGAGATACATCTTGTCGAAGTACTCAGCGTCAATCGAGAGGTAGATGTTGTTGGAGGTGCGGTAGTTAAGACCCACATTCACAGCCACCTGAGGGGTGCTCTCAATCTTCATACCCTTCCAATAGACCCTGTCGTTCTCCACCAGCACTGCGGCAGTATTGTCGCGGGTCTGAGTAAAGTATGGGTTGGAGGTGTAGGTGTAGTCGCCAATGCTGGCGGCACTCGAAAAGCTCAGGTCGGCAGTGATGGGCACTCTCAGACCCAGCTCCAAGCCATAGTAGCGGCTGTCGATGCCCGAGAGCGACATATTCGAGAAGGCGGCCCACACATCGTCGTAGAAGCTGATGAGCTTCGACTGGTCTTTGATGGTGGTGTAGTATGCCGAGGCACGCAACTGAATCCAGGGAGCTTTGTAGTTGTAGGCCACATCGAAGCTCAGCACCTTCTCGGTGTCAAGACCGGGGGCGATGGTGTTGCGGGTGCGGGGCGATACGAAGGCGTCTTGGAAGTAGGGAGCATTCTGCTGTGCCACAGCCGAGAGCTGTACGCTGGTTGCGCCGTTGGGCTCGTAGGTGAAGTTACCTTTGAGGTTGTAGCCGAAGAAGTCGAGGTGCTCGCTATCGCCAAAGGAGTTGTCGGCAAAGAGGCCTTTTTTATAGAGGCCTTCGCGGTGGAAGTTGGTGTAGGATAGCTCTGCGGCTGCCGAGAGTTTGTAGTGGGGCAGGTGGAGGTTGTAGATACCCCAGAGTTTGCCCACTGTCGAGTGTGCATAGTAGTCGTAGCCATACTTGTCGCCCTCGCGCACGATGTAGTTGTCCGAGCGATTCAGGTCGTTGAGGCTCTTGATGCGCTCACCCGAGGCGTGAATATCCCTTTCGGCGAAGTTGTCGATATTTACCCAGTAGTCGCCACCCAGAAGGTCTTTGATGGAGGTGTAGTACTCGGTGCGGTTGCGACGCAGGTCGATACCACCCACTACATCCATATTGCGGTTGATGTTGTAGTCGGCTTGGAGTTTGAGCCTCAGGTCGCGCTGGTCGGTGTGACGCTCGGAGATGATGTAGCGCGAGCGGTTTTGGCCCACTACGCTCTCCTCCACGCCTGTGCCCTCATAGTTGAGGGTGGGCGAGTCGCCACCGGCAGGGTTAGACTTGTAGTTTACGTTGTAGAGTTTGTCGAAGTCGATATACATCATCTTCTCCCTATTGTCGGCCCACGCCTGAGTGAGGTCGGCCATATGGCTCATATCGCCTTTGGCATACCAATAGCTGGGCAGGTTGCGATAGTAGTCGGGACGGGGGTCGGCGGCGCTGTTCCAGTCGAGAGCCGAGTAGCCGTTCTGACCAAAGCGGAACGAGGCAGCAGCCGTAACGCGGAGCTTGTCGTTGGGGGTGTAGAACCAGTTGGCCATAGCCACAGGCTCGTGGTAGCTTCTCACGCGGGCATTACGCAACTTGCCGTCCTGCATACCCACGTTGGGGTTGTACCAGTAGCTGCCTGTCAACGAGTATGCCTCCTGAGTGGCGGCCATCTGTGCGCCCCTCTGGGTGGGCACGCCAAAGAATGTGAAGGCAAACTGGTGGCGGTCGTTCAGGCGTTTCTCGGCCGAGAAGAAGTAGGCCCAAGCGTTGTAGGTTACGCCCTCAACGAAGTCGTTGCCGCCCAGACGAGCCGACACACTGGCTGCATAGGCCCAACCGTTGTCCTGCATACCGCTGGTGTAGGTGGCCATAATGCGGTGGCGGTACGAGCCGCTCGAAGTAACGAAGCCTGTGCGGAAGCCCTGACGCATCTGCGAGGCGCGGGCCAAAATGTTGGTCGTACCATTGATGCCGCCCACACCGCTCGTACCTACCGAGGTGGCATAGGTGGCCTCTTGGTTGCGGGTGGCCTCGTTCAGACCGCTCCACAACGACCAAGTGCCGTTGCCGCTATTGGCATCGGTCATCTCCACGCCATTGAGGTAGATAATCTCGGTATTCTGGTCGTAACCACGAGTGCGGAACCTCAGTGCGCCAAACTTATAGCCGGCGATGTTGTTGAAGACATCCTTCGAGGCGCTGAGTGATACGGGGGTCGATTGCGAGTCGCCTGCCGTATCGCTGTCGAACTCCACAAAACTGCCGTCGTCGAGCAGAAAGTCGTTCTCGGCCAACACGTCGGGTGCGAGCGAGATGTAGTTGAGGTCTTTCAGCTCGCGATCCATCTTAACATTGATAGAGGTAGATTGGAAGCCGGTGGCCTCCACATTGATTGTTGCCTGACCGAAGGGGATGTTTACAAAGGTAAACTCGCCATTAACATCGGTGGTTGCGCTCTCGGTGGGTACTCCATCGGCATTGATGGTTACTTTCGCGAGCTCGATGGGCTGGCGACCCTGACGCGAAACAACCTTACCTGTGATAGTGCCCACATTCGTCTGTGCCATAAGGCCGCAGAGTGCGCCCACAGCAAAGATGATTGTTAGAAGTAGTTTTTTCATAATTATTGTTAATTTGTTTTTCTTGGTTGGGTGGGGCTCGTTGGTGCGGTACTACTTAACAAGGTAGATAAATACTGGCAAGTGATCCGACCAGCCTGCTTGGAAGTTGTTGCCCACATAGGTGCGCAGGGGGTAGCCTTTGTATTGGCCCTCGCGCTGGAAGAGGAAGTCGGCCTTGAAGATGTTGCCATAGTACTCGGCCTTGGCGGGTTTCCACAATTCGAGTGTTCCTTTGGGGGCGTTGGCGAGGTTGCTGCTTACGACAATGTTGTCAAACAAGTTCCACAAGTCGTTATAGACCAGCGTGCCGTAGCCATCTTTGTGCATCTGCCAGAAGGGGTTGAAGAGGTCTAACTCGCCCAGACGTTTTTTGCTCAGCTTAGCGCCCAAGTTCTCCGAAACGCTCCTATCGCCGGGGTCGTCGTTGAAGTCGCCCATAACCACCACCTTCATTGCGGGGTTGGCTTTGCGCACCGAGTCGCAGATGCCCTTAATTTGGCTTGCCAAACCCTCGCGCAAGTAGGCCGAGGCGCTCTGACCGCCCCTACGGCTGGGCCAGTGGCTGACGAGGAAGAAGAAATCCTCGCCGTCAATCTTGCCCCACATTGTCAGCAGGTCGCGGGTGCGGAAGTTCTCTCTTGCTCCGGGGATTTTGGCCTTAATCGACTCGCTGCCCTCATACTTAAACTGGTCGGGACGGTAGAAGAATGCCACATCCACACCACGAGCGTCGGGGCCGTCGTAGTGGCAAATCTGGTAGTTGGCCGCCAGTAGCTGTTCCTGCGAGGCGATGTCCTCCAAGACGTTGCGGTTCTCCACCTCGCTCACACCAATGACCGTTGGGTAGGATTTGTTCTGCTTAGCCACCGAGTAGAAGAGGCGTTCAAGGTTGTCGAGTTTTTTGTTGTACTTGGCCGAGTTCCACTCCTTGTTGCCGGAGGGGATAAACTCGGTGTCGTAGATTGTGGGATCCTGAATGGTGTCAAAGAGGTTCTCCACATTGTAGAACATAACGGTGTAGCGTTTGCTCTGTGCCGAGGCAGTGCCGATAGAGAACACCATCGCTACCAGCAGACTAATTACAAATAGCTGTCGCTTCATATTTTTTTTAGTTATCAGTTATCGGTTATCAGTTATCAGTTATCAGTACTGGACTGTCACATTTTGAATTTTGAATTTTGAATTGCCTTACAACCCCCAGTCGCTGGCGTTGTAGCTATCTTTGGGTGCGTTGGGCACATTGGGGAAGAAGGTGTGACCTGTCAGTCGCTCCAATTCAGCCACACTCATCAGCATACCTTTGTGGGGTTTTACTTGGTGCTGCGAGGAGTTGTGCTCAACCATAAATACCACACATTTTAGCTCGCTCTCCGAGCAGTTTACAACCCACTTGCCCGTATTGCCCTTCTTGGTGCGGAGCAAAACCTTGTAGTAGTGAGTGGGGATAACTGTGCCGCTCGACTTCTTGTTGTAATTCTCCCAGTAGCAACCGTTTACCATATAGAGGGTGTCGGCGCAGAGCTGTTCGTCGCAATAACTCTCCAAGTTGTTCCATACGCCGCCACCGGTGTTGAAGCCCGACGAGAGCTGAGGAGCAATGTTGGAGTAGTAGAAGGCTTGCACATTTGCACCTCGGCTCACAAGCCTGTCGCTACTACCAAGCAGGTGGCCACGAGTGTAGCCGTCGCGCTTGTGGACTTGAATCGACGAGGGAATCTCGGGGTCGGGGCCGTAGGCGTCGCTACGATCTGTGTTTCTGACTGTGTAGTAGGAGTGCATAGGCGAGGCCACCCACACAGGGCAACCAAGTTCCTCGGAGTAGCATACGGAGAAGTTGCGCACCTTGCCATTGCCCTTGTCGGGAATCATATGGTAGGCATAGTAGTAGTCGTCGTTCTCCTCCTCGGCGGGCAGTTCGGCCCAGCCTGCGTGGGGCGTGCCGCCATCGGTGACCATACCGCCACCCGTATTACCGCCACCAGTGTTGCCACCACCAGTGTTGCCGGAGTCGTCGTTGTTTTTGACACTCGAAACATAGAGAGCGTCAATCATCTCGGGCATACCGTTGTAGCTCTGGCGTGTGCCACGAAGGGTTATGGTGTCGCCCTCTTCGAGGCCGAGCGAGTCCCAAATCAGGTCGCCCTCTTCGTTCACAACACCATAGATATAGACTGTGGCGGTTGAGTCGGTAAGGTCGAAGTTGCCGTAGTGACTTGTGATGTTGCCACCGATAGTGCCGGTGAGCTGATAGATTGTGTTGTCCTCCTCTGCTGCCAAAAACTCAGCAACGGTAGCAACCACAACACCCCCAGGCACATCGTCGTCGCCAGTGTTGTCGCCACCACCTGTATTGTCGCCACCGCCTGTATTGTCGCCACCACCGGTGTTGCCTCCTGTCGAGCCGGCGCTTTGGGTAACAAGCACCTGCTGTATGGAGGTCTCGCCACTCCTTGCGGGGCTGAGGGTGAGTTTGGCGGTGCGGCTTTTGCCAGAGGTGTTGGCGGTGTAGCTACACAAGATACTTGCCGAGCCACTATGCTCCGCCACGCTGAGGGTCAGCCACTCGGCCGAGCTGCCGATTTTCCAATCGGTATTGCTCTCCACACCAAAGATGAAAGTGCCTTTCTCTGCATCGAGTTGCTTAGATGTGATGGAGGCTTTGAGGGTAAACTCCTTCTCGGAGCCATCCACAATCTTGTCCTCGCATCCGCCCATAAGGCTAAGGGCGAGTGTGAAGAAAATAATCGACAATCGTTTCATATTCGTTGTTTTATATCCCTATTGGCTTGCACTTGGGGCACTTGGGCCTACTCAATGCCGGGCCAGTAAATCATATTTATATCCTGCTCCACATTTGCCTCCACCGAGTCGTCAAGACCCACGAAGAAGTCTATGCCGGTGAGCTCTTCGAGCTGGTCGATAGTCTTAACATCCTCTTGCGTGGGTGCGCCACTTGCCGCCTTGTGGGGTAGCCAGAGCGCCAAGGCCTGATAGCTCTTCGAGCCGTTGTTGTTGCGATATTGGAGCAGAGCTTTGTAGTAGTAGTTGGGTATGGCCACATCCTTGCTGCTGTCGCTCTTGCAGTAGGTGTAGTTGATATTCTCGCTGCCCCCTGCGGTGCGAAGCACAGCGCCCGTCACCACATAGAGTGTGTCGCAACCCTCGGCCCAGTCGCGCACCTTGCCCTCTATGACGGCCCACTTCTGCTGATTGAGGCCCGAGAGCTGAGGAGTCATATTGGTGGGGTAGAAGGTTTGGCGGTTGTCGTCGTCGCTACGTAGGCGCGATGCCGAGGGGAGCATATGGCCTCGGTCGTAGCTGCCCTGATAGGAGTTTTTCATATAGAGCTGCTTGTTCTCGGGGATGTTGGGGTCGTAGATGCCCCAGTCGTTCACGCGGTTGCCACTGCCATACATATTGCCCGAGCACAGAGGGTAGGCCACCCAGAGGGGGAGGTAGTTGTCTGAGTCGTAATAGACCGAGAAACTACGCTCACGACGGTTGGTCGAGGGGAGCATATGGATTGAGTGGTAGTAACGCTTGCCATCGGCCTCGAAGGAGGGCAGTTCGAGCCATCCGCTCAAATCGCCACCGGGGGTGGGTAGGGGCGACGAGGCGCTAAGCTGGATGAACAAAAACTCCTGCTTGTCGCGAGCAAAGTGTACCGTCAGGCGCAACGAGCGCTCCTCGTTGAGTTTGTTCTCGCCAAAGGTCATCAATACGTTGGCATTGCCCTCGCCCGAGCTTTTGCTCAGTTTGCACCAGTCGCTCTCGCCCTCGGGGGCTACATACTCAATCTCTATGTTCCACGCCTGCTCGGTGGAGATGGAGATAAACTGGTGTTGTGTGGCGTAATCCACCCTTTCGCCCACACCAAAACGCACCTCATTGGGGATGGTTTGGCTGGAAGAGGGGGTGGTGCAGCAGGTGCTCAGACCCACTACAACGCCTATAACTACTAACATCAGCAGTAGTGCTACTATTCGTTTTGTTTTCATCCTAAGGTTGTTCTCTACTCTTAGAGGCTGTATAAAATAATTTCGCAAACAATCTCACACAGCTTCTTTATACTGCAATTTGGTTTGCCTCGCCACGCGGGCGTATATGTGTGTGCGTCGCGCGTGTGAGGGCTATTGGGGGGTAAAGTTACAAATTTTTATTGAACTCACGCGCGCGCAAGCGTAAAAAGAGTAGTGAGGAGTGAAATTTTCAACAAAATAGACTATTTGAAATTGAAAATTGAGAATTGAAAATGGAAAATTGGGAGGGGAGTTTGGGGAGCTTAGAGAATTTAGGGAGTTTAGTGAGGTTAGGGAGTTTAGGGAGATAGGGCCTATAAGCCCTATAAGCCCTATTACCCTTGCGACCCTTGTGACCCTTGCGACCCTTGTGACCCTTGCGACCCTTGTGACCCCTGCGACCCTTGTGACCCCTGCTACCCTTGTCATCTACTTTGCCTTAGACCTTAGACTTTTTGAGCCAGTCTGGCTCAAAAAAAAGAGGACTCCGCAAAACTACGGAGTCCCCTTTGGGTATTGGTCTATTCTAAGTGGCCTACTCGGTGTAGGTTACTTTAATCGACTGAACGTATGCACGGTGGTTCTTGTCAGTACCGGTCGAGGTGAATTTCACGTCGGTAGCCGAGCCAGTCCAAGTGCGTACTGCGCCCTCGGCGGAGAGCTCACCGCTGTCAGCACCAATGTAGTAGTGGTTGCTTGCGAAGGTAAACTCAATCGAGGTGATGGTCTTGCCACCAGCGCTTACATCCAAAGTAGCACCGTTCTGATACATACGGATAGCTGCACCGCTATCGTAGTAGGCGGGAGCGTTGCCCGAAGCAGCCTGTTTGAATACGAGTGTTACGTTGTCATCAACAGCGATGCTCTTGCCTTCTACACTCTCGCCATTGGCGAAGCCCAGAGAGGCAAATGTTACCGAAGCAACAACCGAGCCCTCGGGTACCTCGGGCTCAACTACGGGAGCCGACTCGTGGCTGATGTAGTATGCGGGAGGAGTGCCACCGCCCTGTGCAGTGCCATTGTAGGAGGTGCGGAGCGAGCGGAGTGTAACGGTGTCGCCAACTTTCAGGCCGAGGCTTGCAAACGACTTGTCGTTCTTCTCTACATTGGTCGAGCACAAACCGTAGATAAGGATGCTTGCGGTTTCGTCTTGGATGTAGATGTTGCCGTAGTCGGCCTTCTCGATGGAGGTGATTTTGCCGGTAAGCTCATACCACTGAGTGGTGCTCTCGGCAGCTGCAACAAACTCAGCAATAGTAGCTTTGATAACATCGCCGGGCTCGGGCTCGGGCTCGGTAGTACCGCCACCCTGGCCTGCGGTATGGGAAATGTACTCAGCATTTTTCATCTGAGCAGCACCGTTGTAGGAGGCGCGAGTACCCTGAATGGTGAGGGTGTCGCCATCTTTCAGACCAAGAGCCTCGTAGCACTTCTCGCCATCTTTGACGATACCGTAGATGAGCACCTCGCCAGTTGCATCTTCGAGGTAGAAGTTGCCATAGAAGGTGTTGTAAGTGCCTTTGATAGTACCGGTAAGCTCGTAAACGGTTGCATCCTCGGCAGCAGCCAAGAACTCAGCAACGGTAGCTTTAACTACACCGGGCTCTGGCTCGGGCTCGGTAGTGCCACCACCGGTAGTGCCGCCAAGAGCCTCGTCGGTGAGTTTCACACCAAAGAAGATGGCGCGAGTAGCGTAGTCGGTAGTTGTGGCGCAGTCAAATGCTGCGTTGGTCGAGAACTCAATAATGTCGCTCTCCGAAAGGCCACTGAGCAGAACGCTGTAATGGTCGCTCTCGGCAACAACGATGTTGTTGTAGGGAGGATTCTGTGCTGCACCCTCGTTTGCTTTGATGGGCTGTGCGATAGCCTCGCCACCGTTTACGCGGAAGTAGATGGTCTTGTCGCCACCTGCGCCCCACGATACGGCGTAGAAGTTGAGGTACTTGTCGCCCGAAACGCCAATGGCTTTCGAGGTGAACTTACCCTCCTGTTTGCTCTTACCAAGTTTGAAACCGGTTACGGCCTGACCACCAATCTGAGTGTCGCCAAGACCATAGGCTGCGTTGGTGGAGTCGTCGGTAGCCTGAACAAAGGGGCTGTCGGAAGCGTAGTCACCCTCGCCAGCTACGGGAGGCTCGGGCTCGGTAGTGCCGCCACCCTGGCCTGCGGTGTGGGAGATGTAGTATGCAGGAACGGGATTGCCACCACCCTGAGGAGTGCCATTGTATTCGCCACGGAGAGTACCGAGAGTAACGGTGTCGCCAACTTTCAGGCCAATCTGCGAGAATGACTTGTCGTTCTTGCCAACCCAACCATTGGTCATACCATAGATGTAAACCTCGTCGGAAGCATCTTTGATTGTGAAGTTGCCATAGTCCTCTTTGGCAATGCTAACAATCTCGCCAGTGAGTTTGTACCAAGTGTCGGAGCTTACGGGAGCAGCCAAGAACTCGGCAATAGTTGCCTCAATAAGGCTCTCGGGAGCGCCAGTGTTGTCACCGCCACCGGTGTTGCCACCACCGCTGATTGCGCCGCCCTGCGAGAGGTCGATTTCTGCGCCACCACCACCTGCGGTGAGCTTCAAGTCGTCGATTGCATAGGCCGAGCTAACCGATGTAGTGAAGTAAATCGAGAGAGTCTCGGGAACCTCTTTGAGGTTGAACTGCGAGGTAGCGATGTTCCATTTACCGTTGAGGTTTACGCCTTCGAGGAAGCTATACTCAACCTCAGTCCACTTCTGGCCGTCGCCACTGATGTAAACGTGGAACTCGTCGTTCTTGAAGGTGTTGTCGGTTGCGTTGTACTCGTAGCGCTCAGTACCAAACGAGAGGGTCAGAGCGTTGCCCTCCAACTCTGCAAGCGAAATGCCGCTAACGGTGAAGTTGGTGGGAGCAGTACCAAACCAGAGGTAGTTTACACCACTACCCTCGTAGTTGGAGTGCTGGCCACCCGAGCCGTTGGACGAGTTGCTACGAACAGTCAGCTTAGTGCCGGCGTAGCTTACATTTGCCTGATTCTCAGGGGTGGGGTTGCAGTAAGCAGCGCCTGCGCCGTCCATATAGGTGTCCCAACCATTCGAGCCTTTCTGAGCCTGACCGCCTTTGTCGAAGTTGTCGTAGAAGATAACATCGCCCAAAGCAACCTGACCTGCGCCAGCCTGAGCTACGGTGATATTAACCTCGCTCTTATCCATAGCGATTTTGATGGTCTCGTTGCGAGCTGCGCCCTCGTTGGGAGCTGCGGTAAGAGTAACCTCAACGGCTACCGACTTCATATCGGCATTGTTGTGGTTGATGGGGGTGATTGCAAACCAGTCAGCCTGCGAAGTGATGTTCCAGCTGCGGGTTGCGGTGATGGTGAAGCATTGCTCGCCACCCTCAGCGCCAAAGTTTACTGCTGTTACCTCAGTGCCACTGGCATCAGTAACCTTAATCATAGGCAGAGTGTACTCGGGCTCGGCGGTCTCGCAAGAGTTCAGCGCCAAAGCCAAAGGGGCTGCCAGAAACAGAAGCAATCGTTTGAAATTCATAATAATCGTTTGTTTTTTGTTTGTTTATGTAAAATATAGTTTGTTCCCAACTCTATGCCAAAGGCATATTTGGTGCAAAATTATATTTTTTTTCGCCATCTGCAAACATTTTTTTCGATATTAGCCCACTGCACTCCTTTTGTTGGTCGTAAGGGTGTAAATTCCAAACAAATTGCTACCTTTGTAGTTTGTTGGGGTGGTGTACCCTATGGGTAGGTCGATTTGAGGCTACAACCACCGCAACTTATTTAGCCAACCAAACGTAAACAAAAGTCCGATGAGTCAGTTTTCTCGCATATACAACCTTGTACCCTCCTTGCTACGTCGTCGCCTGCCGAGGGTGGTGCTCTCGTCGCTCTGCTCGGCGGTGGTCGATTTGGTGGGTATTGCAGCCCTCGTGTCGGTCTTGTTGGTGGTGCTCGACGACAACATCACCTCCTCCAACCCGCTCTTTGCGTGGCTCTACCAGTGGCTCGGCTTTGGCTCGGAGAGTGCCTTTGTGACCTTTGTGTGTGTGGCGGTGTTGGTGCTTATTGCCCTCAAAGGGGTTGTGGGTGTGGCGCTCCAACAGTACCGCTCACGCTATATGCTGCTGCTCTATGCCGACCTCTCGAAGCGTATGTACGACAACTACCTCTCGCGCGGGTTGCTCTTTGTGCGCTCCCACCACACTACCCGCCTGGTCAATAATGTCAATGCCGTTTGCCACCGCTTTGCTACGGGCGTTATAAGCAACCTGCTGGGAATCTTCACCGAGTTGCTTGTTGTGGTGACTCTGCTCACTCTGCTGAGCTTCTACAACCCTATGATTGTGATACTTGCGGTGGTTGTGTTTGTTCCCATTGCCCTCATCTACTCGCGTGTCATACGTCGTCGTATGGCCGAAAATGGCAGGGAGGAAAACCGCCTGCAAGTGGCCCAAAATAAGACTATGTATGAGGCCCTAAGGGGTTATGCCGACATTGAGATTGCGGGGGCGAAACCCTCCATTACAAAACGCTTTGCCGACGGCATTGACTCATTGCGCCACTACTCGCTCAGGGCTTCTCGAATGAGGGGTGCATCGGGCTACGTCATTGAGTTCTCGTTGGTGCTGGGTGTGGTGGCTGTCATACTGCTCGGTATGGCGTGGGGTCACTCGGTGGGCACTCTCAAACTCTTCCTGGGTGTGTTTGCTGTGGCTGCCTACCGCATCGTACCCTCCATCAACCGCATTATGGGCGGATGGACAGAGTATAAACGCAATGGCTACGTTGTCGATTTGCTCTCCGAGGAGCTTGCGGTGAGTGTGCCCGAAATACCTCAAACCACCGAGAAACTGCCCTTCGAGCAGAGCCTCGAACTGAAAGATGTCAGCTTTGGCTATGGCGCTGGCGAGGAGGCTAAGAATGTCTTGGAGAATTTCTCGTTGCTCATACACAAGGGAGAACGTGTTGGTATTCAGGGCTCTTCGGGTCGTGGCAAGACAACGCTCTTCAACCTCCTCTCGGCTCTGTTTATCCCTGCTAAGGGCGAGTTGAGGGTCGATGGCAGGGCCATTCAGAGCCCTCTGCAACGTCGTCAGTGGCAGAATAATGTGGCCTACGTGTCGCAGGATTTGTTTATCCCCGACCAGACCATTGCCGAGAATATCGCCCTCGGTGTGGAGCGCTCGAAGATAGACCCCGAGCGTCTGCAACGAGCCATTGAGGCGGCCCGCTTGGGCGACTTTGTGGCCTCGCTGCCCGAGGGTGTCGATACGGTTACGGGCGAGGCAGGATGTCGCCTCTCGGGTGGTCAGCGTCAGCGTATTGGCATTGCCCGCGCACTCTACAAAGAGGCCTCCGTATTGATGTTCGACGAGGCTACTTCGTCGCTCGACGAGCAGACCGAGCGCGAGGTGGTGGAGGCTGTGGCAGGCATATCCGAGGCCAACCGCTCGCTGACAATCGTAGTCATCTCCCACAACCGCAAGACACTCGAATTTTGTGACCGCATAATAACCCTCTAAATATGAGCCAAAGTTCACCACAGCGCACCATCAGTAACAACCTCTTTTTTGCCGAGGTGGAGGAGTGTATAGCCGACCAGAGGAGTGTCGAGATGCTTCTCAACGGGTTTAGTATGCGCCCCTTCCTGCGCCATAAGAGGGATGTTGTTGTGCTCGCTCCCATAGAGCCCGCCAAGCTCCGCAAGGGTATGGTTGTATTGTTCCGCTATCGTGGCGCTCATCTGCTCCACCGCTATCGTGGCACTCGCAACGGGAGGCTCAAAATGGTGGGCGACGGCAACTACCGCACCGTAGAGTGGGCCAAAGAAGAAGATGTGGTGGCCTATGTCGAGAGCATAAAACGAGGCGCGAGAAGCATCGGCTACGGCTCTCTCGTTTGGCACTTAGGCTCGCTTTGGAGCTTGACGCTCAAAGTGTTGCGCACTGTGGCAATATGGATAAAACGTAAAACAATAGGATAGTATGAAACTTAGAACAGATTGTAAGATTCGCAAAATTGCAGGCGAAAGTGTGATTGTCCGTATGGGCAAGCTCAATGTTGATATGACCCGTGTAATTTCGCTCAACTCAACGAGCGAGTGGCTCTGGGAGCAGATTGGCAACGAGGAGTTCGATGTGGAGAAGGTGGCCGACTTGCTGACTGCCGAGTATGAGGTGGAGCGCGAGGTGGCTCTCTTGGATGCCCAGAAGTGGGTGGAGATGCTGAGGAGCGCCGATCTCTTGGTGTCTAACGACTAACGTCGTGCGCGCTTTGTCGGCGGTTTCTGCGTTACGCTTGCCTCGGAAATCCTCACTTACGCCCAGTAAGCTGCGGTTTCCTCGGCTTCGCAAGCCTTGAAAACCCTCGACAAATCGCACTCGCGGAGCATAGCTCCCGTCCAACGTCTGACGACCTAAGGCAAAGTAGATGACAGGGGTCGCAGGGGTCGCAGGGGTCGCAAGGGTCACAGGGATAGCATAGGCCCTACTCCCTACACTCTCTACCCTCCCTAAATTCCCTAAGCTCCCTAAGCTCCCTAAATTCTCTACCCTCCCTAACTAATTTTGAATTTTGAATTTTGAATTTTGAATTTCCCCACCTCGATGGTACGTTTTAAGATAGCAGAACACATTTTCGAGTTGGCAATGGGGGCGATGTGTCGCCCTGTGGCTGTGCCACGCAACTTTCGTCCCTTTGTGACCACCGAGCAGGGTGAGCCTCTGTTTAGGCTCTTGCTCGATAGTCCCACTGAGCTGCGCACCGATGCGCCTTTGCAGACCTTCGACTATGACCTCCAAGTGGGCGACTGCACCCTGAGCATCTACCCCGACGAGTATCGTCTGACGGTGCGCTCGTCGGGCGAGGCTACGTTGGTGTGTCCTTTTGTTGAGGAGGGCGAGGTGGCCGACTACCGCACCGACCTCTTTGTTGAGGGTGCGAAGCCCGACAGCGTTATGTTCGACCACCTTATGTGTTTCGCCTACTCATTTGCCACGCTGCCCCACAAGACCCTGCTCATCCACTCCTCGGTGATTGTGAAGGAGGGTCGTGCGGTGATGTGCTTGGGCGAGAGTGGCACAGGCAAGAGCACCCACACACGCCTATGGCTCGAAAACATTGAGGGTACGGAGCGCCTGAACGACGACGGCCCTGTGGTGAGGGTCTTTGACGATGGTAGGGTGAGGGTCTTTGGCTCGCCGTGGAGCGGCAAGGGCGCTGTCTATCGCACCGACAACTGCCCCATAGCCGGATTTTTGCGTCTGTCGCAAGCACCCCACAACGAGATTCATAAGCTCACACGCTTTGCGGCCTTTGGTGCGTTGTTGCCTTCGTGCCTGCCTACACTACAAAAAGAGGAGAGAACCCTCGACCATATTTGCGGGGCTCTCTCCGATATAATCATTTCGACACCTACCTACACATTGGCTTGTTTGCCCAATGCCGAGGCTGCCGAACTATCCTACAAAACAATCTTTGCTGCCTTAGGATAGAGGTAACGACGAATGCTCTTCTTGGGGGTTTTCTCAAACTCCTCGGCGCAGAGTTTCACCGAGCTAACTCGCTCATAAGGAGCAACAAGAGTATTCAACTCTTTCAGATTCTCCTGCATCTTAGCTTTGAGGGCTTCATTGTCGAGGCCCTCTTTTTTGGCCTTGTCGAAGTCGGGCACAACAAGAGCCATCAGCTTGCCGGCCTCGTCCTCAACGATGAGCGATTCTACCACATAGGGCAGGTTGTTGAGCTTGGCCTCAATCTCCTCGGGGTAGATGTTCTGACCGTTGGCGCTCAGAATCATAGTCTTGCAGCGTCCACGAATAAAGCAGTTGGTCGCCTTATCTACTACACCCATATCGCCAGTGTGGAACCAGCCGTCGGCATCGAGAGCTGCTGCGGTGGCCTCGGGATTCTTGTAGTAGCCTACGGTGACGTTCTCGCCACGCACGCAAATCTCACCGGGGATGTTGTAGGGGTCTGCCGAGTCGATTTTCATCTCCATACCGGGCACCAACTTACCGCACGAGAGCGACTTATACTCGGTGTGGTGGGCATAGCAAATCAGAGGAGCACACTCGGTCATACCGTAGCCTACGGTGTAGGGCAGTTTAATCTTTTTGAGCAACTTCTCCACGTCGCTATTCAGAGCCGCGCCACCCATAATCAACTCCGTCAGAGCGCCACCAAAGGCATCCATAAGCTGGGTGCGTACCTTCTTATAAACAATCTGGTTGAGCAGAGGAATCTTGGTGAGGGTCTTGATGGGCTGCTTTTGGAGGGTGGGCATAACCTTACCCTTGACAATCTTCTCAATCAAGAGAGGTACGGTCAGCAGCAGGTCGGGCTTCACGTCGGCGAGAGCTTTCAGCAGGATGGGGGCTGCGGGCAACTTACCCAGCAAGGTGATGTGCGAGCCGGTGGCCAGAGGAGTGAGCATATCGAATGCACAACCAAAAGCGTGGGCCAAAGGCAAGATACCCAACACGCGCGAGCCACGATAGTGGAACTTATACAAAATTGCAAAGGCCACATTGGCGGTGACGTTGTTCACTGTAAGCATTACACCCTTGCTCGAACCGGTAGTGCCGGAGGTGTAGGAGATAATACAAACCTTGTCGTTGGTAACTTCGGGATAGACAATGTCGTTGGTGGTGAAACCTTTGGGGTAGCGTTCTGCAAATAGGGCCTCCATATTGTTTGTCAGGGGGGCAAAGCTACCCTCGGTGCGCTCCCACAAGGTGGTCATATCCTCGTAGTCGAGTATCACTTCGAGCTGTTCAAACTTCTTTACATCGATTTTCTCCCACACGTCGCGGCTGAGCATCAGAATGCGCGAGTCGGAGTGATTGACGATGTTGGTAGCATCGATGGGGTTGAAGTCCTGCAAAATGGGTACGATAACAGCACCATAGGTGATTGTGGCTGCGTAGGCTGTCACCCAGCGGGGGGTGTTGCGGCCAATGAGTGCGATTTTATCGCCAGCCTTGATGCCATATTTCTCAAAGGCGATGTGGTATTTGGCGATGTTTTGTGCCAACTCAAAGTAGGTCAGCGTGGTCTTTTTGAAATAGTCGGTCAGTGCAGGGAGTTCGGCATTGGTGCGGAAGCTCTCCTGATACATTTGGATAAGATTTTCTTTTACCATTTCGTTCTCTTTATCTCTGTTTTTCTTGTGTGTTGCGACTTTGGCGGGTGCATAAAGCCCCTTTTGTCATTGGCTATATCCAAGTCTGAACATTAGCCATATCAGATGCGAAAGTAAGACCATTCTTCCAATAATCTTTCCATTTCGACCAAACCACTCCGCCCTTCAATCGTGCCAAAAAGAGCGCTGTCCAATAACGAAAAACGCCCCAAGATGCTGACTCTTGGGGCGTTTCTACTCTGTTTCCGTCGGGAACAATCTACGATGCCCAACGGTGGATTTCGCTACTGTTTGGGGAACTTGCGAGGTTTAACCATATTCTCGGGTTTGAGCAGGTTGTCAAGCTCCTCGCGGCTCATAAGATTCCTTTCGAGCACCAACTCGTAGATGCCCTTGCCGGTCTGCAAAGCCTCCTTAGCCAGCGAGGTAGAGTTCTCGTAGCCAATGTAGGGGTTCAGAGCAGTTACCAAGCCGATGGAGTTGTAAACCAAGCGTTTGCAAACCTCCTCGTTGGCGGTGATGCCATCAATACACTTCTCCCTGAGGGTGTTCATTGCGTTGATGAGCATATCGACATTCTCAAACATCGAGTGAACGATGATAGGCTCCATAACGTTCAGCTCCAACTGGGCAGCCTCGCTTGCGAAGGTTACAGTAAGGTCGTTGCCGATAACGCGGAAAGCTACCTGATTTACCACCTCGGGAATTACGGGGTTCACCTTGCCGGGCATAATCGACGAGCCGGGCTGCATTGGAGGCAGGTTAATCTCGTTCAGACCACAGCGAGGGCCGCTCGACATAAGACGAAGGTCGTTGCAAATCTTCGAGAGCTTAACAGCCAAACGCTTCATAGCCGACGAGTTCATAACGAAAGCACCGGTGTCGTTGGTAGCCTCAATCATATTGGGCGAAACAACCATAGGAAGACCAGTTACCTCTGCCAAGTATTTGCAGCACAAAACGGGATAGTCGGGGTCGGAGTTGATACCTGTACCGATGGCGGTAGCACCCATATTCTGCTCATAGAGAAGCACTTTGTTCTGCTCCAAGCGCTCAATCTCCTCTTTCAGGGTGGCAGCGTAGGCCGCAAACTCCTGACCGAGTGTCATAGGCACTGCATCTTGCAACTGGGTACGACCCATTTTGATTACATCCTTAAACTCCTCGCCCTTCTTCTCAAACGAAGCGATGAGTGCTTTCAGAGCCTCTTTGAGCTTCTCGATGCTACGAATGGTGGCGATTTTCACCGAGGTGGGGTAGGCATCGTTGGTCGATTGCGAGAGATTGACGTGGTTGTTGGGGTGGCAGAATTTATACTCTCCCTTCTCGTGGCCGAGCAATTCGAGTGCGCGGTTGGCGATAACCTCGTTGGCGTTCATATTGGTCGAAGTACCAGCACCGCCCTGTACCATATCCACAACAAAGTGGCCGTCGAGTTTACCCTCTGCTACCTCGGCACAAGCCTTAATGATAGCCTCGGCTACCTCTGCATCCATCAGGCCGAGGTCGCGGTTGGCCATAGCTGCGGCAGCCTTAACCTCTGCCAAAGCTTTGATAAATTCGGGGAACATACAGAGTTTAACCCTCGAAATGTGGAAGTTCTCCACAGCGCGCATAGTCTGCACACCAAAATAATACTCTACGGGAATCTGTTTGTAACCCAGAAGGTCGTGCTCCTCGCGGGTCTTACCCGAAAGTTGAGCCATTGTAATGTCCATCATAGTTTTTTTAGATTGTGTTTTTTAGGTTGTTAATATGTTGTCTAATGTATTCTGTTTTAGTTATCTTTTTTTACTTTTAGCTTATAGGGCCTATGGGGCTTATATGGCCCATAAGACCAATTTGCTGGGTTTGCTGGGTTTACTGGGTTCACTGGGTTTTCTCAGCCCTCTCAGTCCTCTCAGTCCTCTCAGTCCTCTCAACTCTCAACTTACTCTGGTGTTGTCTCTGTGCGTCCCGACATTCCATTTGTTGTAGGTAATGTTAGTGCGCCACTATTTATTGTCAGTGTCCCTTCCTCGCGCCCCTTTGGATGTTGGCTCCAAGAGAGGAGGCAGTAGTTGAGTTTGCGCCCCAACTTCGTTAGTGTAAAACTAATCTCCTCCTTGAACCGCAGTTCCATATCACGGTAGGTCTCAATGGGTATGTTGGTGTATCCACTCAGCGATATATAGTTGAAGTACACATCCGTAACTTTTCCGCTACTCGATGAAATGTTGAGTTCAATCCGAATGGGCAAACGCTCGTTCAAACGCTCTACTTGCTCCTTCGAGAAGGCTTCATCCACAATGCGCCTAAGCTTAGTGCGAATGTCGTTTGTGAGTGCAAAAGCATCAATGTACATACTTGTAGCCAAGTCTGCCTCCAAAGCTGTACCATCGGCGTAACGCACTTCTCCTCTGCCGGGGTGGTTGTCAATGTTGCGGAGTGTTATTTTTGCTCCCCTCAGAGTATCGCAAATGTATGTGTAACCATCCATCCGCAACGTGTCGCTCTTGTAGTCTGCATCAGTTGTGCTAATATACATACGTTGAGCAAAGCACTTTTCAGAGGATGTGGCTATTAACGCACAAAATACAATTGTAATTATCCAATTAAAGTTTTTCATAAGCAATTCATATGAAACGTAAGTATATCCGATAAACTTTCGAGGTAATTTCGCCTATTGTCATATTTTGAATCACTATGTGTTCGTGTGTAAAAGTAGGCAGCCTCTATAAATGCATATTCGGTAAGGTTTCTTATTATATCGGAATGAAGTTGTTCGTAGTTTGAAGCAATACTGTTACAGACTAAATCTAAATAGTATGCGCACTCGTTTACACGGTCTCCCCAGCGAGTATTACAAAAGTTATCATATCTAGTATGTGCATCAACATTTGTAGGTAAACTCATATGTAGTACAGAGGCGATATGTGCTTCTATTTCAAAATTCACCTCGGCTTGTGTGAATGTGTCATATCCGTAAGTATAGTGTTGATAGAAATGGAATAATTCGTGTAGCAATCCCTCACTATAGTTATTCTTCATGACGATTTTGCTATAAGCAGGGTCTTCGGTATAATAATATCTAGACCTTGGGTGATTTGGGTCGAAATAAATAGATATTCCTAAATTGTTATCATATATTTTGGTTAATAATTGTTGCCCTATGCAATCGTTTAGTAAGTCTGAGATTATTTTGTTTAGCGCCAATGAATCTGAAGCGGATAGTCTGTTTTTAAGTATTTTTTTTGTGAATATTTCTGCATCTAATTGTGTGTCATCCTTAGCAGAGGAACTTCCACCGCCACCACCTCCTATCAAAGTATGTAGGTATGGTTCGACAATTTGGTAATCGTCCCAAGAGGGTGTGTCGTAGGTTGGAATACAAGAGGATGATGGTCCGACGTATGTGAATACATACATAATATTCGTATTAGGGTCAACTATTACGATATTTGGGGTGTCTGACTTTGTACTGTTGTGTGATATTGATACTCCAATAGAGAGTTCTTTCATCACATCGTAGAAATCGTTAATGTTTTCTTCGACACTTTGGCTCTTGTCATATAGAAAAGCTCGTTTTGTGAGCCCCCCATCCTTAAATTGATAAGCAGCCACTTGATGTCCAGAAATCATTGAAAATAGTATGATGCCTGAAAAATCATTCAACTCTATGTAATTCAGTCTGTTGTCTTGTGTCGCAGAGGAATAGTGTGGAATGTAGTCAATGTCTGGGATGTATGTGGCTATGTACTGGTTAATAGTGTCTAATTCACAATCCTCGACCGATACGAAACTGGTATAGAGTTCTATTTCATTAGAATTATCCTCGCCATAAAGTAGGAAAAAACGGTTGCTTTTTTGTAAATGGAAATCTGAAAATTCTTTTCCGTCTTTGGATTTAGTTGAAACTTGATTCCAGTCAGGTTCGATGTCGCCAGCGACAAAGGGTGCTTCATTGCTGGGAATTTCATTGTTTGAGCGAGTGTTCTGCCTGCTGTTGTTGAAATATGCAATAGCCTTGTTGATTGCACGAGTTCTGTTGTTGGCACTACTTGTGCCTGCGATGTCTTCAAGCGTATTGACACACGCAGAAAGAAGCACTATTCCTAATATTGCTCCAACCAACAATTTGTATGTTAAACGCTGTTTCAACTTTCAATTATGAATTTACTTCGGTGCTTTGCGGTAGATGTATGTGGCGATGATGGCGAAGAGTATGTTGGGCAACCACACCATAAATATCGCCAGCGCACCCTCACGACCCTTGGCAATCTCCTCAAACACTCGTCCGAGCATAATGTAGGTGAAGCACAAAATCACTCCAATACCGATGTTTACACCCGTGCCACTACGCATTTTACGCGCCGAGAGCGACACGCCAATAACCGTCAGGATAAATACCGAAATGGGGTAGGAGTAGCGCTTCTGACGCTCCACCTCAAATATACCAATCATATCCGAGCCTTTGGCCTTCTGCTGCTCAATGAAGGTGTTGAGCTCGTCAATCTTCATTGTGGTGATAAGGTTTTCCACCTTGCCCAACTCCTGCTTGGAGAGGTTGATGAGGGTGTCGAGCTTGCTCTTGTGCAGCTCGAAAATGTCGTTCTCGCCAATGAATTTGTGGGTGGCATATTTGGGTGCTTGCCAGTGGCCTGTCTCCTCGTTGTAGGTCACTTCACTCGCTTCGAGCGACTCCACCACCGAGCTGCCCTCGAAGCGCTCGATGGTCATAAACGAGGCTTTGTTGGTTGAGGGGTTGAAGTTGCGGATGTAGGCAAATACTCCCGGCTCAATCTGGCGGAAGATGTGGGGTTCGTACTGCACCCTGCGGTTTTTGCGTAGGAATTGGGCCTCAAAATCAACCCTTTTGCTGTTGGCCGAGGGGATAACTTCGAGGTTGAGGAAGAGCGATATGCCCGTAATAAGCATTGCCGAGAGGAAATAGGGCCACAGCAGACGACGGAAACTCACTCCGCTGGCCTGTATGGCTGTAATCTCGGTGCGGCCGGCCATCTGTGAGGTGAAGAAAATCACCGCAATGAAGGTGAAAAGACCGCAGAAAAGGTTGATAAAATAGGGTATGAAGTTGATGTAGTAGCCGAAGATAATCTCCTTTAAGGGGGCTTTCATCTCGATGAAGTCGTCGATTTTCTCCACCGCATCGAACACTACTACAATGATGATAATCAGCGCAATAGCCAAGAAGAATGTGCCCAAAAATTTGCGCGTGATGTAGCCGTCGAGGATTTTGAACCCCGGCCACCAACTTCTGCGATTTTTCTCTTCGAGTCTGTAATCTCCCATTGTGGTTCTTTGCTATGCAAAGCGCATTAGAAACTACAAAGATAGTAAAAAATTGAAAATGGAGAATTGAAAATTGAAAATTTAGAGGGGAGGTTAGGGAATTAAGGGAGTTTAGTGAGTGTAGTGAGTGTAGGGAATTTAGGGAACTTAGGGCCTATAAGCCCTATAAGCCCTATAAGCCCCATAAGTCTTACTATCCCTTAAAGCCCCTAAGGCCCTTAAAGCCCTTAAGGCCTTAGGTCGTTAGACGTTTGACGTTAGACGTTAGACAAAAAAGAACGCTGAAATCTCAGCGTTCTTTTTGTTTACAATCGCCGTGCGAGCTTTACTACCATCTCCTCCTTCCAGGGGGTGAAGTCGCCAGCGATGATGTGTTTGCGGGCTTCGCCAACGAGCCACAAGTAGAAGGCTACGTTGTGCAGCGAGGCTATCTGTGCGGCCATCATCTCGCCTGCAATGTTGAGGTGGCGCAGGTAGGCCTTCGAGTAGAGCCTATCGACAAAGCTCGCTCCGTTGGGGTCGATGGGCGAGAAGTCCTCCTTCCACTTCTCGTTGCGGATGTTGATTATGCCCTCCGAGGTGAAGAGCATACCGTTGCGACCATTGCGGGTGGGCATAACGCAGTCGAACATATCCACTCCTCGGGCTATACCTTCGAGGATGTTTATGGGAGTGCCCACACCCATCAGGTAGCGGGGGCGGTCGGTGGGGAGGATGGCATTGACCACCTCAATCATCTCATACATCACTGGTGCAGGCTCGCCAACTGCCAGACCGCCAATGGCATAGCCGTCGGCATCGTACTGTTGCACAAACTCTGCTGCCGAAGCTCTCAGGTCGGGGTAGGTGCAACCCTGCACAATGGGGAAGAGCGACTGATGATAGCCATATTTAGGAGCGGTGCGCTCATACTGATTGAAACACCTATCGAGCCAGCGCTGGGTCATTTCGAGCGAGCGGGCGGCATAGGTGTAGTTGCTGTTGCCGTCGGGGCACTCGTCGAAAGCCATCATAATGTCGGCACCAATGGTGCGCTCGGTGTCGATGACATTCTCGGGGGTGAAGATGTGTTTCGAGCCGTCGATGTGGCTGCTGAAATGGACACCCTCCTCGGTAATTTTGCGACGTGCGGCCAGCGAAAAGACCTGAAAACCACCACTATCGGTAAGCATTGGGCCATCCCAAGTGCTGAAACGATGAACGCCTCCGGCCTTCTCTATTATCTCCATTCCGGGGCGGAGGTAGAGGTGGTAGGTGTTGGCCAAGATAATCTGGGCCTTCACATCGTCTTTAAGGTCGCGGTGGAAGATGCCCTTGACGGAGGCAGCTGTGCCTACGGGCATAAAAATGGGGGTTTCGATTGGGCCGTGAGCGGTCTCTATGAGGCCTGCTCGGGCGCTACTTTGGGGGTCGTTGTGTTGGAGTGTAAATTTCATAGTGGTGCAAAGGTAAGGATTTTCCAAAAAAATGAGTAACTTTGCTATCTATATTTGACTCTAATGGACAAACAGATACTTATAGAAGGTTTTTTTAGGGAGGGTTGCACCACCTTTTCTATCGTGGCGCTCTCTCTGTTGGGGGCGATGTTCATCGTTCAGCTCTGCTACTACATTGCAACCTATGGTCGCATTTGCAAACAGCGCAATCCGGCCTCCTCGCCCGAGGCCGAGCAGTTGGGGCTTTCGGTTATCATACCGCTCTACGATGCCGATCAGGGATTTTTGCACGAGCGACTGCCGTTGTTCCTCTCCCAGAAGAAGAGCAACTACGAGGTTGTTGTTGTGGATGTTACGGGCGATGTGGAGGTGCGCGAACAGCTCGAACTTATGCGTATTGCCGCTGGCGACAGGCTCACCACAACCAAACTTGCTGCCGACCCCCTCTTCCCCATATCTACCAAGATGGCTCTGAATGTGGGTATCAAGGCTGCCCGCTACGACAATCTGCTCTTCACACTGCCCGACTGCACTCCTCGCTCGGAGCGCTGGGCTGAGGTTATGGCTCGTGCCTTTGTGGGTCACGATGTGGTCTTGGGCTACGCCTCGGTTGCCCCTACTAAGGGTGTGTGGAGTAAGCTCATCAGGTGTGCCAATATGGCTCTTGCGGTGAGGTGGCTCTCGGCTGCCGCTGCACGCAGGCCCTATCGAGGTACGCTCTGCAACTTGGGCTTTACCAAGAGTGCCTACTTTGGTGCGCGCGGATTCAACCACCTGAATCTCAATATGGGCGAAGACGACCTCTTTGTGATGAAGATTGCAGGCCGCGACAACACTGTGGCCACAATGGGAGGCTCGGCCACCATCGACCAGAAGGCGTGGGGTGGGCTCGACTGGTGGCTGCCACGTCGCTTGCGCCTCTCCTATCCCTACCGCTTCTACCCTGCGAGGGTCAAGTGGTCGGTGTCGGTGGAGTTGTGGTCGAGGGCGCTATTTTTTGCTTTGGCGATAGTTGTGGCAGTGCTTTTGCCTCTCTATGCTAAGTTGTTGGCAGGAGTATTGCTCTTGGTGCGCTTTGTGGTGGTGTGGTGGCGTATGAAGCGCCTCTCGCTGCGCCTTTCGGAGCGCCGACTGCTTTCGGCCTACTGGCTCTACGACCTTGTTGCCCCTGCGGCCGAGGCTGTGTTGGCCATAAGGCGACGTATGATTCCTAAGTATAAGTGGAGATAGAGAAATACATAATCCTTTCCGATGCGCAGCTTGTGACCTTTGCGCTCGACGGCGATACGGTGGCTTTTGAAACCCTTTTCAAGCGCTACCGTGAGGAGATTTATGGCATCTGCCTCCAACGCACTATGGGCAATCGTGGCGATGCCGACGACTTGGTGCAGGAGACTTTTGTGAAGGTCTATCTCAACTTGGCCAAGTACGACCCCAAGTTTACCTTTGGTCAGTGGATTTACACCATTGCCCGCAACACCTTCATAGACTATGTGCGTCGTAGGCGTGACGATGTGCCCATTGACTCGTTGGGTGGAGGAACGCCCTCGGTTGCTCCCGTATTTGACGAGACGCCCGACCAGCGCATCATCCGCGAGCAACACTCTTTGCAGTTGGAGCGTTGTATGGCCTCCCTGCCCGAGAAGTATCGCCAGATGGCTCAGATGAGGTTTATCGACGAGCTTAGTTACGAGGAGATAGCTCTGAAACTCAACCTGCCGCTTGGTACGGTCAAGACGCAGATTCATCGTGCCCGCGAGAGGTTGTGCCGACTTATTGTTGAGAACGAATAGCTTTTCAGCCGAGAAAGATAGTTTATTTGCGCAAATAATAGCTAATCAGATATGACACAGACAACTAAACCCAAATCGACATCCACCTCCAAGAGGGCCACTTCTGCCCCCAAGCAGGGTAAGGCAACCGCTCAGTCCGCACCCGAGCGTGGCGTGTGGCGCACACTGCTACGCAATGTGGTTTTGGCCGTCAGCCTGCTGGTGATAATACTCGTTGTGGCCCACCTGTTGCTGGGTGTCACCACTCGTCACGGACGCAATAAAGATGTGCCCAACTTCATTGGAGCAACCATCCAAGAGGCCGAGAGTATGGCCCGCAAGGGTAGGCTCGAAATCATTGTGAACGACTCGCTCTATGTCCCCCTCTATGCCGGTGGCGTGATTCTCGAACAGCGCCCCTCGGCAGGCAAGGATAAGGTCAAGAGCGGCCGTAAGATTTATGTCACCATCAACGCCTCGCGCCAGCGCACCGTAGAAGTCCCCTATGTGGCGGGCTACTCGTTGCGTCAGGCCAAGAGCAACCTGCTGGTGGCAGGGCTCGAAATTGCACGCTTGGAGTATGTCGAAGATATAGCCAACAACTACGTCATAGCCCAGAGGCTCTACGGCAAGGAGATTAAGGCCGACTCGGCTGTTATGGCCCCCGTAGGCTCGAAGATAACGCTTGTTGTGGGTGGCAATAGTAGCCACACCGAGGTTGTGCCCGACCTTACGGGTATGACCCTCCGCGAGGTGAAGAGTACGCTCTGGGATTTGGGCATCAACTTGGGTGCTGTGGAGTATGAGGGCACACTCGATATTGCCCAGCAGAATGCCGCTCGTGTCTATCTCCAATCGCCTGTGGCCGAGAGCGTTGTGGGTCAGGGTAAGGATGTTTCCGTAAGGCTCAGACTGCCCGAAGAGGAGGATAAGTAGTTCAATCAGACCACAGAAAAAAAGCGTTATGAAATCACGAGAATTTGACCGCCCGATTGTTGCCGACGACCCCTTTGTGGAGGATGCCGAGCGCGAGGATGAGGAGGGCGAGGAACTCTACGAACACTTCGCCATTGTGGTCGATAAGGGGCAGTCGCTGATGCGCATAGACCGCTACCTTGCCACCCATATGGAGGCCTGCTCGCGTAGCCGTATTCAGGCTGCTGCCGATTGTGGCAACATCTTGGTCAATGGCAAGGCCGTAAAGTCGAGCTACAAGGTCAAGCCACTTGAACGCATTGCTGTGGTTATGCCCTATCCCAAGCGCGACACCACACTTGTGCCACAAGATATACCAATCGAGATTGTCTATGAGGACGACCAACTGCTGGTGGTCAATAAGAGGGCCGGTATGGTTGTCCACCCGGGTCACGGCAACTGGGACGGCACACTGGTCAATGCTTTGGCCTACCATCTGAGGGCTACGGAGCTGTTTCAGGAGGGTAGTGGCGACATCCGTGCGGGATTGGTTCACCGCATCGACAAGAATACTTCGGGACTGCTCGTTGTGGCCAAGACCGAGTATGCCCACGCCTTTTTGGCCCACCAATTCTTCGAGCACACCATCACACGTCGCTATTTGGCGCTCGTGTGGGGCAACTTCGACGAGGACGAGGGTACGGTTGTGGCTCACGTTGGCCGAAGCAAGAGCGACCCTATGAATATGGCTGCCTACCCCAATGGCGACTATGGCAAGCACGCTGTAACCCACTATAAGGTGCTCAAACGCTATGGCTACGTCACCCTGATTGAGTGCCGCCTCGAAACGGGCCGCACCCACCAGATTCGTGTCCATATGCAACACATCGGCCACCCTCTGTTCAACGATGAACGCTACGGTGGCGACCGCATACTGAAAGGAACGACATTTAGCAAGTATAAGCAGTTTGTTGAGAATTGTTTTGGGCTGATGCCTCGCCACGCGCTCCACGCACGTTGTTTGGGCTTCATCCACCCCACCACCAAGCAGGAGATTTACCTCGACTCGCCTCTGCCTGAGGATTTTAGGGCGGTGTTGGATAAGTGGGATAGTTATGCACCACAGCCGGAGGCTGTGTGTCTAACGTCAAAGGTCTAACGTCTAACGACCTAAGGCCCATATAAAACTCGGGTATTAAAAAAGATACCCGAGTTTTTTTACAGGGGTAGCAGGGGTTACAAGGGTCGCAAGGGTTACAAGGGTGTCTTTCGCTCCACAACCACACCTCCCCTATGTCAGGGGAGGTGGCGCGAAGCGACGGAGAGGTTAGTTTTGCGCCTTTGGCTGTGGTCAAACGTCTAAGGTCAAACGTCGAAAGACCTAAGTCCTTAAAGGCTTATGGGCCTTATAGGGCATATAGGCCCTATCTCTATGCTCCCTAAACTCCCTAAATTCCCTAACCTCCCAAAATAATTTTGAATTTTGAATTTTGAATTTTGAATTAAAATAAAAACTCGGGTATCTTTTTTAATACCCGAGTTTTTATTTCTCTATCCGAGGTAGGATTTTAGTAGTTTGCTGCGGCTGCT
>JAZNFV010000024.1:0-7333 GCA_045576155.1 Tidjanibacter sp.
TCGACGTTAGACCTTAGACGTTAGACCCACAGCCCTCGGCTGGGTTTTGTGAGGCGAGTTTCGTGCCAAACTAAGGAGCGAGTCCGCAGCCTACTGAGCGTAGGTGAGGAACTCGCTCTCTGACGTTTGGTGCGAAAATCGCCCACAAGGCACAGCCGAAAGCCCACAAGGCACAGCCGAGGGCGAGTGCATATTGCGGGATGAATACAAGGCGCACAAGAAAACCTCCTCCGAGTTTACTTTGATATATTGTACTATAAGGTATAATTATTCTACTTTTCTGCCCTCAAAATAATCATGACTGCTAAATGTGTATTTAGTTCCATATGGAGTTGTTGCTAATTGACCTGATGTCCTTGCCCATATTGTTATAATGCCCCCTCCAAATATGACGCTGTTATATGTTGTTGTTAAATACCCATAGCTATCTGTGCTAGTATTTGAATCGAGATAAAGTTTACCATTGATAAGTTCTCCCGTGGTTGAAATAAAACCTCTTAATTCAACTCTATTACCAGATGTCTGGGTAATAGTAATTGTTCCACTATCATATGCTGAACCCGAGTCTCCGCCCCATACAATGTTCTGTTCTAATTTGACAGAATATGTGCCTACAAGGTCTTCCATGCTTCCTATACCACCTTCTTTCTCACAAGAAATGCTAAAGCAGCAACTTATTACAGCAATGATAAAAAATTGTAGAAATTTTTTCATAATAAATAATTATTTACCCACCAGCACCCTGTGGTATAATATAATAAAGAAAGCGTGGCGCTGAAAACTTATTTTAGAATTGCAGGTTGTAGGATACCTTGATAGTTAAAATAAGCAACAAGCCCACGCCATACCAAGTGGTATGACGCAAGAGAATGTCTGCCTATTCTCGCTATCATAACAAACTTCCTACATTTGCAATTCGAGAATAAACTTACACTTTCCGCGTAATAATTATGTCTGCAATCTCGCGACTGCACTACAAAGTTAGCAAATTATTTCCGAACGAACAAACATATAGGGGGTGTTCGTGCGTTCGGAATGTTCTGCGTTAGCAAAGCCTCCCTTTTCAAATGGTTTGGGGGATAGGTAACACGCTTGGACTTATTTTGCTGCGCAAAAATAAGCCCCCTCACAGGAGTGGTTGTGGGGCGAAAATTCGGTCGGGAGAAGGTCGGCTGGGTTTTGTGGAGGGATTTTTGGGCCAAGCAAGGGAGCAAGTCCGCAGTTTACTAAACGTAAATGAGGAACTTGCGAGCCGAAGCTTGGTGCAAAAAGCACCCACAAGGCACAGCCGAATACAAGATGTGCTCGCTATCGGTAGAGGAAACGACGTATCGACTTCTTCGGCGTCTTCTCAAACTCGGTAGGACGCAACTCGATGTAGGCCACCTTCTCGTAGGAGGCCACAAGGGTATTGAGCTCTTTGAGGGTCTCGTTCATTATCTCCTGCAACTGCGAGTGGGGTATCTGGGCTGCGTCGAGCTGCTCGTAGTCGGGCACAACCAGCGCCACGAGCTTGCCCTCACGCTCCACAACGAGGCTTTCAAGCACATAGGCCAAGTTGTTGAGTTTGGCTTCAATCTCCTCGGGATAGACATTCTGGCCACCCGACATAAGAATCATTGTCTTGCTACGGCCACGCAGGAAGATGTTGTGGTCGGCATCGATAGTACCCATATCGCCTGTGTGCAACCAGCCATCGGCATCGATAGCCTCGGCCGTAGCCTCGGGATTTTTGTAGTATCCCTTCATAACCTGCTCACCACGAATAAGAATCTCGCCGGGGATGTGGGCGGGGTCGGGCGAGAGGATGCGGCACTCACAGAACTCTGTGAGGATGCGACCTGCCGAGGTGGGTATGTAGCCATCGGTGTAGAGGCGGTGGCTGATGAGCGGGCCGCACTCGGTCATACCGTAGCCCACAGTGATGGGGAACTTAATGCGGTGGAGGAACTCCTCGACCTCGGCATTGAGGGCAGCACCACCCACAATAAACTCAAAGAACTCGCCTCCCAAAGTGGCAACCAGTTTCTTGCGAATCTGGGCATAGACAACATTGTCGATGAGGGGTATTTGCAGGGCTGTTTTCATAAGGCCCGTACCGAGTATGGGGAAAATTTGTTTCTTCACGACCTTCTCAATAATCATAGGCACAGAGCAGATGATGTGGGGGCGCACCTCGGCCATAGCCTCAATGAGAATCTTGGGCGAGGGAATCCTACCCAGCAGGGTGACGTGTGTGCCTGCGCCAAGCGAGCAGAGCATATCGATAGCAGCGCCAAAGGCGTGGGCCAAGGGGAGGAAGCAGAGCACGCGCGAGCCTCGGAAGTGGTACTTCTTGGGCAGCACATAGGCGAGCTGAGCTGTGAGGTTATTGACCGTCAGCATCACACCCTTAGAGAAGCCGGTAGAGCCACTGGTGTAGCTCAGCAAGCAGACCTCGTCGTTGCCCACCTCGGGGTAGGAGATGTCGTCGGCCGAGAATCCGCGTGGGTAGCGGGTGCGGTAGTGCTTGACAATGTTGCGCTGGAAGCTACTAATCTCGTCGCCCTCGCGCTCGTAGATACACCTGAAATCGGTGAGCGAGAAGACGGCCTTGATAGCCTCAACACGATCCTCGTCGATGACATCCCAGAAGGTGTCGCCCAAGAAGAGAAGTTTCGACTCGGAGTGGTTGATTATGTGGTTGATGTCGTTGGGGTTGAAGTCTTGCAAGATGGGGACAATAACAGCACCATAGGTGATGGTTGCAATGTAGGTGATGACCCAACGGGGGTTGTTTCGACCTATGAGAGCTACTTTGTCGCCTTTTTGGAGGCCGGCCTGCTCAAAAAGCATATGGAGTTTGGCAATCTCCTTGGCCATCTCATAGTAGGAGAAGGTCTCTTTTTTGAAATAGTCGGTCAGGGCAGGCAACTCGCGGTTGTCGCGGAAACTCTGCTCGTAAATCCTAATTAAGTTTTCTTGTAGCATAAAATAAACTATCCTTTTATGTTATATAAATATGTATATACTTTTCTTTTCCTCTTTCGCCCTCAGCACAATGCGTTACTTTTGGGCGGCCCTGTTTTTGTGACCAAAGAGGTAGGTTTTGTTCTCCGAGCCGTGAAGCAGTCGGCCTATGTTGGCACGATGGGTATAGAAGAGCAAGAGCGAGATGAGTCCAAAAAAGACCATCAGCCTTGGGTCGCTATCGCCTGTGAGTGCGGCATAGAAGGGCAACAGCAAACCTCCCACCATTGAGCCTACCGAGACATAGTGGCTCACCGAAACAATGAGCACAAAGGTGGCCAGCGCAAGCAGTATGCCCCCCAACGAGAAGGCAAACATAGCTCCCACCAATGTAGCCACACCCTTGCCGCCACGAAAGCCCGCAAACAGAGGCCACATATGACCCACAACGGCCATTGCACAGAGGGCCATTTTCAGATAGAGGTAGCCTCCGTCGGCCTCCCCAAAGGGAGAGAGAGCCACCAGAGCCACAGCAAGGTAGCCTTTGAGCATATCTATCAGGAATACGGGCAGGGCAGCCTTTGCGCCCAACACTCGGAGCACGTTGGTAGTGCCGGCATTGCCACTACCCTGAGTACGCACATCCACCCCGTAGAAAATCTTGCCAATCCAAACGGCACTGGGTATAGAACCCAAGAGATAGGCCCCCACCAACAGCGCTACTATAATCAACCAATTCATCTGCTTGAAATTTCAATTATAACATTGTGTTTCAACCCCTTAGCCGCACTCCAAACGAGCCAAAGCCAAGAGTTCACCAACACAAAGATACAACTTTTTTGCACAATATCCATTCCATCCCGCAAGCAATCGGCCCAAGCGCCATTTTTGAGGGTCTGTTTTACGATGCCCAAGAGGGTAGTTTTGTGCCCAAAAGAACATTTTTGCCCACCAATCGACCACCCCAAACACCCACCCGAAAGGGCAATATGCAAAAAAATGTTGCGAAAAAACATCGACCGAGTGACGAACTTTTTAACAAAAATAGTATATTTGTCGGTTATTAGACACACTACCCTATTGGCAGTCAAAATTTGCAGCAAATCTCAACAAAACGTTGAAAAAATCTGCTCCCAAAGAGTAAAAAAACAGAAGTGGGAGAATTAAACACTGAGGGGTGTGGTCTGAAAATTGAAACTAATAATACCTAATACTACTAATTTTTATGAGCGCAAAGATTAAATTTAAGGCTTTCAATGCCAAAGAGTTTTTCACACTCAAAAACCTCATTTCGTGGTTGGTTGTGACCGTTGGTGTGATTGTGATGTCGGCAGGTTTTGCCCTCTTCACCAACCCCTACAAAATCATCCCCGGTGGTGTCTATGGTTTGGGACGTGTACTCCACGACATCTTCCCCTCTATTCCCACAGGTACGTTTGGTTTTATGTTCGACATCCCGCTGATGATTATCGGCCTGTTGGTGTTTGGTGGCAGCTTTGGTGCAAAAACCATCTACGCAGCACTGATTTCCCCCATCGTGATGAACACCCTTACGGCTTGGGTAGGCGAAGGCCCTTACTACGACAATGGTTGGATTGCAACCTCATTCAACTTTGCCGACGACCCACTGATGGCAGCCATCTTTGGTGGTCTGCTGATTGGCGCAGGCGTGGGCATCATCATTCGTGGTGGCGCAACCTCGGGTGGTACGGACATCATCTCAATGATGATTAGCAAGTTCTGCAAGATGAAGTTCTCCACTGCTATGGTTATGGTTGAGTCGTCGATTGTTATTATCGGTATGCTCCGCTTCCAAGATTGGCTCTTGCCCCTCTACTCGCTCGTTTCGATTTATGCCAGCTCGAAGGCTGTCGATATGGTGCTTGATGGTGCAACCTACGAGAAACTGCTCTTTGTCATCTCCGAGAAGCAGGATGAAATCAAACAATACATCCTCAACGAGCTTGGTCGTGGTGGCACATACATCAAGTCGAGCGGTATGTACACCGACAAAGACCGCGATATGATTTTCCTTGTGGTGAGCCGCAAAGAGATAGCTGCCGTTAAGAGCAAACTCCACGCCATCGACAAAGATTCGTTTGTTGTTGTGGTGGATGCCCACGAGACTTATGGCGACGGCTTCAAGACATTTGATATAGACGAGAATACCAACGCATAAGAAAAGTCAAGCGCAACCTCTCGGGGTTGCGCTTGACTTTTCTGGTCTAACGTCTAACGTCCAACGTCTAACGACCTAAGGCAAAAAATAAAACTCGGGTATTAAAAAAGATACCCGAGTTTTTTTACAGGGGTTGCAGGGGTAGCAGGGGTTACAAGGGCGTTTTTCGCCCCACGACCATTCCTCCCCTATGTCAGGGGAGGTGTCGCGAAGCGACGGAGAGGTTAGTTGCGCCACAGGCGCACCACAATTTTCAATTTTCCATTTTCCATTTTCAATTCTAAACGGTATCTTTGCCGCACGAAACGATTATTTGACGCAGATATGAAGATTGAACGCATACAGACGGGTGGAGGTCTGAAACTCTACATCGAGACCTACGGTTGCCAGATGAATGTCGGCGACACCGAGATTCTTGTTGCCATAATGCAGCAGGAGGGCTACATCTACACCAAAAATATCGACGAGGCCGACATCATCCTTGTAAATACCTGCTCCATACGCGACAACGCCGAGCAGCGCATCTGGGGTCGTCTGAAAGAGTTTCAGCGCTACAAACGAGCCAAACGCTCTCTCATAGTGGGCATTGTGGGCTGTATGGCCGAGAGGCTCAAAGAGCAACTCTTGGAGCGTGAGCCTATTGTGGATATTGTTGCAGGGCCCGACTCCTACCGCGATATGCCACGTCTGGTGGATGCCGTTAGGGCTGGTGGCAAGGGTGTCAATGTGGCTCTCTCGCAGGAGGAGACCTATGGCGACATCCGACCCGTAAGGCTCGATGCGGGTGGCGTGAGCGCCTTTGTGAGCATTATGCGCGGATGTATCAATATGTGCGCCTACTGCGTTGTGCCCTACACACGTGGCATTGAGCGCAGCCGCGACCCCGAGACCATCCTCCGCGAGCTGCACGAGATTTACGAGGCAGGCTACCGCGAGGTGACACTCCTCGGACAGAACGTAAACTCCTACCGCTGGAAGAACGAACAAGGTGAGGTTGTGGTCGATTTTCCACGACTTATGGAGATGGCTGCGGGCGTTGCTCCCGACCTGAGGGTGAGGTTTGCAACCTCCCACCCCAAAGACCTCTCCGACAGGCTGATTGAGGTTATGGCTACCCACAAAAATATATGCAAAGCCATCCACCTGCCCGCACAGAGCGGTAGTAGCCGTATGCTTGGCATTATGAATCGCAAATATACGCGCGAGTGGTATCTCGACCGCATTGCCGCCATACGCAAGGCTATGCCCGACTGCGCCATCACCACCGACCTCATCGCAGGATTCTGCACCGAAACCCTCGAAGACCACGCCCAAACCCTCTCGCTGATGAGGGAGGTGGGCTACGAGAGCGCCTTTATGTTTAAGTTCTCAATGCGCCCCGGCACTTATGCTTGGCGACATATGAAGGACGACGTAAGCGAGGAGGAGAAAACCCGCCGTCTGACGGAGATTATCAACCTCCAAAACGAGCTCTCCATCGAGAGCAACCGTCGCGATGTGGGCAAGGAGTTTGAGGTGCTTATAGAGGGCTACTCGAAACGTAGCGACAAGCAACTCTGCGGCCGCACCTCGCAGAATAAGATGGTGGTGTTCGACGCTGCCGAGGGCCTTGGCGCCGGCGACTACGCCACAGTCCGCATTACCGACTGCTCCTCAGCCACCCTCTTTGGCGAGCTGGTTTAACGTGAGCTAACGCCAATTTGGCGCAATATATAAAACGCGGGTATCTTTTTCGATACCCGCGTTTTTTAATTGAAAATTGAGAATTGAAAATTATGGTGCGCCAGAGGCGCAGGTATTAAAAAAGATACCCGCGTTTTATATTGGCCTTAGGTCGTTAGACGTTTGACCTTAGACGTTAGACCAAAAAGAGAGAGTGCGATTTGTTGAGGAAATTTTGTGCCAAATGAGAAAGCGACACCGCAGCTTACTGGGTCGGGAGAAGGTCGGCTGGGTTTTGTGAGGCGAGTTTCGTGCCAAACTAAGGAGCGAGTCCGCAGCCTACTGGACGTAGGTGAGGAACTCGCTCTCTGACGGTTGGTGCGAAAATCAAGTCGGAGGCCAAGCGGTCTTAGGAAGACAATCCTTTTGTACAACTCCTTGGCTCACAGAACGACATGGCGAGGAGAGCGTAGCAAGCGGTAACTATGCTTGAGAACGGGTGGTAACTTTACATGAAAACGGCGCTGGAGCCAGGTGGTAACA
>JAZNFV010000025.1:0-50890 GCA_045576155.1 Tidjanibacter sp.
TGAATTACACGCTGCCACACGCCCTGTAACTGAGGCGCAGACTCTCGAAGAAATAGAACGACAGCTTATTGCCAACACCATCGAGCAGTGCGGCGGCAACCTCTCACAGGTGGCACAGCAGTTAGACATCACCCGCCAGACACTCTACAACAAGATTAAACGCTACGGATTGTGAAACTGATACACAACATACCTTACGGTAAGATAGCCGTATATGTGGCGGTCATCATCGTGGTGGCTGGCATAGGTGGGTATGTGTGGGCATCGGGACACCACGCCTATCTTATTGTATGTGTACCGATAATCCTCTTCTGTATCTTCCGACTTTTCAGGCTCTATGGCGTGATTGTTAAGCGACTGATGTTCGTCTTTAATGCCGTGCAGAACGACGACTACTCATTCCGCTTTACCGAGAACCCCAATATCACACGCCACGCACTGGTCAATCAATCGCTCAATCGCATCAAGGAGGTGATGGACAACGCCAAGATGCAGATTCGCGAGCGTGAGAAGTACTTTGAGTTGATTATGGAGTGCGCGGGTATCGGTATCGTTACCGTGATGGAGAACGGCACGGTGGCGCAGACCAACTCCAAGGCACTGCATATCGTGGGTATGGAGCGACTAAACCATATCGACCAACTACGAATACTGAGTGAGGAGCTTTGCGAGGCGATGCACCGCATCGAGCCAGGCGCACAACTTACAGCACGCTTCGCCACCGAGATTGGCGACCAAAACTTGGTGCTCAGCTGTTCGGCAATGGAGTTCGAGAGCAAGCAATTGAGGGTTATCTCTATCGGCAATATCCACGAAGAGCTTGACCGCAAGGAGGTGGAGTCGTGGGAGAAACTCACCCGCATCCTCACGCACGAGATTATGAACTCGCTTGCGCCAGTAACATCTATTAGCCATACACTGCTCTCGTCGTCGGGCGATGCAGAGACTATGCGTCAGGGCTTGGAGACGATACACGCGACCTCGGATCGTCTGCTCCGCTTTGTCGATTCATTCCGTGCCGTTACGCGCATCCCGGCACCGCAGAAAGCACCGTTTTACCTCTCGGAGTTAGTAGCGGAGTCGCTATCGCTCATTCCGCACGAAGGTATCGAGGTTGAAGTAAGCATCGAGCCCAAAGATACGATGCTCTATGCTGACCGTGCGCTGATGTCGCAGGTGATGGTCAATCTCCTAAAAAACGCCACTGAGGCACTCTTGACGCAGGATTGCGACCACAAGATAACTATCCGCTCAACGATTGACGCAGAGGAGCGCATCCAAATCGAGATAACCAACAACGGAAAGGCAATCCCTCAGGAGGTGGCCGAAAATATCTTCACGCCATTCTTTACTACCAAAACCGACGGCTCCGGCATCGGCCTTGCCGTGTCACGCCAAATAGTGCGCCTCCACGGCGGTTCCTTGCGCCTAAAACACAACGAGGAGGGTCGCGTGACATTTGCTATTGTGGTGGAGTAGGCTCACATTTAGCCCTAAAAATTTGGAAAATTCGTGGGGGATGGTAAATTTGTAGCAGAAATCTAAAACTTAACGATTATGAATATTAAAAGTTATCTTGTCGTAGCAATGGTTTTGTTGGCTACCGCTTGTGCCAACTCCACAGCAAAGAACCAGCAAACAGAGGAGAAACAGCCTATACCAGAGGGCGCTGTTGAGATGAAGTATAACAGACACGCCTATTTCAAGGTGATGCTCCGTGACTCCATTCCTGCACGAATGATTTTCGACACAGGCTCAAATAATCTGCTGTTGGACTCCACATTCTACGCCTCCAACTTTGGTAAGAACAACAATCTGCGCAAAGCGATGTTAGGCGGTGCTGGTAATGGTCACGTGCTTACGACTCTTGATGCGAGTGGTTGGAGTTATAGTGTAGGCGATGAGTCATGTACAGAGCAGATTGCTATCGTTACTAACCTGCGCAAAATTATTGGCGATAGTGCAGATGGACTCTTTGGTCTGCCATTTATGCAGGGCAAGCGTGTGGAGTTTAACTACGCTGGTGGATTTATGCGTTTTCTTGCAGCTGAGGAGAAGATTGGAGAGGATTTCACAGCCATACAGTGCAAGAAGCTTGATAATATAGAGCGCATTATCATTCCGCTTTCCGTTACATTTAGCGACGGATATACGCTCAATGGCAACTTCCTAATGGATACAGGTATGCCCGATGACTTGTCGCTTAATAGTGCTACGGCCAATCGACTGAAAGCCGAAGGACACCTTGCTGATGCTCGCCGTATGAGGTATGAGGTGGGCGGCATTGGTGGCTCTCGTGTAGATAACTATCTTAAAACAAAGCAAATTACCATTGGTGGTAAGTCTATAAACGACATCCGTATTACCTACTCCGAAAACGAGCAGGGAGCTCTGGCAGATAGTCGCTATGATGGTCTTGTAGGTAATGCGCTCTTTGCTCGATTCGATGTGATTTTCGATTTCGTGAATTGGGTTATTTACCTCCGTCCAAACAAAAATTTCGACAAGCCACAGCCCAACTTTTATAGTATGGCATTCACTCCAAACGGCGACCATTGGAAGGTAAATGCTCTTTTAGAGGGTGGCAATGCCGAGCGTGCAGGTCTGCGTCAAGGCGACCGCATAGAGGCGATAAACGGCATCCGAGCAAACGATGCCGACAAATCAAAACTGTTCCCTCTGCCCGAGAAACTAACCTTGACGGTTCAGCGAGAGGGTGGGGTGATAGAGATAGAAGTAAATAGGGAATAAATCTACTGCCAGACATTGGCCTTGCAGTCCCCTGCCCAATATAGGGGCGCATAGCAGACAAATAAAAAACGAGAACCCTTTTGAGTTCTCGTTTTGTGTGGTGCCACCGGGAATCGAACCAGGGACACAAGGATTTTCAGTCCTTTGCTCTACCAACTGAGCTATGGCACCAGCCGTCGTTTGATTGCTTTCGTTTCCAAAAGCGAGTGCAAAGATAGTTACATTTTTTGTTTCTGCAAATCTTTTGGCGTTTTTTTTTATTTTTCTCCAAAAAATCTAATTCCTTTTGCACTCTCCGCTGGCTTGATGCTATTTACGTCATTGTCTTTCAAGAATATTATAAAAGTAAGTATCGAGGGGTTTCCTCGATACTTATAAGAAATTTAATTTGTAAGTGGGTCGATTTCGGTGGAAAATCAGAAAAAATATATTTTTTCTCGCGTGGGGAATGATAAACTATTTCAAAAAGTGGTATCTTTGCAAGAATTAAATCTACTATTAAGAATAGGAGTATGAAAATCGCTATTGCACAGTTGAACTATTTGTGTGGTAATTTCGACTACAATAAGTATAAAATTATCGACGCAATCAATCAGGCAAAACAGCAAGGCGCACAGCTCGTTGTATTCGCCGAGCAAGCTATTTGCGGTGTGCCCGCCCACTCGTTGCTCGTGAGGCGTAATTTCCTCGATAGGGCCGAAGAGGCTCTTGTGGAGATAGCCGCTTTTACCGACGACATTGCGGTGCTTGTGGGTATGCCACTACGCAAAAATAGCGGCACGGTGAGCGCAGCCGCCTACATCTACAACCGACACATCCGTCGCTATATAACCAAAAAATCGTTGCAGGGCGATGTGGATTCGGCCTATCTGTCACAGGGTAGGGGCTATGAGTGTATCAACCTGCAAGGTGAGAAGATAGCTGTGGCTCTGGGTGGCGATGTGATGCTCGACCACGACTTCTCGGACGCATCCACCATTGTGGTTATGGGCGCTGACCGCTACCAACAAGGCCGCATTGAGCGTCGCTACGACTGGCTCAAAGAGAAAGCTTTTATGGCCGATGCGAGTGTGTTGTTTGTCAATCACGTCGGAAGCTCGGAGAATTTTGTCTATGACGGCTCGTCGGCATTCTTCAATCAGCGAGGCGAGGCTGTGAGCCTTTTGGGTAGTTTTGTGGAGGAGATAGCCTTTGTCGATACGAAGGAGACCTCGTCGGCTGTGGAAGTGCCCTATCAGGACAAGACGGCCAATGTGTATGCAGCGCTGAGGTTGGGTGTGACCGACTATTTTGCCAAACGCAATCCCGACAAAAAGGCTTGCCTTGTGCTGACTGGCGGTATAGACTCCTCGGTGACGGCTGCAATTCTTGTGGATGCACTCGGAGCAGATAGGGTGGTGGCATTGCAGATGCCCTCGCGCTACTCCAACGAACACTCTGCCGACGATGCCGAACTGCTGGCCAAACGTCTGGGCATTGAGCTGATAACAATCCCCCTGAGCGAGATTTACAGTGGCGCACTCGATACGATTGTGGCAGCTATTGGCGCACCCGACTCGCCCAAGTTGGAGGTGGACTTCCAGTTGCGCCTGCGCACTGCGCTCTTTATGGCTGTGTGCGAGAAGTGGGGCTATGTGCCTATCAATAGCGCTAATAAGACCGAGCTTGCTGTGGGAGCGCTCACGCTCTATGGCGACACGAGTGGCGAGATTGCTTTGCTGGGCGACATCTACAAAACCGATGTCTATGCACTGGCTCGCCATATTAACTCTCGACGCGAGGTTATTGCCGAGCAGACTATGCTCAAATCGCCCTCGTCGGAGTTGCAGGTGGGGACAAGTTCGCTGCCTCCCTACGATGTGATAGACGCAATTCTTTATAGAATGTTGGAGATGTGGCAGAACGAAGACGAGCTTTTGGATGCAGGCTTCGAGAAAGAGGATGTACGATTAGTTAGGAGGTTGCTCTACGCATCGCTGGATAAGATTCACCAGTTCTGCCCCATACTCGAAGTGTCGAGTATGCCTTTGGATTGGAGCTATGTCGATTTGCCAACCAATTAGGCAGCCAAGGGTAGGAGTTTGTATTTGAGAAGAAACGTTTAGGTTAAAGAGGTAGGATTCTATGGCAAAGATAATGGAACACGAAGCCGTTGTGGTGGAGGTGATTGCAGAACAGAAGAGGGTAGATGTCGAGATGGTTGTGAGTGGTGCTTGCGGCAGCTGCAAGGCTAAGGCTGTGTGTGGCGGTGGCGAGAGCCAAGTGCGAAAAGTTGCGGCCTATACCGACCACCCCGAGCTCTACAATGTTGGCGACAGGGTTGTAATTTCGATAGAGCAGATTATGGGCTATAAGGCAATAGTGTTGAGCTATATTGTGCCTTTGATTGTGATGCTTGTGGCATTGGCCCTTACGCATAGTCGCTATGGCGATTTGGTTGCCGGAGTCTCGGCGCTGGGTGCTTGTGCGCTCTACTACATTGTGCTTGCTTTTTTCCGCAAGCGACTCGAAAGAGTCATCGTATTCTCAATCAAGAATAAGTATTTCTAAATCATAATTAAAATGGGAAGTTTGATAACAACTGTGTTGGTTGTCAGTGGCTTGGGTGCTTTGTTGGCGCTCTTGCTCTACTTGATTGCCAAGAAATTTAATGTTGAAGAAGACCCCCGTATTGACCAAGTGGAAAAGATGCTCCCCGGTGCCAATTGTGGAGGTTGTGGATTTGCAGGTTGTAGGGGTATGTCGGAGGCTCTTGTTAAGAGGGACGACATCTCCTCGCTCTACTGCCCTGTGGGTGGCGCTGAGTGTATGAAGAGTGTGGCGAGCTTCTTGGGCAAGGCCGCACCCGAGCGTGAACCGATGGTTGCGGTTGTGCGTTGCGCAGGTAGCTGTGCCAATCGTCCTAAGACCAGCCAATTCGATGGTGCAAAGTCGTGCCTTGTGGCCTCGTCGCTCTATGCAGGCGATACGGGCTGCTCGTTTGGTTGCCTCGGTCTGGGCGATTGCGCTGCCAAGTGTGAGTTCGACGCACTGCATATCAATCCCGAGACGGGTCTGCCCGAGGTCGATGAGGAAAAGTGTACGGCCTGTGGCGCTTGCGTGAAGGCTTGTCCTAAGATGATTATTGAGCTTAGGAAGAAAGCCCCCAAAGGTCGCAAGGTGTATGTTTCGTGTGTCAATAAGGCTAAGGGTGCTGTTGCTCGCAAGGCTTGTAAGGTGGCTTGTATTGGCTGCGGTAAGTGTGCCAAAGTGTGCCCATTTGATGCTATCACTGTTGAGAACAATCTGGCCTACATCGATTTTACCAAGTGTAAGATGTGTCGTAAGTGCGTGTTGGAGTGTCCTACGGGCGCTATTGTGGAATTTGGATTTCCCCCTCGCAAAGTTGTAGAAGAACCCCAAAGTGCTAAAACCGAATAGAGTATGAAGACATTTCCTATTGGCGGTATTCATCCGTCGGATTGCAAAGAATATAGCAAGGGTGCAAAAATAGAGCAGTTTCCTGTGCCTGCAACTGTCACCATTCCTCTCTCGCAACATATTGGCGCACCTGCTGTGGCTTGTGTGGCCAAAGGCGATAGGGTGTTGGTTGGTCAGGTTATTGCCACTGCGGGCGGTTTCGTGTCGAGTAATATCCACTCGTCGGTTTCGGGACAGGTGGTGGCTGTTGAGCCTAAGGCCGATGCTCAGGGCAATATGAAACCCTCCATTACTATTGCCGTCGAGGGTGACGAGTGGGTAGAGGGTATCGACCGCACCGACACCATTGTCAAGGCTATCAATTTGAGCCCCAAGGAGATTGTGGACAAGATTGCCGCAATGGGTATTGTGGGTATGGGTGGCGCAACGTTCCCCACTCACGTCAAACTCTCAGTGCCCGATGGCAAGAAGGCCGAGTGCCTGATTATCAATGCTGTTGAGTGTGAGCCCTACCTTACGGCCGACTATCGTGTGATGTTGGAGCAGGGCGAGAGATTGCTCATTGGTGCTCGCATATTGGCAAAGGCTATTGGCGTAGATAGAATATATATAGGTATTGAGAACAATAAGCCCGATGCTATTGCCCACCTCACAAAGCTCGCCGGCGCTTACTTGGAGATTGAGATTGTTCCGCTGAAAATGCGCTATCCACAGGGTGGCGAGAAACAGCTGATTGCAGCCGTAACGGGCCGCGAAGTGCCAAGCGGTAAACTCCCCATCGACGTGGGCGCTGTGGTGCAGAATGTTGGTACGGCACTGGCTGTGTATGAGGCCGTAGCAAAGAATAAACCTCTGATTGAGAGGGTAGTGACCGTCACTGGTTCAACCCTTGCTTCACCTAAGAACCTGCTTGTGCGCATTGGTACTCCTATGAGTGCTCTTGTGGAGTATTGCGGTGGTATGGAGGGGGTAGGCAAGATCATCGCCGGTGGCCCTATGATGGGACGTGCGGTGAGCAATTTGGATGCACCCGTAACAAAGGGTACGTCGGGTGTGTTGCTGATGCCCACCAGCGAGTCACTGCGTAAGGTCGAGGGTAGCTGTATCCGTTGCGCCAAGTGCGTGGAGGCCTGCCCTATGGGCTTAGAGCCCTACCTGCTCAATTCGCTCACACAGCTTGGCGACTACGACCAGCTCGAAGCACACCATATTGCCGACTGCATTGAGTGTGGCTGCTGCACCTTCTCGTGTCCCTCCTATCTGCCTCTGCTCGACTGGGTTAGGATTGGCAAGGCCGAGGTTATGAAACGCATACGCGAAAGGGCTCAGAAGAAATAAGAGTGATAATAAGTGTAAAAAGATAACGATAGTATGGAAAGTCAGAAATTGGTAATTTCGCCCGCACCGCACGTTCACGGTAGCAACGACACTCGTCGTATGATGGGCGATGTGCTCATTGCACTACTGCCCGCACTTGTGGTGTCGGTTCTGGTTTATGGCTTGCAAGCATTTGTGGTGGTGGCCTTCTCGGTTGCTTGCTGTGTGCTTGTTGAGTGGTTTGTTCAGAAATTTATATTTAAGAAACCATCCTCGTTGGGCGACTTGTCGGCCATTGTTACGGGTGTGCTGCTTGGCTTCAATATGCCGGCAAATATGCCTCTGGGACTCATTGCCATTGGCGCTGTGGTTGCTATTGGCGTGGCTAAGATGACCTACGGTGGCTTGGGTAAAAACCTCTTCAATCCCGCATTGGTGGCACGAGTATTCTTGCTCGTTGCATTCCCCGTTGCAATGACCACCTTCCCCGAGGCGGCCGGTGCAGTGTCGGGCGCTACTCCTTTGGCTTTGGCTAAGGAGAGCTTGAAGGCAGGCGTGCCCGTTAGTGAGGTTATGCAGAGTGTCGATTTGGCATCGATGAGTTTGGGTATGAAGAGCGGTTCGCTGGGCGAAATCTCGGTTGTGGCTCTACTGCTCGGTTTTGCTTGGTTGCTGTTTAGGCGCGTAATTAGTTGGCACATACCCGTTTGTGTATTGGGCACTATGGCTCTATTCTCAACCATCACTTGGATTTGCGCCCCTCAGGACTATATGTCGCCTCTGTTTCACCTGCTTAGTGGTGGTGCTGTGCTTGGCGCTGTGTTTATGGCTACCGACTACGTAACCTCGCCTATGACCAAGAAGGGTATGGTGGTCTATGGCGTTGGTATTGGCGTGATTACGATGTTGATTCGCCTTTGGGGTCCCTATCCAGAGGGTATGTCGTTTGCCATTCTTATTATGAACTCGGTTGTGCCTCTGATTGATAAGTATATCAGACCTCGCCGCTTTGGTTGTGTTAAATCTAAATAATAGGAGGGGAGTAAGGCTATGAAAAGTTCGCTGAAAAATATGGTTTTGATGCTCTTCGTCATTGCGCTGGTTTGCTCGGGCGCTGTGGCTATGGTCTATAAGATGACCGAAGAGCCAATCCGTCAGGCCAAAATACAGAAAGACCGCGAGGCGCTGCAACTGGTGCTGCCAGCCTTCGACTCACTCGCTGAGGGTCAGGAGGTTGGTGGCTGTGTTGTCACCGAGGCTTATGTGGGTCAAGAGGTTGTAGGCTATGCTGTTAAGAGCTCGTCGCCCAATGGTTTCAATGGTGCAATTGACCTTATGGTTGGTTTCTTGCCCGACGGCACTATAAATAATATAGAGGTGTTGGCGCAGGCCGAGACCCCCGGCTTGGGCGCAAATATGACAGCCAAAGATAATGCGCTGCTCGGTAGCTTCAAGTCGAAAGATGCCTCGAAGATGAAAATGACCGTCAGGAAAGATGGTGGCGATGTGGATGCACTTACGGCTGCTACTATTTCGTCGAGGGCCTACACAGAAGCTGTTGCACTCGCTTACGAGGCCTTTAAGACTGTTAGCGCCGAGGCCGAGGAGGTTTTCGACCCCGCAGAGGTAATGCCCACACACGACGATATGTTCACCTCGGAGATTGACGGGGATACGGTGCATACCGCCACGCTCGAAGGCCACGCTGTTGGCTATGGTATTGAGGCAAGCTCCGCAAAGGGATTCAATGGCTTGGTAAGGCTCTTTGTGGTGTTCGACACCGAGGGTGTTATCTACGACATTGTGGTCTTGGAGCAGAACGAAACCCCCGGTTTGGGTAGCAAGATGTGCGAGCCCGACAATGCTCTCATCAATAGCTTGAAGGGCAAGAAGGCGGGTCGCATTAAGTTGGCACTCAGGAGCGAGGGTGGCTCTGTTGATGCAATTAGTAGTGCTACCATCTCGTCGCGAGCCTACACCGAGGCTGTGGCCGAGGCTTGGCAAGTGTTTAAGAAAATTAACCTGTAAAAATTCGAGATAGTTATGGGTAAAAATTTGAAAGTCTTTACAGACGGTATATTGAAGAATAACCCAACCTTTGTGTTGGTTTTGGGTATGTGTCCCACGCTGGCCACAACCACTTCGGCCCTGAATGGTATGGGTATGGGTGTTGCAACCCTCTTTGTGCTTGTAATGAGCAACATTGTGATTTCGTTGCTGAAAAACGTCATTCCCGACAAGGTGCGCATCCCTGCATACATTGTTGTTATCTCGTCGTTTGTGACTGTTGTTCAGCTGCTTATGCAGGCCTATGTGCAGGATTTGTATAACACCCTCGGAGTATTTATTCCTCTGATTGTTGTAAACTGTATCATCTTGGGTCGTGCGGAGGCTTTCGCATCGAAAAACGGTGTGTGGGCTTCGGCTCTCGACGGTCTTGGTATTGGCTTGGGCTTCACGCTGTCGCTTACTGCCATTGGTATTGTACGTGAAGTGCTTGGTAATGGTCAAATATTCGGTATGGATATTTGGCAGGGTGGGGGCGCACTGGTCTTTGTCCTCTCGCCCGGTGCATTCTTTGTGCTTGGCTACCTTATGATTCTTTTCCGTAGATTAACCGCTAAAACCAACTAACGAGTATGGAACTTTTTGCAATCATTATAGGTTCGATTTTTGCGAATAACGTTGTTTTTTCGCAGTCGCTGGGTATATGCCCCTTCTTGGGCGTTTCCAATAAGGTTGGCACTGCCGCAGGTATGGGCGCAGCTGTGACCTTTGTTATGGCAATTTCGTCGCTTGTGGTCTATTTGCTTCAATACTATGTGCTTGTGCCACTGGGTATGGAGTATATGCAGACCATCGTTTTCATCTTGGTAATTGCGGCTCTGGTGCAGATGGTGGAGATTGTCTTGAAGAAAATTTCCCCTGCGCTCTATCAGGCTCTCGGTATCTTCCTTCCTCTGATTACAACCAACTGCGCTGTGTTGGGCGTGGCTCTGCTACTGGTGCAGAAGGAGTACAACCTCTTGGAGTCGGTTGTCTATGCCACCTCCATTGCTCTGGGCTTTGCGCTGGCACTGGTGATTATGGCTGGTTTGAGGGAGCGCTTGGAGATTACGGGCGTGCCCAAAGGTGTTAAGGGTGTGCCTATTGCACTCATCACTGCCGGCATTTTGGCTCTGGCCTTTATGGGCTTCTCGGGCCTTGTGTAAGCGGGCTAATTGGAAGATAAAAGAAGTGGGCATCCTTTGGTCGGGATGCCCACTTTGTGTTTGCTGGCAATGTGTTTGCTTAGAGTAGCAGTAGGCTTGCGGCCATAATAGCCATACCGATGAAGAGTCCATAGAGGGCGGTGTGATTCTCGCCATAGTAATGCGAGGCTGGGAGTAGCTCATCCAGAGCAATATAAATCATTATGCCTGCCACAACGGCCATTGTGCCACTCACCAATGCGGGAGTGACGAAGGGCAACAGTATGAGCCACGCAACAATAGCCCCAATAGGCTCGGCAAATCCCGAGAAGAAGGAGTACCAGAAAGCCTTGCGTCGGCTACCTGTGGCGTGGTAGATGGGTACTGATACGGCAATGCCCTCGGGGATGTTGTGGATGGCAACCGCAACGGCTATGGCTATGCCTGCACCAATGTCGGTGTAGGAGGTGATGAAGGTGGCAATGCCCTCGGGAAAGTTGTGTATGGCAAGCGCTAGGGCGCTAAATATGCCTGCGTGACGGAGCTTGCGACTGGCGTGGTTGTGGCTCTGGTTGTCCTCGCCATTCATCTCCTCGATGTTGTGTAGCTCGTGGGGGTTTTCGCTCTCGGGTATGAGGCGGTCAATCAGGCCGGCCAAGAGTATGCCTCCGAAGAAGAGCAGAGCTGTGACGGCATCGCCACTTTGTTGTGAGCCGTAGAAGTTGGCCAGAGCCAAGCGCGAGGAGTGCAACATCTCCATAAAAGAGATGTAAATCATCACACCTGCCGACAAACCGAGCGAAAAGCAGAGGAACTTTTTGTTGGTTTTGCGAGCCATAAAACCAATCAAACTACCTATTCCGGTGGCCAATCCTGCAAATAGTGTGAGGAAAAGCGCAAATAATGTGTTATCGTTCATAGAAATTTTATTAACTTTGCAAAGATATACATTTTCTTCTAAGATTGTATAGTGCAAAAACTGTGATAAATATGTCTAACCAATTAAATATGTAATAAGCTATGAGCCAAAATAAACTGCCAAGAGTCGTTTTGCACGACAAAACCTTTGAGCTCTCCATCCCCTATGCCGAGCTCAACGATGCAATACAGAAGGTTGCCGACCAAATCAACGAAGATTACAAAGAGCTCGAAACACCTCTTTTCCTTGGTGTGCTCAATGGCGCTTTTATGTTTATGAGCGAGCTGATGCAGAAAATTAGCTTCCCCTGTGAGCTGTCGTTTGTGAAACTTTCCTCCTACAATGGTATGTCGTCCACCGGTAAGGTGCAGGAACTCATTGGTTTGCGCAACAATATCGAGGGTCGCCACATCATCATCGTGGAGGATGTTGTCGATACGGGCGAGAGTATGGAGCACCTGCTACGCTCACTCGCTGGCCACAAGCCTGCAAGCGTACAGATTGCCACCTTGCTCTTCAAACCCACTAAGTTTACCAAAGACTACGAGGTTAAATATCGCGCACTCGACATCCCCGACGACTTCATCGTTGGCTTCGGCTTGGATTACGACGAGTTGGGCCGCAACCTGAAAGATATTTACACAATCGTTGCTGAGTAGAATCTGCCGACCCCCTCGCGATGCTTGCCACGTGGCAGGAGGGTAGGGGGCTGAGTGCCAATATGATAGAGCTGTGAAGAGTTTTCTGAAAAAATACTGGTACTGGATTCTTGCGACGTTGTTTTTCGTCGTGGCGGTGCTTTTTTTCTCCAATACACGTCTTACCAACCACATCAAGACCAAAGAGTCGGTTAGGCGATTGCATCGTGAGATTGAACGCTACGAGGCTCAGATTGAGGAGGATAGCTTGTTTTTGGAGAATATCAAGACCGACGAGTTCTTGGAGAAATATGCCCGCGAGAAACATCTGATGCACTCGCCCGACGAGCAACTTTTCATTGTGGAGTAGGTGGGTGCGCTTGTAGGGCTTCATCGTTAGCAGAGATGGCAGCAGAACTGAAACATAAGGTCGTCAAGGGTGTGGCGTGGTCAACGGCAGAGAAAATCTGCTCGGCCTTGCTGCAACTTGTTGTGAGCCTTGTGCTCCTGAGCTTGCTCTCGCCCGAGGACTATGGACTTATGGCTATTGTGGCAGCCTTTCCTGCCATACTTATGCCTCTGGTTGATAGCGGTTTCTCGCAGGCCCTCATCCGCAAAAAAGATGTCGATGATGTCGATTACTCCTCGGTTTTCTATGTCAATATAGCCATTTCGCTTGTGCTCTACGGCACATTGGTGGCTATTGCTCCCGCTTGTGGCCGATTCTTTGGTGCGCCCGACTTTGCGCTTATTGCACCGGTGCTCTACCTGCTTATTCCAATCAACTCCCTCTCCAACATCCAGAACGCCATATTGCAACGCTCAATGGAGTTTAAGAGCCTTTCGCTCTACGTGTTGCTGGCCAATTTGGTGTCGAGTGTGGTGGCTATTTGGATGGCTATCAAAGGGTTGGGCGTGTGGTCGTTGGTGGGCCAGCGCATTGGAGTTGTGGTTGTCAAGACGGCACTTATGTGGTTGGGCAGTCGTTGGCGACCTCGCTTGGTCTTTTCGTTGGAGCGCATAAGGGGGATGTTTCGCTACGGCTCGCGCATACTTCTGAGCGACTTGGTAAGCAATGTCTATTACCAAATCTCCAACCTCTTCATTGGTAAATTCTACACTAAGGCCGACTTGGGCTACTACGATAGGGGCAACAAAATCAAGGAGATGCCCGTTACGTCCACCATTATGGCCGTTCTGGGTGTGACCTTCTCGGCCTTCTCGCGTCAGCGTGACGACAAGGCAAAACTGTTGCAAAACGCACGCAAGGTTTATATTATTTGGGCCTTTGTGATGTTGCCCTTGATGAGTGGGCTTATTGCTATTGCCGAAGATATGTTCCGCGTGCTGCTGCCCGAGGTGTGGCTGCCTGCTGTGCCATACCTAAGGATTCTGAGCCTCGGAGGTCTGCTCGCCCCCCTGTCGGTAATCTCGTTCAACCTCGTGAAAGTGTGCGACGACGGCAACACTATTTTCCGTATCGAGTTCATTAAGAAGCTGATAGCTACCGCTATCTTAGCCATTACTATACCTATCAGCGTCGAGGCCATTGCGTGGGGTCAGGTGGCTATTTTCGTGTCGGATATGACCATCAACTGCCTTACAGCCCGACGCTATGTTGCGGGCTGGACTCTCTGGGCGCGAGCTAAGGACGTACTGCCCTATGTTGCTGTAACGGCTCTTATGGTCGCCTTCGTTTGGGCGCTGGGCCTTGCGGGTGCTGCGCTTGGTGTGCCACTGTGGGTGGTATTTGTGGCCAAAATTGTGCTTGGTGCAGGATTCTACGCCCTGTTTTCGGAGCTACTGCACCTCGAAGCGTGGCGTGAGGTAAAGGAGATTTTGGTTGGCTATATGCCTCGCAGAAAGTAGGTTGCAACCACACATTGCTTGCTTACACAACAACAAAAAAGGCTACCGCATTTGCGGTAGCCTTTACTTATGTATATGTACGACACTTGACTCTACTCGTACACTTTGGGGGTGAGTTTGCCTTCCAGAACTCGCTGTGCGTTCATTGCCAGAGCCTCCAACTCGTTCTCGCCGGGCATAACTACAACCTTTGCCATAGGCTCAATCATCTCCTTGATGTAGCCAACAACATTCCTATCGTAGGCAATACCACCAGTGAGAATGACTGCATCAACCTCGCCTTTCAGCACGGCAATCATCTGACCGATGAACTTACCAACACCATAGGCCATAGCGTTAGCAACGAGGATAGCCTCCTTGTCGCCTGCGTTGTAGCGATTCTCCACCTCGCGCATATCATTGGTATTCAGGTGGGCAACAACACCGCCCTTGCCGTTAATCATCTTGGCAATCTCGGGCAGAGTGTACTCGCCACTCATACACATTTTAGCAAATGCGAGTGCGGGCATAGTACCTGCACGCTCGGGCGAGAAGGGACCCTCGCCATCGAGAGCGTTGTTTACGTCCACAACCAAACCTTTGCGGTGAGCACCAATCGAGATGCCACCACCCATATGTGCTACAACCAAGTTGAGCTCCTCGTAGGGCTTGCCAACCTTGTCGGCATAGACACGAGCAACGGCTTTCTGATTCAGGGCGTGGAAGATAGACTGACGCTCCAACTGGGGCAGACCTGTGAGCCTTGCCTCGGGCTGCAACTCATCCACAACAACTGGGTCGGCAATGTAGGCCTTCACACCGGCGATTTTGGCAATCTCGCTTGCCAAGAGTGCGCCGAGGTTGGAGGCGTGATGACCGGCAGGACGCTCTTTGATGTCGTCAATCATCTGAGCATTAACCTCGTAAGTACCGCTGGGGATGGGTTTCAGCAGACCGCCACGACCAATAACAGCGTCAAGCTCAGCCACTTTAATACCCGACTCCTCGATGGCAGCGAGAATTACCTCGCGACGGAAATCGAGCTGGTCGAGGATGGTTTTGTAGCGACCAATCTCCTCGCTCGAATGGCGAAGAGTGGTCGAGAAGAGTTCTTTGTCGTTCTCAAACACAGCAACCTTAGTCGAAGTCGAACCGGGGTTGATGGTCAAAATTTTATATGCTTTCTCCATAGTTTTTATATGTGTGTAGTTTTAGTTAGCTATCCGATAGACTATTTTGCCGACAAGCAAGCCAGTGCAATGGAGTAAAGTTTGGTCTTGGTCGAGTCACCACGCGAGGTCAGCACGCAAGGAGCGGTTGGGCCGGCAACCATTGCTGCAAGCTCAGCACCTGCAAACTTCGAGCAAGCCTTGAAGAAGATGTTGCCACTCTCCAAGTTGGGGAAGAGCAAGCAGTCGGCATCGCCAGCAACAGGGCCGGTGAGCTTTTTGATTTTCACGCTCTCGGGGTCGATAGCAACGTCAAGAGCCAATGGGCCTTGGAAGAGTGCATCGCCAAGTTCGCCATTCTGACCCATCTCCGACAGAGCAGCTGCCTCCACCGAGCTAACTACCTTAGGCAGAAGCTGCTCGCTGGGAGCGAGAAGAGCCACCTTAGGTTTCTCGATACCGAGGTTGTTGGCAATCTCGATGAGGTATTTGGCAATCTGCTTCTTCTGGTCGAGGCTGGGGCAGGGGAGAACTGCCACGTCGCTCACTACCAAGAGTTTGTGGTAGGCGGGAACTTCCAATACGGTAACGTGGCTGAGGGTAGTGCCTGCGGGCAGCAGACCCCACTCCTTATTGAGAATGCCGCGCATATATTTGTCGGTAGGAACAACGCCTTTCATCAGCACGTCGTACTCGCCATTGTGGACAGCCTTAACAGCAATCTCAACTGCCTTAACATCCTCACTCTCAGGGATGATGGTATATTGACTCATATCCACACCCTCGGCCTCGCACGAGCGACGAATCTCCTCGGGGTCGCCCACCAGAGTTACCTCTGCCAAGCCGGCCTTAATAGCCATATCGGTTGCGCCAATCGAGTGGGTGTCCTGACCGTAGGCAACAATCATTTTCTTCTTGCCACGAGCTACGGCTGCGGCAACGATGTCTTCCAAATGTTTAATCATAGTTCGGTTTGTTTATAGTTTAGTAATGTGTAATTTAGCTAATTCTTTATTTGCCGAGTTTGCTTACGATGTTGTAGGTGTCGGTGGCAATAACCAACTCCTCGTTGGTGCCGATAACCACAACCTTAACCCTCGACGTTGCCTTTGAAAGCACCTTATCCTCGCCCTTAACACCGTCGTTGGCGGCCGAGTCGAACTCGATGCCCATAAACTCCATATCCTTGCAAACGTACTCCCTCAGCAGTGGGCCATTCTCGCCCACACCACCGGTGAACACCAACAGGTCGATACCGCCCATAGCTGCTGCATACGAGCCAACCAGTTTGCGTACACGATAGAAGTATGCCTCCTCGGCCTCGGCAACTACTTGGTTGCCAGCCTCCACAGCGGCCCTAATGTCGCGCATATCCGACGACAGGCCACCCGAAAGACCATAGATACCCGACTCTTTGTTGATAAGATTCCAAATCTCCTCCATACTCTTACCCTCTTTGGTGTGGATGAAGTTGAGCACACCGGGGTCGATAGAGCCACAACGAGTACCCATCATAAGTCCATCTACGGGAGTAAGACCCATTGAGGTATCAACACTCTTGCCGTTGAGTACAGCTGTTACCGAGCCACCGTTGCCAATGTGGCAAGTGACAATTTTCGACTTGCTGAAATCGAGGCCAACCATCTTGGCAGCCTCCTCGGCCACAAAGCGGTGGCTTGTGCCGTGAAAACCATAGGCCCTAACCCTATATTCGTCGTAGTAGCGGCGAGGAATACCATAGAGGAAGGCTTTGGCAGGCATAGTCTGGTGGAAGGCGGTGTCGAAATTGGCCACCTGAGGTACACCAGGCAGAAGCTCGTTGATAGCGTAGATACCTTTCAGGTTGGCTGGGATGTGCAGAGGAGCAAGATCTACGCAACCCTCTACCATCTCCATAACACTCTGGTCAATCAGGGCACTTTCCTTAAACTGCTCGCCACCGTGAACAACGCGATGACCCACAGCATCAAGCTCGTTGAGTGAGGCAATAACACCGTGTTCGGGGTTGGTTATGGCCTTGATAATTAGGTCGATACCCACAGTGTGGTCGGGTATGTCGGTTACGGTTTTCACAGGTTCTTTGCCTGTGGGTTTGTGTGTCAGAACGCCATCCTCAATGCCGATGCGCTCCACGAGGCCTTTGGCCAATAGGCTGTTGCCACTCTCTGCCATCTCGATTACTTGGTATTTAATCGAGCTGCTACCGCAGTTAAGTACAAGAATTACCATTGTTTTTTGAGTTTCTTATATTGTTAATTGTTTTGTAATTGTTATCGCCAATCTTACTGGAATTTGTAGCCCACGCCTTTGATTGTCACGATGTGCTCCTCGCCAATTTTAGTCCTTAGCTTGCGGATGTGAACGTCGATGGTGCGGTCGCCAACAATCACCTCGCTACCCCAAATGGAGGAGTAAATCTCCTCGCGCGAGAATACCTTGTGGGGCTTGGAATAGAGTAGGCACATAAGCTGAAACTCCTTGCGAGGGAGTACAAGTTCTTGGCCATTTTTGATGACCACAAAACGTTCTTTGTCGATAGCTATCACGTCGTTGCTGCCCGATGTGGTGGTCGGTGCTTCGTCTGTCAGCTCCTTGTCGGGCGCACTTTCGGCACGTTTGAGTATTGCTTTGATGCGGCTGACAAGCAGTTTGGGGTGGATGGGTTTGGTAATGTAGTCGTCTGCACCGAGGTCGAAACCAAGCAGTTGCGACTCATCTTCGCCACGTGCCGAGAGGAAAACAATGATGGTGTGCGACAACTCCTGCATCTCCCTAAGGTGTTTGCAGGTCTGCATACCGTCCATCTCAGGCATCATAACATCGAGTAGCACCAGATGGGGCAGAATCTCGCGTGCCTTCTCAATGGCTTCGAGGCCATTGGAGGCTGTATATACCTCAAAACCTTCGCGTTTAAGGTTGAAACCAACAAATTCGAGAATGTCGGCTTCGTCATCAACAAGGAGTATTTTGTAGCCCATTGTAATAAATTGTTTTCTAAAACCCCGAAAGGTAAAACTTTTTACTGAGATTTCCTACAAAATTACACCATATTTAATATGAGGTGATGATTTTATGGTTTTGGGGTTGGAAAGTCGCAAGGAATGCACTACTTTTGTAAGTTATCTGTACCTATGTCTAATTGGGTGCAGAGCAAAACGAGAAAACATTACGATTATGACTACCGAAAAATTGAATTCTGTTCCAGAGGAACAAGTCGGCAATGCCGAAGATGCGAAAAATGTTGCTACCGCAGAGCCCGCCGTAGAGGCTGAGGCTGTTACTGAAAAAGAGGAGATGGCTTCGGAGGAGTCGTCGGAGGGTGTGAGCTTCGCCGAAGAGGAGGCTCAGCTTGCTGCCGATGCCCCCGAGTTTAAGCTCGAAAACGACGAGATTGCGGAGGAGAGTGCCGAGGTTGAAGACAAACTCGGAGCGGCACTTTCGACTGTGGCTCAGATGAATAAGGAGGAGCTTGTGGCTCACCTTGCTAAGCTTATTGAGGAGCGCCCCGTGCAGAGCTTGCGCTACGATGTGGAGGCTGTAAAGATTGCCTTCTACAAACTCCATCGTGCCGAGGTGGAGGCTCTTCGCAAGAGGTTTGTTGAAGATGGCGGTGCTGCCGAGGAGTTCGTCTTGCCCGCTTCGACCGAGGAGCAGAGGCTCAAAGAGTGTTTTGCCATCTATCGCACTCGTAGGGAGGAGTATATGTCCTCGCTCGAACAAGTTAAGGAGGAGAATCTAAAAGTAAAACTACAAATAATCGAGGAGCTTAAAGCGCTTGTCGAGGCTGGCGAGACTGTTGGTCAGACCTTCCAGACCTTCCGCCAGTTGCAGCAGCGCTGGAAGGAGACAGGTGTAGTTCCTCAGACCCACGTCAAAGAGGTGTGGGAGACCTACAACTTGCACGTTGAGAATTTCTACAACTTTGTAAAAATCAACCGCGAATTGCGCGACTTGGACTTGCAGCGCAACTTGGAGGCTAAGGTGGCACTCTGTGAGGCTGCCGAGGCTCTGGCTGGCGAGGAGTCTATTGTTGCGGCTTTCAGGAAGTTGCAGGAGCTGCACGAGCAGTGGAGGGAGATTGGCCCAGTGGCTGTGGAGCATAAGGAGAGCATTTGGGAGCGCTTCAAAGAGGCCTCCTCGCGCATCAACCGCACCCACCAAGAGTATTTCGAGGGCATTAAGGAGGAGCAGAAGAAGAATCTGGCTCTGAAAACCGAGCTCTGCGAGAGGGTCGAGGCCCTCGCTGGCGAGGTGCTGACCACCCGCAAGGAGTGGAACAAGGCTTCCGACAAACTCATTGAGATACAGAAGATTTGGAAGACCATAGGCTTTGCACCCAAGAAGGACAACTCGAAGATTTACGAGCGCTTCCGTGCTGCTTGCGATAAGTTCTTCGAGCTAAAACGCGCCTTCTACGAGGGTATCAAGAACGAGATGGAGCACAATCTGCAACTGAAAGTTGAGATTTGCGAGGCTGCCGAGGCTATTATGGATAGCGAGCAGTGGAAGAAGAGCTCCGACGAACTCATTGCTCTGCAAAAACGTTGGAAGGAGATTGGCCCTGTTTCGCGTCGTCACTCCGATGCTGTGTGGAAACGTTTTCGTGCCGCTTGCGACCATTTCTTTGCACGCAAGAGTGAGCATTTTGCCGGTATTGATGCCGAGCATAGCGACAACTTGGCCAAGAAAACAGCTCTGATTGAGGAGATTGAGCAGTTTGACATCACCGCTGGTGGCAGCATTGAGGATATTAAGAATTTTCAGCGTCGTTGGAACGAGATTGGTTTTGTGCCCATCAAGCAGAAAGAGGCTTTGCAGAGTCGCTATCGTGCAGCCATCGACAAACTCTTTGCTGCGTTGCGTAGTGGCGATAGGGAGCGTGGCGTTGAGCGCTACCGCACCAAGATTAGCGGTATGAAGGGTCAGGGTGGCAAGTTGCGCAACGAGCGCGATAGGCTCTACAACAAGCTCAAACAGCTCGAAAGCGACATTGCTACATTGGAGAACAACGTTGGTTTCTTCTCGCGCTCGAAGGGTGCTGAGGCGCTCATCCGCGATGTGGAGAATAAGATTGCCCGCGCTAAGGAGGAGATGGCCGAGATAATCGAAAAAATCAACCTCATCGACAAGGAACAAGAGTAAAACAATAAAATAGGGAGAAATATGTTTGACAAAGAGACTAAAACCACGAAGTACGTATTCGTAACTGGTGGTGTTGCATCCTCACTTGGTAAGGGTATCATTTCAGCCTCGCTTGCACGTCTGTTGCAGGGTAGGGGATATTCGGTGACTATCCAGAAGTTAGACCCCTATATCAACATCGACCCCGGCACTCTGAATCCCTACGAGCACGGCGAGTGCTATGTGACCGAGGATGGTGCTGAGACCGACCTCGATTTGGGTCACTACGAGCGCTTTACAGCCATCACTACTTCGCAGGCCAACAATGTCACTACGGGTAAGATTTACCAGAGTGTCATCAACAAAGAGCGTCGTGGCGACTTCTTGGGCAAAACCGTGCAGGTTATCCCTCACATTACCGACGAGATTAAACGTCGCATCGTGCTGCTGGGTAAGAAGGGCGGCTATGATGTTGTGATTACCGAGATTGGTGGTACGGTGGGCGATATTGAGTCGTTGCCATTTATTGAGGCTGTGCGCCAGTTGCGCTACGAGCTTGGTTTTGGCAATACAATGGTGCTCCACCTCACGTTGGTGCCCTATATGAAAGCCTCGGGCGAGCTAAAAACCAAACCTACTCAGCACTCCGTTAAGCAGCTATTGGAGAATGGCTTGCAGCCCGATGTGCTGGTGTTGCGTTCCGATGTGGAGCTGGGTGCTGATTTGAGACGCAAGGTGGCTCTGTTCTGCAACGTTTCGCCCAATGCTGTGATTGAGTCAATAGACGTTCCTACAATCTACGAAGTGCCTCTGAGGATGCAGGCCCAGAAGCTCGACGAGGTGGTGCTCGAAAAACTCCACCTGCCCTATGAGGGCGAGGCCGATATGGCTTCGTGGAGGGAGTTTGTAGAGAAGGTTAAAAACCCCAAAGATGTTGTCAATATCGCACTGGTGGGCAAATATACGGAGCTACCCGATGCCTATAAGTCAATAGTTGAAGCTTTTATTCACGCTGGCGCAGCTAACGATGTGAAAGTCAAGGTGCAGTACATCAAGGCCGAGCAGGTAAATGACAATACTGCTGCCGAGATTTTGGGCGGTTGGGACGGCATTTTGGTTGCCCCCGGATTTGGCCATCGTGGCATTGAGGGCAAGATTGCGGCTGTGAAGTATGCACGCGAAAATAAAGTTCCTTTTATGGGTATCTGCCTCGGTATGCAGTGTGCAGTGATTGAGTTTGCACGCAACGTGCTGGGCTTCAAGGATGCTTCCTCGGCCGAGATGGAGATTCCCACCGAGCACCCCGTTATCGACCTTATGGAAGAGCAAAAGAATGTCACCGACAAGGGCGGAACGATGCGTCTGGGCGCTTATCCCTGCCGTATCAAACGCGACAGCAACCTCTTTGGAGCTTATGGTCAGGAGATGACCTACGAGCGTCACCGCCACCGCTATGAGTTCAACGGCAAGTTCCTCGAAGAGTTCGAGAATGCCGGTATGAAGGCTACGGGTATCAATCCCGAGACGGGTTTGGTGGAGGCTGTGGAGGTTGAAGACCATCCCTGGTATGTGGGCGTTCAGTTCCACCCCGAGTATAAGAGTACGGTAAAACGCCCTCATCCACTCTTTGTGAGCTTTGTGGCAGCCGCTTTGGCCAATCGTAAATAGTACTAAGACTTAAATACAAAACGTAAAGAGAGAAGAAATGGATAAAAAAAGTATTGTAGGCTTCGTCCTTATCGGCCTGATACTCTTTGGTTATAGCTGGTATCAGGGCAAACAGAGCGAGAAGGCTCGCGAAGCCTATTTTGCTGCTCAACGAGAGCAACAGATTGCCGACTCTATCGATAGGGCCGAGCACCCCGAGAAGTATATCAACGAGATTAGCGAGGCGATTGCTACGGAGGTTCGTGCTGAGGCTATTGCCAACCACCAGATGGAGGCAAAACAGCACTTCCAGACAGAGCTTACACGCAACTTTGGCGAGGAGCTTGTGGCTGCTATGGAGGGCGAAGAGCAGTTCTATACGATTCAGAACGAGGTTATTAGTGTTACCCTGTCGTCGTATGGAGGTAAGATTTACGACGTTACCCTGAAAGATTACTTCCGCTACTCCGATAGCGAGGAGGACAAAGAGCCTATCAAGATGTTCGACCCCGCAACGGCTAAGTTCGACTTGGGCTTCTATATGCGTCGTGGTTATAGCGAAACAAAGCTCAATACCGAGAATTTCTACTTCACCACTTCGGGTGTAGAGAGCTTTGTTGATGAGCAGGGCGAGCAGTCGCAACGCATCGCAATGCGCCTGCCTATGGACGAGGGTGCCTACTTGGAGTTTGTATATACTCTTCACCCCAACGACTATATGGTCGATTACGATGTTAGGTTTGTTGGTATGGAGCAGTGGATGCACAACGCAACCTCGTTTGACATTGCTTGGAACAACACCTCCTACCAGAACGAGCGCGGCTATCAGAACGAGAATATGTATACCACTTTGTCGTACTTGTTCCCCGGCGATAGGAAGGTCGAGAAGCTCGGTATGGGCCAGATTGGCAAACGTGGCGGTGGTAGCCGTAGCGAGAGCGTAAAGACTGAGTTTGAGTGGTTTGCATTCCAACAGCAGTTTTTCTCGTCGATTATGATTGCTCCCGATTGTTTCAGCAATGGCGAGCTTGGTTTCGACACCTACAAGCCCGGTAGCGGTTACATCAAAGACTACTACGCAAGTGTCAGCGTGCCCTTCGATGCCGACAAGCAGAGCTACAACTTCAAGTTCTACTATGGCCCAAATAAGTACTCCTTGCTGAAAGAGTATGACCTCGGTTTGGAGAAGGTTGTGCAGCTTGGTGGTAGCTTGGTTAGCTGGGTAAACCGCTGGATTGTAATTCCCGTATTCGACCTGCTGAGCCGCTTTATCAGCAACTTTGGCCTCATTATCCTGCTGCTCACACTCTTTATTAAGTTGCTCATCTTCCCATTGACCTATAAGTCGATGATGTCGTCGGCCAAGATGCGTGCCATCCGCCCCGAGCTGGCGGCTATTCAGGCTAAGTATCCTAAGGCTCAGACCGACCAGCAGGAGATGATGAAGAGCCAGCAGGCCACAATGGAGCTATATAAGAAATATGGTGTCAGCCCAATGGGTGGTTGCTTGCCTATGCTCATCCAGTTCCCTGTGCTGATTGCAATGTTCCGCTTCTTCCCAACGGCTATTGAGCTTCGTGGTCAGAGCTTCTTGTGGATGAAAGACCTCTCGACCTACGATAGTGTCTTGAACCTGCCTTTCAGTATTCCTTGGTATGGCGACCACGTTAGCCTTATGGCCCTGATTATGGCCCTCACTCTGTTCTTCTACACCAAACTCACCTATAAGGAGCAGGAGCAGGCTACGGCAGCACCCGGTATGGCCGGTATGAAGTTTATGATGCTCTACTTTACACCCATTATGATGTTGATGTGGATGAATAACTACGCCAGCGGCTTGTGCTACTACTACTTCGTATCGCAGTTGCTGACCATCATCCAGAACTTCGCTTTCCGCTATGGTATCAAAGAGGATAAACTCCGCGCGAAGATGTTGGCTAAGGTTAAGGCCAACGGTGGCAAAAAGGCTAAGAGTAAATGGCAGATGCGCTTGGAGGAGGCGCAGAAACAGCAGGAGGCGATGATGAGGGAGCGTGAGCGCCGTCAGTATCGCTCGAAACGATAGCGAATTAGGTTATACCTATTTATAATTAATAAAGGGAGGCCCCTCGATAGTGGGCCTCCTTTTTTTTGTGCTACAATGTGGGTGGGGCAAAGGGTGCAGGTAGGTGTTGCATTCTGCTTCTAACACGGGTAGAATGATATAAGTACAAGTAAAAATCGTTGGGTGCGGGAGTCGTTTGGCTTCCGCACTTTTGTTCTTTGGCGAGAATCAGGCAGTGGGGAGAAGAAAATGGAGGTTGGAATTTTGTCAGCCCGATTAAAAATGATATTTTTGTAGATTGAAAACAGCATAAAAATTACTACTCCAAGTGGCAAAGCAAGAAAAACAATCGAATCAGACCCCTTTGATGCAACAATACCTTTCGGTGAAGGCCACCCACAGTGATGCAATTCTGCTTTTCAGGGTGGGCGACTTCTACGAAACCTATGGCGAGGACGCTATTGAGGCTGCCTCCATACTCGGTATTGCGCTCACACGCAAGGGTAACGGCCCGGGCAACTACATCGAAATGGCGGGTTTCCCCTACCACGCCGTCAATACCTACCTGCCCAAGCTCGTCAGGGCGGGCCGACGTGTGGCTGTGTGCGAACAGCTGGAAGACCCAAAGAGTGTCAAGGGTTTAGTTAAGCGTGGAGTAGTGGAGCTTGTCACCCCGGGTGTGGTCTTGAACGAGAATGTGCTCTCGGCACGCGAAAATATATTCTTGGCCGCAATTCACTTTGGCGAGAAGAAAAACGGTATAGCCTTGCTTGACCTCTCAACGGGCGAGTTCTATGTAGGCGAAGGGTCGGGAGAGTATATCGACAAGCTTATTGCCAACTTTGCCCCCAAGGAGATTGTCTATGAGAGGGGCAAGGAGGAGCTCTTCTCGCGCACCGTTAGTGGGCAGAACTACACCTACCGCCTCGACCATTGGGTTTTCAACGAGGAGGTTAGCCGCAAGAAACTGTGCAAACAGCTGGGTGTCAAGAGCCTCAAAGGATTTGGCATTGAGCGTATGGGCGAGGGTATTACGGCCGCAGGCGCTGTTTTGTACTACCTCGACTATACGGAGCACAAGAACATAGCCCACATTGGCTCAATATCACGTTTGGATGCCGACAAATATGTTTGGATAGACCGATTTACGATTCGCAACCTCGAACTGCTCGGCTCGGGCGCTTCGGATGGTCGTCGTTCCTTTGCCGAGGCTATCGACCGCACCGCTACCCCTATGGGCGGAAGGTTGTTGCGCCACTGGATTACGATGCCTATTAAGGATGTGGAGAAAATCAACCATAGGCTCGATATTGTTGATGCCCTGAGGGCCGACGACGAGTTGCGCGAGGCTGTGTGCGACAATTTGGGTGCTATTAGTGACCTTGAACGTCTTGCAGCCCGCATAGCAGTTGGGCGCATCACACCTCGCGAGGTCAATGCCTTGAAAGATTCTATTGGTGCTATCGAGAAGCTGAAAATGCTCTTGGATAGCGGTCAGAGCGAGGCGCTGGGTATGGTCGCAGGCAAGCTCGAAATGATGCAGGAGGAACGCGAGAAGATTGCCTCGATGCTCTATCCCGACCCTCAGAACAACCAAATTCAGAAGGGTGGCGTTATTGCCGACGGAGTGGATATTGAACTCGACGACCTGAGAAATGTCGCCCTGCACGGCAAAGACCGCATAGCCGAGATACAGCAAAGCGAGAGCCAACGCACTGGTATTCCATCGCTTAGAGTGAGCTACAACAATGTCTTTGGCTACTACATAGAGGTGCGCAATACCCACAAGGATAAAGTGCCTGCGGAGTGGGTGCGTAAGCAGACTTTGGCCAATGCCGAGCGCTACATCACTGCCGAGCTGAAAGAGTATGAGGAGAAGGTGTTGGGCGCTGAGGAGAGGATTTTGGCCATTGAGGCACGCCTGTGGGAGGAGCTGCTGGCTTATTTGGCAGGCTCACTTGCAAGGCTTCAACACAATGCCTCGGTGGTGGCTCGTTTGGATTGCCTCTGCTCGTTTGCGAGGATTGCTGCCGAGAGGGGTTATGTGCGTCCCGAGATTGCCGACGACAAGGTTATCGACATACGCGATGGTCGCCACCCTGTGATTGAGATGATGATGCCTGTGGGAGAACAGTATGTCCCCAACGATGTCTATCTCGACGACCAGTCGCAGCAGATTATGATGATTACCGGCCCTAATATGTCGGGTAAGAGTGCTCTGTTGCGCCAGACGGCCCTTGTGGTGCTGATGGCTCAGATGGGCTCGTTTGTCCCTGCCCAGAGCGCCCATATTGGCATTGTGGATAAGATTTTTACGCGCGTTGGTGCGAGCGACAACATCTCGCAGGGCGAGAGTACCTTTATGGTCGAGATGCTCGAAAGCGCTTCGATTCTCAACAATATAACCGATAGGAGTTTGGTGCTTCTCGACGAGATTGGCCGAGGCACAAGCACCTACGACGGCATTTCTATTGCGTGGAGTATGGTTGAGTACTTGCACAACCATCCTCGTGCTCACGCCAAGACCCTCTTTGCCACCCACTACCACGAACTCAACCAAATGGAAGAGAGCCTGCCGAGGGTGAAGAACTACAATGTTTCGGTCAAGGAGGTGGGTCGTACCATACTATTCTTGCGCAAACTTCAACGTGGCGGTACGGACAACTCGTTTGGTATTCACGTTGCTCGCTTGGCGGGTATGCCCTCGAAGGTGGTCGAGCGTGCCGAGGAGATACTTTCGGTGTTGGTGGCATCCCACGCCGACGATTCGCTCGCTGTGGAGAAGTCGGCAGGAGCTAAGGGCAAGGCTATGCCTAAGGTTAAGCCCGCCCATACTGCGCCCCAGATGGGCATACAACTAAGTATGTTCCAGCTCGACGACCCTGTACTGGTGCAGATACGCGACCAGATACGCGACCTTAACATCAATACCCTCACTCCTCTGGAAGCGCTCAACACGCTCAACGAGATTAAGAAGATTACAGGTTTGTAACAAAAATGGGGTGGGGAGTGAAATTGTTAGCTAATTGTCGAAAAATGTAGGCAGAAAATTTTGTAGGCAACAAAATTAGTGATAATTTTGTGGGCAAATTTAGTGGAGAAAGTTATGACAATTTGCACCCATAAACTCGTTGCCGGCTCTCCCAGCCGCCCCGATAAATACAATAGGTGTTTTGTCTTTTCTCGTTTTATTGATTTTAAGAGGTAAGTCGCCCCCGCGAGTTACCTCTTTTTTTATGCTGTAAATTCTACCATTATGAGTGTGCAGAATGCCGATAAGCTGCTGATTATAGGTGCGAAAGTGTGGACTAATGGCACTTTCGAGGTGTGCGACGTGCGTATTTCGGAGGGTGTGCTCTTGGCCCTACAACCCTCAATCGAGCCCGAAGAGGGCGAGAGGGTGGTGCTGGCCGAAGGTAAGGTGCTGCTGCCCGGATTGGTCGATATGCACGTTCATCTGCGCGAGCCCGGCTATGGATATAAGGAGACCATAGCTACGGGTACGGCTGCGGCGGCTAAGGGTGGATTTACGACAGTTTGCACAATGCCTAATCTCAATCCCGCACCCGACTCGTTGGAGAATCTCGAAGAGCAACTCAGGCTCATCCGCGAAGAGGCCGTAATAGAGGTTCTGCCCTATGCAACCATCACTCGTCAGCGCAAGGGTGGGGAGCTTATCGACTATAAGGCTCTTGCCCCCTATGTAGCGGGCTTCTCGGATGACGGCACAGGTGTGCAGTCCCACGAGGTTATGGCTGAGGCTATGGCGGCTATTGCCAAATCGGGCAGGTTGCTTGCGGCTCACTGCGAGGTGGATAGCCTGCTTAGGGGTGGCTACATCCACGACGGAGAGTGGTGTAGGGCTCACGGCCACAAGGGCATTTGCTCTGAGAGCGAGTGGCGTGAGGTGGAACGCGATATAGTGTTGGCCGAGCAGACTGGTTGCCCCCTGCACATCTGCCACATTTCCACTAAGGAGAGCGTTGAACTCATCCGCAAGGCCAAAGCAAGAGGTGTGAGAGTTAGTTGTGAAACCGCCCCTCACTATCTGATTTTGTGTGACGAGGATATGCGCGAGGAGGGACGCTTTAAGATGAATCCTCCGTTGCGTAGCAGGGCCGATATGGAGGCTTTGCGCAAGGGTTTGGCCGACGGTACGATAGATGTTGTGGCAACCGACCACGCACCCCACTCGGCCGAGGAGAAGTCGCGCGGACTGGCCGGTAGTGCTATGGGCGTTGTGGGCATTGAGACCTCGCTGGCGGCTATCTACACCTTTATGGTTGGCGGTGGAGTCATCAGCCTTGAACGAATGGTGGAGGTTATGTCGCTCAGGGCTCGCCAGCTCTTGGGCCTCGCAGGAGGCTTGGTTGTGGGCGAGAGGGTAGATGCCACGTTGGTCGATTTCAGGAGTGAGTATAATGTCGATACGACCACCTTCCTCTCCAAAGGCCGAAGCACCCCATTTGAGGGTATGCGCCTGAGGGGCGAGGTGGATATGACCATTTCGGCAGGACGAATTGTTTACGAAAAATAGGAGTATGTATAAACGCAATATATATAAGATTGTCTGCAACAAACCGCTGACACACAAAACAATGCTGATGGTGCTCGAAGGCGACACTAACTACATAACCCAAGCAGGTCAGTTTGTGAATGTTGCTGTGGAGGGTAAGTTTTTGCGCCGTCCCATTTCGGTGTGCGACTACGACGAGCAGACCATCACGCTGCTCTACGACGTTGTGGGCGAGGGCACTAAGGCAATGAGCCTTTTAACCGAGGGCGCTCAGCTGGATATGCTCACAGGTTTGGGCAACGGATTCTCGGAGGATGCCGATTGCCAGAGGCCTGTGCTGCTTGGTGGTGGCATTGGTTGTGCGCCACTCTACAACTTGGCACGCAAACTCTTAGCTCGTGGTCTGAGACCCACCGTTGTGCTGGGATTCAACTCGGCAGCCGACGTAGTTGCCCAAGATATGTTTGAGCAGTTGGGCGTGGAGTGCTATGTGGCAACTGTCGATGGCTCAATGGGTACGCAAGGTTTTGTTACGGATGTGATTAGCCAGAAGGGCATCGAGGGCGACTATTTCTATGCTTGTGGCCCTATGCCTATGCTTAGGGCTGTGTGTGGCTCAATCGAGTGGCCGGGCGAGGTTAGCTTGGACGAGCGTATGGCCTGTGGCTTTGGCGTTTGTATGTGTTGTAGTGTGGAGACCCGCAGTGGTGCAAAACGTATTTGCAAGGAGGGCCCAGTGTTTAGAAAGGAGGATTTGATATGGAAGTAAAACGCGATATGAGTGTGGAGCTTAGTGGTGTGAGGCTCGACAACCCCGTTATCCCCGCCAGTGGCTGCTTTGGCTATGGCTATGGTATGGCCGAGTTCTACGACATCAACATCCTCGGCTCAATCTCCTTCAAGGGCACTACGCGCGAGGCTCGCTATGGCAACCCTCTGCCACGTGTGGCCGAGTGTAGCTCGGGAATGATTAACGCAGTGGGCTTGCAAAACCCCGGTATAGACGCAGTTATTGCCGAGGAGTTGCCCCGAATGAGGGAGGTTTTCCACAAACCCATCATTGCCAACATCAGCGGCTTTTCGATTGACGAATATGTGGAGTGTTGCTCGAAGATTACCTCCGAGGAACAGGTGGAGATTATAGAGCTGAACGTGAGCTGTCCCAATGTTCACGGTGGAGGTATGAGCTTTGGCACTTCGCCCCAGTCGGTGGCCGAGGTGGTTAGAGCGGTCAAAAAGGTGACAACTAAGCCACTCTATGTGAAACTTACGCCCAATGTGACCGATATTGTGTCAATAGCACGTGCTGCCGAACAGGCAGGGGCCGACGGTATATGCCTGATTAACACAATGCTTGGTATGAGAATTGATGTGCGCTCGCGTCGCCCCATAATTGCCAATACTATGGGCGGATTCTCGGGTGCGGCAGTTTTCCCTGTGGCTGTGAGGATGGTCTATCAGGTTGCTAAGGCTTGCGGTGTGCCAGTGATTGGCTGTGGTGGCGTTGAGAGTGCTACGGATGTGATTGAGATGATGATGGCAGGCGCAACGGCTGTGGAGGTGGGTGCTGCCAACCTGCGCAATCCCTATGCTTGTAAGGAGATTATTGAGGCCCTGCCCGCTGAGATGGCACGTCTTGGAATTGAAAAATTGTCAGATATAATTGGAATAGTGAAATGAGCAGTATGAATGCAAAAGATGTAATTATCGCTTGTGACTTTGCCTCGGCAGAGCAGACAATCGCTTTTTTGGATAAGTTTCAGAACGAGGAGCGCAAACCCTTCTTGAAAATCGGTATGGAGCTTTACTATGCCGAGGGTAATGCTATCGTCAGGGAGATTAAAAGGCGTGGCCACAAAATCTTCCTCGACCTGAAATTGCACGACATACCCAACACTGTTCGCAAAGCTATGGCTGTGTTGTCGAGCCTCGATGTGGATATGGTCAATGTCCACGCCGCAGGTACGGTGGAGATGATGAAGGCCGCCAAGGAGGGACTCACTCGCCCCGATGGTAGCCGCCCACTGCTGATTGCCGTAACTCAGCTTACCTCCACCTCGGAGCAGACTATGCAGCAGGAGTTGCTGATTGACGCAACCATTGGCGATACGATTATCAAATATGCTCAGAATGCCAAAGCGGCAGGTCTTGATGGCGTTGTCTGCTCGCCCCTCGAATCGACCATAGTTAAGGAGGCTTGCGGAGAGGAGTTTATGACCATCACCCCCGGCATCCGCTTTGCCGAGTCGGCTGCCGACGACCAAGTGCGCATCACCTCGCCCGCTCGTGCCCGCCAGCTCGGCTCGGACTACATTGTTGTGGGCCGACCTATTACAGCTGCCGACGACCCCGTAGCGGCCTATCGCAGATGTGTGGCTGAGTTTTTGAAAACAAATGAGTAGTAGTAAGTAATTGATAATTATTGATATAAGAGTATGAGTAACGAGAAAATTATTGCTTCGGAATTGCTGAGCATTGGCGCAGTGTTCCTCAGCCCCGACAAGCCTTTCACTTGGGCGAGCGGCATTAAAAGCCCCATCTATTGCGACAACCGCCTTATTCTGACCGCACCTAAGGCTCGCAAGATTGTAGAGAACGCTATTGCAGCCACTGTTAAGGAGAAATTTCCTGAGGCTCAGGTACTTATGGGCACAAGCACAGCAGGTATCGCCCACGCAGCCATAGCTGCCGACATTTTGGATATGCCTATGGGCTATGTGCGTGGTAGTGCTAAGGATCACGGTCGTGGCAACCGCATCGAGGGCCGCTTGGAGAAGGGGGCTAAGGTGGTTGTGATTGAAGACCTTATCTCCACCGGCGGTAGCTGTATCGACGTTGTGGAGGCACTCAGGGAGGCCGGTGCAGAGGTGTTGGGCGTTGTGAGCATCTTCACCTACGGTATGAAGAAGGGCTTGGAGCGCTTGGCTGCTGCCGGAGTTGTCAATTACTCGCTCTCCAACTTCGACACACTCGTTGGTGTGGCTGTTGAACAGAACTACATTGCACCCAGCGACGAGCGTCGCCTCAAACAGTTTATGGCCAACCCTCAGGACGAGAGCTGGATGCAAAAATAATCATCAGAAAATTAAAATAGGTTAGTTAAACAAATACTTTAATCCAAATTAAATAACAATACGACAATGAGACACTTGATTGACCCTACCGACCTTTCGATGCAGGAGCTTGACGAAATTATTGACCTCGCTCTGGACATCATTGACAATCGTGAGAAATACTCGGAAGCCTGCAAGGGTAAAAAACTCGCAACTCTCTTCTACGAGCCAAGTACTCGTACTCGTTTGAGCTTTACGGCCGCTATGTTGGAGCTTGGTGGTACTGTTTTGGGCTTCTCGGATGCCAAGAGCTCGTCTGTTGCTAAGGGTGAGACTTGTGCCGATACGACCAAGGTTATCAACTGCTTTGCCGATATTATTGCAATGCGCCACTTCGAGGAGGGTGCTGCTTTGGTTGCTGCCCAGAACTCCGACGTGCCCATCATCAACGCAGGCGATGGAAGCCATAGCCACCCCACACAGACCCTTACCGACCTGCTCACCATCAAACGCGAGATTGGCCGCTTCGACAATCTTACAATCGGTTTCTGTGGCGACCTCCGCTTTGGCCGTACAGTTCACTCGCTCATCAAGGCTATGTCGCGCTACGAGGGTGTTAAGGTTGTGCTGATTGCTCCCGAGCAGTTGCGTCTGCCCAGCTATATGCGTCACGAGGTGTGCGAGAAAAACAATGTGCCCTACATTGAGGTTTCGTCGATGGAGGAGGTTATGGGCGACTTGGATGTGCTCTATATGACCCGCGTACAGAAGGAGCGCTTCCTTGATGAGGACGAGTTCGACCGCCTGAAAGATAGCTTCATTCTCGACTCGTCGAAGCTCAAAAATGCTCGTCCCGAGATGCGTATTCTCCACCCACTGCCTCGCGTAAACGAGATTACCGTAGATGTTGATGCCGACCCAAGGGCTGCTTACTTCCGTCAGGTTGAGAATGGTAAGTTTGTGCGTATGGCCTTGATTATGAAACTGCTCGAATGGGCTAAGGACGACAGCAAGACTGTTGATTTGCTCCCCGAGGGTGTTGTTCGCAACGAGTATGTTTGTGGCAACAAGCGTTGTATCTCCAATATGGAGAACGTCGATTCGCTCTTCTGTCCTCGTACCGACAAACCCGGCAAGTATCGTTGCGTTTATTGCGAGTCGAAAGCCAAATTGTAACAGTTTGTTGATAAATTATTGAAAACTTCGTTTTCTACTATGGAAAAATAGTCGTATTTTTGCAGAGTTGGATATTGATAACCGAAAGGAAACCCCTTGAATTTAATTCTCAACCAAGAGCCGGTCTGATAAGTTAGGATGTGTTGCTTGGTTAAATTAGAATGGAGCTATGAGGCAACCCCGAAACATATCCGCCGTGATAAGCATCAGGCGCAGTAGCGCAGACACCCGAGGTGTTTGCCCTGTGTCGTGGGGTGTAGAAATCGTGCATACATCCGAGAAGTGCGCCTTCGCGAAAGCAAAAGTTGCGACCAGTTGGAAATGATAGAATCAGTGTGACCGCCAATGTAAAACTCTGGCGGTCACGTTTTTATATTTGTAATATATAGTACCAATTATTTAGCTATGAAAATTGGCGTTGTTATGGGCTCGACAAGCGACTGGGGCGTAATGTCGGGTGCTACTGCTATTTTAGAACAATTTGGAGTTGAGTATGAGAAACGAGTGCTGAGTGCCCACCGCACTCCTGCCGCTTTGGAGGAGTGGGTTAGTGGTGCTCGTGAGCGAGGTATGGCTGCCATAATCGCCGGTGCAGGAGGTGCTGCCCACTTGGCCGGTGTTGTTGCTGCCTTCACCACGTTGCCAGTTATTGGTGTACCTATCAAGTCGCGCTCGCTCGAAGGACTCGACTCGCTCTTGTCAATGGTGCAGATGCCCTCGGGCATACCTGTTGCTACGGTTGGCATTGATGGCGCAAAGAATGCCGCTCTGCTGGCTATTGCAATGATGGCCGTAACCGACCCCGAGTTGAAGGTGCGCCTCGACGAGTTCCGCGCTGAGCAAGCACGCAAAGTGTTGGAGTCGGAGATTTAGGCCGACTAACGCACAGTGCCATAGGAACATAACCACACTTATTTTTGAAGAAAATCACCATACCATAGACCAACCCAAACGATGAACAGTCACCGTATATTTGTCGAAAAACGCCCACCTTTCAGGGTGGAGGCCGAAAGCCTTTGCGCAGAACTCAACGCCAACTTGGGCCTAAATATAGGCTCAATGAGGGTGCTTTGTATTTACGATTTGTTTGGCTATGCCGACGAACTTGTTGAGCAGAGTCTCTACCGCGTCTTTGGCGAGAAGGCCACCGACGAGGTTAGCTACGAAGTGGATTTTGGCGGTATGCCCCACTTGGCTATTGAGTGCCTGCCGGGTCAGTTCGACCAGAGGGCTGCTTCGGCCGAGGATTGCATCAAACTGCTCGAACCTACTGCCGAGGGTGAAATTCGTAGCGCCAAGTTGCTCATTTTCGACTCTACGGTTGGCCCTGAGGAGCTTGAAAAGATTGCCCGCTATTGCATCAACTCCGTAGAGGCTCGCCAGAAGAATCTCAGCGTGCTCGCCCCTGCCGAGAGGGCAACGGCCAAACAGGTGGAGAGGCTTGAAGGCTTCTGCGAGATTACCCCTGCCGAGGCTGAGGGATATTGCAAGTCGAAGGGTTTGGCAATGAATGGCGACGACCTTATGGAGGTTGTTGGATATTTCAAGGCCGAGGGCCGAGAGCCCAACGAGACGGAGTTGCGCATTTTGGACACCTATTGGAGTGACCACTGCCGCCACACCACTTTCACTACCGAGCTTACGGATATTCAGGTTGAGCCTTCGTTTGTGTCGGACGATATTGCCGACGCTATTGAGCTGTGGCATAATATACGCAAGAAGTTGGGCCGTGAGCATAAGAGCCTCTGCCTGATGGATCTTGCAACCATTGGTGCTCGCTACTTGAAGAAGCAGGGCCTGCTCGACGATATGGAGCAGAGCGAGGAGAACAACGCTTGCAGCATCTATGTCGATGTGGATGTAGATGACAGGAAGGAGCGTTGGCTGTTGATGTTCAAGAACGAGACTCACAACCACCCAACCGAGATTGAGCCTTTTGGTGGCGCTTCGACCTGCTTGGGTGGCGCAATACGCGACCCTCTGAGTGGTAGGAGCTATGTCTATCAGGCAATGAGGGTTACGGGCGCAGGCAACATCTACCTGCCTGTGGGCCAGACGATGAAAGGCAAACTGCCTCAGAGGGTTATTTCGCTCAAAGCTGCTGCGGGCTACTCGTCGTATGGCAACCAGATTGGTTTGGCCACCACCCACGTGAGGGAGATTTACCACCCCAACTATGTGGCCAAACGTATGGAGATTGGCGCTGTTGTGGGCGCTGTTAAGGCCGAGAATGTAAGGCGTGAAAGCCCTGCGGAGGGCGATGTGATTTTGATGTTCGGTGGCCGCACCGGTCGCGATGGCATTGGTGGTGCTACCGGCTCGTCGAAGGAGCACAACGCCTCGTCGATTGAGGAGTGTGGTAGCGAGGTGCAGAAGGGCAACGCCCCCGAGGAGAGGAAAATCGCTCGTCTGTTCCGTCGCCCCGAGGTAACACGCCTTATTAAGAAATCGAATGACTTTGGTGCTGGCGGTGTGAGCGTTGCCATTGGCGAGCTTACCGACGGCTTGGATATTTATTTAGATAGAGTACCCACCAAATATAGCGGTCTGAACGCTACGGAGCTTGCTATTAGCGAGTCGCAGGAGCGTATGTCGGTTGTTGTGGAGGCTAAGGATAGGGCTGAGTTTGAGCGCTACTGCCACGAGGAGAATATCGAGATTACCCACGTTGCCGACGTTACCTCTACGGGCCGTATGAGGATGTTCTATGGCGAGGAGATTGTGGCCGATTTGAGCCGCGAGTTTATCGACTCGGCAGGTGCAAAACACTATGCTAAGGTGTGTGTGGGTGCTATTGAGGAGTGCAATCCTTTTGTGAGGGATGTTACAGGCAACAACATTGAGGAGAAGTTTAGGACTATTCTGGCCGACGAAAATGTCACTTCGCAGAAGGGATTGGTTGAGATGTTCGATTCGAGCATTGGTCGCTCAACGGTGCTGATGCCCTTTGGTGGCAAGACCCAGCGCACCGAGGCTCAGGTGAGTGTGCAGAGGCTGCCCGTTGGCAACCACACCACCAATACAGCCAGCCTTATGGCCTATGGTTTCAACCCCTATTTGAGCAGTTGGAGTCCCTATCACGGTGCTGCCTATGCAGTGGTGGAGGCTGTGGCTAAGGCTGTGGCCGCAGGTGCAGAGTACGACAAGATGCGCTTCTCGTATCAGGAGTACTTCGAGAAGATGAACTCGCCTAAGGCTTGGGGTAAGCCTATGGCCGCTCTGTTGGGCGCACTGCGTATGCAGGTGGCTTTGGGTCTGCCTTCGATTGGTGGCAAAGACTCTATGAGTGGCACTTTTGCCGACATTAGCGTGCCTCCCACGCTGGTTGCTTTTGGCGTTGCAGCGGTGGATAGTAGGGTGGTTATCAGCCCTGAGTGGAAGAGCGCAGGCAGCTACCTCTACCTTGTGCGCCACACCCCTCTGGCAAACTATATGCCCGATACGGCAGAACTGATTGATATATATGAAACCGTGCGCCACAAGATTTACGCGGGCGCAATAACCTCGGCCTATGCAATTGGCTTTGGTGGTGTGGCAGAGGCGCTGGCCAAGATGAGCTTCGGCAATGAGATTGGCGCAGAGGTGAGCGTGGCCGAGGCCGATTTGTTTGGCTGGAACTACGGCTCTATTTTGGTTGAGAGCAATAGGGAGCTCGACTATCCCCACTTTGAACTGTTGGGCCGCACAACCGAGAGCAAAGCATTGGTTGTGAATGGCTGCTCGATGTCGATAGAGTCGCTCTATCAGGCCAACCGCAGACGATTTACGGAGATTTATCCCGATTGCAGTGGCAAGGAGGGTGTGGTGGAGAATGCCACCTCTAATAGCGAGTGTGTCGTATGGCCCGGAGAGCCTGTTGAGCACCCTGTGGTCTATCTGCCCGTATTCCCCGGCACCAACTGCGACTACGATATGGCTAAGGCTTTCGAGCGCGAGGGCGCCCAGGTGCGCACTTCGGTATTCTGCAACCTTACGGCCGAGGATATTGAACGCTCCACACGCCAGATGGCACAGATGATTGACGAGTGCCACATCTTGGCCCTTAGTGGTGGCTTCTCGGCTGGCGACGAGCCCGATGGTAGCGGTAAGTTTATAGCCAATGTGCTGCAAAACAACTTGGTAAAGGAGGCCATTGGTCGTCTTGACGAGCGCGGTGGCCTTATTTTGGGTATCTGCAACGGCTTCCAAGCACTGGTTAAATCGGGCCTATTGCCCTTTGGTAAGATTGGAGAACTTAGCGAGGAGTCGCCCACCTTGTTCCACAACGACATCCATCGCCATATCTCGCAGATTGTCACCACAAGGGTGGCTTCGGTGGCTTCGCCTTGGCTTAGGGGCTTCCAGTTGGGCGAACTCCATAGTATTGCTGCTTCGCACGGCGAGGGTAAGTTTGTTGCCAGCAAAGAGTTGGCCCAACAACTCAGGCAGAATGGTCAAATTGCCTTCCAGTATGCCGATAGCACGGGAGAGGCTACTATGCACTCGCCCGAGAATCCCAACGGCTCAACGGAGGCTATCGAGGGTATCATCTCGCCCGAGGGTAGGGTGCTCGGCAAGATGGGCCACTCGGAGCGCTACGAAGATGGACTTATGAAAAACATTGCGGGCAACAAGGAACAAAATCTCTTCCGCAATGCAGTGGCTTATTTCAGAAAGAATTAGGAATCAGTATATAATTTATAATAAAAAATCATCAGGAAATGAAACAGTTAGAGATGCTCTATGAGGGCAAAGCAAAACAGGTCTATGCAACCGACCAAGAGGATAGGGTAATTATCCACTACAAGGACGCTGCTACCGCATTTAACAACATTAAGAAGGCAACCATTGAGAATAAAGGTGTGCTGAACAACCGTATCTCGACCATCGTCTTCCACAAACTCCGCGAGGCAGGCATCCCCACCCACTACATCGAAACTCTCAACGAGCGCGACCAGCTCTGCTTGAAGGTGTCGATTATGCCTTTGGAGGTGATTGTGCGCAATGTTATCGCCGGCTCTATGGCTAAACGTTTGGGCATTGAGGAGGGCACTATTCCTTCAAACACCATCTATGAGATTTGCTACAAAGACGACGCTCTTGGCGACCCTCTCATCAACGACCACCACGCAGTGGCTCTGGGCGCTGCTACCTACGAGGAACTCGCTGAGATTTACAGACTTACCGAGCTTATCAACAAGGCCCTTATCGAGATGTTTGCTCAGGTGAATATCCGCTTGGTGGACTTCAAGATTGAGTTTGGTAAGACCTCCGACGGCAAGATTGTTTTGGCCGACGAGATTAGCCCCGACACCTGCCGCCTCTGGGATGCAACCACCAACGAAAAACTCGATAAAGACCGCTTCCGCAGGGATATGGGTAAGGTTATCGAGGCCTACGAGGAGATTAACGCACGTTTGAATACCATTAAATAATTATTAACGACCTATGAACTCCGACGAAAGGAGAAATAATAATTGGCTCGGCGGGCCAAAGGAGGAGTGTGGTGTCTTTGGAATCTATGGTTCCGACGATGCTGCCAACATCTGCTACTACGGCCTTCACGCTCTCCAACACAGAGGTCAGGAGGGCTGTGGTATCGTTAGTGCCACCTCCGACGGAGAGCTGCACTACATCAAAGGCCCGGGGCTTGTCAATAGTGTATTCAACGAGGAAAACCTATCCCAGCTCAAAGGCCGCATTTCGGTTGGTCAGGTGCTCTACACCAACGCTGGTGGCGGAATTGTCTCGGAGAATATCCAACCTATTGTCTTCCATCACGGTACGGGCGACTTTGCCATTTCCTACAACGGCAAACTCGTAAACGCTCACCGCCTGCGCAAACACCTCGAAGATAGGGGTAGCTTGTTTTTGACCTCTTCGGATTGCGAGATTATCGCCAACCTTATTAAAAAGGATGTAGCACAGGCCCACGTTGATCGCATCCACTCCATTATGGAGGCGCTGAATATGGTCGAGGGAGCATTTGCTTTCCTTATTATGACCTCCAAACGCATCTATGCTTGCAGGGATAAATATGGTCTTAAACCCCTGTCGCTCGGCAAACTGAAAGACGGCAGCTGGGTGGTGGCAAGCGAGAGCTGTGCTTTTGAGGTTATTGGTGCTGAGTTCGTTAGGGATATTGAGCCGGGCGAGATTATCTCGATTGACCATCACGGCATCCGTAGCAACCACTTCTCCAGCTACAAACATCATAAGATGTGCTCTATGGAGTATATCTATTTTGCCCGCCCCGATAGCGATATAGACGGTTGCAATGTCCACACCTTCCGCAAGGAGAGCGGCAAACTGCTCTATAAGGAGTCGCCTGTCGATGCCGATATTGTTATTGGTGTGCCCGATTCGAGCCTGAGTGCTGCTATTGGCTATGCCGAGGCAAGCGGTACCCCCTATGAAATGGGTCTTGTGAAGAGTAAGTATGTGGCCCGCACCTTCATCCAGCCCTCGCAGAGTATGCGCGAGAAGGGCGTGAGGATGAAACTCTCGGCCGTTAGGAGCATTGTCGGAGGCAAGAAGGTTGTGATGGTCGATGACTCTATTGTTAGGGGTACGACCTCCAAACGAATTGTCCGCCTGCTGAAAGAGGCTGGCGCAAGCGAAGTACACGTGAGGATTGCATCGCCTACAATGACTCACGCCTGCTACTATGGCGTTGATACCTCCACCGAGGAGGAACTTATCTCGGCCAATATGAGCGTTGAGCAGGTTAGGGAGTATATTGGAGCAGACTCGTTGGCCTTCCTTTCGACTAAGGCTCTGATGGCCTCGGGCGATAGGTGTGAGATGTGTATGGCTTGCTTCGATGGCAACTATCCCACCGACCTCTACCTTACCGACGAGGAGGCAACCCTTTATAGGCGCTACCAAATTAAGGTTAAATAGCGGAATGATAATAATTTAATAGACTGTATATATTTGTTATGGCAAAGAGTTATGAGGCTTCCGGAGTGAATCTCGAAGCAGGTTATGAGGTTGTAAGCCGAATTAAGAAACACGTTGCATCCACCACTCGCAAAGGCAGTATGGGTAACATTGGCTCGTTTGGCGGTATGTTCGATTTGGACTCGCTGGGCTATGAGCACCCTGTGCTGGTTAGTGGCACCGATGGCGTGGGTACAAAGCTGAAAATCGCTTTCGAGATGGATAAGCACGACACTATTGGCATTGACGCTGTGGCAATGTGTGTGAACGACGTGTTGGCACAGGGTGCTGAACCACTCATCTTCCTCGACTATGTGGCTGTGGGCAAGAACCATCCCGCCACTGTGGAGGCTATTGTTTCGGGTGTGGCCGAGGGTTGCCGTCAGGCAGGGTGCGCTCTGGTGGGCGGCGAGACTGCCGAGATGCCCGGAATGTATGCCGAGGGCGAATATGACATTGCAGGATTTACGGTTGGTGCTGTTGAGAAGTCAAAGCTGATTGATTGCTCCAAAGTGAAGGTTGGAGATGTGTTGGTGGGTATAGCTTCGAGCGGTGTCCACTCCAACGGTTTTAGCCTTGTGAGGAAGATTGTTGCCGACAATGGCCTGAAACTCAACGAGAAGTATGCCCACACTGGCGAGCAGACTCTGGGCGAGATGTTGCTCACTCCCACCAAAATATACATCAAGCAAGTTCACGCCGTACTCTCCGAGGTGGATGTTCACGGCATTGCCCACATTACCGGTGGCGGTTTCGACGAGAACATTCCCCGCATTTTGGCCGAAGGTCAGGGCGTAGAGGTTAAGGAGGGTAGCTGGGAGATTCTGCCTGTGTTTAGGCTGCTCGAAGAGTATGGCAAAGTACCCCATAGGGAGATGTTCAACATCTTCAATATGGGTGTAGGTATGGTTTTGGCCGTCGATGAGAAGGATGCCGATAGGGTTGTAGCCATCCTCACCGAGTGTGGCGAGAGGGCTTCGGTTATTGGCAAAATCACTCAGGGCGAGGGAGTAAAGTTGGTGTAGATGAAACGTTTGGCTGTTTTTGCGAGCGGTAGCGGCTCCAACTTCGAGGCTATTGTCGAAGGTTGCCGACGTGGCGATGTGGATGCCGAGGTGGTGCTTTGCGTGTGCGACAAGGCAGGCGCTTATGTGCTTGAAAGGGCTGCTAAGTATGGCATCCAGACGCTGGTGTTCAACCCCAAAGATTTTGGCTCAAAGCGCGAGGCTGAGAAGATGATTGCCGATAGGATGGACTCGCTTGGGGTCGATTGGGTATGCTTGGCCGGATATATGCGCATAGTGGGCGAGGAGTTGTTGGGACGCTACGGTGGGCGTATTGTCAATATCCACCCTGCTCTGTTGCCCGCCTTTCCCGGTGCTCACGGCATTAAGGATGCTTTTGAGTATGGAGTAAAGGTCTTTGGCGTTACGATTCACTATGTGGATGAAACCCTCGATGGGGGCAAAATCATCTCGCAGGTGGCCGTTCCGTATGAGGGCAACGATATTGAGGAGTTGGAGGCGATGATTCACAAGGCCGAACACAAACTCTATGTCCAAACTTTACAGAAGTTGATTAGTAGTAGTAAATAGTAATAAGTGAAGATATAAACGATAGACAATGAGAGCATTAGTTAGTGTTAGCGACAAGAGAGGTGTTGTTGAGTTTGCCACCGAGCTGAGCAAAATGGGTTGGGAGATTATCTCCACCAGTGGCACTCTGGCAGCATTGAGAAATAGCGGTTTGGAGGTTACAAACATCAGCGATGTAACGGGCTTTCCGGAGATTTGCGAGGGTAGGGTAAAGACCCTCCACCCAAAGGTTCACGGAGGTCTGCTGGCTCGTCGTGACAAGCAGGAGCATATGGCTCAGCTTGCCGAGAATGGAATCGAAACCATCGATATGGTCTGCGTCAATCTCTACCCCTTCGAGGCTACCATTGCCAAAGAGGGTGTGACTATGGAGGAGGCTGTGGAGAATATCGACATCGGTGGCCCTTCGATGTTGCGTAGCGCTGCCAAGAACTACGCCTCGGTGAGTGTGGTGTGCGACCCCGACGACTACCAGAGCGTTCTCGATGAGATTCGCACCTATGGCAACACTCTGCCCGAGACCCGCCTGAGACTTTCCGCTAAGGCCTACACCCACACTGCTCTCTACGATAGCCACATTGCCACCTATATGCGCAAGGCGGCAGGCTTGGATGAGAAACTTTTCCTCCAATTCGACGCTGTGCAGAGCTTGCGCTATGGCGAGAATCCCCATCAGCAGGCTTCGTTCTATCGCAGTGGTCAGAAGGTGGCCTATTCGGTTGCCTACGCCCGTCAGTTGGGCGGTAAGGAGCTGTCGTACAACAACATTCAGGATGCCAATGCCGCATTGCAGATTGTAAGGGAGTTTAGCGAGCCATTTTGCGTGGGTCTGAAACATATGAACCCTTGTGGCGCAGGCGTGGGCGAGAATATAGCCGAGGCTTGGAAGAGGGCTTATGAGGCCGATAAGGTTAGTATCTATGGCGGTATTGTGGCAATGAACCGCCCCTTGACTGCCGAGGTGGCTACTCTGATGAAGCCCATCTTCTTGGAGATTGTTATGGCACCCGCCTTTGAGCCCGAAGCGCTTGAAATACTCTCCTCGAAGAAGAACCTCCGACTGTTGGAGGTGGAGATGAATGGCCAGAGGGAGGCTCAAAAACAGTATGTTGGTGTTACGGGTGGCTTGCTCGTGCAGGATGCTGACATCGATTGCCTTGCGGTGGTGGCCGAGCAGTGCGTAACGCAGCGCAAGCCCACCGAGCACGAACTTGTGGATTTGAACTTCGGTTGGAGAATTGTTAAGCACGTCAAATCCAACGCAATAGTTGTTGTTAAGGATGGTATGACCCTTGGCGTTGGCGCCGGCCAGATGAATAGGGTAGGCTCGGCCGAGATTGCTCTCAATCAGGCCAAAAATGCCGGCCATAGCGAGGGCCTTGTGCTTGCATCCGACGGATTCTTGCCCTTTGATGATACGGTAGAGTTGGCCTCGAAATATGGCGTTGTGGCTATTGTTCAGCCCGGTGGAAGTATCCGCGACGAAGATGCTATCGCTAAGGCCAACGAGAAAGGTATTGCAATGCTCTTTACGGGTATGCGCCACTTCAAACACTAAACCGAAAGTAACCAGTAGAATAGAAGAGTATGACACGACGAGATAAGAGGGTGATGGTTGTTGGTAGCGGTGGTAGGTGTCACGCCATTGTTGATGCACTGAGCCGCAGCCCACAAGTCCAGAAAATATATTGCGCTCCCGGCAATGCCGGTATTGCTGCCCAAGCCGAGTGTGTAGCTATTGATGTGTGCGACATTGAGCGCTTGGTGGCCTTTGCCCAAGAGAACTCCATCGACCTTACGGTTGTTGGCCCTGAGGCCTCACTTGCGGCAGGCATTGTCGATAGGTTTGTCGAGAAGGGACTGAGGATTTTTGGCCCAACCAAGAGGGCTGCCCAGATTGAAAGCAGCAAGGAGTTTGCCAAGAGGCTTATGGCCAAGTATGCTATTCCTACGGCCGGCTACGAGGCTTTCGACAACTACGACGAGGCCAAAGCCTATGTCTGCTCACGCCCTCTGCCCGCCGTTATTAAGTATGACGGACTGGCCGCAGGCAAAGGTGTTGTTGTGGCCGAGAGCTACGACGAGGCCGACGCAGCACTGAGGGATATGCTCTTGGATGAGAGCTTTGGCAAGGGTAGGGTAGTTGTGGAGGACTTCCTCGACGGCCCTGAGTTCTCGTTTATGTGCGTCGTTTCGGGCGAGAAGGTCTATCCGTTGGCTATGGCGCAAGACCACAAACGCGCTTGGGAGGGCGACAAAGGGCCTAATACGGGCGGTATGGGAGCTTATAGCCCCGTTCCATTTGTTACGGCCGAGGTGGAGGAGTTCGCCTTAGAGAAGATTATGAAGGCAACGGCTAAGGCTATGGTTGCTGAGGGTGTTCCATTTGTGGGAGTGCTCTATGGTGGCCTTATCCTTACGTCGGATGGCCCAAAGGTTATTGAGTTTAATGCCCGCTTTGGCGACCCCGAGACCGAGGTTGTGCTGCCACGCTTGGAGAGCGATATTTATGAGCTTTTCGATGCTGCTATTGATGGTAGAGATTGCTCAACGGAGTGGAGCAAAGATGCTCTGCTGGGTATTGTGCTGGCCTCGAAAGGCTATCCCGGGAGCTACGCCAAAGGTGTTGTGATAGAGGGACTTGATAGCATTGATGCCATAAAGTATCATATGGGCACAGCTATTAAGGACGGCCAGATGGTTACTTCTGGCGGTAGGGTGCTGATGATAGTTGGCCGAGCAGAGTCGCTTGCCGAAGCACAACAGAGGGCACTTGCCGCAGTGGCAGAGGTGGAGTGCGATGGCTTGTTCTATCGTCGCGACATTGGACATAAAGTGTTGAACTAATTAAAAGAATGTAAATATATGATTATTAGCGGTAAAGAGTTGGCAGCCGAGGTTAAGCAGAAACTTGCTGCCGATGTGGCTGAATATGGCAAAAAATATGGCCGTGTTCCCCACCTTGTTGTGGTGCTGGTTGGCAACAACCCCGCAAGCGTCTCCTATGTGACTGGCAAGGCCAAAGATTCCGAGGAGGTGGGCTTCAAGAGCACTACTATCACCAAACCCGAGACCATTAGCGAGGAGGAGCTAATCGGACTTATTGAGCAGCTCAACGAGGATAATGGGGTAGATGGTATTTTGGTGCAACTTCCTCTGCCTAAACATATTAGCGAGAGCAAAATTATTGAGACCATCAGCCACGAAAAGGATGTTGATGGCTTCCACCCATTGAATGTGGCTGCACTGTGGCAGAAGCAGGAGGGTGTGGTGGCTTGCACCCCTAAGGGTGTTATAGAGTTGCTCGATAAGGCCGGCGTTGAGATTGAGGGCAAACGTGCTGTGGTTATTGGCCGTAGCAACATTGTTGGCCTCCCCGTATCGAAACTGCTGCTCGACCGCAATGCAACCGTAACCATTGCTCACAGCCGCACCAAAAACCTCGCCGAGATTACTCGTGGGGCTGAGATTTTGGTTGTTGCCATTGGTAGGCCCAAGTTCGTTACTGCCGATATGGTGAGCGAGGGCGTTGTGATTATGGACGTTGGAGTCAATCGCGACCCCGAGACCGGCAAACTCTGTGGCGACGTCGATTTTGAGGGCTGCAAGGAGAAGGCTTCGGTTATCACCCCCGTTCCCGGTGGATGTGGCCCTATGACCCGTGCCTGCTTGTTGGAAAATACTATTGAGTGTTACCTACGTCAAATGAATAAATAGTTATGATTGAGAGATATGGGCGCGAGGTTATGCGCCAAGTTTGGACTGAGGAGAATAAGTTTAACGCCTACTTGAAGGTGGAGATTCTGGCCGCAGAGGCTTGGAGAGAGCTGGGTGTTGTGCCAGCCGAGGATGTTGAGAAATTGTGGGCCAATGCCACATTCAACATCGACCGCATCAAGGAGATTGAGTTGCAGACCCGCCACGATATTGTGGCCTTCACACGCACAGTGAGTGAGTCGCTGGGCGAGGAGCGCAAATGGGTACACTATGGCCTGACAAGTACCGATGTTGTCGATACGGCCAATGGCTACCTCTTCTCGCAGGCCAACAAAATCATCGAGGAAGACCTTATTAAATATATGGCTGTGCTGAAAAAGCAGGCCGCTCGTTTCAAATATACCCCTTGCATTGGTCGCACTCACGGCATCCACGCCGACATCACCTCCTTTGGCCTCAAATGGGTGCTTTGGTATGAGGAGATGAGGCGCAACTTGGAGCGCTTCCGCGCCGCTGCACGCGGTGTGGAGGTGGGCAAGATTAGTGGCGCTGTGGGTAACTTCGCCAACATACCTCCTTTTGTGCAAGACTATGTGTGTGAGCATCTTGGCATTGATAGTGCCAACATCTCCACTCAGGTTATCCAGCGTGACCGTCACGCCTACTATATGGCCACATTGGCAGTCATAGGCGCAAGCCTCGAACAGATGGCTCTCGAAGTGCGCAATCTGCAACGTACCGAGGTACACGAGGTTGAAGAGGCTTTTGGCAAAGGTCAGAAGGGTTCGAGCGCAATGCCTCACAAACGCAACCCAATTAGTAGCGAGAACATTTGTGGCTGCGCAAGGGTGCTCAGGGGCTATATGGCAACCGCCTACGACAACGTGGCTTTGTGGCACGAGAGGGACATCTCCCACTCGGCAACCGAGCGTATCATTATGCCAGACGCAACCATCCTTCTGGACTATATGCTCAACCGTATGATGGGCATATTGGAGAATTTGGTTGTATTCCCCGAGCAGATGAAGGCCAACATTTACCGCACCAATGGTGTGATTTTTGCCCAGAGGGTGATGAATGCACTGATTGACAAAGGTTTCTCGCGCGAGAAGGCCTACGACACCGTTCAGCCTGTGGCTATGAGGGCTATGGCCGAGGGTGCTTCCTATCAGGCACTGCTGAAAGAAGAGCCTACGATTATGGCTACCCTCAGCGAAGAGGAGCTTGATGGGTGCTTCACCTTGGAGTATTATATGAAGAACGTAGATTATATTTACAAACGCAATAAAATTGAGGAGGAGTAGAGAGTATGTCTGAAAGATTGGTTGTAATCGGCTCACAATGGGGCGACGAGGGCAAAGGTAAGATTACCGACTATTTTGCTTGTCGTGCCGATATGGTTGTACGCTATCAGGGCGGCAACAATGCAGGACATACGGTGGTTTTCGATGGCCACAAGTATTCGTTGCAGAGTATTCCTTCGGGTATTTTCAACCCCAATACGGTAAATGTTATGGCCAACGGTATGGTCATCAACCCTGTTTCGCTTGTGGAGGAGCTTGCTCGTCTTCACTCGCAGGGCATTACCAACTACCAGCTCTACATCTCCGACCGCGCTGCTATGGTAATGCCCTACCACTCGGCCCTCGACGGAGCTTACGAGGCTCTGAAAGGCGGTGCTCAAATTGGCACAACGAAGAAGGGTATAGGCCCCGCCTACTCGGATAAGTATAGCAGGGTGGGACTCCGTATGGGCGACCTGCTCGAAGCCGACTACTTTGCCGAGCGACTCAGGGCTGCCATTGAGGTGAAGAATATGGAGCTTGGGATGCTGGGTCTGCCACTCTACGACTTCAAAGAGGTCTATGACCAGTATATGGAAATTGCCGGTCAGATTGGCCATATGATTTGCGATACTTCGGAACTTATTAACGAGGCTCTGCGAAGCGACAAGAAGATACTCTTTGAGGGTGCTCAGGGTATGATGCTTTGCATCGATCACGGCACATATCCCTATGTTACCTCCTCGACCCCCTCATCGGCAAGCGTGCCTGTGGGTGCAGGTGTGTCACCTAAGTGGATTGACAATGTGCTGGGCGTTGCTAAGGCATATTGTACGAGGGTGGGAGAAGGCCCTTTCCCAACCGAGCTGTTTGACCACCGCGCCGAGGAGATTCGCGAGCGTGGCCACGAGTATGGCACTGTTACTGGTCGCCCCCGCAGGGTGGGTTGGTTCGATGCTGTTGTGGCTCGCTATGTCAGCCGCCTTGCAGGCATTGACGCTTGGGCGCTGATGTTGTTCGATGTACTCTCGGGCTTGGATAAGGTGTCGATATGCGTTGGCTACGAGGTCGATGGCGAGGTTATCCAGAGCCCCCCTGCAACGATTGCCAAACTGGCTCGCTGCAAGCCTGTGCTGATTGAGCTCGACAGCTGGAAGGAGGATATTTCCGAGGTCAAGAGTTTCGATGCTCTGCCCGAGGCCGCCAAGGCTTATGTTAGGAAGATTGAGGAGGTTACGGGCGTTAAGGTGGGCGTTATCTCGGTTGGCGCAGACCGTAGCAAGACAATCATTATTGACGAGAAGTTAAAGAATTTTTAATACCCATACTACTATGTCGTTTATTGAAGAGAAAATTGCACAAGAAGGTATGACCTTCGACGATGTGTTGCTCATCCCTGCCTACTCGGAAGTAACTCCTAATATGGTGTCGCTTGGCAGCCGTTTCTCGCGTAACATCAGGCTCAACATTCCTATTGTGTCGGCCGCTATGGATACTGTTACCGAGGCTGAAATGGCTATTGCCATTGCTCGTGAGGGTGGTATTGGCGTTGTTCACAAAAATATGTCTATCGCCGCCCAAGCCGCTCAGGTTAGGAAGGTTAAGAGGGCAGAGAGTGGTATGATTTACGACCCCATCACCATCACTAAGGAAGAAACTGTTGGCGATGCACTCCGACTGATGAAGGAGAATCATATTGGCGGTATCCCTGTTGTCGATGAGGGTGGCAAACTTATCGGTATTGTCACCAACCGCGACCTGAGATTCCAGACCGATATGGCACTCCCCATAGCAGAGGTTATGACCTGCCAGAACTTGGTGACTACCACCAATCCCGACTTGCAGGAGGCCTCGAAGATTTTGCTCAAAAACAAAATCGAAAAACTCCCCGTTGTTGATGCCGACAATAGGCTCGTTGGCCTTATCACCTACCGCGATATTACCAAGATTCAGGACTATCCCAATGCTTGCAAGGACGAAAAAGGTCGCTTGCGCGTAGCTGCGGGTGTGGGCGTTACGAGCGACACTCTCAAAAGGGTGGAGGCTCTGGTGGAGGCAGGTGTGGATGCTGTGGTTATCGACACTGCACACGGACATTCGGCCAACGTGACCAATACGCTCAAAGCTGTCAAGGCAGCCTTCCCACAGATTGACGTTCTGGTGGGCAACATTGCCACAGCCGAGGCTGCCGAGTTCCTTATCAAGGCAGGTGCAGACGGTGTTAAGGTGGGTATCGGCCCCGGCTCAATCTGCACCACTCGCATAGTTGCAGGTGTGGGCGTGCCCCAGCTGTCGGCTATTTTCAACGCTGCCAAGGTGGCTCATCAGTACGACGTGCCTGTTATTGCCGACGGTGGTCTGCGCTACTCGGGCGATGTTGTTAAGGCTCTGGCTGCCGGTGGCGACTGCGTTATGATGGGCTCGATGCTTGCCGGTGTGGAGGAGTCGCCCGGTGAGACCATCATCTATAACGGCCGTAAGTTTAAGTCGTATAGGGGTATGGGCTCGATTGAGGCTATGGAGGCCGGCTCGAAAGACCGCTACTTCCAGAGTGAGAAGTGCGATTCGAGCAAGTTTGTACCCGAGGGTATTGTGGCCCGAGTGCCCTATAAGGGTACTCTGAGCGAGACTATCTACCAACTTATTGGTGGTCTGAGGTCGGGTATGGGCTACTGCGGTGCTAAGGATATTGCCGCTCTCCACGAGGCTAAGTTTGTGAAGATTACCTCGGCCGCAGTGGTGGAGAATCACCCCCACGATGTGACCATCACCAAAGAGGCCCCCAACTACACTCGTGGCGAGTAGAAGAAAAGGTTAGTGTTAGTAAACTTAAACATATTAACAATATATGAAACAGGATATGATAGTAATTCTGGACTTGGGCAGCCACAATAATACTGTCCTTGCCAGAGCAATTAGGGCGCTTGGCGTGTATAGCGAGATTTACCCCCACGACATTACCGCTGAGGAACTTAGGAAGTTGCCCAATGTTAAGGGTGTAATTATCAATGGTGGCGAAAACAACGTTATCGACGGGGTGGAGATTGACGTTCTGCCCGAGATTTACGAGGTGGGTCTGCCTGTTATTGCTGCTGGTCACAACAAGGCATTGTGTAGCACCAAGCTCGACGCCTTTACTGGCGACGAAGAGGCTATTAAGGAGGCAGTTAGGAGCTTTGTGTTCGACGTATGCAAGGCCGAGGCCAACTGGAATATGACCAACTTTGTGGCCGATCAGGTGGAACTCATCCGCCAGCAGGTGGGCGACCGCAAGGTGCTCTTGGCCCTCTCCGGCGGTGTTGATTCGTCGGTTGTGGCAGCACTGTTGCTCAAAGCCATTGGCAACAATCTGGTGTGCGTACACGTCAATCACGGCCTTATGCGTAAGGGCGAGAGCGAGGCTGTTATTGATGTTTTTGGCAAGCAGCTCAGCGCCAACCTCATCTATGTCGATGCTACGGAGCGCTACCTGACCAAGTTGGAGGGCGTGGCCGATCCCGAGGAGAAACGTAAGATTATCGGCAGCGAGTTTATCCGCATCTTCGAGGAGGAGGCTCGCAAACTCGATGGTATCGACTTCTTGGGTCAGGGTACAATCTATCCCGACATTGTCGAGAGTGGCACAAAGACCGCAAAGGTTGTCAAATCGCACCACAATGTGGGTGGACTTCCCGATGATATGAAATTTGAACTCGTTGAACCCCTCAAACAACTCTTCAAAGACGAGGTTAGGGCTTGTGGCGTGGAGCTGGGCTTGCCCTACGAGATGGTCTATCGTCAGCCATTCCCCGGCCCGGGTTTGGGTGTGAGGTGCTTGGGCGCTATCACTCGCGACAGGTTGGAGGCCGTTAGGGAGAGCGATGCTATCCTGAGGGAAGAGTTTGCAAAGGCAGGCTTGGATAGGAAGGTATGGCAGTACTTCACCATCGTGCCCGACTTTAAGTCGGTGGGTGTGAGGAACAACGCCCGCTCGTATGACTGGCCTGTGATTATTCGCGCTGTCAATACTATCGACGCTATGACCGCCACCATTGAGCACATCGACTGGGCCGTGCTCGACCGAATCACCAAGAGGATTTTGGAGGAAGTGCCCAATGTCAATAGAGTGTGCTATGATATGTCGCCTAAGCCGTCGGCTACCATCGAATGGGAGTAAAAACGATTTTATAGGGTGCTTTTTGCACCAAAATTCAGAGAGCGAGTTCCTCACTTACGCTTAGTAAGCTGCGGACTCGCTCCTTCTTTTGATGCAAAAACCCCTCCTCTAAAATCGTTTTACCACTATGGAAACTGCAGAGGGAGTTTTCTTGTGTGCCTAAAAATCCCTCAGCGATATGTGCTTTTCGTTTGCGGACTCGCACTTATTTTGCTTGTCGGGTGAGTAGAACCACCCTCACAAGTCGGAGCTTGCTCCGCGTTTTACCGCTTTGGAAACTGCGGTGGGAGTTTAGGAGAAGCCCTATACTCCCTATACTCCCTATACTCCCTATACTCCCTATACTCCCTATACTCCCTATACTCCCTATACTCCCTATACTCCCTATACTCCCTATACTCCCTATAC
>JAZNFV010000026.1:0-95041 GCA_045576155.1 Tidjanibacter sp.
TAAATTCCCTAACCTCCCAAAATAATTTTGAATTTTGAATTTTGAATTTTGAATTAAAATAAAAACTCGGGTATCTTTTTTAATACCCGAGTTTTTATTTCTCTATCCGAGGTAGGATTTTAGTAGTTTGCTGCGGCTGCTGTGGCGCAGGCGGCGGATGGCCTTCTCCTTAATCTGGCGCACACGCTCGCGCGTAAGGCCAAACTTCTCGCCAATCTCTTCGAGGGTCATCTCCGAGCAACCAATGCCAAAGAACGACTTGATGATGTCCTTCTCGCGGTCGGTGAGTGTGTCCAAAGCGCGGTCAACCTCGGTGGCTAACGACTCGTTGATAAGACCTCTGTCGGCATTGGGCGAGTCGGCATTGACCAACACATCCAAGAGGTTGTTGTCCTCGCCATCGGCAAAAGGAGCATCCACCGAGACGTGGCGACCCGAAACACGCAGTGTGTCCGAAACCTTCTCTTTGGGCAGGTTGAGCATATCGGCAAGCTCCTCGGGCGAGGGGGTGCGCTCGTTCTCCTGCTCGAAGCGACCAAAGGCCTTGTTGATTTTATTCAGCGAGCCCACCTGATTCAGAGGCAGACGTACAATACGCGACTGCTCGGCCAGAGCTTGGAGAATCGACTGACGAATCCACCATACAGCATAGGAGATGAACTTGAAACCACGAGTCTCATCGAACTTCTCGGCAGCCTTAATAAGACCCAAGTTACCCTCGTTGATAAGGTCGGGCAACGAAAGACCCTGATTCTGATACTGCTTGGCTACTGACACCACAAACCTAAGGTTGGCTTTGGTGAGTTTTTCGAGTGCCTCTTGGTCGCCTTTGCGGATGCGCTGGGCAAGCTCTACCTCCTCCTCGACGGTAATAAGCTCCTCCTTGCCAATCTCCTGCAAATACTTATCAAGCGATGCACTCTCGCGGTTGGTGATTGATTTTGTAATCTTTAACTGTCTCATCTCTACTAAAAAATCTTCTTATCTATTATCCTTTTTGCTTTCTTTTCTTTGTTGGTCGGAGTAGTGGGAGCGACAGTTAGCCATTACCTATTTATATTATATAAGCCCCTCGTATCGTCGGCACTTATACCTATAAACCAATCTCTCTATGGTTGGCCTTGCTCGGCTCTACTCCACCAGCGAGTAGCTTGCGGCCCTGCCTGTTGAGGGGTAGATGCCGTCGATGGAGCTAATCTTCTCGCCCACCTTGCCACCTGCAAGCTCCCTCTCCAACTCGGCAACGCTTCCGACGGCCACCTCATTGATGTGGGTAATCACAAATCCGGGCCTTACACGTGCCTTTGCCAAGAATCCGCCCTCTCTTACGGCCACCACCTTGACACCACCCTTGATGCCGAGTTGGCGGGCTACACTGGTGCTGATGTCGGCCAGTTCGCCACCCAGAGAGTCGAGCGAGGCAAGCTCCTCTTTGCTCACAGGCTCTGTCTTTCCGGCTTTATTACGTAGTGTTACCTCAAAAGGTTTCACTTTGCCATCTCTTTTTACCGAAATTTTTATCTTGCTACCGGGGCGGTGCTTGGCTATAATCTCGCTCAGGGTTGCCGAGGAGTCAATCTTCACACCGTCGATGTCGAGTATGATGTCGTTCTTCTGTATGCCTGCTGCCTCGGCTGCGCCACCGGCAACCACCTCGGCCACCCATGCGCCACCAATCTCGCTAATGCCAAGCTCCTTGCCTTGCTGCTCTACAAACTCGGCATCGATGGGCCTAAACTGCACACCCAACAGAGCACGCTGCACAATGCCATACTCTTTCAAATCGACAACAACTTTCTTCACGATGCTGCTTGGTACGGCAAACGAATAGCCGATGTAACTACCTGTCTGCGACTGGATTAGTGTGTTGATGCCGACCAACTCGCCTGCCGTATTGACCAGTGCGCCACCACTATTGCCCGGATTGACTGCTGCGTCGGTCTGGATGAACGACTCAATGCTATACTGCGAGGGGATAGCTCCGAGGTTGCGGGCCTTGGCGCTGACAATACCTGCTGTGATGGTCGATTGGAGGTCGAAGGGTGAGCCTATGGCCAGCACCCACTCGCCCAAGCGGAGGTCGTCCGACGAGCCAAATTTGAGGTAGGGGAACTCCTTACCCTCGATTTTCAGCAGAGCCACGTCGGTGGTGGGGTCGGTGCCTACAATAGATGCGTCGAATAAGCGCCCGTCGTAGAGCTTAACCTTCACTTTTGTGGCCTTCTCAACTACGTGGTTGTTGGTCACAATGTAGCCGTCGGAGGTAATCAGAACGCCGCTGCCGCCAGCCTTAGCCTCGCGTGTGGAGGGTGCGCCATAGCCCTGAGGTATGCCGAAGAATTGGAGGAAGGGGTCGAATGTGGGTTGTCCCTTGACGGTCATAACCACCTCGATGTTTACCACAGCCTGCACAGCGTTCTCGGCAGCATACGTCAGGTCGGGGTAGCGCTCCTTGGAGTAGCTCATAAAGTGGTTGAGTCCAGCCTCAGCTTCGCCCAGAGTGGGGGTGGGGGTAGTGGACTCCGAGGGGAGGTTGAATTGCTCTTGGGGGGTGGTGTTGTGGAGTTTAACTACGGCAGAAGCGCTCACAGCTCCTACCAATGCAGCACCCAGAAGAGTGCCACAAATAACAATCGCCTGTCTGTTCATAATAATATACTACTTAAAAAATAAATTTTCAGTGTCTAAATTAAATGGAGGCGAATTGTTACATAGGCATTTGGTCGTTTGTTTTTCTGAGTTTATCTTTTCTGTTGCGAAAGAATAACGACCCTCTTTGGGGCTTTATTGCTTGAAGTCGCAAGAAAATTATTATATTTGCCCACTAAACCGACTAACAACATAGAGAAGAGTATGTTTGAAAATTTATCCGAGAAGTTAGAGAGGTCATTCAAAATCCTCAAAGGTGAGGGTAAGATTACCGAGATAAACGTTGCCGAGACACTCAAAGAGATTCGTCGCGCACTGATTGATGCCGATGTAAACTACAAGGTGGCCAAAACCTTCACCGACGAGGTGAAGCAGAAGGCTCTGGGTGCCAATGTGCTGACAGCTGTCAAGCCCGGTCAGATGATGACCAAGATTGTGCGCGACGAGCTGGCTGCTCTGATGGGTGGCACTGCCACCGACATCAACCTCACCGGCCACCCCGCAGTGGTGCTTATTGCAGGTTTGCAGGGCTCGGGTAAGACCACTTTCTCGGGTAAGTTGGCCAAGATGCTCCGCGAGAAGCGTGGCCGCAGCGTGCTGTTGGTGGCTGGCGACGTCTATCGTCCTGCCGCTATCGACCAGCTGAAAATCCTTGGCGAGCAGGTGGGCGTAGAGGTCTATACCGAAGAGGGCAATATGAACCCCGTCGAGATTGCCGAAAACGCCATTAAGTATGCCCGCAGCAAGAGCATCCAGACGGTGATTGTCGATACGGCTGGTCGCTTGGCTGTCGATGAGCAGATGATGCAGGAGATTGAGGCTGTGAAGGCTGCCGTAAAACCCTCCGAAACGCTCTTCGTTGTGGATGCAATGACTGGTCAGGACGCTGTGAATACAGCTCGTGAGTTCGATCAGAGGCTCGACTTCGACGGTGTTGTTCTCACCAAGCTCGATGGCGACACTCGCGGTGGTGCTGCCATCTCCATCCGCTCGGTGGTCAATAAACCTCTGAAATTTATCTCCTCGGGCGAGAAGATGGACGCACTCCAAACATTCCACCCCGAGCGTATGGCCGACCGTATCCTCGGTATGGGCGATGTTGTATCGCTTGTGGAGAGGGCGCAGGAGCAGTTTAGCGAGGAGGAAGAGCGTCGCTTGAAGAAGAAAATCTACCGCAACGAGTTCAATTTCAACGACTTCATTGAGCAGATAGGTCAGATTAAGAAGATGGGCTCTATGCGCGACCTTATGGGTATGATTCCCGGTATGGATAAGGCCCTTAGGGGTGTGGATATTTCCGACGATGTGTTCAAGCAGGTGGAGGTAATCATCGGCTCGATGACCCCCGCCGAGAGGGAGCATCCCGAGATTATCAACCCCTCACGCAAGGCTCGTATTGCGGCCGGTAGTGGCACAACCTTGCAGGATGTCAATCGCTTGTTGAAACAGTTTGAGGATATGCGCAAGGTTATGAAGATGGCTGCCGGAGCGGGTAATAAGCGAATGCCGATGAGGGGGATGCCGATGATGCCGAAGCGTCGCCGATAATAAAAGAGGTTGCGAAATTTTCGCAACCTCTTTTTTATCGGCTGTGCCTTGTGGGTGCTTTTTGCACCAAACTTCGATAGGTGGCTTCCTCATTTACGTTCAGTAAACTGCGGAGCCACCTTCTTGTTTGGCACAAAAATCCCTCCACAAAACCCAGCCGACTTTCTCCCGAGCCAGAACTGCGGTTTCCTCAGCTTCGCAAGCCTTGCTCTCGCCTCACAAAACCCAGCCGACCCACTCCCGACCCATAACCTCTCGGGTATCTTTTTTAATACCCGAGTTTTTTACAGGGGTAGCAGGGGTTACAAGGGTTACAAGGGTCGCAAGGGTTACAAGGGCGTCTTTCGCCCCACAACCACCCCTCCCCTAAGTTAGGGGAGGGTCTGCGAAGCAGGGGAGAGGTCTGTCCTGCGCCATAGGCGCAGTCTAAGGTCTAAGGTCAAACGTCTAACGACCTAAATCACAACAGACCTCTCCCGGCCTTCGGCCACCCTCCCCTGACTCAGGGGAGGGGTGTGGTTGTGGGGCGAGCCTTCGGTCGGGAGCGCCACCCTCATAAAAGAGGAGTTGTCCTGTCTCACAAAACGGAGCTTGCTCCGCGTCTTGCCACGACTCAACGTAGTTGAGGCGGTTGGCATCTACCGTTCTCAATCTTTGTCTAACGTCGAAAGACCTAAGGCTTAATAAAACTCGGGTATTAAAAAAGATACCCGAGTTTTTTTATAGGGGTGGCAGGGGTAGCAGGGGTAGCAGGGGTCACAAGGGTTATAGGGCGTATGGGTCTTATAGGGCTTATAGGGCATATAGGGCATATAGGCCCTACTCCCTAAATTCTCTAAATTCCTTACACTCCCTAAGTTCTCTACACTCTCTAACCTCCCTAACCCCTTGCCCCTCCATCAATTTTGCCATAGGTCGTTAGACGTTTGACCTTAGACGTTAGACCAAAAAAAGAGGCCCGAATCATTCGGGCCTCGTTCAAATTATTCAATAGTCCAAGTTTCGCCACTATTGAGCAGATCGTCCATACATTTGATTTTGCTCTTCTCCTGCACCTCGGCCACCTGACGAGCAACCTCTCTATTATAGGTAGGCTCATCAACATCGCGGATAACACCCAGTGCTACGGGGAAGTCGGGATACTTCATCGAAGCCAGAGCGTTGTGGATGTAGGTGGTGGGCTCTTTCGAGTCGTGGGTCAGAACGTCGTCGATAGTATAGCCATCCTTGCCGATGGTTACAACTTTCAGCTTGAAGCCGTCGAGGACGATACCTTTATCTTTGTTTGCACCGAAGAGCATCTTCTCGCCATCGCGCAGTACGATGGTGTGCTCTGCGCGGGTAGCCTTATCCTTAGCAAAGGCTGCGTGAGCGCCATCGTTGAAGATAACGCAATTCTGCAATACCTCTGTAATGGAGAAGCCGTCGTGCTGGGCAGCCCTCACAAGGCACTGGCGGGTCAAATCGACCTCCACATCAATCGAGCGAGCGAAGAATGTACCCTTAGCGCCGATGATAAGCTCACCGGGGTTGAAGGGTTTTTCAATAGTGCCATAGGGCGAGGTCTTAGTAATCTTGCCCAACTTCGAGGTGGGGGAGTACTGACCTTTGGTAAGGCCGTAAATCTCGTTGTTGAAGAGCACAACGTTGAGGTCTATATTCCTACGGATGGCGTGGATGAAGTGGTTGCCACCGATAGCGAGCGAGTCGCCGTCGCCGGTAGCCACAAAGACACTCACACCGGGGTTTGCAACCTTCAAACCGGTAGCAATGGCGTTGGCCCTACCGTGAATGGAGTGGAAACCGTAGGTCTTCATATAATAGGGGAAACGCGACGAGCAGCCGATACCCGAAACCACAACGAACTCCGAGCGGTTGCGTCCTGCTATCTCTGCCACGTCGGGCATAGCTTTCTGTACTGCGTTAAGGATGAAGTGGTCGCCACAACCGGGACACCATTTAACTTCCTGATCGCTCTTAAAATCTGCCTGTGTGTATTTCATAGCTCCTATTTCTCCAATAATTCGTTAAACTTAGCCTCCAACTCAACGGTAGTGAAGGGCAGACCCTGACATTTGTTGTACTGCTCGTAGCTAAACTGCTGGAAGTTCATACGCAGATAGCCGGCAAACTGGCCCTCGTTGAGCTCGCAGACAACAATCTTCTTGAATTTCGAGAAAATCTCCTCCACGCCTTTGGGCAGGGGGTTGATGTAGTTGAAGTGGCACAGCGAAATGCTCTTGCCCTCCTCCTGCATCTTCTCGACTGTGGCTTGCAAGTGGCCCTTAGTACCACCCCAACCTACAACCAGCAGGTCGCCCTCGGGAGCGCCCATAACGGTCTGCTCGGGGATGTAGTCGGCCACTTTGGCCACCTTGGCAGCCCTCAGCTCCACCATCTTCTGGTGGTTCTTGGGGTCGTGCGAAACGCTACCTTTCAGAGCGTCTTTCTCCAAACCACCAATGCGGTGTTCCAGACCTACTGTGCCGGGGATGGCCCAGCGACGTGCGAGTTTCTCGTCGCGCTTGTAGGGCAGGAATACGTCCTCGCCCTCGGGCAACTTCGTAATGATGGGTGGGTGAATCTCGGGATAGTCCTTCATCGAAGGAATCTTCCAGGGCTGCGAGCCGTTGGCTATGAATCCGTCCGAAAGGAGTATTACGGGGGTCATATGCTCCATAGCAATTTTACTTGCGCGGAAGGCGTAGTCGAAGCAGTCGCTGGGCGACGAGGCAGCAATAACTACCATAGGGCACTCGCCATTGCGACCCCAGAGTGCCTGCAAGAGGTCGCTCTGCTCAGTCTTGGTGGGCAGACCCGTCGAAGGGCCACCCCTCTGAACATCTACAACAACCAAAGGAAGCTCGGCAATAACAGCCAGACCCATAGCCTCGCTCTTCAACGACAAGCCGGGGCCCGAGGTGGTCGTTACCGAGAAAGCACCACCAAAGGCAGCACCGATAGAGGTGCAGATACCTGCAATCTCGTCCTCGGCCTGTACGGTCTTAACGCCCAGCTCTTTGTGTTTGGCCAGCTCTTCGAGGATTACTGTTGCGGGGGTGATGGGGTAGGAGCCGCAGAACAGCGGACGGCCACTCTTCTCGCTGGCAGCCATAAAGCCCCAAGCGGTAGCCACGTTACCATTGATGCTACGATACTTACCCTTTTCGAGTTTGGCAGCCTGCACGGTGTAGGTGTTGGCAAACGAGTGGGTGTTTGCACCGTAGTTGTAACCGGCATTGAGCACAGTTACGTTGGCCTCAGCAACGGCAGGATTCTTCTTGCCAAATTTGCCACGAATGTAGCTGATGGCGTGGTCGAGTGGTTTGTCGTAGAGGTAGAGGCAGATACCGAGTGCGAACATATTTTTGCACTTAACGATAGCCTTGTTGTCCAGACCCGAATCTTTCAACGCCTCTTTGGTCATCGAGGTGATGTCGGGGGTGAGGATATTGTATCCCTCAATGCCAAGCTCGGCAATGGGGTTGTTGGTCTTGTAGCCTGCACGAGCAATGCTCTTCTCGTCGAGGGTGTCGCCATCGATGATGATGGTAGCATCCTTTTTGAGCCATACAACGTTGGCTTTCAGAGCAGCGGGGTTCATTGCAATAAGCACGTCGCAGTAGTCACCGGGGGTGAGCATACGGCTACTGCCGAAGTGAACTTGGAAGCCCGAAACGCCTGCAACAGTACCCTGAGGGGCACGAATTTCAGCAGGATAGTCGGGGAAGGTCGAGATACCATTGCCAAAGAGGGCGGCAGTGTCCGAAAACAGGGTACCTGTGAGCTGCATTCCGTCGCCCGAGTCGCCCGAGAAACGAATCACAACATCTTTCAACTCCTTTACATTCATAAGTGATTTTGATTTTGTTATTGTTTAGGTTATGTTATTTATTTATTTGTCTATTTGCATTTTGTGGTCGATAGGTGCGTTACGCTCGTGCTCGGAGTAGGTATTTACGCCGGAGCAAACTCCGTATTCTTGCCCATCGTAAGCCTTGCTTGCTTTGCCAGTTATCAGCGTTCAGTGTGTAGGTTGCTGTTTGGTAACTCCAAGGCGGGAACATCCGTTACTATGTTATTTGTACTTTCAGTTTTCTTTCCGCTAATAGTCGTTTCCAGCAGTATGTAGTCCAACTTTTCGCCATCTTTGGTGGGAGTGAAAATCAACTCCTCTTTGGCCATCCGTTCAATTTGCCTAAACCTATCGATTGGTATTTGGCCAATCTCCGATGGGAGGTCATAGGAGAAGTAAATATCGGTAATCCGACCACTCTGCGAGGATAGGTAGAGCGTCAGCCTCAGTCCTTTCTCGCCAATGAGAGCCATATACTTATCCGTCAGCACATCGCTTACAATCGCCCCCAGACGATCGAGGTGTTCCCACTCGTGTATGGGTTCTACTTGCTCGCAAACAGAGCCATCCGGCCATACTGGCGAATACCTACCCGGGTGGTTGGCTGCATTGTAAATATGTACTTCTTCCCAACTCGCCCGAGGAATCATCACGGGCTTTGCCTCAAGGTGATCTACGATATAGAGGCAATCGCTAAGCGTAATTGTATCAGCCACGAAGTGAAACCCCCTCTCTTTGGTTTGGAAAGGATGGCGCTGGGCAAAAGAACCACTTACCCAGAGTAGTACTCCGCAAATTATTAGCGTCAGCCTCTTCATACGCTCAATAGTTTTTGCTGAGAGCTTCATACAATGATACAAATTCTTAGCACAATCCACCTACAAAGGTAATAATTTATAGTGGGATACCAATTTTTTATAAAGAAAAATAGTTACCTTTGTGGCGAAAAAATGACTATCATTTTCTTTAACTCAATACTTCTATGAACAAAACCATCAAGTTTACGACCCCAGATGAGGCCGTTAAGGTAATCAAATCGGGTGACCACGTTCACCTGAGTTCGGTAGCAAGCGCTCCCCAGTGTCTTATTCAGGCTATGTGCCGCAGGGGTGAGGCTGGCGAATTGAAAGATGTGCATATCCACCACCTCCACACCGAGGGCCCAGCTCCCTATGCCGACCCCAAGTTTGAGGGCGTATTCCAGCTCGACTCGTTCTTCGTTGGTGGCAACGTGCGTAAGGTGACTCAGAGCGGCTATGCCGACTATATTCCAATCTTCCTCTCGGAGACCCAGAAGCTCTACCGCGCAGGTGTGTTGCCCTGTAATGTGGCTATGATTCAGGTTTCGCCCGTAGATGCTCACGGTTACGTTTCGCTCGGTACTTCGGTTGATGCCACCCTGGCTGCTATCGAGTGCGCTGACTACGTTATTGCCGTAGTGAACAAATATGTACCCCGCGCCTTTGGTGATGCCTTCATCCACATCTCCGAGATTGACTACTTCGTTCAGGACGACCAGCCTCTGATGGAGGGACACATTGCCGAGATTACCGAGACCGACGCTGCTATCGGTCGCCACTGTGCCGCTCTTATTGAGGATGGTGCTTGCTTGCAGATGGGTATCGGCGCTATTCCCAACGCTGTGCTCTCGCAGCTGGGTGGCCACAAAGACCTCGGTATCCACACCGAGATGTTTGCCGACGGCGTATTGCCTTTGGTAGAGAAAGGCGTTGTGAACGGTCGCAACAAAGTGACCGACAAGGGCAAAATCGTTTCGACCTTCCTTATGGGTTCGCAGGCCGTTTACGACTTTATCGACAACAACCCCGGTGTGCTTATGAAAGACGTAGCCTACACCAACGACCCCTTTGTGATTGCTAAGAACCCCAAATTCTGCGCTATCAACTCCGCTTTGCAGGTAGATATTACCGGTCAGGTGTGCGCCGACTCGCTGGGTACTAAGTTCTACTCGGGCGTGGGTGGTCAGGTCGATTTCATCTACGGTTCGTCGCTCTCCGAGGGCGGTAAGGCCATCATCGCTATGCCTTCGGTTACTAACAAGGGCGTGAGCAAAATCGCCAACGTACTCACCTCGGGTGCAGGTGTTGTTACCACTCGTAACCACATCCACTGGCTCGTGACCGAGTTTGGTGCTGCCGACCTGTATGGTAAGTCGTTGCAGGAGCGTGCCAAAGCCATCATCAACATTGCTCACCCCGACCACCGCGAGGAGTTGGAGCGTGCAGCCTTTGAGCGTTATGGTGCGCACTATACCTACATCAAAAACCACTAAAAAGACCACATAACGAGCGTCTGCTACGTTATGCTCAGAAAAATTCCCCGCACTTACGCCAAGTAAGCTGCGGGGATTTTTGTTTTGCAAGGCTACCTCTATTTTTGGGGTCTAACGTCTAACGTCAAACGCCCTAAGTCAAAAGACGACGACCGTCAACCGACCTACGGCCTTAAAGGCTTTAAGGGCTTTAGGGGCTTTAAGGAATATGTGGCAGATAGGCCTTATGGGGCTTATGGGGCATATAGGGCTTATAGGGCTTATAGGCCACTCCCTAAACTCCCTACATTCCCTAAACTCCCTCAGCTCCCTAACACCCCTCCCCTCAAAACAATAGGGGCAACTCTGCCTGAGAGAGTTGCCCCTATTGTTGTATGCTTTCCCTTTGTTACTCGTCGGCCTGAACGGCGGTGGTATTGTAGGGTTTGAGGATGCCTCGTTTCGACTCGCGGATGAAATTGACCACTTGGTCGCGAATCTCGCTCTCGGGGAACTGAGCCATAACAATGTCGCACGCAACAGAGTAGGTGTGGCCGTCTTGGAAGAGCACGCGGAAGATGTCCTGAATCTGTTTAATCTCCTCGTTGGAGAAGCCTCTACGCCTCAGACCGAGGAAGTTAGCACCAACGTAGGTGATGGGGGTGTGAGCCGCCTTAACATAGGGAGGCACATCCTTATTGACGTAGGTGTTGGCGGCAATCATAGCGTGGTCGCCAATGCGGCTGAACTGGTGAGCGCCCGAGTGGCCACCGAAGACCACGAAGTTGCCCAGCTCAACCTCGCCTGCAAGCGACACATTATTAACAATAACGCAGTTGTTGCCAATGATGCAGTCGTGGGCAATGTGGGCGTAGGCCATAACGAGGTTGTTGTTGCCCATAACGGTTTTGCCCTTAGCATCTGTGCCACGATTGACGGTGCAGCACTCGCGGAAGGTGTTGTTGTCGCCAATCTCGCAGGTGGTATATTCGCCGTGAAATTTCAAATCCTGAGGCACACCGCCAATAACAGCGCCACTGTGTACCTTACAATTCTTACCCATACGGGTGCCGGCCATCACACTCGCGTGAGGGCCAATCCAGCTACCGTCGCCAATGACTACATCGCCCTCGATGTAGGCAAAAGGCTCTACGGTAACATTCTCGCCCAACTTTGCGTCGGGGTGGATGTATGCCAAATTACTAATCATACTTTCAAAACGTATTTTGTTGTCTTCTATTACTTTGCGTTAATTTTATTTTCGAGCTGTGCGGCCATCTGGGTGTTGGCATAGTGGCCCGGGCGCAGGGCTTCAACGTGCCCCTTGATGCGTCGGCCGAGCAGTGCCAAGTCACCGAGAATGTCGAGCAGCTTGTGGCGTGCAATCTCGTCGTCGAAACGTAACCTCTGGTGGTTGAGGTAGCCTCTCTCAACGGCTATATCATCCTTGCCAAAGACCTTGCAGATGCGCTTCTTGGTGCTATCCGAAATGGGTTTCTCAACCACAACAATAGCACTCTCAACGCTGCCTCCCTTGATAAGACCGAGTTTGAGCAGCAGCTCAATCTCGTGGAGGAAAACGAAGGTGCGGCAGGGGGCAATAGCCTCGGGGTAGCTGACCGAGCTGTCGTAGCGGAAGTGCTGACGGCCCACAACCTCGGAGTTGTAGTCCACCGTAACATCCACCGAGTACTCCTCGGCGGGGCTAATCAGAACCTTCACACCCTTCTTGGGAATCTCAAAACAGAACTCCTCCTCCACCGAGAAGTAGTTGCGGGAAGCATCCTGCTCGGTTGTGCCAACTCTCTCTATCTCTGCCACATATTCTCTTGCCGAGCCGTCCATAATTGGGGTTTCGGGAGCATCAATGTCTATCGTGGCGTTGTCCACGCCCATAGTCCATAGAGCCGAGAGTATATGTTCAATGGTAGCTACCTTTGCTTTGCCCGATTTGATGGTCGTGCCGCGCGATGTGTCGCACACATTGTGTGCCAAAGCGGCCACCTCGGGAGCACCTTTCAGGTCGATGCGACGAAATACAATGCCACTATCGGCAGGAGCTGGATTGACGGTCATAGTGACCAGCTCGCCTGTATGTAGTCCCTTGCCACTGAATGTGATGGGGGCACCAATAGTTCTTTGGTTTTGTGACATCTTTCGCTTTTAATAATTTTTTGAACTACAAAGATAATCTTTTTTTCAATAAAAGCACTATCTTTGTGTGATTTATATTTTTTCGCAACAAAAAGCGCCCCAATGGCTACACCAACCAAAAATAACAAGCCCTCTCGGCCCAAGCCACACACCACCTCACCGAAGGTCGATTGGGGCTTGTGGGCCTACAATCACCGTGCCTCCATACTAGCAACGGTGGTTGCTTACGTTATATTTGGAGTGGCTTTTGTGGCTGCCGATATTGTGGTCAGCGGCAAGCAGTCGCAGGCGGAGATTCTTCTCGACCTGACCGACTTGGAGGCGTTGCAGGAGGAGTTGGAACGAGCACAAGAGCTCAATAGGCTGCTCAACGAGCGTTACGACAATAGCCCCACCTCCAACCGCATATCCAACGAAAATGCCCTCGACGAAAATCTCGAAGACCATCGCACCGATGCCAAAGAGATTTACGACGAGGCCGACCAAGTGCAACAACGCATACGCGACAATGCCGAGATGTATGAACTTGGATTGGAACGAGAGAAGGAGATACTCAATCGCCACTACGAGGGCGAGAAGATAGAAAACCGCAAGCATAGGGGCAATGTTACTGTGTCGTACTCACTCTCAGAGCCGGTGCGCCACGCTGTGAGGATGCCGGTGCCGGCCTATATGTGCGAGGGCGGTGGCGAGGTCGTTGTGGATATTACCGTCAATCCTACGGGCGAGGTGGTTTCGTGTCGCATCAACGACTCCCTCTCAGAGAAGAATGCCTGCTTGCGCGAGGCCGCACTTGCTAAGGCCGAGCTGGCGCTCTTCAATGCCGACCCAACTGCTCCGCCAAGGCAGAGAGGTACTATTAACTATCTCTTTGTTCCTCAGTAGTTGCGGCTGTCCCTTGTGGGCTTATTTTGCACCAACCGTCGCCTCGCAAATCCTCACTTACGCCCAGTAAGCTGCGGTTTGCTCGCTCGGATTGGCACAAAATAATCTCCACAAAACCCAGCCGATGTTCTCTCGGCCCAGTAGTTCTTGGGTATCTTTTTTAATACCCGAGTGTTTTGCAGGGGTTGCAGGGGTCACAAGGGTCGCAAGGGTCACAAGGGCGTCTTTCGCCCCACAACCACACCTCCCCTATGTCAGGGGAGGATGCCCAAAGGGCAGGAGACGTTAGTTGCGCCGAAGGCGCAGAGCTGACCGCTGACCGCTGACTGCTGACTGCTGACTGCTGACTGCTGACCATTCAGAGCGGTAGATGCCAACCGCCTGCCTACGGCAGTCGTGGCAAGACGAGTTGGCCTTAGGGGCTTTAAGGGCCTTAGGGGCCTTAGGGGCCTTAGGGGCATTAGCGACATATAGGGCATATAGGGCATATAGGCCTTATAGGCCCTATCCCCTAAACTCCCTAAACTCCCAAAATAATTTTGAATTTTGAATTTTGAATTTTGAATTCACTTAAACAATGGTAATTACTTCTGGAAACATACTTCTTATTGGGTCGATAATCCTCTTTGTCAGCATTTTGGCCGGCAAGGTGAGTAGTCGATTTGGAGCACCAACGCTGCTCCTGTTCTTGCTCGTTGGTATGGCTTTTGGTACCGACGGCGTGGGCATTGAGTTCGACAACTTCGGCACAGTGCAATTTGTTGGTATGTTGGCGCTGAGTATCATCCTCTTCTCGGGTGGTATGGACACCTCCTTTGAGGATGTGCGGCCGGTGCTCAAACAGGGCATTGTGCTGGCCACGTTGGGAGTGGTGCTGACGACCTTGATTACGGGTTTGGCCATACACTTTGTGTGTGGTTGGTTTGGGCTTTCGGTGTCGTTGCCTATGGCGCTACTGATTGCGGCGGTTATGTCCTCCACCGACTCGGCCTCGGTCTTTGCCATATTGCGCTCCAAGCGTGTGGGTCTGAAAGAGAACCTGCGCCCCTTGTTGGAGTTGGAGAGCGGTAGTAACGACCCTATGGCCTACATCCTCACCATTATGCTCATACAGGTCAATCAAGGCTCGGGCGGAAGTTTCGGCGAGGTGGCCTTGACATTCTTGCAGCAGATGGGTGTGGGTGCTCTTATGGGCTACTTGCTGGGCCGAGGTGCAGCGCTGGTTATCAATAGACTCAATGTGGGCAACAAGTCGCTCTACTCGGTGTTGTTGCTCTCGCTTATTTTCTTCACATCCTCCTTTACCGACCTACTCGGAGGCAACGGCTACTTGGCTGTCTATATTGCCGGTATGGTTATGGGCAACCGCAAGCTCAGCAACAAGCGCACATTGGCCACCTTTCTCGATGGTGTGACGTGGTTGATGCAGATTGTGATGTTCCTTATGTTGGGTCTGCTGGTCAATCCCCACGAGTTGGTCGATGTGGCCATTGTGGGTGTGATTGTGGGAGTGATTGTGATTGTTGTGTCGCGTCCTGTGGCGGTGTGGGCTTGCCTGCTACCTTTTGGCAAGAAACTCTCGGTCAAGGCTCGTCACTACATTTCGTGGGTGGGTCTGCGAGGAGCTGCACCAATTTTGTTTGCCACCTACCCTAAGTTGGCAGGCCTCGACCCCAACAATACCATCTTCAATATTGTCTTCTTTATGACCATCTTCTCGTTGGTGGTGCAGGGTACGACGGTGAGCAGTATGGCTCGTGCTCTCGACTTGGCCGACAAGAGCCCCGAAAAGGGATTCGACATCGACCTGCCCGACGAGGTGAAGGCGGCCCTTACGGAGGTGGATATTATAGAGGGTGGCGCACGCGACGGAGCGTTGCTGAGGGATGTCAAACTGCCCGAGCGCACGCTTGTGATGATGATACGTCGTGGCGACCAATATATTGTGCCCAATGGAGCAACAACCCTCCATCGTGGCGACAAACTGCTGCTTATCTCGGAGGAGATTCAGGCCAAGCAGCCCGAGGTGCGCACCGAGGGTGGCATTGTGCTTTGGGATAGCCTCAAACAACTGCTTAAAAGATAATAAAACGAATAGAATATGGAAATGAATGTAGAACTTGCCGGCGACAAGAGCTTTCTGCTTAGGTGGATGAATACGCTCCTTGACTGGCTCGGTATCAACTCGGGCGAGGGAGGCTATAAGTCGCTCTTTGCGGCCATTGTTGTGGTGGCTGTGTGTGTTCTTATATGGCGCTTGCTGAGGTTTGTGTTGCTGAGGGCCAATAAGATTCAAGACTACATCGACACCCCCTTGGAGGTGGTGCTCGATATACCCAACTTGGAGAAAATTGCGCTCACAATCTCGGTCATCATCTTCTATATGATGATGCCTTTGGCCTTCGACCCCGCCACCACGCTCGGCATTGTTGTGCGCAAGGGGTTGGATGTGATGTTGGTCTGGATGTTCACCAGCGCCATCAACTCCGTTGTCAGAACCACCTTCTCGCTCATCTACCTCAAACGCAAAACCTCGGGCGCACCCCTCAAAGGCTTTATGCAGGTAATACAGATAGTTGTCTGGGTGGTGGCAATAATCATCATTGTAAGCATCGTTATCGACAAGTCGCCCGCAAAACTCTTCACCGGTTTGGGTGCTTCGTTGGCCGTATTGAGCTTTGTGTTTAAGGATACCATCCTCAACTTGGTTTCGGGCATACTCCTGTCGAGCGACAAGATGGTCAAGGTGGGCGACTGGATTGAGATGCCCTCGGTTGGTATCGACGGCACAGTGGTAGATATGACCCTCAATACTGTGAAGGTGCGCGGCTGGGACAACACAATCTCCAACGTCAGCCCCTACACCCTCACTACTGGCACGTTCAAAAACTGGGAGGGTATGGTCGCTTCGGGTGGCCGACGCATCTGCCGCTCGGTGGATATAGACATCAACACCGTCAAATTCTGCTCCGAGGAGCTCGTAGGGCGCATAGCCAAAATAGAGCTTATGAGCGACTACATAGCCTCGCTCCCCGAGCCCCGCACTCAAATCTCCAACCTCGAACTCCTCAGGGTCTATATAGAGCGCTATATGGAGGCCCAGCCTTGGCTCAACAAACAGATGCTCCATATGGTGCGCCACCTCCAATCGAGCGATGTTGGTGTGCCATTGCAGGTTTACGCCTTTACGGCCACAACGGTATGGACTGAGTATGAGCGCATACAAGCCTCTTTGTTTGAGCACATTATGGCCATAGCTCCCCTCTTCGACATACGCATCTTCCAGCGTCCCTCGGGTAGCGACATCGACAAACGAACAGCTGTGGAGGATATAGAAAAAATCGTCTGATGGTAGTGAGCTTTACGGGCCATCGTCCCGACAAAATCACAGGGTGGAATGCCCACCCCGATAGGGTAGAACGCACCCTGCGCACAGCTCTGGCTGCCGAGGTGGAACGTCTGGCTGTCGAGGAGGGTGCTCACATCTTTATGAGCGGTATGGCCCCCGGGGTGGATTTGTGGGCTGCCGACGAGGTGTTGCGCCTGCGTGACGAGGGGCGTATAGGGGGCGATGTGAGGCTCGTTTTGGCCATCCCCTATCCCAATTTTGAGCGCTCCTTTGGGGTTTGCTATCGTGCTTTGTATGAGAGTGTTGTGACTCGTGCCGACGAGGTGGTCTATGTCAGCCGAGGCTACCATCACGGCTGCTACACTTTGCGCAATAATTTTCTGGCCGATAGGGCCGACGTTGTTGTGGCCTACTACGAGGGTGTTGATGGTGGCACACGTTACACCATCCGCCGAGCGCAAAAGAGCGGAAAGAGGGTTGTTAATGTTCATCTGCCCTCACTTTTTTAGTCTAACGTCTAAGGTCTAAGGTCTAACGACCTAAGGCTGAAATATAAAACTCGGGTATTAAAAAAGATACCCGAGTTTTTTTACAGGGGTAACAGGGGGAGCAGGGGTAGCAGGGGTTACAAGGGTTACAAGGGTAGCAGGGGGCTTATGGGGCTTATAGGGCTTATAGGGCATATAGGCCCTAAACTCCCTAAGCTCTCTAAACTCCCTAAACTCCCTAACCTCCCTAACCTCCCTAATAATTTTGAATTTTAATCCTCCTGCGGAGTCTTTTAATTGCTCACGCTCGGCATAGTCCGCAAGCGGCCTCTGCCCTCGCTTATTCGCAATTTTGAATCTTGAATTTTGAATTTTGAATTAAAAAAACGCGGGGGTGACCCGCGTTTTTTGAGCTATTTCCACAGCACTCGTTTGTTGTTCTCCATCAGTGCTTTGAGTGGCTCGACCAACTTGGCCGAAATCTCGCCGTGAGCTATGGAGGCAACGTAGGCTTTATTGTGGCAGTCGCTGCCCACAAACGTATAGCGACCCTCGACAAGCAACTGCTCGGCTATATTTTTCACTCGGTCGCCATAGTGGCCCGTCAGCGAGAGCAGGTTGAGTTGGAGCGTATAGTTTTTGTCGGTCAGCTTGGCCAGTTCGTGCATATCCTTGCGGTCGGAGAGGAAGGAGTAGCGCTCGGGGTGGGCGACGATGATGTTTTTGCCCGAGAGGGCCACCTCAAAGAGCTCGTTCTGGTGGCTTGCGCGGGTAGCACCGAGGCTATATTCCACCAATAGCCAATCCTCTGCCATAGTGAGCAAAGGTTCGGGCCCTTCGATGTGGGATTGAAACTTCTCGTCAAGATGATACTCGGCCGCCAGTCGCACCTGAAAATCGCCCAAGTCGGGCATCTGGGCATACTGTGCCCTCATATCGGCCTCCGAGCGAGAGTCGTGTACGCCATAGATTATGTGGGGGGTGAGGTAAGCGCCCTTGACGCCCATACCTGCCAGCAGGCCTGCCACCTCTATGCTCTCCTCGGCGGTGCGGCAACCATCGTCCACACCCCAGAGAAGGTGGCTATGTACGTCGTAGAAACCATCCAAAAGTTCCTTCAAAGGAACGGTTTTTTTCTTGAAGAGTCCAAACATAACTATCTGTTGTCTAATGTTCTAATCGTTTGTTGCGGGGGTATTGAAGGTGGCAAAGTTGGAGTCGGTAATCTCCACCTCACTCCACTCATCAACCACCACAGGCACATCGAGGTTGTGGAAGAATGTAGAGCCTGTTATGGTGATGCCATAGATGCACCTCTGACCCTCCACGCCCTTGGCCACCACAGCCCTCTCTGCGCCTCGGCAGATGACGTTGGAGATGTGGATGTCGGTAAAGTGGGGCAGGAAGGCAAGCTCCTCGCTACTCTTCTCGTCGCTGCCACCTGCGGGGCGATTTTGGTAGGTACACTCAAAGACAATAGCCTCGTCCTTGATGTCGGTCATTGTGATGTTGCTGATGAAGATACTCTCGCACTTGCCACCACGACCCGGAGCGCTCTTGAAACGCAGGCCGGTGTCTGTGCCCGAGAAGATGTTGTTGCGCACGACAATGTTGCGCATACCGCCCGAAAACTCCGAGCCAATAACAAAGCCGCCGTGAGCGTGAAAAACGGTGTTGTTCTCAATGAGAATATTCTCGCAAGGGCCATACTTAACACCACTCTCGCCAGCGCCCGCCTTCATACAGATGCCGTCGTCGCCTGCATCGACAATGTTGTTCACTACCAACACATTGCGACAACTGCTAAGGTCTATCGCATCGCCATTCTGGGCATTCCACGGACAGCGCACCGTAAGGCCGTCGATGATGACCTCGCTGCAACGTGTGGGGATGAGGTGGAACTTGGGCGAATTTTGGAGCGTCACGCCTGCCACATAAACCCTCTTGCAGTCGGTAAACCTAATCATATGGGTGCGCATCTTCTCCTGCTCTTTGGGCGAGGAGGCGATGTTGGGGTAGTGTTTCAGGTTGAAAGGATACCACAGCTTGCCACCATCGGCCACCGTGCCACCCATAGCCTTGTAGGCGTTCCACTCGGTGTCGCTCACCTTGCCTCGCTTGACGGGTCGCCAGTAGGCTCCGTTGCCGTCGATGATACCCTCGCCGGTGATGGCAATGTTGGTGCGCTTGCTGGCACTGATAAATGTGGCTGTTTTGCCCCCTTTTAAGTGGTCTTCGCGATTGGGCGAGGCCATAAGTATTGCTCCGCGTTGGAGGTGGAGGTCGATGTTGTCTTTCAGCGAGATAAGACCACTGAGGTAGATGCCCGCAGGCACAACAAGGTGGCCACCGCCCATCTTTTCGAGCGCAGCAATAGCTTTCTGGAAGGCCTCGGTGTTGAGCGTCAGACCGTCGCCTACGCCTCCGAAATCGTTGATGTTGACTATATTGTCGGGAATCTGAGCCAGCTCTGGCACGGGCATTTCAACGGGTAGGTTGGTGTAGTAACGCTCGTAGCCTTCGGCATTGAGTGTTAGCCCTGCGAGAGTGAGCACCAGCAGAAGTGTGGTGAGTCTTTTCATTGGTCAAAATTGGTTGTTTTTTTTCCTATCTTGTGCAAAGATAAAGAAAAGAGTTGAGAAATAAGCCTTGTTTCTCCTTTGTCGGCCAAAATAATTAGCGTTAGCTAATAATTTTCAACTTTCAATTTTCAACTTTCAATTTTATGGGTATCTTTGTAGGTTAAAAGTGAAATAACTATGGAAAAACAAGATATTCAAACAACCCCAAATATAGAACTCATCCCCGAAAGTCGCCGTTGTGACCTCTCGCTTGGTCACGGATGTGAGTTTTGCGACAAGGCAGGAGAGCTCACTGCCGAGCCTCGCCCCGGATGCTACAAGCTCCACGAGAGCGACTGGCTTGCCGACTACCCCAACAATGGCCCAACCGACATTGTGGAGGTGCGATTCAAGAATACACATCGTGGCTACTATGCCAACGTCAATAACCTTCCGCTGAAAATTGGCGACATTGTGGCTGTTGAGGCCTCGCCCGGTCACGACATCGGCATCGTTTCGCTCACAGGCGATATGGTGGCACGTCAGATGCGTCGTGTGGGATTCAATCCTGCCAATGGCGAGTTCCGCAAGGTCTATCGTCTGGCCCGTAGCTACGACATCGAGAAGTGGCACGAGGCTGTGGCCCGCGAGCACGAGGTTATGATTCGTTCAAGGCAGATTGCTGCCGATATGAGGCTCGATATGAAGATTGGCGATGTGGAGTTTCAGGGCGATGGTATCAAGGCCATCTTCTATTACATTGCCGACGAGAGGGTCGATTTCCGCGAGCTTATTAAGGTCTTTGCCGAGCAGTTCCGCATCCGCATCGAGATGAAACAGATTGGCGCACGTCAGGAGGCAGGTCGCATTGGTGGCTTGGGTGCTTGTGGTCGTCAGCTCTGCTGTTCGTCGTGGATTAGCTCGTTCAACTCCGTCACTACGGGTGCAGCACGCACTCAGGAGCTCTCGCTCAATCCCCAGAAGTTGGCAGGTCAGTGTAGCAAACTCAAATGTTGCCTCTCTTACGAGCTCGACTGCTATATGGACGCACGTCGTGAGTTCCCACGCATCAACGGGCCTTTGCAGGCTCTGGATGCCGACTACTACCACGTCAAGAGCGACATCTTGGCCCGCACGATGAGTTTTAGCACTCAGCCCGGCTCTATGGCAGGACTGGTTACTCTCTCGGTGGGACGTGTTAAGGAGATTCAAAGGCTCAATGCCGAGGGTAAGAAGCCCGAGAAGATAACTTCGGATACGGTGGTGGATTTGACCACCGAAGAGCCAACCTACGTCAATGTTATTGGCGAGGACAGCATCACCCGCTTCGATAAGTCGAAGAAGAAAAAACGCAAAGGCGCTAAGTCGGGCAAGGGTGGCAAAGGTGGCGGTGGCGAGAGCGCCCAGCCCAAAGGTGGCAAAGAGGGTGGAGAAGAGCCTAAGGCAAATGCTTCCAGCCCCAAAGGAAATGCCCCCGCTCCCAAAGGAAATGCCCCCGCTCCCAAAGGGGGCAAGAGCGAGCCTACTAAGGGCGAAGGTGTAGCCCCTGCTGAGCCTCGTGAGCCTAAGGCCGAGGGCGAGCGTAAGGGTGGTGGCGAGCGTGGCCAGCACCAGTCGCGTCGTAGGGACAATAGGGGCCATCGCGATGGTCGAGGTCGTGGTCACGAAGGTCGTGGTCGCAAGGAGCAGCAGCCCTCGGGTGGTGGCGAGCCTCGCCCACAACAAAACGACAAGAAAGGCCCTAAACAGGAGTAGAGAGGTGTGTAGAGTGGGTAGAGCAGGGCGATTTGCGGTGGTGGCTTTGTGGCTGAGCCTTATGGTGGGTTGTAGCGAGAAGCCTGTGGGTGCGGTTGTGACCGACACTCCCCGTCGTGAATGGATGTCCCCTGTGACAATCACCTACACCAACACCGACAGCCTTGCAGTGTGCAACCTCGCAATTGTGGCTCGTGTGGAGAGTGGACTTGTTGAGAAAGCTCTCGGGTTGCAGGTGTGCCTTACAGCCCCTTCGGGCAGGTATTTCCAGGGCGAGGTGGTGCTTAGGGCCGAAAGACGCCATAGCGGAGGCTCGTTTACGGAGCTTAGGAGTGGGTGGATAGAGAAGGGCCAACTTACCGAGGTGGGCGACTACATCCTTACCCTTACCCCTGTGGACACTCTCTCGGGAGTGTGGAGTGTGGGGGCAGACATTGTGGATGCTCAGTAGGAGTAGCCAACTGTTAGCCGATTGGCAGAAAAGAGAAGAGAGAAAAAACCGAATTATGGGAAAAGATAAGATAAGACGTTTCAACGAAAACCTCACCTTCAAATGTATGGTGCAGCCTGCCTTTGAGGAGGTATTCGACAAAGACCACCCTATGAAGGGTAGGTGGCACGAGTTTTTTGGCAACCACAACCCCATTGTCTTGGAGCTTGGCTGTGGTAGGGGCGAATATACGGTGGCTTTGGCCGAGCGCAACCCCGACAAAAACTTCATCGGCGTGGATATTAAGGGCGCACGTATGTGGCGAGGAGCAAAGACTGTCACCGAGCGTGGCATTGCCAATGCGGGCTTTTTGCGCACACGCATTGAGTTTATAGCCTCACTCTTTGCCGAGGGCGAGGTGAGCGAGATTTGGATTACCTTCCCCGACCCACAGATGCCCAAGCAGAGGGCCAAACACCGACTCACCGGGCCTCTCTTCTTGGCCCGCTATGCCAAGATTTTGGCCGAGGGAGGAGTGATTAACCTGAAAACCGACTCGCAGTTCCTCCACGAGTTTACCAAGCAGGTCATCGAGCAGAACGAGCTGCCTGTGGAGGTCGCCAATAACGACATCTATGGCACAGGCTATGCCGACGAAACCTTGTCGGTAAAGACCGCCTACGAGGCTAAGTTCTTGGCTCAGGGAATGCCCATTACCTACTTGCGCTTTTCGCTCGGTGGCAAGAGGGAGTTTTCCTACGACGGCAGGATAGACGAAGAGTCGAAGTAGAGAGAGTGGGCGTGTGTTTTTTTGAGGTTTGACGTAAGAGAGAATTACAATGGATAACATAAGGATAGGAATTACGCTTGGCGACCCTGCGGGAGTAGGTGCTGAGACGGTTATTAAGATTTTTCGCGACACGAGGATGTTCGATATGGGCACTTTTGTGCTCTATGGCGCATCGAAGGCTATGTCGTTCTACAAATCGAAGGTGGAGGATGCTGCCGAGGTGAGCTGTAACCTTGTTCGCTCGGCTGCCGAGGCTGCTCCTCGCAAACTCAACTTGGTGGAGTGCGCCCGAGGCGATATGCGAATCAATGCCGGAGAGCCTTCGGTGGAGTATGGTGCGGTGGCTGTGGAGTCGCTGCGCAGGGCTGCCGACGACTTGAAGGCCGGCCACTTGGATGTGTTGGTAACAGCCCCGATAAACAAAAACTCTATGGACGAGGCGGGCTTTGGCTCGGTGGGCCATACGGAGTTTTTAGCCGAGCAGTTTGGTGGCGAGCCACTGATGCTGATGTGTAGCGAGATTATGAGGGTGGGCTTGGCGACCATCCACCTGCCTGTGGCCGAGGTGGCTGCGGCACTCTCGAAGGAACTTATTGTTGGGCGCATTGCTCAACTCGAAAAGTCGCTCAGAGAGGACTTTGGCGTGCGCAAACCACGCATTGCGGTCTTGGCGCTCAACCCCCACGCTGGCGACGGTGGTCTGCTGGGCAAGGAGGAGCAAGAGATTATCTCGCCCGCCATTGTTGAGGCCTACGAGGGCGGTACTTTGGCCTTTGGCCCTTTTGCTGCCGACGGATTTTTTGCGGCAGGCACTTTCAGGAAGTACGATGCGGTGTTGGCTATGTACCACGACCAAGGCCTTGCCCCATTTAAGACCCTAACGCCCAATGGTGTGAATGTTACGACCAACCTCTCGGTTGTGCGCACCTCGCCCGATCACGGTGTGGCCTACGACATTGCAGGCAAGGGTGTGGCCGACGAGAGCTCTATGCGCAACGCAATCTATATGGCTCTGGACATCTACCGCTCACGACAGCGCGAGGCGGAGTATGCTGCCAATCCTCTAAAACACTACGAGCGCGAGAGGGGTGGACGAGATATGAGCGTAAAGGATATTAAGGAGTTAAAGGCTGAGAGTTGAAAGATTCTCTAACGGGCAATAGCTCACTGCTGACTACTATGAAGAGCAAAGGCACGATAATAGGCAAACTCGTTGTGACGCTGGTGGCCTACTTGGGTCTAAGGGCGCTGATGGCGTGGATTCGTAGCCTTGGTGGACTCTTTGCTCGGTGGGGTAGTGAGATAGGTCTGGGCGCAGATGTGGCCAAAGGCGCAGGGTCGCTGTGTGTGTTGCTACTGACGGTGGCTTTGGTTGTGCTCTTTGCCTACGCCACAGGATATAGGAGCAGAGATTTGGGCCTCGGAACAAGAGGGGCGCTGAGGCGCTACTGTGAGGGCGTGGCCATAAGTGTGGCAATGATTGGCGCTATTGTGCTCTTGGGCTTGGCTACTGGTGGCGTGCGCTTCGAGGGCTTTGGCAGGGGCGAACTGGGCGCTGTGGAGTTTGTGGCGCTGATGCTGCTTGCGATGCTCAATGTGCGCGAAGAGTTGCTGTTTAGGGGCTGGATGTTGGCCGATATGAGGAGCTACCTCCCCGTTGGGGTGGCTATCGTGGCAAGCTCGGTGCTCTTTGGAGTGGGACATCTCTCCAACCCTCACGTCACAACGCTGGCAATTGTGAACCTCACACTGCTGGGCATATTTTGGGCCTTGTGCTTTGTGCGCACAGGGAGCTTGTGGCTGCTGATGGCTATGCACTCCTTCTGGAACTTCATCCAGAGCTACGTTGTGGGTCTGCCGATGAGCGGTATGGTTTCGAGCAGGTCGCTCTTGCACCTGAGAGGGGTTGATAGAGGAGTGTTTGCCACCGACAGCTTTGGCTTGGAGGGCAGCCTTTCGATGACGGTGGTAGTTGGAGTGGCCATTGTTGTTGTGCTGCTGATAGGGGGCAGAAGAGAAAGACAAAGAAGATAATAATACGATATATATAAATAGGTAAACGGGGCGGTAGGCCGCAGGTCGTATTGCGGTGCCTCAAAACATTAACTAAAAATTATGGAACAGATTAAAATTACTTTTCCTGATGGCAACATTCGTGAGTATGCCAAAGGAACAACTGCAATGCAAATTGCAGAGAGCATCAGCCCTCGATTGGCAGCTGATGTGTTGTCGGCAACCGTAAACGACCAAGTGCAAGACTTGCTCGCACCCATCGAGGCCGACGCAACCGTGAAACTCAACAAATGGGACGACGAAGATGGCCGCCGCACCTTCTGGCACACCTCGTCGCACCTGTTGGCCGAAGCGCTCGAAAACCTCTACCCCGGTATTAAATTCGGCATCGGCCCAAGCATTGAAAATGGTTTCTACTACGATGTAGATTCGCCCACCCCCATCACCGAAGGCGACCTCCAAAAGATTGAGAAGAAGATGGAGGAGCTGGCTCGCACCAAAGAGCCTGTTGTGCGCCGCGAGGTGGCCAAAGAGGAGGCTCTGGCTACATTCAAAGCCAAGGGCGACCAGTATAAGGTGGAACTTATTGAGGCCCTTGAAGATGGCACTATCAGCTTCTACTCCAATGGTGCTTTTACCGACCTCTGTCGTGGCCCTCACTTGCCCAATACGGGCTATATCAAAGCCATCAAACTAACCAGCATTGCCGGTGCTTACTGGCGTGGCGACGAGAAGAACAAGATGCTCACCCGTATCTATGGCGTTTCGTTCCCCAAAAAGTCGATGCTCGACGAGCACTTGGCTCTGCTCGAAGAGGCCAAGAAACGCGACCACCGCAAACTGGGCAAAGAGTTGGAGCTCTTTACCTTCTCGCAGAGGGTAGGTCAGGGTCTGCCTTTGTGGTTGCCTAAGGGCGCAGAGCTGAGGGGTCGCTTGGAGAACTTCCTCCGCGCTGTGCAGAAAAAATATGGCTACGAGCAGGTTATCACTCCCCACATCGGTCAGAAGGAGCTCTATGTAACCTCGGGCCACTATGCTAAGTATGGCAAAGACTCCTTCCAGCCTATCCACACCCCCTATGAGGGCGAGGAGTTCTTGCTCAAACCTATGAACTGCCCCCACCACTGCGAGATATTTAAGTTCAAACCTCGCTCCTACAAAGACCTCCCCCTGCGCTTTGCAGAGTTTGGTACTGTATATCGCTACGAGCAGAGCGGTGAGCTTCACGGACTTACCCGCGTGAGGGGCTTCACCCAAGACGATGCCCACCTCTTTGTAAGGCCCGACCAGCTCTTGGAGGAGTTTGAGAATGTAATCGACATTGTGCTCTACATCTTCAAGACTCTCAAATTCGACGAGTTTACGGCACAGATTTCGCTGCGTGACCCCAATAATAAGGAGAAATATATCGGCTCGGACGAAAACTGGGAGCGTGCAGAGCAGGCTATCATCAAAGCCTCGGCTGAGAAGGGTCTGAAAACCGTTGTTGAGTATGGCGAGGCCGCCTTCTATGGCCCCAAACTCGACTTTATGGTCAAAGACGCTATCGGCCGTAAGTGGCAGCTCGGTACTATTCAGGTGGACTACAACCTCCCCGAGAGGTTCGATTTGACCTACACAGGTGCCGACGACAAACCCCACCGTCCTATTATGATTCACCGCGCACCCTTCGGCTCTATGGAGCGCTTTGTGGCTGTGCTGTTGGAGCATACCGGCGGTAAGTTCCCCTTGTGGCTCTCGCCCGCACAGTGCGTTGTGCTGCCTATTAGTGAAAAATTCAACGATTACGCAGAAAAAGTTTCTAAATATCTAAATAATTGCGATATTCGCAGTGAGATTGATTTGCGTAACGAGAAGATTGGACGCAAGATACGCGACAACGAGCTCAAACGCATCCCCTTCCTGCTCATCGTGGGCGAGAAAGAGGAGAGCGACAACCTCGTATCGGTACGCCAGCAGGGCGTGGGCGATAAGGGTCAGATGACTACCGACGCCTTCGCAGCAATGATTAAAGAGTTGGTGGCCGCAGAGATTGACAATCAATAGAAATCTAACACATATCAAATTAACGAATGGCAACACCTTACAGACCAAAACCAACCTATCCGCCAAAACCTCGCCCACAGCAAGGCCCTCAGGGTAAACAGCAACAGGGCGAACACCGCATCAACTCGCAGATTACTGCCCCCCAAGTGAGGGTCGTAAGCGACGAGTTGGAGGGAGCACAGGTTATGGCAATACGCGACGCTCTCGCTCTGGCCGACCAGATGGAGATGGATCTCATCGAGATATCCCCCAAGGCCGACCCACCAGTGTGCCGCATAGCCGACTACCAGAAGTTCCTCTACCAGCAGAAGAAAAAAGCCAAGGAGATTAAGGCCAAACAGACCAAGGTGGTAATCAAGGAGATACGCTTCGGCCCTCAGACCGACGACCACGATTACAACTTCAAGCTCCGTCACGCACAAAACTTCTTGCAGGAGGGCGCAAAGGTTAAAGCCTATGTATTCTTCCGAGGCCGCTCCATCGTGTTCAGCGAGCAGGGCCAGATTCTGCTGTTGCGCTTTGCCACCGACCTCGAAGAGTATGGCAAGGTGGAGATGATGCCCAAGTTGGAGGGTAAGCGTATGACTATGATGTTGGCGCCAAAGCCCAAAAAATAACTTTCGAGCGCGCCTTGTTGGTAAATTTTGCACCAAATTTCAAAAGTGGCATCCTCACTTACGCCAAGTAAGCTGCGGTGCCACTTTCTCATTTGGCACAAAATTTCCTCAACAAATCGCGCTCGACCCTCTCCCGACCCAGTAGGCTGCGGACTCGCTCCTTTGTTTGGCACGAAACTCGCCCCACAAATCGCGGAGCAAGCTCCGTTTTGTGAGGGTGGTGCTCCAAAAACGTCTAACGTCTAAGGTCTAAGGTCTAACGACCTAAGGCATTAAGGGCATTAAGGGCATTAAGGGCATTAAGGGCCTTAGGGGCTTTAAGGGGTAGTAAGACTTATGGGGCTTATAGGGCTTATAGGGCTTATAGGCCACCCCCTACACTCCCTATACTCCCTAACCTCCCTAAGCTCCCTCAACTCTCAGCTTTCAACTAAAAACAATGCGGGAGGCACTCCAAAGTGCCTCCCGCATATTGTTGTGATACACGCAACGTATGTTGCTCTACATCAGCCCCAAACCGTTATTTCAGGCGGGCTTTGATGGCGGCCGAAGCCTCCTCGTAGCCGGGTTTGTCCAAGAGGGCAAAGATATTCTTCTTATAGGCCTCCACACCGGGTTGGTTGAAGGGATTGACACCCAGGATGTAGCCGCTAATACCGCAAGCCTTCTCGAAGAAGTACAAGAGTGCGCCAATGTAGTACTCGTTGATTGCGGGCAGCTCGATGCGGATGTTGGGCACACCACCATCGACGTGGGCCAAAACAACACCCAGCTCGGCCATCTTATTGACCTCATCGAGGCGTTTGCCGGCAAGGAAGTTCAGTCCGTCGAGGTTGTCGCCATCGGCCTCAATAGTCACCCTACCCTCGGGCTGAGCTACGCTGATGACGGTCTCGAAGAGGGTGCGCTCGCCCTCCTGAATGTACTGACCCATAGAGTGAAGGTCGGCAGTGAGGGTTACGCTGGCGGGGAAGATACCTTTGTGCTCCTTGCCCTCGCTCTCGCCGTAGAGCTGTTTCCACCACTCGGCAATATATTGCAGACGAGGCTCATAGGATGCCAAAATCTCAATCTTGTAGCCCTTCTGGTAGAGGGCGTTACGAACAGCTGCATACTGGGCAGCAATGTTTTGCTCGAAGGGTACACCCTCGGCCGTTGCAGCCTCCATATCCTTTGCGCCCCTAACAAGCTCGGCAATGTTGATGCCTGCGGTAGCCAGAGGAAGCAGACCTACGGGGGTGAGCACCGAGAAACGACCACCTACATTGTCGGGGATGACAAAGGTGTCGTAACCCTCGGCAGTAGAGAGGGTTTTCAGTGCGCCACGAGCTGCGTCGGTGACGCTGGCGATGCGCTCCTTAGCCTCCTGCTTACCATAGCGAGCCTCAATCTCGGCCTTAATCAGACGGAAGGCTACGGCAGGCTCGGTGGTAGTGCCGCTCTTGGAGATGACAATGGCGGCAATGGAGTACTCCTTGGTGGCCTCCAAGAGCTCGGCGGTGTAGGTCTCGCTGAGGTTGTTGCCTGCGAAGAGTATGTAGGGGTGCTTGCGCTCCTTTTGGAGGAAGTGGAACGAACTGCTCATAGCGTCGAGTACGGCCTTAGCTCCGAGGTAGGAGCCACCAATACCGATGACGATGATAACCTCGGCTTTGGCTGCCAAGCGCGAAGCGGTTGCGCCAATGGCGTCGAGCTCCTCATTGGTGATGCTCGAAGGGAGGTTTACCCAACCGAGAAAGTCGTTGCCTGCGCCCTCGCCACTGTGGAGAAGAGCGTTGGCATTTTGAGCTGCGGGGGCAAGAGCTGCAATTTCGCTCTCGCAAATACCACACGAAGTGTGCTTTGAATCTAACCTAATCATTGTATAGAAAAAATAATTTGTAGTTGACGGAAAAATCGTTCGCAAAATTAACAATTATTTTTTACTTTTGTAGCTGATAAGGTATTTGATTTCAAATTCTCTCTTGCAGCGCCATTTTAATGCTGTAAATGCCTTGCAAAATTGGGCCACCAATGGTGTTTAAGAACTTAGTTTGGTGGTATAGAACGTACTGAAAAGGTATATATCGTTTCCTCAGCGGTGGGGAGCGGTAAAACGGTAAACAAGATAAACAGTTAGTTTAGAACTAAAAAGATATAACGATATGGGTTTGTTTTCATTGACACAAGAGCTTGCGGTCGATTTGGGTACGGCCAATACGCTCATTATTCACAACGGCAAGGTGGTTGTGGATGAACCCTCGATTATCGCGGTGAATATCCACACCGGTAAGGTCGTGGCCATTGGCGAGGATGCTCGCAAAATGCACGGCAAGACTCACCCCGACATCAAGACCATCCGACCACTCAAAGACGGTGTTATTGCCGACTTCAATGCCGCCGAGCAGATGCTTCGCGGTATGATTCAGAAAGTTAATACTAAGGGTTTCCTTTTCAGCCCTTCGTTGAAGATGGTTATCTGCATCCCTTCGGGCTCTACCAACGTGGAGATTCGTACTGTTAGGGAGAGTGCCGAGCACGCAGGTGGTAGGGATGTCTATATGATATTTGAGCCTATGGCTGCGGCTTTGGGTGCAGGCCTTGATGTGGAGGCTCCCGAGGGACATATGATTATCGACATTGGCGGTGGTACAACCGAGATTGCTTGTATTTCGCTGGGCGGTATTGTGTGCAGCGAGAGTATTGACGTTGCGGGCGACGTGTTTACGGAGGACATCCAGAAGTATATCCGCCAGCAGTACAATGTGAAGATTGGCGAGCGCACAGCCGAGAACATTAAGATGTCGGTGGGTGCAGCGCTGAGGGAGATTGACAATCCACCAGATGATTTTGTGGTGACAGGCCCCAATATGCTCACCGCACTGCCTACAACAATCAACATCTCCTACAACGAGGTGGCCTATGCACTGGAAAAATCGCTCTTGAAGGTGGATGCTGCCATTATGAAGGTGTTGGAGAATGTGCCCCCCGAACTCTACTCGGACATTATGAAGAATGGCATCTACTTGGCTGGTGGTGGTGCGCTCATCAAGGGTCTTGATAGGCGTCTGCACGAAAAGACAGGTATCCCCTTTGTGATTGCCGAAGATCCTCTGAGGGCTATTGTGCGTGGTACGGGCATAGCTCTGAAAAATATCGACAAGTTCTCGTTCTTGATGAAGTAGGCCGAAGGCTATGATTGGGGACTCTGGTCGAGAGAGAATTAGGAGAAGATAGTAAGGTTGCCCTCGGTGTGGGGGCGACCTTACGCGCTTTATTTAGTCAAACAACCGTAATAGATTGTGTATAAGCTCATTTTGTTCATAAGGCGCATTGCAGCACCCCTGCTGTTTGTGCTTATCGAGGTGGTGGCTATTGGCTACTACTCCTCTGCCACGAGCTTTACTCGCGCACGCCTACTGACCATTTCCAACAGCGTCACAAGCGACATCAATGGGGCTTTCAGCTCGGTGGGCGACTACTTCCGCTTGCGTGGGGAGAACGAGATGCTCAGCCAGAGGGTGGTGGAGTTGGAGGCTCAACTTGCTCGTTGGGTGGAGGACCCCGAGAGGAAACATTTGGCCGACGAGGAGTTTGCCCCTTATAGTTTTTTGGAGACGAGGGTTGTGAAAAATTCGGTCTTTGGGCAGCACAACTTTTTCACCATCAATAAGGGTGTGCTCAACGATGTGGAGGCCAATATGGCAGTGCTCACCCCCGAGGGGTATGTGGCGGGTTATGTTGTGGCCGCATCGAAGAGGTTTGCCGTATGTATGTCGGTGGCCAACCGCGACTTTACGATGGGTGGTAAGGGTACGCACAACGACTATATGGGCTCGCTCGCTTGGGATGGGGGCGACTACCGACGTGTGCGCTTGGAGAACATCCCCCACTATGCCAACTTCGCCGAGGGCGACACCATTGTCTCGACCATATCCTACCGCTTCCCTCCCGATAGGGTCATAGGCTATGTGGAGGAGTTCAAGCCTACTGAGGATAGGATGAATAGCTATATGATGGTGCGCTTGGCGGCCGACTTGTCGAGGCTCGATAGGGTGGTGCTTGTGAAGTTTATGGATGGCGAGGAGTTTGACGAACTCCATAGCCAGTATGGAAAGTAGAGTAAGAAGAGAAGATGCAACGAACATTAGAATATGTCTTGTTTTTTGTGGCGGTGGTGCTTTTGCAGTCGCTGCTCTTTGACAACCTGCTCCTGACGGGTCTGATTGTGCCACTCTACTATGTGGTCTTTGTGGTGCTGCTGCCGGTGAAGATTGGCAGGGTGTGGCTTTTGTTGCTGGGCGCACTGCTGGGCGTTGTGATGGATGTTGCAATGGGCTCGGCAGGACTCAATGTGATTGCCACTACGGCGGTGGCCTTTGTGCGACCAATGATTATCAATATCTCTATGGGTAAGGATATTACCCACGAGAGCATCCCCTACGGAGGCGCTATTGCCCCTAAGTCGTTTTGGCTCTACGCCTCAATTGTTGTTCTCGCCCACCACGCACTCTTTTTCGGCTTCGAGTCGCTTGGTAGCCACTTCTTCTTCACGTTGGCAAAGATTATTCTCAGCTCGGTGGTTACGGTGGTGCTTGTGGCCCTTACGGCGCGTCTTTTCCGCAAACTTGTAGGTTAGCCGAAGTGAGAGAGAAACAAATAGTTATTAGGCAAAAATAAGGAGGAGCTGTTTTATTATTGTTATGTTGGCCAATCGTTCACGCATATTGATACTTTTTGTGGTGGGGCTTTTTGTGGTCTTGGGACTGAGGCTCTTCCATATCCAGATTGTGGACCATAGCTACCGACGTGCGGCCGAGAATAACGTCTTGCGCTATGAGGTGCAATACCCTCCTCGTGGCGAGATTTACGACCGCAATGGCGAGTTTTTGGCCCAGAGCGTAGCCTCCTACGACCTTATGGTTGTGCCTCGCAACATCCCCAAGACGGGATTCGATACGGTGGCCCTTGCGAGGATTGCAGGAGTGAGTGTTGAGCAACTCACTAAGGGTTTGCAGTCGGCCAAGAACTACTCTTGGTCGAGGGCTTCGGTGGTGGTGCGACAGCTCACAACCGAGGCTAAATTGCTCTTCGACGAGGGCGGCTTCGACGGATTCTACACCCTCTTCCGCACCCAGCGCTCCTACCCACGAAAAATTGCGGGCAACCTGTTGGGCTACATCGGTCAGGTGAACGACAAAATCATCGAGCGCAACCCCTACTACGGACGAGGCGACTACATCGGCTACTCGGGCATTGAGAGTGCCTACGAGGAGTTGCTGCGTGGCGAGAAGGGCGAGAAGGTGAGCGTTGTCGATGTGAGGGGTACAATCAAAGGCCCCTACCAAGAGGGCCACTACGACCGCGCACCCGTTGCAGGCATCCCCATAACCACCACCATTGATGCCCGGTTGCAGGAGTATGCCGAGGCGCTTATGGAGGGTAAGGTGGGTAGTATTATTGCCATTGAGCCCTCGACGGGCGAGATTCTGGTGATGGTCAGCAGCCCCACCTACGACCCCGACGAACTGATGGGTAGAGATAGGGGTAACAACTATGTCAAGATGCTCAACAACCCTCGCCAACCGCTATTCAATCGTGCCGTTATGTCGAGCTACCCACCCGGCTCAACGTTCAAACTTGTCAATGGCCTGATTGGTCTGCAAGAGGGTGTTGTCACCCCCTCGCGTCGCTACCCCTGCGAGGAGGGCTACCACGTCGGACGTGGTGTGAAGTGCCACGACCACCGCTCGCCACTCAATCTGAAAGAGGCTACGGCCAACTCGTGTAACGCCTACTTCTGTTATGTATTCCGCGACATACTCGACAACCCCACTCGTGGCGGCATTATGAATGGCGGCTACGACAACTGGGCCAAGTATGTGCGCAGCTTCGGCTTTGGCCAGCGCTTGGGCTCCGACTTTGCCTCGGAGCGAGGAGGCTTTGTCCCCACCTCGGAGTTCTACGACGACTACTATCCCAAGTGGAATTCGCTAACGATTATTTCTATGGCTATTGGTCAGGGAGAGCTGGGCTGCTCGCCCTTGCAGATGGCCAACTTGGCCGCTACGATTGCCAATAGGGGCTACTACTACATCCCCCACGTTGTCAAACACATAGATGGTCGCGACTCGCTCGACAGGCGTTTCTACGAGCGCCACTACACAATGGTCGAGGAGCGCCACTTTGAGCCGATAATCGACGGTATGTGGGGCACAGTCCACCGCGAGATTGGTACGGCAGGTGTGGCCTATGTCAAGGGGCTTGACATCTGTGGCAAGACAGGTACGGCTCAAAACCCTCACGGCAAGGATCACTCCACCTTCCTCGCCTTCGCACCCAAAGACGACCCCAAGATTGCCATCTCGGTCTATGTGGAGAATGGTGGCTTCGGTTCGAGTGTGGCCGCCCCCATAGCCTCGCTCCTGATGGAGAAGTATCTGACGGGAGAGGTCGGAAGGCCCGAGTTGGAGGAGTATATAAAGAGTATGAAAATCGCCTACCCGAACTATGAAAAGCGGAAATGATAAACTTGGCTGGGCCAAGATAGATTGGAAGACCATATTGGTCTATGTTGCGCTGGTCTTTATCGGGTGGCTCAACATCTATGCGGCTGTCTATAACGACGCTATGGGCGGAGGGTTCGACCTCTCGGCTCGCTATGGTATGCAGCTCATCTGGATTGGCATATCGGCGGTGGTGGCCATAGTTATCCTACTGATAGACGACATCTACTACCACCAATTAGCCTACCCGGCCTACGGACTAATGTTGCTGGTACTGCTGGCCACCCTCTTTGTGGGACATACGGTCAATGGCGCTCGCTCGTGGCTTTTGCTTGGCCCTGTGTCTATACAACCTGCTGAGTTTATGAAAGTTGCTACGGCACTGGCGCTTGCGAGGTTTATGAGCTCCTACAACTTCTCGCTCTCGCGTTGGAAGGATATTGTGGGGGTGGGACTGCTGCTGCTTGTCCCTATCTTTATCATCCTGCTCCAAAACGATATGGGCTCGGCATTGGTCTATTGCTCATTTCTTGTGGTGTTGTTCCGCGAGGGACTCAACCCGTGGGTCTATTATGCACTTTTCCTTGTTGTGGGACTCTTTGTGGGGTCGTTCCTGCTCTCGCCTGTGGCACTGCTCCTACTGCTTGTGGTGCTCTTTGTGGTGACGCAGTTTGTGGCCAATCGCAATGTGCGCGAGAGTGTGGGCTATGTGGCCGGCGTAGGCCTACTTAGCATCGCTATCTACGCTTTGTCGTGGGCGGCTCAGTGGGGTGTGAGCTACTACTACTCGTTGCTTGCAGCCTCGCTTGTGATGCTCATTCCGGCACTCCTCTATGCCTACCGACGCAAGCTCTCAAACATCTACCTCTATGGGGCAATGTTTGTCCTCTCACTCCTCTTTCTTGGGGCTGTGGACTACGTTTTCAACGACGTGCTCCAACTCCACCAGCAGAAACGTATCCTCGACCTGCTCGGCTTGGAGAGCGACCTGAAAGGGTGGGGCTACAATGTCCACCAATCTAAAATTGCCATAGGCTCGGGCGGCTTCTTCGGCAAGGGCTTCCTCGATGGTACGCAAACAAAGTACGACTTCATCCCCGAGCAAAGTACCGACTTCATCTTCTGCACCGTAGGCGAGGAGTGGGGCTTTGTGGGGTCGGTGGTGGTGCTGGTGCTCTTTGCTACGCTCATCATCCGCCTGATGAAGATGGGCGAGCGACAGCAAGAGCCTTTCCGCAGGGTCTATTGCTACGGCGTGGCGGGCATATTCCTCTTCCACACAATAATCAATATCGGTATGACCATCGGCCTTATGCCCGTTATCGGTATTCCCCTGCCAATGTTCTCCTATGGCGGCTCGTCATTGCTGGCCTTTACGGTGCTGTTTTTCATTGCCGTAAGGCTCGATTCGCAAAATTCATCTATTGGAGCGACGTATAAGTTTTATTAGACCGGCTGTGCCTTGTGGGTGCTTTTTACACCAAGCTTCGGCTCGCAAGTTCCTCATTTACGCCAAAGTAAACTGCGGACTTGCTCCCTTGCTTGGCGCAAAAATCCCTCCACAAAACCCAGCCTTTGGCTGTGTGTCTAACGTCTAAGGTCTAACGTCGAAAGACCTAAGTCCTTAAAGTCCTTAAAGGCCTTAAGGGCCTTAGGGGGCATATAGGGCATATAGGGCATATGGGGCTTATAGGCCACTCCCTAAACTCCCTAAATTCCCTAAACTCCCTAACCTCTCCAACCTCTCTCTCCCCTCCCTCTCAACCAAAAACAAGGCCCAACCAATCGGTTGGGCCTCAGCTTAGGGTCTATTTGGCAAATTTATCTTTGTGTTTTTCGAGCTGTTTCTTGATGGCATCAATTGCGCCATCTACCGACTCCTCAAACGACTTGCTTTGGTGCTCAGCGATGATTGTGTCTGTGGGGACTTCAATCTTGATTGTGGCCACCTTGTTACCCTGCTCGGGGTCTTTGTCGATTTTCAGAATCACCTCTGCCGAGGTGGCCCTATCAACGAAGCGGTCTAATTTGTCCATCTTTGCCTCGATGAACTCGATGAGCTTCTTGTCTGCATCGAACTTTACGGATTGAATTTTTACGTTCATAAATAAATCCTCCTAATTCGTTTAGTTTATGTTGTACCTACCATAGCGGTAGGCGGTTAATTATTCTAAGTTTTAGTTTTAGCTCTGCGCCTATGGCGCAACTAACCTCTCCTGCCCTTTGGGCATCCTCCCCTGACATAGGGGAGGGGTGGTTGTGGGGCGAAAATTCGGTCGGGAGCACCACCCTAACAAAAGAGGACTTGTCCTCCCCTCACAAAACGGAGCTTGCTCCGCGTCTTGCCACGACTGCCACAAGGCAGGCGGTTGGCATCTACCACTCTTTATTTAGTTATCAGTTATCAGTTGTTGCCCAATTTTCAATTTTCAATTTTCAATTTTCCTCTTTCCTCTGGGGTGGGCGACGCGGTAGATCTCCTTCAAACGTGAAATGTTGGTGTGGGTGTAGATCTGTGTCGTGCCCAGCGAAGAGTGGCCCAGCAGCTCCTGAATCTCGCGTATGTCTGCGCCTCTTTCAAGTAGTAACGTTGCAAAGGTGTGGCGTAGTACGTGGGGGCTATGTTTTCCCTTCACACCGCACTCGGCAAGCACCTTCTGCACCGCCCGCTCAATCTGGTAGCGGCTCATTGGCAACCCTTCTGATGTTAAAAATAGTGATTTTTCACCACAAATGCAAATTTTTTCCTCCGTAAATTTTACCCAGTCGGCCAGCACCGAGCGTAAGATGCTCACTATGGGCACTATGCGTACTTTGCGACCCTTGCCGACAATGCGCACTTCGCTCCACCCGGGGGTGAAACTATCGCTTGTGAGCGACGTTACCTCGGCCAGACGCATACCGGTGCAGTAGAGCGTAAGCACCAAGACAGCATTGCGTCGCTCCTCGTAATCGTCGCTGTGCGAGAGCTCCAAAAGTCGCTCCACAATATCCATCATCTGTCGCTCGGACACATAGGTGGGCAACATCTTCTCCTGCTTCAATCGATGTGTGCCGACTGCGGGGTTGGTCTGGATGATTTGCTGCTCTTTGAGCCAAGCAAAAAACGACCTTACAGATGAGGTGCGGGTGTTGATTGAGGCGTTTTTGTAGTGGCTCACAGTTTTGAGCCGACCTCCATTTTGGACTCTCTTTTTCTGCTCGTTCAGGTGGGCTGTCCACTCCCTTAGGTCGTCGGAGGTGACTGTTGTCGGGTCGAACTCCTCGCCGGCAGTGCAGAACTCCACAAAGGCTCTGCAATCGCGCATATAGTTGCGCACCGTACCCTCTGAGTAGCGTTTCTCGGCCCTCAGATAGTTCTCGAAAGCAGTCAGCAGATTCTCCTTGTGTGCCATTGGGGTGGTGGGGCTATAAATGGTTGTGGTGTAGAGCCTTAGAACGAGCGGCTGACCTTGAATTTCAGGGCGCTATTGTAGGATGTCGATAGGCTCAGCGCATACCACCAAGTACCCGTCGAGCGGCTACATTTGTAGCTCACACCCCAGTCGATGTTGCCGTAGGGGATGTAGGCGTTGCTCAGGTCGAAACCGCCTTTCAGACCAACAAAGGGGGCGATGCGGCTATTGCCTAATCGCAACCTCAGGTCGGCATATACGGGGGTTTCGGGGGTGATGTCGTATATGTCGCCCAAAAGACGTTGCTCGAAGGCTGCGCCCACACCTACAAAGAGCCTGCTATTAAGGTTGTAGCCCATTGAGCAACCAATAGAAATGCTACTCAGTGAGCCACCTCCAACGTCGAGTCGTCCTCCCACATTTTGAGGTGTGTTGCCCATATTGAGGCTCATACCGTTGGGATGATTGGCAATGTCCCAGCCCCAGAGGTAGAAGGGGAGGGCGGAGCTAATACAGAGGCCTCCTGCAATACATTGCATCAAGCCCACAACGGAGAGCAGACCATTTTCAACAACGTCGGTGGTGTTGTCGCGATTGCTCATCTCGCACGCCCAAACGCAGAGCGCACCGCTTGCGACCATAATGCCTCCGCCGATGGTCAGCGCCTTGCCACATCTGTAAAAAGCATCGCCCGATTGAGTCTCGAAAGAGGTTAGCTCCAAATAGGTGGAGTTCTGTGCCGAAAGGCTCTCTTGTGCCGAGAGTGGCTGCCACCAGAGGAGCAGCATAAAAGCAAGAATGGTTGGAATGATTTGTTTCATAGTTGAGGTATTTGGGGGTTAAATGTTTGATTTTTCCTGTTGGTTTTACAAAGATAACAAAAAACTGCATAATGAAAAGGGAAAAATATAATATATTTTTTGCGTTAGTCGTTAAAAATGTATTAACTTTGCACGCTAAATGCCCTTGTGGTAGGGTGTGCTACACGCAACATACAACTATGAGAACAGGAGAAAAGGTTATATTGGCAATTCTGATTGCGTTTGCAGGAGCTGTTGGTTGCAGCCCTTTCAATAAGGTGCTCAAACTCAACGATTCCGAGCAGATGTATCAGGCTGCTGTGAAATACTACGACACGGGCGACTATTCCCACGCACTGCAACTCTTCCAAGAGCTTGCACCTCGCTACGCCTCTACAATGCGTGCCGACACGATTTTGTACTACACCGGTTGCTGCTTCTACAAGCAGGGCGACTTTGAAACCAGCGGCACAATTTTCGACGAGTATCGTCGCACCTATGGTCGTAGCCCTCTGTTGGAGGATGTGGAGTATATGTATGCTATGGGCTACTACTTCGCCTCGCCTGAGCCTTCGCGCGACCAGACCACCACAGTGAAGGCCATCGGCTCGCTGAACGAGTTTATGGAGCGCTACCCCGCCTCGCATAAGATTGGAGTATGTGAGATGAGGCTCAAAGAGTTGAAGAACAAGCTCTACGACAAGTCGTTCATCAACGCCCGCACCTACTACAAGACCGAGCGCTACAAGGCCGCCATCATCGCCTTCAAGAATGCGCTGGCCGAGTACCCCGAGACGCCCCACCGCGAGGAGATTTTGTTCCTGACGCTCGATTCGAGCTATAAGTTGGCCGCCAACTCCATCAGCTCGTTGCAGGTGGATAGGTATCTCGACGCTATGGATGCCTACTATAACTTCATCTCGGAGTTCCCCTCGTCGAAGCACGCCCGCGAGGCCGAGCGTATGCACAGGGTGATGAAGCGCTACTTGGCAAAACACAATGCCGATGTCAATGCGGCTACTGGCGACAAAGAGGCCTCGGTAGAATAACAACTAAACGAAAAATAAATACTATTGAAATAGGAGTAAGAATATGGAAATCAAAAAGACTGTTCCCACCAACACCGTGACTCGCAAACTCACCGACATTGATGGCCCCACTGGCAATGTCTATGAGTCGGTAACTATTATCGCAAAACGTGCAAATCAGATTGCAACCGAGCTCAAACAGGAGCTCAACCGCAAGTTGGCCGATTTCTCCACCTCGACTGACGCTCTCGAAGAGACCTTTGAGAACCGTGAGCAGATTGAGATTTCGAGGCACTACGAGCGCCTGCCCAAGCCCACTCTGATTGCTACCGAAGAGTTCCTCGATGGCGAGGTTTTCTTTGTGGAGAAATAATGGTGTAGTGGTACTACAAGATTGAAAATTGGCGAGAGAGAGATCAAAAACTCTCCTTCTCGCCTTTTTTGGTAAAAATCTCATCCCCCTCCCTCCAAAAATTTAACCCCACAGAAGAAGCGACAATGTTACGCCATCTTACGGTTGAAAACTATGCCCTTATAGAGCGTCTGGATATGACGCTCAGTCCCAACCTTAACATCATCACAGGTGAGACGGGTGCCGGTAAGAGTATTCTTCTCGGCGCATTGGGCTTGGTCTTGGGCGAGAGAGCCGACATAGCTACGCTGAAAGAGAGCGGTCGAGGCTGTGTTGTGGAGGGCACTTTCGAGATTGAAGCCTATGGGTTGGAGGGGTTCTTCGAGGATAACGACCTCGAATATGCACCCCAGACCATCATCCGTAGGGTTATCACTCCTGCCGGCAAGTCGCGAGCCTATGTAAACGATTTACCTGTGGCACTCTCAACGCTCAAAGAGTTGGGTGCAAGGCTCATCGACATCCACTCCCAGCACCACTCGCTACGTGTGGCCGACGAGGAGTTCCGCAGGACTATGGTCGATGCTGTGGCCGACAATGCGGCCGAGCGAGAGGCCTATGCGGAGGCTTTTGCTGCTTGGCGCGAGAGTGTTACGGAGCTTGCTACGCTCAGACGCAAGGTGGCCGAAGCGATGCGCGAGAAGGAGTATATAGAGTTTCAGTACAACCAACTCTCGGCCCTGAGATTGCGTGAGGGAGAGCTGGCCGAGCTCGAAAGCGAGCAACGTCTGCTGGATAATGTGGAGCGTATTGGCGAGGCTCTTGCCGAGGGCGGCCAGTTGCTCGACGACGAGGAGAGCGGTGTGCTGATGAGGCTCAAACAGATAGAGAATGCCTTTGGCAAGACGCGCGATGTTTACCAGCCCGCCGGCGAGATTGCCGAGAGGCTGCACGCTGTCTTGGTGGAGTTGAAAGATATTTCGGCCCTGTTGGCCGACGAGCGTGAGAGGGTCGATGCCAACCCCGAGAAGGCGGCTAAGGTGGTTGAACGCATAGATGCCATATACACCCTTATGCGCAAGCACGGTGTGCAGAGCCCCGAGGAGCTGATAGCTTTGGAGGCTGAGTATGGCGCAAAGTTGGGTATGATTGTCGATGCCGACAACGAGTTGGCCACGCTCGAAAAGCGAGTTGAAGAGTGCCACACGAAGGCTGTCGGATTGGCTCAGAAGATTACCGCCACACGCCAAAAGGCGGCCGAGGAGTTGGCCCAGCAGACCGTTGGGATGCTCCAAAGGCTTGGTATGGAACAGAGCCAATTTGTGTGTGGCGTAGAACCCACCGAGGAGCTTACTCCCTCGGGTGCCGACCAGCTGACATTCTTGTTTTCGTCGTCGAGCAAGTTCCAGCCACAACCTATCGAGAAGGTCGCCTCGGGAGGTGAGATTTCGCGCGTTATGCTCTGCTTGAAGGCGTTGGTGGCCAGCCGTACCAATATGCCTACGGTCATCTTCGACGAGATTGATACGGGTATTTCGGGCCGCATAGCCGACGTTACGGGCCAGATTATTGCTTCGCTCTCGGCAGCACGTCAGGTGGTTAATATTACCCACTTGCCTCAGGTTGCCTCAAAGGGCGACACCCACTTCAAAGTGTTTAAGGATGGGGTTGAGGCCCGCACCCAGATAAAGTTGCTCAGTGGCGAGGAGCGTGTCAGGGAGGTGGCGGCGATGCTTTCGGGCGCAGATGTCACCGAGGCTGCCATTGTTCAGGCCCGCGAGCTGTTGAAACAGTAGTGGGGCGAAGAGAGGTGGGCCGTCACACCGAGGAAAAGTCGTTCACGACAGAGTTTTTTCGCATAATTCATATAAATTTATAGTAAGCTGTGGGCAAAAGTAGTAGCCATAAAGATGGGCGCAGTAGCGCCACCGCCACCGAGCGACTACTCTCGCTCGATGCACTCAGGGGCTTCGATATGCTCTTTATTATAGGTGGTGCGGGAGTTATTGTGGCCCTGTGCAACCTCTTTCCCTCGTCGGAGCTGGCAGCGTGGCTCTCTTCCCAGATGCACCACGTCGAGTGGAACGGCTTTGCCCACCACGACACCATTTTCCCCTTATTTCTCTTTATTGCCGGTATTTCATTTCCCTTGTCGCTACGCCGACAACAACTCGCAGGGGCTACTAAGTGGCACATCTGTGGGCGTGTGTTGCGTCGTGTGGTTGTGCTTGTGGTGTTGGGTTTGGTCTATAACGGACTCTTCCGCCTCCAATTCGATACGCTCCGACTGCCGAGCGTGCTGGGGCGCATAGGTGTTGCGTGGGGTGTGGCGGCACTTCTGACTCTGTGGCTCAAACCTCAGGCGAGAGCAGTAGTTTCGGTGGCCCTACTGGTGGGCTACTCGCTGCTACTAACCATCCCTGCTCCCGATGTGGCCGAGGGGGTAGGTGTACTCACTAAGGAGGGCAACTTGGCGGGGTTTGTCGATAGGACTCTTATGCCCAACCACATCTATTGGCGTGGGGTTATGGACCCCGAGGGCATACTTAGCACCCTGCCTGCTGTGGTTACGGCAATGTTGGGAGTCTTTACGGGCGAGTGGATTCTTAGTGAGGGCCTCTCGGGCGGTCGTAAGGCCTTGGCTATGGCGTTGGCCTCGGTGGTGTTGCTGGCTCTGGGAATGGTCTGGAACGAGTGGCAACCAATCAATAAGTCGCTCTGGTCGAGTGCTTTTGTGCTTACGGCAGGAGGCTATTCGCTGGCTATGTTTGCTCTGTTCTACTACCTCATAGATGTGTGCGGCTTTCGTCGCTGGGCGGGATGGCTGCGTGTTGTGGGTGTCAATTCTATCACAATCTATATGCTCCAAGAGATTGTCAGCTTCGGAGGCGTGTCGCAATTCTTCTTGGGTGGCCTTGCGGGTTTGCTGCCCGAGGGGTGGGGCGCTGTGGTGCTCTCGCTCGGCTATGTTGCCTCTTGTTGGTTGGTGCTCTACCTGCTCGACAGATATATGATTTACCTGAAAGTATAGGCCAAAAAAGAAGAGGTCGGTTTCGAGAAACTTACGTTAAAAGCAGGAGTGCAAACTGTTTGTTTGCACTCCTGCTTTTTTGTGGCGTTCAATCCGCAGTGCGGTGTTATTTGGACATATAGTCGGCCAACTGCTCCATAACAGCTCGGCTCTTGTCGTTGAGGCGCGAACAGATTGTGACTATAGGGTCGATTATCTCAATCTCTTTCATCTGCTCCAACAAACACCTCATAACTCTGCCCGCACAAGGGGCCCACGAGCCATTCTCTATTATGCCCACACGACGGCGCTGATAGTTTTTCAGCAGTAGGTGGTGGAGGAAATCATACATTGGTGGAAAGACGTTGGCATCGTAGGAGGAGGCGGCCACAACCAAGCGGTCGTATTTGAAGGCATCCTCAATAGCCTCGGCCATATCGTCGCGACAGAGGTCGGTGAGGGCAACCCTCTCCACACCTCTACTACGGAGCATCTGGGCAAACTCTTTGGCCGCAGCTGCTGTGCCACCGTGAATCGAGGCGTAGGCTACAAGCACACCCTTAGCTTCGGGCTCGTAGCTGCTCCAAGTGTTGTAGAGCGAGAGGTAGTAGCCGAGGTTGTCGCTCAGGATAGGGCCGTGCAAGGGGCAAATCTGCTCAATGTCGAGCCCCGCAGCCTTTTTGAGCAACGCCTGCACGGGCTGGCCATACTTACCGCAGATGTTGAAGTAGTAGCGACGGGCCTCGCAAGCCCACTCCTCCTCGTGACACAGAGCACCAAACTTGCCAAATCCGTCGGCCGAGAAGAGTATCTTTTCGCTCTGCTCGTAGGTGACAATCACCTCGGGCCAGTGTACCATAGGGGCCATAATGAACTGCAAGGTGTGAGTGCCGAGCGAGAGGGTGTCGCCCTCCTTGACGGCAATGGCGCGTGAGGCGAGGTCGAGCTCGCCAAAAAACTGAGGCAACATAGCAATGGCGCGTGCCGAAGCAACAATCTGCATCGAGGGGTATAGCTTGGCTACGTGGGCGATGCTGCCTGCGTGGTCGGGCTCCATATGTTGCACAACAAGGTAGTCGGGAGTGCGCCCACCGAGAGCTTCGGTGAGGTTCGAGAGCCACTCGTCGGCCTTGCGTTCATCGACGCTATCCATAATGGCCACCTTCTGGTCGAGTATGAGATAGGAGTTGTAGGAGACACCGTTGGGAATTATATACTGCCCCTCGAAAAGGTCGAGGTCGAGGTCATCAACGCCAATGTATCTGATTGAAAGAGTGATGTTTTTGTTCATATTGTAGTTTGCTTTGTGTGGTTGTTGTCTGATTGTTGGTGCAATATACCGCAAATTTACGAAATAATTAGTAACTTTACCTTAGCTTTAAGTGTGTTTAATCAAGCATAGTGGTTTATGATAAAGAAGAAACTTGTTAATTGCGCAGTGGCGATTGTGGCCACATTGCTACTAACCGCCTGTGGGGGCGAGAGTTACGATGTTGTGGTCATTGGCGGAGGTGTCAGTGGCACTACGGCTGCTGTGCGCTCGGCACGTCTGGGCGCAAAGACCCTCATTGTCGAACAAGGCCCTTGGCTGGGCGGTATGCTCACTTCGGCAGGTGTGAGCGCCACCGATGGCAACTACCGTCTGCGTGGCGGTATGTGGGGCGAGCTGCGCGACTCGTTGGAGGCCCACTATGGTAGCGCCCAAGCCCTCAAAACCGGCTGGGTGAGCAACATCCTCTTCGAGCCACACGTTGGCGCACGCATATTCCGCAACATTGCCGAGGGCGAGGAGCACCTGAGTGTGATGTTCAACACCGACTATACCTCCATTAAGCGCACTTCTAAGGGGTGGCACATCCTCTTGGCGGGTGAGCAGGGCCGCCAGAGGGTTGAGTGCAAGGTGCTCATTGATGCCACCGAGCTGGGCGATGTGGCTGCCGAGCTGGGCGTTGCCTACGACAAGGGTATGGAGAGCCGCCACCTAACCGGCGAGGATATTGCCCCCGAGGAGGCCAACGACATCATCCAAGACCTCACTATGGTGTTGATTCTCAAAGACTACGGCCGCGATATGACCATTCCTCAGCCCGAGGGCTACGACCCCACGCTCTTTGCTTGTGCTTGCGACAACCCCCTCTGCCACACCCCCAAGGAGGCCAACCGTCTATGGTCGGAAGAGATGATGATGTCGTATGGTCGTCTGCCCGGGGGCAAAATTATGATTAACTGGCCCATTGAGGGCAACGACTTCTATGTCGATATGGTCGATATATCGCCCGAGGAGCGCAAGGAGGCTGTGGCTCGGGCCAAGCACCACTCGCTCTGCTTCCTCTACTTCATCCAGCACGAGCTGGGGCTCAACACCCTCTCTCTGGCCGACGACGAGTTCCCCACCGACGACCTAATGCCACTTATGCCCTATCATCGTGAGTCGCGCCGCACCGAGGGCGAGGTGCGATTTACACTCAACCACATTGTCGCCCCCTACGACTACACCATCTACCGCACAGCCATAGGCGTTGGCGACTACCCTGTCGATCAGCACCATACACGCTATACGGGGTGGGAGGAGTTGCCCAACCTCTACTTCCACTCCATACCCTCCTACGGTCTGCCTATGGGCGTGCTTCTGCCTAAGGGTGTCGATGGTCTTATTGTGGCCGAGAAGTCTATCTCGGTGAGCAACATTGTCAATGGCACTACTCGCCTGCAACCCGTTGTGATGCAGATAGGCGAGGCTGCGGGTATTATTGCAGCGCTGGCAGCAAGAGAGGGCGTTGAACCACGCGATGTTGCTGTGCGCGACGTTCAGCGCGAGGTGCTTGCCGGGGGAGGCTACCTGCTTCCCTTCCTCGACCTACCCGCCACCCATCCCCACTTTGGCGCTATGCAACGTGTGGGCGTTACGGGCATCATCGAGGGTGTGGGTATGACTGTGGGCTGGGAGAATCAGAGTTGGTTTCGTGCCGAGGAGAGTATCACTATGGACGAACTCTCGCGCGGCCTCAGTCGCTACGATAGCCGTATCCCCCATATTGCCGAGAGCCGCAATGTTACTGTTGGCGACATTGTTCGCTACGGCTCGGTTACGGCCGCCAAGTGGTCGGAGTGGGGTCTGGACAATTTCGACCCCAAACGCAATGCCACCCGCTTGGAGTGCGCTGTGGCCATCGACCACATTCTCAAACCTTTTGAGAGAGATGTGACTCTGCAAGGCGAGTTTCTTTTGAGGTCTAACGTCTAACGTCGAAAGTCTAACGACCTAAGGCTGAAATATAAAACTCGGGTATTAAAAAAGATACCCGAGTTTTTTTACAGGGGTAGCAGGGGGCATAGGGCATATAGGCCACTCCCTAAGCTCCCTAAATTCCCTACACTCCCTAATCAATTTTGAAGTCCGCTTGCCGCGGGGGGATTACTGCACTGCACTCGGCAAGGCCTCGTTTCGTTTGTTTTCCCTTCCGCTTGCCGCGGGGGGATTGGCTACTACGCAAGCATAGCTTGCTTCGTTTAACGCCCATCCCTTCCGCTCGCCGCGGAGGCCCTTGCAAAGAATTATCAGTTGTTGTCTCCTGCGGAGCACCCTTTTTTGTGTATGCCCTCCTCACTCAAACAAGTTTGGCTCAGAGGGCATAAACAAAAAAGGCTTCGATTGCATCGAAGCCCAACAACTGATTATTCTTTGCGGAAAGAGAGGGATTCGAACCCCCGGAACATCGCTGTTCAACGGTTTTCAAGACCGCCGCATTCGACCACTCTGCCATCTTTCCCTTTTGCTCCTCGGCCATCACTGAGTCGAAAAGGCTACACGCCAACTCCGTTACGGCCCATTTGCCACGCAAAGGTAACGCAAAATTTCACTTTCGCAAAATTCTGACCTCCTTTTCCCCACAACGATGCCGAAATGGTGTGACCCTCTTCGGCTCGGAGCTCAACACCAAATAGGCACAACCGAGCGGGAGCATAAAAAAACCTCCGCTCAACTGAGCGGAGGTCTGCTGTACTCGGTATGGGATTCGAACCCATGATTTCAAGAATGAGAATCTTGCGTCCTGGACCAGCTAGACGAACCGAGCATTGTTTCGTTTTGGTGGTGCAAAGATAGAGCAAAAATTCAAACCTCCAAAACTTTTTGCAAAAAAAATGCCAAAAAGAGTAATTTTTTGCAAAAACCACCCCTCAGAGGAGTTTGTGAGGCTTTATTTGTGGGGGCGCTGAGCCTCCTACTCTATCTTTGCACTGCCTTTGGGTGGGGTTACTTTTGCAATTCGTTGTTTTTCCACGTGCCCTCAGCTATGATTTCGCCTGCTGCATTCTTTTCTGTGCCGAGGCCGTGGCGTTTGTCGCCCGACCACTCGCCTTCATAGATTATGCCGTCTGTGCCGACGTATGTGCCTATGCCGTGACGCTTGCCATTTTTCCACTCGCCCTTGTAGGTGTCGCCCTCATCGCCAGTGTAGGAGCCTTGGCCATTGAAGAGGTCGTTTTTCCACTCGCCCTCGTAGCGGATGTTGCCTTGTGCATCGTAGAGAGTGCCTTGTCCGGAGCGCTCATTTTTTCTCCACAAGCCGGTATATTTCATACCGTTTTCGTAGTAGTAAGTACCGTTGCCGTTGTATTGGTGGTTTTTCCACTCGCCCTCATACTCCACCTTGCCATTGCGGTAGGTAGTGCCTGTGCCGTTGTACTTATCTTTGGCCCACTGACCCTCATAGACTACCTTGCCTCGGTTGTCGTAGAGAGTGCCTTGTCCGCTTTTAGCGCCGTTGAGCCACTGGCCCACGTAGCGGAATCCGTTGGTCCAACGATATGTGCCCTCGCCATTTTGCTTGCCGTTGGCCCACTGACCGGTGTAGAAAGTGCCGTCGGCCCACGAGAAAGAGCCTTGACCGTGAAAGTGGTTGTTGCGCATTTCGCCCATATAGGTGTCGCCATTGGGGAAGCTGACGGTGCGCGAGGTGGTGGAGTGGGTATTTACCGAGCTACCCACAGCGCGGTCTGCGCCACCAAAGGGGAGCAGGTCTTGTGCTTGTGAGGGTAGGGTGGTGCAGATTATGGTTGCGGCCACAAGTAGGGCCAGCGATTTGCGGTAGTGATTCATAGCTATACTATATATAAATAAGGTATGGGGTTTCTCTATTTGCCAACGGTTTGGGCGAGGACTACGGCGTGGTTGCCATCATCTTTGCCGAGCAGGGTCAGCACCTCGGCACTGCGAAGGCTGCCACGAGTGATGGCTTTCAGACCGTGCCCCGCAGCGTAGAGATTGACATTCTCGGCATAGCCTGCCGCATCCTGACCACTCAGAAACTCAGCCTTGGTGCGGTCGATGCCCTTGTTGTCGAAGAGGGCGAGGTTGGCCACATAGACAATGTTGAGGGGCGCTTCAAAGGCGAAATCTTGGGCTGCGGAGAGCTTGCGATGGTCGCCCTCGGCCACCCTCACGAGGGTGTGGTCGGCAGAGTTGTAACGATAGACTCCCTCGGCCATAAATGCAAACACCTCCACAGGGTAGAGCGCAAGTGCCGAGGGGGCTGTGAGGTGTCCGTCGGGACGGTTTACACCTGCGGCGGCCCACATCACACCGCTGAGCTCTTCGAGCGATAGAGGCTCGGAGGAGTAGTTGCGTGCGGAGGCCCTCAGGGCGAGAGCCGAGTTGATTGTAGCGCCTGCGTTGAGGTCGGGTTGAGTGAGAGTGATTGTCTGCGAGTGAGTGATGGGTGTGGCCTTTTGTGGGGCGTTGTTGCCTTGGCAGGCCACGAGCATAGATGCCAACATAACGATAATGATAGTTTTCATAGTGGGGGTTTAATTAGTGTTTATTGGCAAATTTAGTAAAAAGAATGTAGAAAAGCAAAAAAAACCGCGCTGAACGAATGTTCAGCGCGGTCTGCTGTGCCCAGGACAAGAGTCGAACTTGCACGGCCAAAACGGCCACTACCCCCTCAAAGTAGCGTGTCTACCAATTCCACCACCTGGGCATAAAATAAGGAAACAAGGGCGCGGACTTGCCGCAAGTCCCTCAATTTCCTTCACTAACCTAAAACTACTAACCTAAATGAACCTTAAAACTTCACCGCAAAGGTAAGTCAGAGTTTTCTTTTCGCCAAATTTGCGGGGCAAATTTTACGATTAGTTAACATCGGATATTTCCAAGAACGGATGCTCCTCTGCGGAAAAGCCCACAAAAGTACACATAATTTTCGAAAGTGCAAATTTTTTCGCCAGAAAAACGATTTTTTTAGTCTAACGTCAAAGGTCTAACGTCTAACGACCTAAGGCCAAAAAATGGCAGGGCGCAGGGGTAACAGGGGTCGCAGGGGGAACAGGGGTAGCAGGGGTAACAGGGGTCACAGGGGTAATAGGGGTAGCAGGGGTAACAGGGGTGACAGGGGTAACAGGGGAGTAGGCCTTTGCCTTTCTTGCGACCCTTGTAACCCTTGTGACCCTTGCTATCCTTGTGACCCTTGTAAGTCCTTGTCCTTTCCTATTGTATATCTTTTCTGGCGTTTACTCGTGCGCTGTGCATCTGCTCTTTGATGCCTCCGTTTTGGAGAAAATGTTGTTTCCTGCTCTCAAATAACAGTGACAGTAGTTTGTCGGTTTGGTGTATGAGAATTATTGCAATGTTGGCTATGGTTTCGCTCGAACGCACTTTGATGGCGGAACGGTAGTAGGCAGAGTTGTTGTGTTCCTTGCAGATTTGTCGAGTTTTTTTGTGTCGTTCATCCTCCAATGTCCACTGTTCAAGCCCCCTAACGCGTAGGAAGTCTTCGTAGTCTGTGAGTAACTCTTTGAGGCTGGCGCGAGCAACATTGTAGAGTTTTAGTTCCGATTCAATGCTTGTAGCCGAGGCTGCATTTCCCTCCACTATGTTTTGTTTTCCCGAACGAGCAGCCTGAATCATTTGGTCTATGGTGCGGTCGCCAAGTTCGAGGAAATGGTGGGCAAAATGGTAGGTCACATCATAGACACACTCTGCCTTTTGATAAGCAATGAGAGTTTTGTAATCTCCTTTGGTTGAGAGAAATGGGCTGTTGTTATCCATAGCTTTGGTGAGGTTTCTACAAAAATAGCCTTTGTGATAGAAAATTGCAAATGTTAGGTTGTCTTTTTTTGAAAAGATTGTTTTGGGGGGGGAGCAGGGGTAGCAGGGGTAACAGGGGGAACAGGCCTTTGCCTTTCTTGCGACCCTTGCGACCCTTGTAACCCTTGTAACCCTTGTAACCCTTGCTATCCTTGCTCCCCTTGCTCCCCTTGCCACCCTTGCGACCCTTGCCACCCTTGTAACCCTTGTAACCCTTGTAATCCTTGCTCCCCTTGCCTTATACAAAAACAGTGGCTCGGTCAATGCGACGAGCCACTGTAATATGGTGTGTTACACTCTGCGATAGACTAGTATGGACTAGCAATTGCCTGCAACTCACTCTGAGTAGTCCATACGAGTTGGAAGAACAAATCTTTGCCACTTGTAAAAGTAACAGGAGTATCAGTTGTCTGCCTATCCTCACCCCACTCTTTACCAGTAAGAATAATTTGGGTGCCTTCTTGGCCAATGCACGATGCGGGAATATCCCAAGCTTTGTATGTGATGCCGTCAATTACCTGCTCATACATTGCCTTGCCGGGCCAAGTATTATAGTCTCCCCAATTTCCAGCTCCTCCAAATCCATACAGAGCCCAGTCGCTCCAACCCCAAGTTGTATTGAGATAAACACTTACAACTCCGGGTTTGGGATCAACAACAGTAGCGGCAGCCTCAATCGAGCCTGCTGCAGGAGCAGATGTATGTACTTCATATTTGGATGTAGTATAAAGTACTACATAGTAGTCTTTATCCAATTTGCCCAACTCGATATCAACGGTTTGAGTACCACTGCCATTGTTGGCAATTACATTAACGGTTAAGTCGTTGTATTCAGTAGGATACTCATATACATAGTATGTATAACCATTGATTTCGGTGGTGTTGCTTGTAATGTCTTCGCCGGGCCAAGTAAGACCAATACCATCAGTTACCCAAGTGTAGAGATTAACTTTTGCCCATTTTGAAATCGAAGAATTGGGTTGGGGCAATACATATACGTGATAGGGTTTCTTAATCACGCCCAAGTTGTAGATTTTGCCAGCGTCGAAGGTGCGCGAAGTAGATTTAATCTTAACGCCATCAACCCAAGCTTCGAGGGTCATATTGAGACCGCCACCTTCAACAGAAATGTAGTGCTCGCCAGCAGCAAAGGTATGCTCTTTTTTCCCACCGTGGTAATAACCAATATTGTCATCAGTGCCATACCATTTGATTACGGTCTCCTCGGCGCAGGTGAAGTGGAAAATCAAACCACCACCAACAAGATTGAATGTAACGGGGGCGCTACCAAGATTAATTGTGCTCGCACTTAGTTGGAAAGTTTGGGCAGAGCCATTGGCGTGAGCATCGTAATTGATTTTGTTATTGTAAATAAAGTACATACTCTTACCCAACAACTCCTCTGCGCCCTCAGCTTTGCAGGTGAAAGTGTAGGGATCTTCGGTGGTGTTGGTAAATTCCCAATCTTTGCTATCATAAGTTGCAACAATAGTCTCGTTACCCTCCCAAGCGAGTTTTTTGTCGTAATTAGCGTCGTCGCTATCCAATACTGCAACACGGGTGAGGTCGGCGATTTCTGCGGTGAACGATACGCCCTCGCCTTTGTTCTCGGGTTTGATACCCTCTTCAATGTCGTTCTGGCAAGCTACTGCGCCCAAAGCTACAATAGCACTTGCAATAATGTAAAAAATCTTTTTCATCGTTGTTTCCTTTTTTGCTAATTGTTTAACTTTGGTTTACCAATCTACATCCTCCTCGTTCAGGTAGATGTCCTCCACAAGGCCGTTGGCACTTGCGGCAATGCCCTGCTCGATTACCATATAGGCAACCTCAACCTCGGGCGAAACATAAGTGTTCTTTTTCATTGTGTTTGTTGTTTTGTTAGTTAGAAAAAATTATTGTTGTTGTACGATTTTCTCGGCACATTGTTCTTACATCTTACAAATATATAAAATATATTGTATAGTGTCACAAAATCCCGACGGATTGTAGAATTTTCCCGACGGATGGCACATATCCCCGACGAAAGAGGAGAATTAGAATTGAAAATTATGGTGCGCCTACGGCGCGGGACTAACCTCTCCTGCCCTTTGGGCATCCTCCCCTGACATAGGGGAGGAGTGGTTGTGGAGCGAAAGAAGCCCTTGCGACCCTTGCGACCCCTGTAAAAAACGCGGGTATTAAAAAAGATACCCGCGTTTTTTCAATTCAAAATTCAAAATTTTTAGGGAGGTTAGGGAATTTAGGGAGTGTAGGGAATAGGGCCTATAAGCCCCATAAGCCCCATAAGCCCTATAAGCCCCATTATCCATTAAGGCCCCTAAGGCCCTTAAAGCCTTTAAGGACTTAGGTCTTTCGACGTTAGACGTTAGACGTTTGACACACAGCCAAAGGCACAGTCTTTTTATTTGCGGCGGCCGGTTATGGCCTTAACCCTCCTAAACACCTCCTCGGGGGATATGGAGTTCATACACTCGTAGCTGCCAAACAAGCAACGGCGGCGGCCACTGGTGGAGCAAGGACGGCACGGCAGGTCGCACTGGATGGCATATTTGGGGTCTTGGCCGTAGCCACTCGATTCGAGGTAGGGGTGTGTTGCGCCCCAGAGCGATATGACGGGCGTGCCCACAAGCGAGGCCAAGCGCAGGATGCTGTTGTCGATGGAGACCACCACGTCGAGGTGGGAGAGTAGTTCGAGCTGCTGGCTGAGGGTGAGTTTGCCCGCAACCGACACCACCGAGGGGTGGATGCTCTGCATACCCTCACAAAACTGACGTTGGTACTCCCCCTCGCCAAAGACAAAAACCTTCTCATAGCGCGAGGCTAATAGCTCAACCAGCTTGGCCGACAACGGCAGAGGGTAGCAAGTGCCGTGATGGGCCGAGAGGAGCGATACACCAATCCACACCGACTGTTTCTCGCCCGAGAGAATCTCCACAGCGTGGGATAGCTCCGAGGTGGAGGTGCGCCTAACGGGTGCGGGCATACAGAAGGGCAGGCCGAGCGAGGCGAACAGGTCGCGCGAGCGTGTGGCCAGAGGGGTGCGTTGCACCATAACCTTGCGGAACTTGCGTGTCAGGGCCTTGCCTTCGAGGCGTTGTTTGTCGAGGTGGGCCACACGTCGTCGCCACGGGGTGGGGCTCAGCAGTAGCAGGCGTGAGAGGGGAGTGGCCGAGAGGTCGGCCACAGCATCCACACCCAGCCTTTGGATGTGCCACCACAGCCTCAGCTTGCCCGCCAAACCCCTATACTGGGGCAGGTCGGCAAAAAGATACTCCACGCCCGTAACTGTCGCAAACAACGGCTCATAGGCCGAGTGGGTGAGCAACGTCACCCTCAGCTCGGGGAAGTCGCGCACAAGCCCCCTGAGGGCGTGGACACACATAGCCGCACTCGACAGCGAGCCGAGCCTAACGACCAGTATGTGCTTTATGGGCGAGGTGTTCATTGGGACTGTTATGGTTAATTTCTGCCACAAAGGTAGAAATTTTGGAAAACCTTTTGCGCTTAGTGGAGCGCATAATTAAAAAATATCTATCTTTGTGGTCTGAATCCTCCCCAAAGGGAGGGCCGACAAGCCGAAACAGAATGCAACGATTTGTGAAAATATCAATCCTTGTGGCGATGCTCGCAGTGTCGCTTGGCGCTACCGCTCAGCAGCAGCGCAAGCTCACACGTGCCGAGTACATAGAACTCTACGCTCCGCTGGCTGTGGAGCAACAGACTCTCTACGGCATCCCCGCCAGCATCACTCTCGCACAAGGACTGCTCGAATCGGGCAACGGCAATAGTAGGCTCGCTACGGAGGCCAACAACCACTTCGGCATAAAGTGTGGCTCGTCGTGGAAGGGCGCTTCGGTGCGTCACGACGACGATGCGCTACAAGAGTGCTTCCGCGCCTACAACTCGGTCGAAGAGAGCTACATAGACCACTCGCTCATACTCAGCGAGCGCAAGTGGTATCGCCCTCTGTTCGACCTCGACCCCAAAGACTACAAGGCTTGGGCACACGGACTCAAAAAGGCCGGCTACGCCACCAACCCCCTCTATGCCGAGCTGTTGATTAAAATCATCGAGGAGCACGAGCTCTACCGCTACGACAACGCTCTGCTGGCCGACTTTGTAACCCCCGCAGCACCCACCACCCCCGCACCCCCTGCCGAGGAGCAGAATGTTGCGGAGGAAGAGGTGGCCACGAAGGCGAGCAAAGTCGATATTGACCTCCACAGCGTGGCTACCCACAAGGCCGGAGGCTATGGTGTCTATGCCGAGGGAGGTCGTCGCTATGTTATCAGTGGCGAGGGCGACAACTTGGCTCGTGTGGCAACCGCCACAGGTGTGTCGGAGCGTCGTCTGCGTCGCATCAACTCGCTCAAAGCAGGCCAAAGCATAGCCCCGGGAAGTAAAATCTTCCTCGAACTCTAATCATCTCACTATGCGATAATTAACTTTTTTTTCACAATATAAATGGAATCACAATCGGAGTTACGCAGCCAGATTAAAGAACTTCTGGTGAGCAAATCGGGACTTAAACAACAGATTTTCGACAACACCAACGCTCTCTTCGCCGAGCTTAAAGATGCCCTCCACGAGTTCTCAACAGAGATAGACGAAGAACTCGACGAGCGTATCGACAAACGTATCCGCATCGAGTATAACGATAGGGGTAAGTTTGAGGCCCAAATACAGATTGCAGGCGACCTGTTGCTCTTCGTTATGCACACCAACGTCTTTAACTTCGAGCGCGACCACCGCATCTGGCACAACCCCTATGTGCAGGCCGATAAGGCCAATAGCTACTGCGGCGTGATTAACATCTACAACTTCTTGGCCGACTCCTTCAAGTATAAGAGGGCCGAGGATGAGGGCTACCTCATTGGCCGCATCTTCGTCAATAGAGAGAATAAGTTTTTCGTTGAGGGCAAACGTCAAGACCGTTGGAAGGTCGATAGCTTCGGTGGCGAGAATGTGAGCCGCGAGGCTATATTGGAGATTTTGGAGAAGGCAATGCTCTATGCCCTCGGCTTCGACCTGCTCGTGCCCTCCTACGACACCGTCAAGCAGGTGGAGGCCGAACAATTCCTCTCGCGTCAGGAGAACACCCGCCTGCAAACGGGTAAGCGATTGGGATATGAGTTTAGGGCGGATGATATTTAGTTAGACAATCGTTTGGCGATTGTCTAACTAAATATCATCTACCGCCTACCGACATAATTCCTTAAAGGCTTTAAGGGCCTTAACGACCTACGGCATAATAAAACTCGGGTATTAAAAAGATACCCGAGTTTTTTTACAGGGGTAGCAGGGGTTACAAGGGTCACAAGGGTAGCAGGGGGCATAGGGCTTATAGGCCCTATCCCTAAATTCCCTAAGCTCCCTAAGCTCCCTAAATTCTCTAACCTTCCTCGGCCAACCGCCAACTGCCAACACCCTGCACCCAGCACCTAACCTCCCTCGGCCAACGCCCAACAGCTAACAACCAGCCGCTTTGGTGGTTGAGTACCAGCAACTTGACGTTTGGGGTAAAAATGTTCTTAAAATTTTTTATTATCGTGCAAAATCGTGTAACTGACAGATAATCAAACCAATACGACGAAAATTTGCGCTTAACAACGTAAAGTTAATGTTAAATTATTATTAAAAAATTTTAATATATTTGGAAGTTTGGAAGAAATGCCCTTATATTTGCACCGAAGTTTTAAGGTTCATTTAGGTTAGTAGTTTTAGGTTAGTAGAAGCAGGGTTAGAAGTGATTCTATCCCCTGTTGATTAAAAGGTTACGATTTCGATTAAATCGTAGCCTTTTTTCTTTTTATGAAGTGAGTGTTATTTAGGTTATAATTTTGCTACATTTTCTCCTCTGCATACAATAAATTTACGTTTCTCTCGTTTGTTTTTCCGAGTTTTCGCCATACTTTTGTGGCAATTATAACATAGAATTATATATAGGTATGAAAAAAGGTATTTTGACATTGCTTGCTCTTATGGCTTTTGCACTGGCGAGTTCGGCACAGACCATAGAACTTACGCTCGAAAAGTCGTTGGAGATAGCTCTTTCGGACAACCCCACAATCCGCGTAGCCGATATGGAGATTGAGCGTCAGGATTGGGTACGTAAGCAGAGTGTGGGAAACCTGCTCCCAAGTGTCTCGGTGTCGGGTCAGTATTCATATAGCATCGTCAAGCAGGAGATGGCCAAGGGTCTGTCGTTTGGTGCGGACAACTCGGTGAGCACTTCGGCTTCGCTTTCGTTGCCACTCTTTGTCCCCGCCGTCTATGAGACTTTGAAGATGAACCAAACTCAGATGGAACAGGCTGTTGAGAGTGCTCGCAGCTCGAAGATAAATCTTACCAACGAGGTCAAAAAGGCGTATTACAACATTTTGCTGGCCGAGCAGTCGTTGGTGGTGTTGAGGGAGAGTGAGGCTTCTATTGCTCAGACGGTTAGCAATACCAAAACTATGTATGAGCAGGGCTTGGCCTCGGAGTACGACCTACTCTCGGCCGAGGTGCAGCTCTCCAACCTTCGCCCCAGCATTGTGCAGATGGAGAACTCCATAAAGGCGGGCAAGTTGCTCTTCCGTATGTATTTGGGTTTGCCCTCCACTACCGACTTTACTCTCACCGGCACTCTTGACGACTTTGCCGACGAGGTGGCTATGGCGACCATACCTACCGACGAGGTGGATTTCTCCAACAATGCCGACCTCAGGGCGCTCGACTTGCAGGCCAAACTGCTCGAACATCAGCTCAATCTTATCAACGCCTCGCGCCTGCCAACAGTGGCAGCCTTCACCAACTTCATCGTTTCGGGTAACGACAACACGATGGACTTTGGTAGTATGATGGGCGGTGGCTTTGGCGGTGGTAGCGGTACTACTGGCGGAGGCTCAACCTCTTCAAAGAAGAGCGAGTGGTGGTGGCAGAACCCCCTCTCGGCAGGCATCTCGATTAGCATACCTCTCTTCTCGGGTGGTAAGAACATCAATAAGGCCCACGAGATACGCAACACCATAGGTCAGCTCTCGCTCCAAAAGGAGTATCTGCGCCAGAGTGTGGGTGTGCAGGTAGAAAACGCCTTCAATACCATTGTGGCCGCACGCGAGAAGATGACCTCCAACGAAATTACTGTGCGTCAGGCTCAGAAAGCCTACGAGATTGCACAGGTTAGATACAATGCCGGCACAGGCACAATCCTCGAACTCAACTCCTCGGAGCTTTCGCTCACGCAGGCCAAACTCAACTACTCGCAAGCCATCTACGACTACTTGGCTGCTCGTGCCGACTACGAGAAAGTCATTGGTCGGGGGTTCGAGGTGGATGCACCCGCCCAAGAGGCTGAGGCAGAGCCCACCGTAGAAGAGTAGTTTAGAATCGGAGTAAATAATAAAAACAAAATATGAGAATGAAACACAACCTTATTATTATGTTGGTGGCCACCGCAGTGGCCTCCTCTCTCCTTGTCGCTTGCGGTGGGGAAAAATCGTCCAATGCCGTAGGCAAAGCCGCTCCCACAGAGGAGGTGGCCAAGGTGCTTGTCAAAACTGCTCCCGTAGTGCTGGCCGATGTGGCCGAGACTGTGGATTTTACCACAACGCTCCTTCCCTACAAGAAGAGCTTTATTACTCCCCAGATGGCCTTGCGCATCGACGACATCAGAGTGGAGGTGGGCGACCACGTTAAGAAGGGCGAGTTGGTTGCTACGCTCGACAAGAATCAGTACAACCAGTCGGCAGCACAGCTGAAAAACGCCGAGCAGAATCTGGGCCGTATGATGAGTGTCTATGAGGCCGGCGGTGTGAGCAAGTCGCAGATTGACGAGCTGACCACTTCGGTGACGGTTTTGCGTGAGACGGTTGCCAACTTGGAGCGCAACATTGAACTTCGCTCGCCTATTGATGGTGTTATCACTGGCCGCTACAACGAGCCGGGCGACCTCTTCGCTATGGGTGCCAATGCCGACGGTGGTATGGGTGTGTTGCAGGTTATGCAGATTGATAAGCTCAAAGCTATCGTGGCCCTCTCGGAGAAATACTACCCTATGGTATATAAGGGTATGAAAGTGAAAGTTATGGCCGAGGTATTTGGCGACAGAGAGTTTGAGGGTACTGTAAGCATTGTCTATCCGGCCATCAACTCTTCGACCCACACCTTCAATGTGGAGGTGATTGTACCCAATGCCAAAGAGGTTTTGCGCCCCGGTATGTTTGCCCGCACCGAGTTTAATATAGGCAACCGCCAGAGCCTGACTGTGCCCGATGTGGCTGTGCAGAAGCAGATGGGTGTCAATGACCGCTACGTCTATGTGATTAATGGCGGTGTGGCCGAGCGCAGGGTAGTTGAGCTTGGTCGTCAGGTAGGCGATAGGGTGGAGGTTCTCTCCGGCATCAGCGCTGGCGAGGAGGTGGCTATCACGTCGCTCTCGAAAATCAAAAACGGCTCGGCTGTTGAGGTCGTGCAGTAGTCCTAACAATCTCAGTTGTAGAGAAATAATGTAGCATAGAGTATTAGACTATGAAAATATACGAAACCTCAGTAAAGAAGCCAATCTCAACGGCACTAATCTTTGTCGCTGTGATTGTCTTTGGTCTGTTTTCGCTCAACAACTTGGCCATCGACCAGTTGCCCGAAATGGACCTGCCGGCCATATCGGTCATCACCACCTATCAGGGTGCCAATGCAGAGGATATTGAGAACAACATCACCCGACGCATTGAGGATGGTCTGAATACGGTCAGCAACCTCAAAGAGATTACTTCGCGTTCAAGTGACGGTGTGTCGCTCGTGTCGCTCGAATTTGAGTGGGGAACCAACCTCGATGAAGCCTCCAACGACATCCGCGATGCGCTGGGCCGACTGACCGACTATCTGCCCGAGGATGCCGAAGAGCCTATCCTCTTCCGTTTCAGCTCGTCGCTTATGCCAATTATGGGCTTTTCGATTACGGCCGACGAGAGCTACCCCGCTCTGAACAAGATTCTCGAAGAGCAGTTTGTCAATCGCCTTAGCCGTATCGACGGTGTAGGCTCGGTGAACGTTATGGGTGCTCCTGTCAGGGAGATTCAGGTAAATGTCGATCCTGTGAAGATGGAGGCCTATGGTCTTTCGGTGGAGCAGATTGGCGCTATCATCGCTCAGGAGAATATCAACACCTCGGGCGGTACGCTCGATATAGGCAACCACACCTACAACATCAAGGCCGACGGCGAGTTTAACTCTTCCGACGATCTGAAAACCATCCTTATCTCCAACCTCGGCGGTCAGGAGGTCTATCTGAGAGATATTGCCGAGATTAAGGATACGCTCGAAAAACAGACTCTCGACGAGCGTATGAATGGCCAGTTGGGTGTGAGGGTGATGATTCAGAAACAGTCGGGTGCTAATACGGTGAGGATTGTCAATCAGGTAAAGAAGATGCTCCCCAGCATCGAGCGCAACCTCCCCTCGGATGTGAAAATCCATATGCTGAGCGACTCGTCGAAGAATATTAAAGACTCCATCAACACCCTCTCGGAGACGGTTATGTTCGCCTTCTTGTTTGTGATTCTGGTGGTACTCTTTTTCTTGGGCCGCTGGCGTGCTACGCTGATTGTCTGCCTTACGATACCTATCTCGTTGGTGGTGGCCTTCATCTACCTCAACCTGACAGGCGGTACACTGAATATCATCTCGCTCTCGTCGCTCTCGATTGCTATCGGTATGGTGGTGGACGATGCCATTGTGGTTTTGGAGAACATCACATCCCACATCGAGCGAGGCTCAAAACCCCGCGAGGCGGCTATATATGCAACCAATGAGGTGTGGCTCTCGGTAATTGCTACAACTCTGGTAGTTGTGGCTGTGTTCTTGCCCCTTACTATGGTCAAAGGTATGGCGGGTGTGATGTTCAAACAGCTCGGTTGGATTGTGTCGCTTGTGGTTTGCACCTCCACCGTTGCTGCTATCTCGCTCACCCCTATGCTCTCGGCCTTGATGCTCAAAATCGAGAACAACAAACACACCTACAAGGGCCTGAGCATTGTCTATAAACCCATCGACAAGTTCCTTGCTTGGCTCGATAGGGCCTATGCCCGATTGTTGCGTTGGGCGCTGGCTCACAAGAAGGTGGTATTTTTTGCACCTATGGTGCTCTTGGTATTTGGTGTGTGGCTCTTTGCTACGAAGATTCCCACCGAGTTTATGCCCAGCAGCGATAGCGACCAGATGAGCGCAACCATAACCCTCGACCAAAACCTCAGCGTGGAGTACACCACAGCGGTGGCTCGTCGTATCGACAGCATTATCTACGCTAAGTACCCCGAGGTGTTGCTGCTCTCAACCTCGGCTGGCTCGTCGAGCACCTCGAATGTGTTTGCGGCAATGAGCACAACGGGTAGCAACGTCATCAACTACACCCTCCGCCTGACCGACCCTCAGGATAGGGAACGCACCGTATTTGAGATTGCCGACGCTTTCCGTGACGACTTGGCCACCATACCCGAGATTAAACGCTCGATTGTCAATGGTGGTGGCGGTATGATGGGCGGAGGCAGCTCTGTGCAGGTGCAGATTTTCGGCCACGACATCGAAAAGACCAACCAGATTGCAAGCGACCTTGTGGAGCAGTTTAGCCAGATTGAGGGTGCTCGTGACGTGCGTCTTTCGCGCGACGATATGAGGCCTGAGTACAACGTCGAGTTCGACCGCAACAAACTCGCCTACTATGGTCTTAACTCCTCCACTGTGGCCTCGGCCATACGTAACCGTATCAACGGTATGACCGCCTCCATCTATCGTGAGGATGGCGAGGAGTACTACATCAAGGTGCGCTATGGCGAGGAGCACCGCACCTCGCTCGAAGATGTGGAGAACATACTCATCTACAATCAGCGTGGTCAGGGTGTGCGTGTGCGCGACATAGGCAAAGTGACCGAGGTGTATGCACCCCCAACCATCGAGCGCGAAAACCGACAGAGGCTTGTGACCGTTACGGTGGCGCTGGGTAACAATGTGGTGCTGGGCGATATGGTAGGACGCATCAACGGTGTGCTCGACGACTACCCCTTCCCCGAGGATGTCTATACATTCATCGGTGGCGACTGGGAAGACCAGCAGGAGTCGTTTAGTGAGCTGGGTGTGCTGCTTGTGCTTATTGTGCTGCTCGTCTATATCGTTATGGCCACCCAGTTTGAGTCGTTCATTATGCCTTTCATCATAATGTTTACTATACTCTACGCTCTGCCCGGCTCGGCCATTGCCCTCTGGATTACCAACACACCTCTGAGCCTTATGGCCCTCATTGCAATAGTTATGCTTGTGGGTATTGTGGTTAAGAATGGTATCGTTATGGTGGACTACACCAACCTCCTGCGTGAGCGAGGTGTGGGTATGTACGATGCAGTTTATGCCGCAGGTAAGAGCCGTCTGCGCCCTGTGCTGATGACCTCACTCACCACCATCCTCGGTATGTTGCCTTTGGCTATCGGTTTGGGTAATGGTGCAGAGTTGTGGCAACCTATGGGTATTGCCATCATCGGTGGCTTGACCTTCTCGACCATCCTCACCCTTGTGGCTGTGCCAATCCTCTACTACGTCTTTATGGGCCGCAGCGAGCGCTACACCGCCCGACGCAAAGAGCGCCAGCGCAAAGCCTACGAGGAGAAGATGCGACTTGTGGCCGAGCGTGAACAGAGAGAACAAGCCGAGTAATCAAACCACCTAAACAATAGAACAATGAAAGCACTTTTTATATCATACAATCAGGCCATTACCGAGCGCATTGAGGCAATGCTCAATAGGCTCGAAATCAGAGGCTACACACTCTTTCCTCTGACTCACGGACGTGGTAGCTACACTGGCGAGCCACATATGGCCAACCACACTTGGCCCGCAATGAACTCCACCATCATAGCTGTGGTGGACGATGCTAAGGTTGCCCCCGCAATGGAGGCCCTGCGCGAGATTGATAAGGATACTCAGTTGCAGGGGTTGAGAGCCTTTGTGTGGGATGTGACAGAGAGTATGTAACCAAAAACTCCCCGAGCCACCGCTCGGGGAGTTTTTGGTTGCCGCCTACCGCCTAACCTCCTTAAATTCCACTACTTCCCGAAAAATTTTCAATTTTCAATTTTCAATTTTCAATTTTATTACTATCTTTGCGGGCTCATTGGGCTCTCGTGAAGAGCTTGGAGTGAAATAATTGACCCTCGGGTAGGGTCGTAATAGTTTAATAATTAAAATTTTACGCAAAATGTCTGTAAAAATTCGTTTGGCTCGTCACGGTAAGAAAGGTTACGCCTTCTACCACATCGTAGCCGCAGATAGCAGGGCGCCACGCGATGGTAAGTTCATCGAAAAACTTGGTACTTACAACCCTAATACCAATCCTGCTACAATCGAGTTGGACTTCGAGAAAGCTCTGGCTTGGTTGCTGAAAGGCGCACAACCCACCGATACTTGCCGTGCAATCCTCTCCTACAAGGGCGTGATGTATAAGAAACACCTCCTTGGTGGTGTTGCTAAAGGTGCATTCGACGAGGCTACCGCAGAGGCTAAGTTCAACAAGTGGATGGGCGAGAAAGAGGCCAAAATCGCTGCTAAGAGCGGTAAGGTTGCTGCCGACAAAGCTGCTGCCCACAGGGCTGCCGTAGCTGAGGAGGTTAAGACCAAAGAGGCTATCGCTGCTAAAATCGCTGAGAAGAAAGCTGCCGCTGCCGCTGCTGCCGCTGAGGCTGCTGCTGAGCAGAGCGCAGAGGAGACCGCAACCGAGGAGGCTTAGTAGTAGGCTCGCCTCGTAGGGGAAAAGAGAGTAGTTGCAAAGGAGTATTCGGCAAGGTGTGATAGTACGCCGATGCACAATCAAGGAGAAGCACAGATGAGCGCGTTTGCAGTAGCCAAAGTTGGCAAGAGTTTCGGTACTCACGGCGAACTGACCATCAACCTTTACGACACTTTCCCTGCGGACTTCACAATAGAGGAACCGCTGTTTGTCTATATCGACAAACTGGCGGTTCCTCTCTTTTTTGACCACTTCGAGCGCCGAGGTAAGAGTGGCGGAGTGGTTGTGTTTGCCGACTTCGACACCACTCTGCGTGCTGCCGAACTCATTGGCAAAGAGCTTTATATGGGTTTGGAGGAGGAACTGCTCGGCATTAGCTACGATGATGGCGAGGAGCAACTCTCCGATGACGACGAGCTCTATCTGGAAGATATGGTGGGCTTTACGGCCACCTTCAAGGGGCGCGACGACGAGGGTCGCATAGTCGATTTCGAGGATAGCGACTGGAACCCGCTCTTCATCATAGAGTTGGATGGCCGTGAGGTTATGATTCCTGCTGTCGATGACTTTATCGTTGAGTATTCTCCCAGCCGAAGGAGTGTTTTGTTTGAATTGCCAGAGGGGTTGCTTGAATTGAATTAGCTTAGACTATCGGGTCAAACGACCTAAGGTAAAATATAAAACTCGGGTATCTTTTTTGATACCCGAGTTTTTTGTTGGTCAAACGGCCTAAGTCAAAAATAACTTTCTACTTTCAACTCTCAACTACAAAATCACGTAGGCTAACCACGCCAGTAGCCACGCTACCGAGGTGTTGTAGATGATAGTAAACCACATCCAGCCTCTGCTGCCGGTTTCGGCCTTGATGGTTGCCAGAGTGCCTATGCAGGGGAAGAAGAGCAGGATGAAAATCATAAAGGCCACAGCCGAGCGGGTCGTAATGCCGCTATGATTGACTATGTTTTTCGACAACGAAGCAATGTCGTCGCCACCATACAAAACGGCCATTGTGCTGACAACCAACTCTTTGGCAGGTATGCTTGTGAGCAGTGCCACGCCAGCCCTCCAATCGAGTCCGAGGGGGCGCATCACAGGCTCAATAAACTTGCCCACACGTCCTATGTATGACCCAACAAGGGCCTTGCTCGCCTCTCCATTGGGGGAGCTGTTGCTGTTGGTCGCTATGGCCATTTCGCCATTCTCGCTACTTATGACACTATCGGTATTTTCGCCACTCTCGGCCACCACCACAACCTCCTGTTGGGCCACCTCGGCCTTGGGTCGTGGGTAGTAGGAGAGGGCCCAGATGGCTATGGTAGCCAGAAGTATGGTTGTGCCAATTTTGCGTATGTACTGTTCGCACTTGTCCCACATATGTTTAATAGTCGCGCGCGCGGTAGGCATACGATAGGGGGGTAGCTCCATAACAAAGGGGGTCTCGTCTTTCTTGAACTTCGTGCCACGCAGCAGACGTGCAGTGACGAAGGCCACCGCAATGCCGAGCAGGTAGAGCCCAATGAGTACGGTGGCGGCGTGGTGGGGGAAGAACGTGCCTGCCAGCAGCAAAAATACGGGCAGGCGTGCGCTACACGATATGAAGGGGGTGACGAGTATGGTTATGAGTCTTGACGAGCGGCTTTCGATGGTGCGTGTGGCCATAATGGCAGGCACGTTGCAGCCAAAACCCATAAGCAGGGGTATGAACGACTTGCCGTGCAGACCCATACGGTGCATCAGCTTGTCCATAATGAAGGCTGTGCGAGCCATATAGCCCGAGTCCTCCATAAGCGATATGAACAAGTAGAGTATCAGGATGTTGGGCAGGAATACGGCCACACTGCCCACGCCACTGATGATGCCATTAACAAGCAAATCCCTCAGTGCTCCCTCGGGCATAACCGACCACACCCACTCGCCGAGCCATCCGAAGGCCATCTCTATCCACTCCTGCGGATAGCCTCCGAGGGTGAAGGTGGCCCAGAACATAAACCACATAACCAGTATGAAGAGCGGGAATCCGAGCCACTTGTTGGCCACCAATCGGTCGATGCGACGTGAGCGGAGATTGAAGTCGCCCTCGCCAGCCCCAAAGGTCTCTTCGAGCGCACCCGCAATGAAGCCATACTTGTAGTCGCTCAGCAGGGTCTCGATGTCGCTATCTACCTCGCTGCTCACCTTCTCGGCAAGCTCTTGTGCCTTGGCCACCCAGAGGTCGTAGGAGGCACATCCGGCCAGTAGTTTGAGCGCCTCGCGGTCGCCCTCGATGAGTTTTATGGCCCAGTAACGTGTGGGGAATTGCTTGGGCAGGTCGGCTGCATCTCTGAGGTGGTCGGAGATGTGGCGTATGGCCTGCTCCATTGGATGTCCGTAGTTGATGTGAACGTGGCGCGAGGTGGTGTTGTTGCCCTCGAAAAGCTCAATTATGGTATCGAGCAGGGCGGTTAGTCCGTAGCCATTTTTGGCAATGGTGGGAATCATTGGCACACCAATCATCGCTCCGAGAGCCTTGTAGTCGAGCGTCGAACCACTCTTTTGCAACTCGTCGTACATATTCAGAGCCACCACAGTGCGCTGGTTGAGGTCGATAAGCTCGGTGGTCAGATAGAGGTTACGCTCCAAGTTGGAGGCCACAACGGTGTTGAGTATCACGTCGGGCATAGCGTTGTAGAGGTGTCTTCTGACATAGACCTCCTCGGGGGTGTAGGCCGACAGGGAGTAGGTGCCGGGTAGGTCGGTGATGTTGATGTGGTAGCCCTTGTAGCTGAGCGAGCCGAGCTTGGCATCAACCGTCACACCGCTGTAATTACCAACGTGCTCGCTGCTGCCCGAGAGGGCGTTGAAGAGCGAGGTCTTGCCGCTGTTGGGGTTGCCCACTAGGGCGACGTTTATCTCGTTCTTGCGCAGGGGCTTGCGAGAGTGGAGCTGACAGTCGGTCAGGGTACATCCCTCGCAGGAGGTGCTACAAATGCTGCCACCAGCCCCTTCGAGGGGTAGGTTGGCCTCGCCACGAGTCATCACCTCAATCATATCGGCCTCGCTACGACGCAACGAGACATCGTAGCCCATAACGGTATATTTCACCGGGTCGTGCAGAGGGGAGTCTTGCACCGAGCATACCTCAGTGCCCCTGACAAAGCCCATCTCCATTAGGCGCTTGCGGAAGCCACCGTGACCCGCAACTCGCACAATCACTGCCTTTTGGCCCGTATTTAGTTCCGAAAGTTTCATTTTTCGTCTGTTCTGTTTTTGGGGGAGCGGGATGCTTTCCCCGACTATTTTTGCCACCGCAAAAATAGAGATTATTTCACTTTGGGTCAATCGCCAAAAGTTGGTATTTACTCATTAGTTGTCAGTAATCAGTAGTCAGTTGTCAGTAGATTATGGGAGTGTAGGGAGTGTAGAGATAGGGCCTATATGCCCCTAATGCCCTTAATGCCTTCGGTCGGGAGTACCACCCTCACAAAAGACAGCTTGCTGTCCGTCTTGCCACGACTGCCACAAGGCAGGCGGTTGGCATCTACCGCTCTGAGCAGTCAGCGGTCAGCTCTGCGCCTACGGCGCAAAACTAACCTCTCCGTCGCTTGCGCGACACCTCCCCTGACATAGGGGAGGAGTGGTTGTGGAGCGAAAGACGCCCTTGTGACCCTTGTGACCCTTGCGACCCTTGTAACCCCTGCTACCCCTGTAAAAATCCCTCGGGTATCTTTTTTAATCCCCGCGTTTTATTTTTTGCCTTCGGTCGTTAGACGTTAGACGTTTGTCGTTAGACGCCTGTATTGATGTTAATTTCTGCTGAAACGCTTTGTTTTTGGAAAAAAGTTGTATCTTTGTGCCCGCAAGTGATTATGGGGTGCGGTGAGATTGCATGAGCCGTGCTGAGTGTCACCCAAGTAACATTATTAACTATTTAATTTTCAAGATTATGCAAGTTATTCAGATTAAAGGCGTTAAGCGCGAGCAGTTTGGCAAAAAGAGCGCCAAAGACATCCGTCGCGAGAATCTTATCCCCTGCGTACTCTACGGCAACGGTGGCGAGACCATCCACTTCTCCGTTGAGGCTGCTGAGGCAAAGAAACTCATCTACACTCCCAAGAGCTACATCGTAGAGATTGACATCGAGGGTACTATTGAGAAAGGCGTTATGCGCGAGACTCAGTTCCACCCCGTTAAGGACTACTGCCAGCACATCGACTTCTACCGCGTAGTAGCCGGTAAGCCCGTAGCAATTGAGATTCCTGTAAGCATCGTTGGTAACTCCGAGGGTGTTAAGGCCGGTGGTAAACTCCAAGTTCTCCGTCGCAAACTCGCAGTTTCGGGTCTCGAAGAGAACCTGCTCGACGAGTTGGTAGTTGACATTACCACTTTGGGCGTTGGCAAGACTATCAACGTTGGCGATTTGAGCTACGAGGGTCTTACCCTGCTCCAACCTGCTAGCACTGGTGTTGTAGCCGTATTGGCAACCCGTCAGTCTGGTAAATAAGAGATTGCCTATCCTCGCGGCAACCCCCGCGAAGTAGTGCAGCAATTAAGCGGCCTCCCGATTTGCACAAGGCAAACTGCGAGGTCGCTTTCTTGTTGGTCTTTGGGTCGAGGGCCACTGCCCACCCCAACCACTATGCTCCTCTGCTCGGCATACATTTTGAACAATACCATATTAGAAACAAACAACAATAGATATGACTAAGTGTAAGAAAGAGAAAACTACCGCTGAAAATCAGCAAGTTAATAGCGAGGCTCAGGGCACAGAAACGGCTGCCGAGAGCGCAGGTCAAACACCCGACACTGACAAAATGTCAGAAGAAAATGTGTCAGAGGCTGACAAAACGGCAAGCCTTGGTAGTGAGGCCGAGGAGTGGAAGGATAAGTATCTGCGCCTGTCGGCCGAGTTCGACAACTACCGCAAGCGCACCCTCAGGGAGAAGATGGAGCTTATAGAGAGTGGTGGCGAGGATGTCATCAAGTCGATGTTGGCCATTATGGACGACTTCGAGAGGGCGCTGGGTGCTATGCAGAGTGCAACCGACGTGGCTGCTGTGCGTGAGGGCGTTGAGCTTATATCGCAGAAGATGCGCGACACGCTCCGAGGCAAGGGTGTTGTAGAGATTGAGGCCATTGGTCTGCCCCTCGACACCGATCTCCACGAGGCTGTGGCCAAGTTCCCCGCAGGCGACGACAAGAAGGGTCTTGTGATTGATGTTGTGCAGAAGGGTTACAAGTTGAAAGAGAAGGTTATACGTTATGCGAAGGTCGTAGTCGGCGAGTAGCGAGCGTGCCTTGTGGGTGCTTTTTGCACCAAATTTTAGAGAGTAACTTCCTCATTTACGATTTGTAAACTGCGGAGTTCCTCCTAAAATTTGGCACAAAAATCCCTCCACAAAACCCGCTCGCAGTGGGGTGGAGAGCAAGCCTTGAACTCGCCTCACGATATACACTCGCAGTGGGGTTAAAATTTGGCACAAAAATCCCTCCACAAAACCCGCTCGTAGTGTGGGAGTGGAGCAAGCCTTGAACCCCTCTTGCAGCGCAGGCTTGCAGGCGCGTGATAAACTTAAAACAGAAACAAATAGTCGTTAGACGTTGGACATTAGACGTTAGACAATAATATGGCAAAGAGAGATTACTACGAGGTGCTGGGCGTTGAGAAGAACGCCAGTGCCGACGAGATAAAGAAGGCCTACCGCAAGGCGGCCGTTAAGTACCACCCCGACAAAAACCCGGGCGACAAGGAGGCCGAGGAGAAATTTAAGGAGGCTGCCGAGGCCTACGACGTGCTCTCCAATCCCGACAAGAGGGCGCGCTACGACCAGTTTGGACACGCCGGTATGGAGGGTGGAGCAGGCGGCTACGGTGGTGGCGGCTTTGGCGGTGGCTTCACTATGGAGGACATCTTCCGCAACTTTGGCGACATCTTTGGTGGTCACTTCGGTGGCGGCTTTGGTGGCTTTGGTGGCGGCGGGTCGCGCTCGGGCCGCAAGGTCAATCGTGGCAGCGACCTGAGGGTGAAAGTACGCCTTTCGCTCAAAGAGATTGCTGAGGGTTGCACCAAGAAGATAAAGATTACCAAGCAGATAGCTTGCGACCAGTGTGGCGGCTCGGGAGCTAAGGACTCCAATAGCTACTCCACCTGCCCCAACTGCAACGGTGCTGGCTACACCATCGAGACTGTCAATAGCTTCTTTGGCAGGGCACAAACCCAGAGGGTGTGTCCCACCTGTGGAGGCGAGGGTAAGGTCATCACTTCGCCCTGCTCGAAATGTCGTGGCGAGGGTGTAGTGCGTGGCGAGGAGATTGTGGAGATTCGCATCCCCGCAGGCGTGGCCGAGGGTATGCAGCTCTCCGTAAGTGGCAAGGGTAATGCTGCACGTCACGGTGGCATCTCGGGCGACCTGTTGGTTGTCATCGAGGAAGAGCCCAACGACCTGCTCATAAGAGATGGTAGCGACCTGCTGCACAATCTGAAAATACCCGTAACCACAGCCATCTTGGGTGGCGAGGTGGAAGTGCCCACCATCGACTCTAAGGCCCGCATCAAAATTGCTGCCGGCACTCAGGCAGGCAAGGTGTTGCGCCTGAAAGGTAAGGGTCTGCCCGAGCTGAATGGCTACGGCAGGGGCGACATCTTGGTGATTGTGGATATTGTCATCCCCACCAAGCTCACCTCCGAAGAGAAGAAACTGCTGGAAAAACTCTCCGACCAGCCCAACTTCAAAAAGACCGACACCCCCAAAGGCGAGCAAAACATTTTTGATAGGATGAGGAATTTTTTTAGTTAAAATTCCTACCTTTGTACTTTGACGATTCTGGCTGGTGATTTCTGCGTTACGCTTGCCTCGGAAATCCTCATTTACGCCCAGTAAACTGCGGTTTCCTCGGCTTCGCAAGCCTTGAAATCCCTCAGCCAGAATCGCCAAAGGTCGCACGAGGTCAGAGAGGACTGGGAAGTCCCAGAAAATGGGCCTTATGGGGCTTATGGGACATATAGGGCATATAGGGCATATAGGCCACTCCCTAAACTCCCTAAATTCCCTAACCTCCCAAATAATTTTGAATTTTGAATTTTGAATTTTGAATTCCCCTTTCGCCCCACAACAAATTGTCGCCTCGGAGCGTTAAAATAAAGTATATTGAGCACACACTTAAATAGAGCACAACTATGTTTGGAATAGGTCAGTCATTGAGGCGCAAACCGCGTCAATTTAGCTACAATCCACGCTATTACGATGCCGAGCAGGAGGCTCGCAACCAGCGTCGCATTGAGTTGGGTCACGCACCCATCGAGAACGACACAAAGGTGGAACGCAAGCCGGGCGACCTACTGCGTGCCCGTGCCGAGCAGCGTCACCACAAGTCGGAGGAGTTGGTGGCTGCACGTCGCAAGAGCAACGCCCTGAGGTTTGTCTTTGTGGTTATGCTCATCATTGGTTTCTACGCCCTGTTGCGTAGCATTAACTTCTAAGCCCAGAGAGGATAGTTTTTTTACTAATAGGAAAGCCAAGTGAAAATCAGAGTATTGCCTGATTCGGTTGCCAATCAGATTGCCGCAGGTGAGGTTGTGGGCAATCCTTCGTCGGTGGTCAAAGAGCTCACAGAGAATGCCATCGACGCAGGTGCTACATCTGTCACCGTAAACTTCCGTGCCGATGGCAGGGAATTGGTGCAGGTTATCGACAATGGCTGTGGTATGAGCCCTGCCGATGCAAGGCTTGCTTTCGACAAGCACGCCACAAGCAAGATTGCCTCGCTCGACGACATCTACACCCTGACAACCTTTGGCTTTCGTGGTGAGGCTCTGCCATCGATTGCTGCGGTGGCCGAGGTGGAGCTTACAACCCGCACTGCCGACGACGAGCTGGCCACACGCATAGTGATTGACGGAGGCGAGTTTCGCTCGCAAGATATGGTGGTTGCACCCGTAGGTAGCAACTTCAAGGTCTCCAACCTCTTCCACAATGTTCCCGCAAGGCGTAAGTTTTTGGAGAGTAGCGAGCGCGAGGCAGGCAAAATCAAAACCGAGTTTCGCAGGGTGGCCTTGTGTCATCCCGAGGTGGCTTTTGCCCTCTATCGCGACGATGCTCCCCTCTTTAACCTCCCTGCCACAACGCTCAAACAGCGTATAGCTGCACTTATGGGCAAGGTGGTGGCCTCGCAGCTCTTGGAGCTTTCGACCACCACAACCATAGTCAAGGTGGAGGGTTTTGTGGGCCGTCCTGAGTGTGCCAAAAAGCGCAAAGACGAGCAGTTCTTCTTTGTCAATGGTCGTTTCTTCAAGAGCCCCTATCTGCATAGGGCGGTGATGGCGGCCTACGAGAAAATCATACCTGCGGGTTTGACCCCTGCCTACTTCATCTACCTGACGGTCGATACCGAGAAGGTCGATGTCAATGTCCACCCCCAAAAGACCGAGGTCAAGTTTAGCGAGGATAGCGAGATTTGGCAGATTGTAAACGCTGCTGTCAGGGAGTCGTTAGCCAAGACTGGTGCAATTCCAATGATGGACTTCGACGACGATGGTGGCATCCAGATACCCGTCTTTTCGGGTGTGCGCGAGGGTGGCTTTGCCGAGCCTCGCACCAACACAAACCCCTTCTACAACCCCTTTGCTGAGCGCCCCGCTGTGGGCGGAGGCCACAGTGGTTGTGGTTGTGGCTCGAATAGCGGATATAGCCCCTCGATGATTGCCGAGAGGGCCGAAGCCTACCCGAGCACCCCCGAGGAGGAGAGCGCCGAGGGTAGGAGTGGCTGGTGGGGCGAGATAGAGGAGTTTGCGCCCGAAAGCGAGGCCGAGCAGATGAGCTTCGAGGGCGAGGGATTCGACTCGTCGGGTCGTTTCGAGGGTCTGATTGCCCTCTCGTCGGGCTATGTGGCCACAAAGTACAACGGCCGACTCGCCATAATCGACGTTGCCAAGGCGCGTGAGTGGATGTTGCTACGCTACTACCTCGGCGCTATCGACAGTGGCACTCCCGTTGTGGGCGAGCGCCTTATCTTCCCCGAGCACAAATGTTTCTCCTACGACGACACCCTCTTCCTTAGTCAATACCGCGACTACTTCATAGCTATGGGTTTCGACTACGAGATTGTGGGCGACAACACCATTGAACTCTCGGCCTACCCTGCCGAGATGTCCGATTCGTCGAATGTAGAGATGGTTATCTACGATATGATTGACTCGTTGCGCGATGGCATTGGCTCGCCCGAGCGTGAGCGCAAGGAGCGTTTGGCAAGAATCTTGGCAAGGTCGAATAGCAGCTTCTCGGGTGTGATAGAGGAGGGGAGCGGTGTGTTGGAGAGCATTCTCAATGCCCTGAATGAGTGTGTCGAGATGCGCCGTGAGGATAGCGGCTGGGGCGATGTTGTCCGCATTGTTGATAGCTCCCTGCTGAGCTCCTTGTTTGAAAAGTAAGAATCTTTTTTTTCGTCAGAATCAAAATATGAGCACCGAATACTATCGTTCACAGTTTAATGTACCAATGGTTGTGAAAAACCTCTTGATAATCAATGTGTTGGTTTTTCTCACCCAGACGCTCCTTCCCAGTGAGCTGAAAGGTTGGTTTTATGAAACCTTTGCGCTGAGCTTCCCTCCAACGCTTAGGACTATCTTTCAGTCGCTGACCTATATGTTTATGCACGCCAACTTCTCCCACCTCTTCTTCAATATGTTTGCCCTGTGGATGTTCGGACGTATTGTGGAGTACGACTTGGGCTCGAAACGTTTTCTCACCTACTACCTCGTTTGCGGTGTGGGTGCGGGCCTCATACAGCTGGCTGTAAACTATGTGGAGGTCTCGTCGCTCTTGGCTCAGGGCTATATGTCGGTGCCTCGCTTTACGACGGTGGGTGCATCGGGTGCAGTCTTTGGTCTGCTGCTGGCCTACGGTATGCTCCACCCCAACAACGTCATTATGCTGATGTTCCCTCCCATTGCGCTGAAAGCCAAATGGTTTGTGGTTATCTATGGTGTGTTGGAACTTATGGGTGGCGTGGCCTCGTCGGGCTCTAATGTGGCCCACTTTGCCCACTTGGGAGGTATGCTCTTTGGCTTTGTGCTGCTGCGCTACTGGAAGAAGAACAACAAGATTTGGTATTAGGCACAGAGGGTTATTACTGCTATGAGGAACAAGAAAGGCGGATACTATAAACCCGAACAACGCAAGGCCCACAAGGAACGCCCCGCAGGAGGTCGCCGTCGTGCCGTTATGACCATCACCGACTTAGTTATGGTTGTAGTGTCGGTGGTGGCGGCTGTGGCTCTTGTGGCGGCACTCTTGGCTAAGGTTATCGACCCTCGCGCCACAACTCTCTTTGCCTTTGCGGGGTTGGTCTATCAACTCATCTATATTGCCAATGTGGCCGCAATGCTCTGGTGGGTGGTGCGTTGGCGCAAGTGGTTTGTTCTCTCGCTGGCAATGGTGCTGCTCGGCTATGGCAACATCTCGCTCTTCTACCGTTCCGATATGAAGAGCCAGCAACCCGAGGTGGAACGCTCCAAGGAGGACTTGGTGGTGGCCAGCTTCAATGTGGCCAGTTTCAGCGCTCCCGACAATGACGACGAATTGAGCGCCAAAGATTTGATTGCCAATTGGGTTGGCGAGGAGGGTATCAACCTGCTCTGCTTGCAGGAGTCCTACTTCTACTCCAAAGAGGTAATCGAAAGTTTCAAGGAGCAGTGTGGCCGTATGAACTACTCGCTCTTTGTTAGCTCCATACCCGAGAAACGCAACGACGATAGCGGTGGCGGATTTACCATCCTGAGCGCCTATCCTATTGTGCGTCACGGTATTGCCGACGAGGACGAGAACAACATTAACGCCATCTGGGCCGATGTGAAAATTGGCCGCGACACCCTCCGAGTGGTCAATGCCCACCTCCAATCTACGGGCATCGACAACGAGGAGCGCAGTCAGACTCTCACTGCCCAAATCATCGACGACACCCTCGCCAAAGCCAAGCTCTCAAAGGTGGCCCATAAGATGAATGACAACTACCGTAAGCGTGCTGTCGAGGCCGACAATGTGGCTCAGGTGGTCGCCTCCTCGCCCCATCCTGTGGTGGTTTGTGGCGACTTCAACGACCCTCCCGTATCATACACCTACCGCACCATACGTGCTGATAAACTGATGGATAGCTTTGTTGAGGGCGGACGTGGTACGGACTTCACGTTCAAGGGACTCTACAACCTCTTCCGCATCGACTACATACTTCCCGAGGAGGGATGTTTCGATGTTAAGGAGTATGATTCGTTTGATTTGGGGTGTTCCGACCATAAGGCTGTGAGGGCGAGGTTGTTATTACGGTCAAACGTCTAACGACTATCGGCTGTGCCTTGTGGGCGATAGCTGCGTTACGCTTGCTTCGGAAATCCTCATTTACGCTCGGTAAACTGCGGTTTCCTCAGCTTCGCAAGCCTTGCTCTCGCCTCACAAAACCCAGCCGACCCTCTCCCGACCCAGTAGGCTGCGGTTTCCTCATTTGCGTTGAGCAAACTGCGGAGCCACCTTCTTGTTTGGCACAAAAATCCCTCCACAAAACCCAGCCTTTGGCTGTGTGTCTAACGTCTAAGGTCAAACGTCTAACGTCCTAAGGCCAATATAAAACGCGGGTATTAAAAAAGATACCCGCGTTTTTTTTACAGGGGTAGTAGGGGGCACAAGGGTTACAAGGGTTACAAGGGTGGCATAGGGCTTATAGGCCCTAAGCTCCCTAAATTCCCTAAATTCCCTAAACTCCCAAAACAATTTTGAATTTTGAATTTTGAATTAAAAAAACGCGGGTAATGCCCGCGTTTTTTTATTAGAGCTTGCAGACAAAGGTCTGCTCGCCAGCGAAGATGGGCGAGTAGGTGGGCTCGTGGTCGAACAGGCCATACATAGCCGAGCCCGAGCCCGAGAGCGAGGCGTAGAATGCGCCACAGCGTTGCATCTCGCGCTTGATGTTGGGCAGGGCGGTGTGGTTGGCAAAGAGCGAAGGCTCAAAGTCATTGACTATCAGCTCCTGCCACGAGCTGCGAGGTAGGCGCAGGCGCTCTTCGAGCGACAACTCAGGAATGTGGGGCTTGACACCTGCATAGGCCTCGGCTGTGGAGATACCAAACGAGGGCTTCGACACCACGCACCACACCCCCGAAAGGTCTATATCGGCAGGGGTGAGTATCTCACCTCGGCCACGACAAAACGTAGGCTCGGGGTGGATGAAGAAGGGCACATCGCTACCGAGCTTGGCTGCAAGCTGGGTAAGCTCCTCGTTGGAGAGCCCGAGGCCGTAAATCTCGGCAATGCCTTTGAGGGCTGCGGCAGCGTCGGCACTACCTCCCCCCAAGCCCGCCCCAAAGGGGATGTGCTTCTCCAAAGTCATACTCACACCTCCAATGCCATAGCGCTCCTTCAATAGAAACCACGCCTTGACGACCAAGTTGCGGTCGGCAGCGCAATCTATGGCGAGTCCGCCGGTGCTGAGTGAGCAACCCTTGTCGGGGGCGGCCTCGATGGTGATTATGTCGTGGACACATTCTACGGGGAGCATCAGGGTGTCGATGTCGTGGTAGCCGTCGGGGCGACGACGGAGGATGTCGAGTCCGAGATTGATTTTAGGATAGGCTTTGAGTATCATTTTTGTGCTTATTATTCTTCGACTACAAATATAATTTTTATCTTTGTCTTACGCAAACATTTTACACCCCTTTTAGACCCCTCTTGTGGATATGAAATTCAGAACCGAGATAGCTATCAGCCCCAGCCCCAATAAGATAGACCAACAACAAAAAATCTTCTCCATAGGCTCGTGCTTTGCCACCGAGATGGCCCATAGGCTCGACCGCATAGGTGTGGCCACCCGGCTCAATCCGCTGGGCGTGGTCTATAATCCGCTCTCGGTTTGTAGCACGTTGGAGCGTGTGGCCGAGCGGCGCGAGGTGGTGGCCGAGGAGCTGCACCAGCGCGATGATGTGTGGTTTAGCTACCACACTCACGGCGACTTCGACAGCACCAATGCCTCCGAGGTGGTGGGGCGAATCAACGATGCCATCAGCAAGGGGCACACCTCTTTGGCCGAGGCCGACTGGCTCATCATAACGCTCGGCACAGCTTGGGTCTATGAGCGCAAGGGCGAGGTGGTGGCCAACTGCCACAAGATGCCTGCCGGTGAGTTTGTGCGTCGCAGGCTCTCGGTGGAGGAGGTTGTTGGAGCGCTCACAAAGGTGGCTGATAGGTTTGCCGACAAGCGCATAATCCTAACAATCAGTCCCATACGCCACTTGTCCGACGGCCTCGAAGGCAACTCGCTCTCGAAGGCTGTGCTGAGGGTTGCGGCCTCCGAGGTGGCCTCTGCAAGAGCCAATGTGAGCTACTTCCCCGCCTACGAAATCCTCCTCGACGACCTGCGCGACTACCGCTTCTATGCCGCCGATATGACCCACCCTGCGGAGGTGGCTGTGGAGTATGTGTGGGAGCGTTTTGCGGAGTGCTACCTGAGCAGTGAGGCTCGGGCGCTGGGCGAGAAGTTCGCCTCGGTTGCAGGGGGACTGACGCACCGACCTCTCCACCCCGAGAGTGCCGAGTGGAGCAAATTTAAGGCCCGAATGTTGGAGCGAGCAAAGGAACTTACTGAGGCTCTGCCCAACAACGAGGTGGCTATCGCTTTGGCCGAAAAGTGGGCCGAAAAGTGCGCCAAAGATGCAAAATAGGGGCTTAAATGTAAGTTTCGTACCTGCGGAGAGTTAAATATCAAAGATATTTACTATCTTTACCCGATATTTTTTACCCACGCTATGAAGAACCGAAAGATAACGCTGCTCGTGCTTGTGCTGCTCCACGCTTTTGTTGGGGTGGGGGCGAGCGCCACGAAACAATCATCTGCACCCCGCTTGGTAGTGAACATTGTTGTTTCGGGTATGCGTTATGCCGACTTGCAGCGCTATGCCGATGGTTTTGGCGAGGGCGGTTTTGCACGTGTGTTGGCAGGGGAGAGCTACCCCTATGCCTACTACGCCTTTGCTCCATCCACCCCCTCGGCACTGGCCACCCTCACTACGGGTGCTAACCCTTCGTTGCACGGTGTGGTGGGCTATGGTTGGTGGAACTGGACAAGTGGCCAGCGTGAGGGTGTTGTGGGCGACCCCCAGTGTAGCACCTTCAATGCCGACACCCCCGAGAGTCGTGTCTCCAACCGCAACCTTGTGGTTGAAACCTTTGGCGATAGGGTGGTGGCGAGCTTCGAGGGCAGCCACTCGGTGTCGGTGGCTACCGACCCCTCGTCGGCCATAATTATGGGAGGCCTCAACCCAACGGAGGTGTGGTGGCTCGACTCGCTCAGCGGCACGTGGACAACCTCCACCAAGTATGCTGTCACGCTGCCCAAGTGGGTGGGTAATTTCAACCGCACCGGCTACTGGCGCACGCAATATACTCAACCGTGGGTGCTCTCGCGTAGCAACGAGAGCTACCTCAACGCCACCACTGTGGTGGCCAAACCCTATGGCTACAAAGCCCCACGCGAGGAAAAACGTCGTGGTGCTGTGCCAAAGGATGTGCTGGAATTTGGATATAGACCCACCTCCAACGATGTGGTGGCAGCCTTCGCCAAGGAGGCTATCATCTACGGTCGCTTGGGAGGCGATAGCAAGCCCGATGTGCTGAATGTTTGCTTCGATGCCCCCCGACGCATTGTGGCCCGCTATGGTCTCGACTCGCGCGAGGTGGAGGATATGTATTATAGGCTCGACGAGTCTATTGCCGACCTGCTCACCTTCGCCTCGGCTCAGGCCGGCGGACGTATGGTGGTGGTGCTGACAACCGATGGCGGTGTCTGTGCCGCAGATGACAAGAACAAACTCTTCAACGCCTCGCAGGCTCGCCTGCTCATCAACAGCTTCCTCTCGGCCACCTATGGCAAGGGCGACTGGGTGCTGGGCTACGAGCGAGGAGGAGTGTGGCTCAATCATACGCTCATCTTCTCCAAAGGGCTTAGCGTGGAGGAGTTGCAGCAGCAGGTGGCAACCTTTGCGCTCCAACTTCGAGGAGTGTCCCACGCCATTGTGGCCTCGTCGATGATGGCGAGCAACTCGAAAGAGGGGGTTGCAGGCGTGGTGCAGCAGGGCTTCTACCCCAAGCGCTCGGCCGACGTGACTCTGGTGCTTATGCCCGACTGGGTGGAGGTGTGGAGCGACGAAGAGAGGGTTGTAGTGTCGGAGGGCCTTCCCTATGCCCCCTATCGTCGTGGCTTTGTGGCCTTGTGTGGCGAGGGTGTGGGCAAAGAGTGTGAGGTGCGTCAGCGGGTCGATATGGGCTCGGTAGTTGTGACCCTCTCGGAGTTGGTGGGTGTGGATGTGCCGTTGGGGGCGGAGGGGTCCCCACTGCCACAGCCGTAGGCTATGCCTTGCGAGCGCGCCTTGTCGGGTTGCGAGCGCGCTTTGTGGGCGATAGCTGCGTTACGCTTGCTTCGGAAATCCTCATTTGCCCAAGCAAACTGCGGTTTCCTCTGCTACGCAAGCCTTGCTCTCGCCTCACAAATCGCACTCGCGGAGCTAAGCTCCGGTCTAACGTCTAAGGTCAAACGTCTAACGACCTAAGGCATTAAGGGCATTAAGGGCTTTAAGGACATTAAGGGCTTATGGGGCATATAGGGCCTATGGTTTCCCTAAACTCCCTAAACTCCCTAAATTCCCTAAGCTCTCTAACATTAGCGAGTTTAGCGAGGAGGGCGACTGAGTTTGGATAGCCGCACCAGCACTAAAAGCAGGACAAGTCCTGTTTTGTGAGGGTGGTGCTCCCGACTGGCGACTGAGTTTGGACAGCCGCACCAGCACTAAAAGTTTTTTGCTTCGCTTTTTTACAAAAAAGCGACAGAAAAAAGCGACAGAAAAAAAGAAATAAATTATGGAAAATATGATAAAAGATGCGATTCAGGAGGAGATTATTGCCGACTTCGAGATGTTTGACGATCCCGACGATAAGCTCCAATATCTCATAGATATGGCCGAGGAGTGCTGCGAGATTGATCCCCGCCATAAGACCGAGCAGTACCTCATAGATGGTTGCCAGTCGAGGGTGTGGATTGATGCCGAGCTGCGTGATGGCAAGGTCTATTTCTCTACCGATGCCGATGCGCTCATTGTTAAGGGCATTGCCGGACTGCTCACACGAGCACTGGGCGGACGCACCCCCGAGGAGATTCTTTCCACAGAGCTCTATTTCATCGACCGCATTGGCATACGCTCCTACCTCTCGCCCACGAGGGCCAATGGTCTGGGCGAGATGTTGCAGCAGATGAGGCGCTATGCGTTGGCCTTCTCGGTGAAGTAGTGGGGCGTGGATTTATACGAAGAACAGAAAGATAAGCGATGCAGATGACACCCCAAGAGATACAAAATGTCGAGCGCGAGATTATAGATGTACTCAAAAATATATACGACCCCGAGATACCCGTAAACATTTACGACCTCGGCTTGGTCTATGATGTGGACTACACCCCCGACGGCAATGTCCACATCCGTATGACCCTCACTGCCCCCAACTGCCCTATGGCCGATATGTTGGTAGAGGAGGTTCACACGCAGGTTGTGAAGGTCAGAGGGGTCAAGGAGGTGGTTGTGGAGATTGTCTTCGACCCCCCCTGGGACAAGAATATGATGAGCGAGGAGGCTCTGATGGAGTTGGGTATGTTGTAGCCCACCAAGGGTAGGCTGAGTAGGAGTAATCACTTAGGCGCGGAGTTATGATGGAGCAGACTACAATGTGTTGCGAGGCAGAGTTGGCAGGCTTAGACCCACTACGTAGGTGTAAGGTTGTCGAGGAGTTGCTTGTGGGCCGTCTGCTACGTAAGAGCCAGAGGGTGGCCCAGATGTGGGAGAGTGCCTCGCGCGACTGGAACGAGACCTTCTACCGTATGACAGCCTACGCTATGGGTGCGCCACGCAACTCGGAGGCTTTCGAGCGCTTGGCCACCAGAGTGAGCTACCTGATGTGCTTGAAAGAGCGTAGCTCGCTACTGAGGGTGGAGGCTATGTTGCTGGGCACGTCGGGACTGCTCAATGGCGAATACTACGACGACTACATTGTCCGTTTGCAGGATGAGTTCGCCTACCTCGCCAACAAATACCGCCTCAGGGGTATGGTGCGAGGCGAGTGGCATCAGGGCGCGGGCTTCCCTGCCGGCAACCCTGTTCGTAGGGTGGCTCAGATGGCGGCGTTGGTCTCGAAGGACAACTACTCCGTCGATGAGCTCTTGAAGCTACGCTCGCTTGCTCGTGTGGAGGAGTTCTTCGATGTGGAGCTTGGGGAGTATTGGGCACACCGCTTTGCTCCCGATGGCAAGGAGGGCAGGGGTAGTGCCAAGATGGGGCGCTCGAAGGTGTATGTTATGGCCATCAATCTGGTTGTGCCGATGCTTTTTGCCTATGGTGCTGTCGTTGGCGACGATAACTTGAAGGAGCAGGCTATGGATCTCTTGGAGAGCATACCCGCCGAACACAACCACAAGGTGGCACGTTGGACAGGCTATGGAGTGCCCTGCCACACAGCCTACGACTCGCAGGCCCTCATAGAGCTTTCGACCTACTGTGCCGAGAAGAGGTGCAAGGAGTGCCCTCTGGCCAAGATGCGGAGCACGCTCCGGACAGCAAGCTGTCTTTCGTGAGGGCAGGACAAGTCCTGTTTTGTGATACCTTAGATGTCTAACGTCTAACGTCTAATGACCTAAGTCTATAATATAGGGCGAAAGAGTTTGGATAGCCGCACCAGCACTAAAAGTTTTTGGGCGACTTTTTACAAAAAGTCGCAAAGAAAAGGAAATAATAATATAATAACAAAAAAATAGATACGAATAGAAAGATGAGTTTAGTTCAGTCTGTACTTAAACTGTTCTTCGGAACAAAGAGCGACAAGGATCGCAAAGAGATTCAACCTTATGTGGAGAAGATTTTGGCCCTCTATCCTAAGATAGACGCTTTGTCGAATGACGAGCTTAGGGCTCGCTCGGCGGCTCTCAGGGTGGCCATTGCCGAGAATATCCGCCCCGAGGAGGAGCGTATTGCCACATTGAAGGTGGAGATTGAGGAGGATATTCCCATTGAGAAGAAGAGTGCTCTGTCGAAGGAGATGGAGGGCTTGGTGGAGAAGATTGACGAGAAGATTGAGCATAAGCTCGACGAGATTCTGCCCGAGGCCTTTGCTATTATGAAATCTACGGCACGTCGTTTTGCCGAGAACGATACTGTGGAGGTTACGGCCACGCAGTTCGATAGGGACTTGGCTGCCGATAGGGAGTTTGTGTCGATTGAGGGCGATAAGGCCATTTGGCAGACCTCGTGGAGTGCTGGTGGCAACGAGATAAAGTGGGATATGGTTCACTACGACGTGCAGCTCTTTGGTGGCGTTGTGTTGCATAAGGGTAAGATTGCCGAGATGGCCACTGGTGAGGGTAAGACCTTGGTGGCAACTCTGCCCGTATTCCTCAATGCGCTGGCCGGCAAGGGCGTACACGTTGTTACGGTGAACGACTACTTGGCCAAGCGTGACTGCGAGTGGATGGGCCCAATGTATCAGTTCCACGGCTTGTCGGTAGAGTGTATCGACAACTACCGCCCCAACTCGGCTGAGCGTCGCCGTGCCTACGAGGCCAACATTACCTTCGGTACGAACAACGAGTTTGGCTTCGACTACCTGAGGGACAATATGTCGATTCAGGCCAAGGAGTTGGTGCAGAAGAAACACCACTTTGCTATTGTCGATGAGGTCGATTCGGTGTTGATTGACGATGCCCGTACACCTCTGATTATCTCTGGCCCTGTGCCTAAGGGCGACGACCAGCTCTTCGACGAGTACCGCGACATTGTCGAGAGGCTCTATACGATGCAGCGCAACTTGGCTGCCGACTGCCTTGTTAGGGCACGTAAGCTCATTGCCGAGGGTAAGACCGAGGAGGGTGGTATCTTGCTGTTGCGCTCGCACAAGGGTCTGCCCAAGAATAAGAACCTCATCAAGTTCCTCTCGGAGCAGGGTATGAAGGTGCTCTTGCAGAAGACCGAGGCTATCTATATGGCCAACAAGAACGAGCGTATGCCCGAGATTACCGACGAGCTCTTCTTTGTTATCGACGAAAAACTCAACACCATTGAGCTCACCGACAAGGGCCACGAGATGTTGGCCAATGCTGTGGGCGACGATAGGTTCTTTGTGCTGCCCGATATTGGCTCGGAGGTGGCTATGCTCGAAAAGAGCGATATGACCGCCGAGGAGAAGGCCGCCAGAAAAGACGAGATTTTGGCCGACTACGCCACCAAGAGCGAGAGGGTACACACTGTCAATCAGCTCCTTAAAGCATACAGTATGTTCGAGAAGGATGTGGAGTATGTGCTTATGGACGGCAAGGTGAAGATTGTCGATGAGCAGACGGGCCGTATTATGGAGGGCCGCCGCTACTCCGACGGTCTGCATCAGGCTATCGAGGCTAAGGAGAGGGTTAAGGTGGAGGCCGCAACGCAGACCTTCGCTACCATCACCCTGCAAAACTACTTCCGTATGTACCACAAACTCGCCGGTATGACCGGTACGGCCGAGACCGAGGCAAGCGAGTTTTGGAGCATCTATAAACTCGACGTTGTGGTTATCCCCACCAACCGACCCATTGCCCGCGAGGATAGAGATGACCTCCTCTATAAGACCAAGCGTGAGAAGTATAACGCTGTGGTTGAGGAGATTGTAAGGCTTGTTGGTGAGGGCCGACCTGTGCTTGTGGGTACTACTTCGGTGGAGGTGTCGGAGCTGTTGAGCCGCATCTTGAAGATTCGCCACATTCCCCACAATGTGCTCAATGCTAAGCAGCACGCTCAGGAGGCACTGGTTGTTGCCGAGGCAGGTAGGGCTGGTCAGGTGACTATCGCTACCAATATGGCAGGTCGTGGTACGGATATTAAACTCTCGCCCGAGGTTAAGGCCGCAGGTGGTTTGGCTATCATCGGTACTGAGCGTCACGAGAGCCGTCGTGTGGATAGGCAGCTCAGAGGTCGTTCGGGTCGTCAGGGCGATCCGGGTTCGTCGCAGTTCTTCGTATCTACCGAGGACGACTTGTTGCGTCTGTTTGGTGGCGACCGTCTTGCCTCGATGATGGATAAGATGGGCTTGCAGGAGGGCGAGGTTATTCAGGCCAAAATTATGTCCAACGCCATCGAGAAGGCACAGAAGAAGGTGGAGGAGAACAACTTTGGTATTCGTAAGCGCCTCTTGGAGTACGACGATGTGATGAACAAACAGCGTACGGCTATCTACACTATGCGTCGCCACGCTCTCTATGGCGAGGGTGTCGATATTGACCTCAATAATATGATTCTGAGCTTCGCCGACAACTTCGCAGCCTCGATGCATGGCGCATCGTTTGAGGATTTTTCCTATGAGCTTATCCGTCAGGTGGCCATTCAGCCCACCTTCGACGAGGCTGCCTACCAGAAGGCAGGCAAGGGCGAACTGGCCGACCTCATCGTTGAGGATATTAGGGCCGCCTATGCCCGCAGGGCTCAGTTTGTGGCACAGACCGCAATGCCCGTAATCAAAAACGTTGTCGAGAGCAATCCTCAGGCCGAGAATATGTATGTGCCCATCACCAACGGCACACTCGTCTATAATGTGCTCGTAAACCTGAAAAAGTGTGTCGAGACCGAGGGTGCAGAGATTTATAAGATGTTCACCAAGCTCGCTATGCTCACCACCATCGACGACAACTGGCGTGAGCACCTTAGGGAGATGGACGACCTGAAACAGAGCGTTCAGAACGCCACCTACGAGCAGAAAGACCCCCTGTTGATTTACAAGGGCGAGTCGTACAACCTCTTCGAGGCTATGGTCGATAAAATCAATGCCGAGGTTATCTCCATCCTGATGAAAGGCTTTATCCCCACCAAGGAGCAGGCCGAGAGCCGTTTGTCGCGTCGTCAGCAGGCTCAGCAGAAGGTGGATGTCAATAAGTTGCAGGCTTCGCGTATGGCCGCAGCCGCTCAGGCAGGTCAGGGCGAGAAGAGCCGTCCTATGCCCGTACACGTTGAGAAGAAAGTCCGCCCCAATGATCCTTGTCCTTGTGGGTCGGGGAAAAAGTACAAGCACTGTCACGGCGCATAAAAAAACGATTTTCGCTGGTGATTTTCGCACCACACTGCGATAGGCGAGTTCCTCACTTACGTTAGTAAGCTGCGGACTCGCCTTCTTGTTTGGTGCAAAACACCCTCAGCGAAAATCGTTTTTACCTCTAAAATACTCGGGTATTAAAAAAGATACCCGAGTTTTTTAATAGGGGTAGCAGGGGTTACAGGGGTCACAAGGGTCACAAGGGTCGCAAGGGCGTCTTTCGCTCCACAACCACTCCTCCCCTATGTCAGGGGAGGTGTCGCGCAAGCGACGGAGAGCGGAGCAAACTCCGTTTTGTTAGGGTGGTACTCCCGACCGAATTATCGCCCCACATCCACTCCTCCCCTAAGTTAGGGGAGGGTCTGCGAAGCAGGGGAGAGGTCTGTCTTGCGCCGTAGGCGCAGAGCTGAGAGCTGAGAGCTGACTGCTGACCGCTCAGAGCGGTAGATGCCAACCGCCTCAACTACGTTGAGTCGTGGCAAGACGAGTTGGGCATATAGACCCTATTCCCTAAGCTCCCTAAATTCCCTAACCTCCCTGCTAACCGCAGAGTGCTGGTGGCCTAAAAAAGAAAAAGGTCGCATTTCTGCGACCTTGCTCCTCAGCTAGGACTTGAACCTAGGACCCCCTGATTAACAGTCAGGTGCTCTAACCAACTGAGCTACTGAGGAATATACCTTATTTTTACGCTCCACAACTCTCACTTGATGCGTTTGAGCCGTTTTGCGAGTGCAAATATACAGCAAAAATTGTTACCTCCAAACAAAAAGTGCATTATTTTTAGAAAAAAATTATTTCACCCTCATTATTAACACTTTTTTGTGTTGCTTTCTCCGAGGAAAAGAGTATCTTTGTATGTTATGCGTAGAGTATTCATATTGTTCGTAGCGATTTTGCTGGGGCAAAGCCTCGCAGCGCAGGAGGATTCTCAGGCCGTATCGTTGGTTTTTGATACGACAGAGTGGAATATGGGACGCATCGACGAGGAGGATGGCCCTGTGAGCTACACCTTCCGCTATCGCAACGAAGCCGACCACTCGGTGGCCATCGAGAGGGTCTATACCTCGTGCGGTTGCACCACAAGCGACTACTCTCGCAAGCCGCTCAAAGCCGGAGGCGAGGGGAGTGTGGTTGTTACCTTCGACCCCGAAGGGCGCTCAGGCAGGGTGGATAAGAGCATAACGCTGGTATTTGATTCGGGCAGGGGTCGCACCGAGTTGCGCATTAAAGGTAGGGTTAATCCTCGCCCCCAGAGTGTGGCCGACGAGTACCCCTACGACTTGGGCGGAGGACTGCGTGCCGACGTTACCTACCGTTCCTTTGGTAAAATTGCACAGGGCGACACTCGCTCAATGGCCCTCATCCTATACAATAGCTCGGATGAGCCTCTTAGGATTACTCCCGAGTGGGTGGAGCAGAGTGGTGCGCTTGAATTGTTCCTTCCCGAACAGATAGCTCCCGACGGGCGAGTTCTTATGACTATGACCTACACTGTTAGTGGGGTAGTGTCGGAGGGTGGATTGCTGCGCGATAGCTTCCGAATACTCATTGAGGGGGCCACCCCAACCGAAGAAAATCTCTTTACCACCCGAGCGGTAGTATTGAATGCAGAATCGACCGACAACTAAAACTGACAACTGATAACTGACAACTGATAACTAATATAAATATCTAACACAAAACTACTTAAAAGGAAGAATATGTACGAGATTCTTAGGAAAGTAAAGTTGGCTGAGAATATCTATCTGATGGATATTCACGCCCCAAGGGTAGCCGCTTCGGCCCACCCCGGACAGTTTATCATTCTTCGTTCCACCCCCGAGGGAGAGCGTATTCCTCTGACCATCTCCGACTACGATGTGGAGAGAGGTTCGGTGCAGATTGTTGTGCAGACGCTGGGCGTTTCGACACTCAAATTGGCCGAGAAGGAGGAGGGTGACAGCGTTGAGGACTTCGCAGGCCCTCTGGGTCGTCCTTCCGACTTCATCTACGAGAACATTGAGGAGCTTAGGGGTAAAAAGTTGCTCTTCGTGGCCGGTGGTGTGGGCACTGCTCCCGTCTATCCTCAGGTGAAGTGGCTCAAAGAGCACGGCGTGGATGCCGACGTTATCATTGGTGCTAAGACCAAGGAGCTCCTGATTATGACCGACGAGATGAGGGCTGTGGCCGGCAACCTCTACATCGCCACCGACGATGGCTCGGAGGGCTTTCACGGTATGGTTACGGGCCTCTTGAAGAAACTCGTTGAGGAGGATGGCAAGAAGTACGATACGGTCATCACCATTGGCCCTATGATTATGATGAAGTTTGTGTCGCTCACAACCAAGCAGCTTGGTATTCCCACCATTGCATCTTTGAACTCGCTGATGGTTGATGGTACGGGTATGTGTGGTGCGTGCAGGGTGAGCGTTGGTGGCAAGACCAAGTTCACTTGTGTCGATGGCCCTGAGTTTGATGCTCACGAGGTTGATTTCGACGAGGCTATGCGCCGTAGTGGCCAGTACCGCGACGAGGAGCAGAGGCGCTTGGAGCGCTACAAAGACCACAAGTGCCGCATCGGTCTGGACAAATAAATCAAGTAGATGTAGAACCTTTCATTAAAGAGAAAAGAAGATTATGGCAAACATTATATCGCGCACTCCCGTCAGGGAGCAAGAACCCGCCAAACGTGCCGCCAACTTTGAGGAGGTGTGCTACGGTTTCAATGTTGAGGAGGCCGCTCGCGAGGCTTCGCGCTGTCTGCACTGTCGCAATCCACGCTGTGTGGCTGCTTGTCCTGTCAGCATCCAGATTCCTAATTTCATTGCCGAGATTGCGGCTGGCAACTACCAAGCTGCTGCCGACATCATAGCCGAGGACTCGTTGCTGCCCTCTATTTGCGGACGTGTGTGTCCTCAGGAGAGCCAGTGCGAGGGCTCGTGTGTGCTTGGTGTTAAGCACGAGCCTGTGGCCATTGGTAAACTTGAACGCTTTGTTGGCGACTGGCAGCTCGAAAACGGCTCGAAGGAGGTGGCCGAGATTGTTCCCAATGGCAAAAAGGTGGCTGTTGTGGGTAGTGGCCCTGCCGGCTTGGCTTGTGCTGCCGACTTGGCGAAGCTGGGCTACGAGGTGACTGTATTTGAGGCACTTCACCGCTTGGGTGGTGTGTTGAGCTACGGTATTCCCGAGTTCCGTCTGCCCAAGGAGCGCATTGTTGCTCGCGAGATTGAGAAGGTCGAGAGGCTGGGCGTGAAGTTCGAGAAGAACATCATCGTGGGCCGCACCGTAACCATCGACAGCCTTATGGACGAGGAGGGCTTCGCCGCAGTCTTTGTGGGCTCGGGTGCAGGTCTGCCTAAGTTTATGGGCATCCCCGGCGAGAACTACAACGGCGTATTCTCGGCCAACGAGTTCCTTACCCGCATCAACCTTATGGGTGCTTACGCTCCCGAGCTGAACGACACCCCTGTGCGTCGTGGTCAGAAGGTGGCAGTCGTAGGTGGTGGTAATGTGGCTATGGATGCTGTGCGCTCGGCTAAGCGTCTGGGCGCAGATGCCTACATCGTCTATCGTCGCTCGGAGGCTGAGCTTCGTGCCCGCGTGGAGGAGGTACACCACGCCAAAGAGGAGGGCATACAGTTTGCAATGCTCACCAACCCCGTGTCGATTGAGGCCGACGAGAAGGGCTGGGTGCGCGCACTGAAATGTGTGCGTATGGAGCTTGGTGAGCCCGATGAGAGTGGCCGTCGCTCGCCCGTTGAGGTGGCAGGCTCGGAGTTTGAGATTGAGTGCGACACTGTGATTATGGCTCTGGGTACTTCGCCCAACCCACTTATCGCCTCCACCACCGAGGGCTTGGAGCGCAACCGCAGGGGCTGCTTGGTGGCTACCGAGGAGGGCGCAACCACTCGTGAGGGTGTCTTTGCTGGTGGTGACGCTGTGACCGGTGCTGCAACCGTAATCCTCGCTATGGGCGCTGGCCGTAAGGCTGCTAAGGCTATTCACGCTTACCTTTTGGAAAAGTAGTCTATGATTTTGTCGAACCTGAAAAATAGGGTGGAGTTGGAGAAACTCCACCCCTTGATGCCCCGCTTGTTTGAGTTTATCGAGCAGAACGACATACTCAATATGCCCTTGGGCATCCACGAGATTGAGGGCCGCGACCTCTTTATAAACAACTGCGCACCCTCGCTCTTCACACGCGAGAACGCCCCCATCGAGGTACACCGCGACTATATAGATGTGCAGGTGCTATTGGAGGGTAGCGAGACTCAGGGGTGGAAACCTTTGGAGGAGATTGCCGAGTGGAGAGGCGACTACGATGCCGATAAGGATGTGCGTTTCTCCGACGAGCGTTGCGACCATTTCGTCACGCTCAAACCCGGCGAGCTGACTGTGTTCTATCCCCAAGATGGCCACGCTCCTGCTATTGGTGATGGGCCGATACGTAAGTTTATTGCCAAACTAAAAGTCTAACGTCTAACGTCGAAAGTCTAACGACCTAAGGCTTAATAAAACTCGGGTATTAAAAAAGATACCCGAGTTTTTTTTTACAGGGGTGGCAGGGGTCACAAGGGTTACAAGGGTTACAAGGGTCGCAGGGGTCACAAGGGTTACAAGGGTCGCAGGGGTTACAAGGTTGTCTTTCGCCCCACGACCACTCCTCCCCTATGTCAGGGGAGGATGCCCGAAGGGCAGGAGAGGTTAGTCGCGCCGTAGGCGCGGAGCAAGCTCCGTTTTGTGAGGGTGGTGCTCCAAAGACGACTACCGTACTAAGTCGAAAATAATTTTGAATTTTGAATTTTGCATTTTGAATTAAAAAAAAACGCGGGTATCTTTTTTAATACCCGCGCCTTTGGCGCACCATAATTCTCAATTTGCAATTTTCAATTCTCAATTAGAAAAGCGTTAGTTGGTCTTTGTCGTGGATGAAGGTCAGGCGGTGGTGGGGGCTTAGGCCGTGGCGGGCGATGGCCTCGCGGTGTTGTTTGGTGGGGTAGCCGGCATTGCGCTCCCAGCCGTAGTGGGGAAACTCCTCGGCCAAGTGTGCCATATATTCGTCGCGGGCGGTCTTGGCCAATACGGAGGCTGCGGCAATGTTGGCAAAGCGAGCGTCGCCCTTAATCTCGCACCTGAAAGGAATATCCAAGCGGGGGTAGAAACGGTTGCCGTCGATAAGTAGGTGGTCGGGCCTTATGGCGAGTTTTTCTACGGCTCTCTGCATAGCCTCGAATGAGGCTTTGAGGATGTTGATGCGGTCAATCTCCTCGGCGCTCACTTCGGCAATGGCCCACGCCAGAGCGTGCTGCTTGATGTAGTCGCGCACCTCCAATCGTCCGCGAGGGGTCATCTGTTTGGAGTCGTTCAGGAGGGGGTGGTAGAAGTCGGGCGGGAGTATGACCGCCGCTGCAAATACAGGCCCTGCCAGACATCCGCGTCCGGCCTCGTCGCATCCTGCCTCCAAGCAGTCGTCTTTATAGGAGAGTTTGAGCATAACGCCACAAAATTACTTCTTTTTTGATAATTATACCCACCCGAAGAGATTATTTCCCAACACAAATGCCTATCTTTGTGCCACTATGGCACAACCTCGTACCGACATACTCAAACAACCCATTCCGATGCTGCTTGCGACCTTTGTGGCGTTGCTCGCAGCTCTGGTGGTGCGCTCGCTTGGCGACTTGGTGGCCTCGGCGGGTGGGGCTGTTGCGTTCTCTTCGGTGGGCGAGTGGGTAGATGGCCGGCTTGGCAGTACGATGAGCTATGTTGTTGGGGTGCTGTGTGTTGCCCTTTCGTCTGTGATTATTACCCGCATCACAAGCCGCTACTCTCTTTCGGTCATTCGCTCCTTTGTGCCGATGGTACTCTATGTTGTCTGCGCCTGCGGTGTGGTCTATCCTATGGGGTCGCCCTCGGTGGGACTGGCCTTGCTGATGATTGTCCACGCTGTCGAGCTGATGATTTTGAGCTTCCGACGCACCGAGCAGTTTGGCTCGGTTATGAGGGCCGCTTTTTGGAGCGGTATGGCAGCTATGCTTGTCCCCGACTTGGTCTATGTGGTGGCACTCTTGCCCCTCCATTGGGTGGTGTGGCAACGCTCGGTGCGCGAGATGGTTGCTGCCACCATTATGCTACTCTTGCCAATGCTCTATGGCTCGGTGGGCTATTGGTTTGTGGGCGAGTCGTTTGGGTGGTTTGCCCAGAGTTGGGTTGAGGCTCTTCGAGGGTGGCACTTTGTCGATTGGGGGGTGCTCTACGAGTCGCTCGGCTCTCTCTTGGGGGCGGTGCTCTTTGGGGCAATCACGCTGCTTACTTTGGTTAGTATGGCGGTCTTTGCTTTGGGCTATGGCACTATGCGCATTAGGGCGCGTAAGGGTCACGTTGTGTTTAGCGCCACCTATCTTATGGGGCTCTTTATGCTCATTGTGGTGGGTCTGCCAGCCGAGTTGGCCCTGCCTGTTATGGGCATTGGCGCTGCACCTCTAATCTACACCTTCTTTGTTAAACACAAGGGAGTGCTTAGCACGATTATCTATGTAGCTGTGGTGCTACTCTCTATTGTGGTTTCGTTTCTGAGCGAATCTTTTGTTTGCTAATTGACTGAATGATTGTTGGTTGCGCTTTGTTGGGCGTGACCAAATTTGTAGTGTTGATAAGTTTGTTATAAGTTTGGCCACCTTGCGGTTGGGCGCTCCAAAAGGGGGAGCTAATTTTGCCTAAAACCACAAAACAATGAAGAAACCACAATCCAAAGATGGCGACAATGCCACGTCCTTTTTGTTTTACCAATGCAACCATAGCCCCACCGTTGTGCTGTTAGACTGTCAATCCGCAACGCTGGGCTACATTCTGCAAGGCAGCCTTGTTGTAATAGACAACAATAGAGCTATCAACATCTACGAGCAGGAAATCTATCTACTGTCAGAGGGTACTCACATTATGCAGTACAGACCCAATGGCAAAGCACCCTATTCCGAGATAAGGGTCAGCCTCGATAGCAACTTTGAAACAGCTGTCCTTCGCACGATGGAGGCTGTCGCCGAGTTGCCCCTGCCCACGTCGGCCGCCGCCACACACTCTTGTATCCACGAGAGGGCCACGCCACTTTTGTGTAGCTATTTCGTCGGGCTGACACACTATGCCACACTCTCGCTTATGAGCCACAATCCTGCCTATCGGCGTATGAAACTCAACGAGCTGATGTTGCTATTGTTCGACAATCCGCAGTCGGTTGTGGCCACAGCGCTGTGGCATAACTCTCGGCCTACTTGTCAAACAACAATAGAGCGTGTGGTGGTGCAACAGCTCGCCCATAACCCCACCATCGAACAGCTGGCCCAGATGTGTGATATGAAACCCTCCACCTTCAAGAGCACCTTCCGTCGCCTCTTTGGCGATAGCCCCCACCACTGGATGCTGATGCGACGACTCGAAAAGGTGGAGCATCTGCTCCGACATAGCGATGCACCTATTAAATATATATGCTATGAGTGTGGCTTCGGCTCGCCCTCGCAGATGATTCGCCACTTCCGCAGCGCCTATGGTACTACGCCTACCAAATATCGTAGCCTCTACAATGCCCAACTCGGCAATCAACACGAGGGTGAAATGGCAGATGAGGTTGGCGATTCTGCAACGTCTGAGTCGGAGGGAATGATTAAAAATCGCTACTGATTTATAAAATAATTTAATAATAGATAAGGGGTTTTGGAGATAATTTAATAACTTTTAAGAAAGTTTCGATAAAAAATGCGATTTATTAAAAAATAGAGCGAGTTTTTAGGTAAAAATTTTGTTTTTCGGTAAAAATGCTCTACTTTTGCACCGATGTTTTACGGGACATTCTTCCCGTACCTCATTAACCTAACTAACCTAACCTGATGAAAGGGGCAGACGTGAGTCTTCCCCTTTTCTTTTTTTGGGGGGGTGGCTGTTGGCTATTAGCTAGGGAGGTTAGGGAGTGTAGGGAATTTTGGGAGTTTAGGGATAGGGCCTATAAGCCCTATAAGGCCTATACTATATGCCCTTGTGACCCTTGTAACCCTTGTAACCCCTGTTACCCCTGTAAAAAAACTCGGGTATCTTTTTTAATACCCGAGTTTTATTATTGACTTAGGTCGGTCGTCGGTCGTCGTCTTTCGACGTTAGACCAGAGCCGAAAACTACAAGAAAGGCAGTTTTACAACCTCGGCTTTCAGCGCCCTTTCGCGTACAATCACAGTCAGGATGTTGCCCACAACGGCATACTCCTTAGGCACATAGCCAGTGCCGATACCCACCTTCAAGCAGGGCGACATAGTGCCCGAAACAATCTCGCCAATGGGGTTGCCCTCAGCATCGCCAATCTGGTAGCCGGCACGAGGAATACCTCGGTCAATCATCTTCAAACCAACGAGTTTGCGTTTCAGACCGCCAGCTTTGAGCGACTCCATATACTCCCTGTCGAGGAAATCTTTGCCCTCGACAAACTTGGTAATCCAACCCAAGCCGGCCTCGATGGGCGAAATCTCGTCGTTAATCTCGTGGCCATAGAGGCAGAAACCTTTTTCCAAACGGAGGGTGACGCGTGCGCCCAGACCGATATTTTTCAGTCCGAACTCCTCGCCGGCCTTCCACAACTCAGCCCAGAGCTGGTCGGCATCCTCCTTGTTGATATAGACCTCGCAGCCGCCCGAGCCGGTGTAGCCGGTGGTGGAGAGTATGGCCTCGCAACCGCCCACTTTGAGGGTCTTGAAGGTGTAGTAAACCATATCCTCAACAGGCTCGTCGCACATCTTCTGCACTAATTTCATTGCCAGAGGGCCCTGAATAGCAAGCTGTGCTGTGTCGTCGGAGGCGTTGATAAGCTCAGTGCCCACCTCCATATCGAAAGCCTTGCCTTGCTCGCATACGAAAGCCCAGTCTTTGTCGATGTTGGCAGCGTTGATAGCCAGCAGGTAGCACTCCTCGTTGAAACGGTAGAGCAGGAAGTCATCGACAATACCGCCACGTCCGTTGGGGAAGCAGGTGTACTGCACCTTGCCGTCGGTCAGGGCGGCAACGTTGTTGGTGGTGATGCGTTGGAGCAGGGCAGTAGCCTTTGGGCCTTTGACCCACAACTCGCCCATATGGCTCACGTCGAATACGCCCACAGCCTCGCGCACCCAAAGGTGCTCGGCGTTGATGCCCGTAAACTCAATGGGCATATTGAAACCTGCAAAGGGGGCCATCTTAGCGCCTGCGGCAATGTGATACTTTGTGAATGGAGTGATTTTAAGGTTTTCCATTGTGTCTAAAAAGTTTTAGTGTTGTATTGTGTTTTTGGTTGTTGGCTGAGTTTTTTGCCGAGGAAAATATGTTTCCACACTCCAAAGATAGTAATTTAGAAAAAAATAACGACTATTTTCTTCGGAAAGATAACAAATTCCAATAAAAATCACTACTTTTGGGGGTGCTTTGATGCACTAATGTGACAGCATTTTTCAAAACCTAATACATCATTACAAACTTAAAACCTATTTTCAGTTATGAATGTTCAGAATTTGATGGCCGAGTTGGAGCGCAAGCACCCCGGCGAAAGCGAGTATTTGCAGGCAGTTAAAGAGGTGCTCGAATCTATCGAGGAGGTTTACAACCAGCACCCCGAGTTTGAGAAAGCAAAAATCGTTGAGCGTATGGTTGAGCCCGACCGTATCTTCACCTTCCGTGTAACTTGGGTTGACGACAAGGGTGAGGTACAGACCAACCTCGGTTATCGTGTTCAGTTCAACGCAGCTATCGGCCCCTACAAAGGCGGTCTTCGTTTCCACAAAGCTGTTAACCCTTCGATGTTGAAATTCCTCGGCTTCGAGCAGACCTTCAAAAACGCCCTCACTACCCTTCCTATGGGTGGCGGTAAAGGTGGTTCGGACTTCGACCCCGTTGGCAAATCGGACGCTGAGATTATGCGCTTCTGCCAGGCATTTATGCTCGAACTCTGGCACAACATCGGTGGCGATACCGACGTTCCCGCAGGTGACGTAGGTGTTGGCGGTCGTGAGATTGGCTACCTCTTCGGTATGTACACCAAACTCGCTCGCGAGTACAACGTAGGCGTTCTTACCGGTAAAGGCCAGAACTGGGGTGGTTCTATCCTCCGTCCCGAGGCTACCGGTTTCGGTGCTCTCTACTTCACCGAGCACGTTTTGGCAAAAGCCGGCAAAGACATCAAAGGCAAAACTATCGCTCTCTCGGGCTTCGGTAACGTAGCTTGGGGCGCTGCTACCAAAGCAACTGAGCTCGGCGGTAAGGTTATCGCTATCTCGGGTCCCGACGGCGTTTGCGAGATTCCCGCAGGTATCACCAAAGAGATGATCGACTATATGCTCGTTATGCGCGCTTCCAACCGCAACAAAGTTGAGGATATGGCTACCAAGTTCCCCGAGGCTGCTAAATTCACCGCAGGCAAGAAGGCTTGGAGCGTGAAGTGCGACATCGCTCTTCCTTGCGCATTCCAGAACGAGCTCAACGGCGACGACGCTAAAGAGCTCTTGGCTAACGGCACTTGGTGCTGCTGCGAGGTTTCGAATATGGGTTGCACCCCCGAGGCTATCGCTACCTTCCAGAATGCAGGTATCCTCTTCGCTCCCGGTAAGGCTGTGAATGCAGGTGGTGTTGCTACTTCGGGCTTGGAGATGACCCAGAATGCTGCGCACCTCAGCTGGTCGGCACAGGAGGTTGATGACAAACTCCACTTCATTATGCAGAGCATCCACGAGCAGTGCGTACGCTTCGGTGAGAAAGCCGACGGTAGCGTTGACTACGTGAAGGGTGCAAACATTGCAGGCTTTATGAAGGTGGCACAGGCTATGCTTGAGCAGGGCGTCATCTAAAATAAAAGCGCATCTTGTTGGTGAATTTTTCACCGCACTTCGATAGGCGAGTTCCTCACTTACGTCAAGTAAGTGGCGGACTCGCCTTTTTGTTTGGCAAAAAATTTCCTCCGCTCTCTGCGTTTTTTTGGTCCAACGTCTAACGTTGCGGTCGCTGGCGCGCCCAAGGAATTAGGGCTAGGGCTTCTAGGGGCTACTAGGGGTGCTAGGGCTACTAGGGCTACTAGGGCTGCTGGGGGTGCTAGGGCTACTAGGGCTACTAGGGCTACTGGGGTTGCTAGGGGTGCTAGGAGCAGTGGGTTGATTTTTTCAGTCCTCCTAGTTTTCCTAGTTCTCCTAGTTCTCCTAGTTCTCCTAGTCCTCCTAGTCTTCCCATCACTCCCATAAACTGACCTCTCCCCCGCTTCGCGGACCCTCCCCTGACACAGGGGAGGGAAGAGGTTGTGGGAGTGGGCACCCTCCTGCTCGGCGAGGACGCCGAGCGCAGTTTACGACCACCCCTCCCGACCTCCCCTTTCGTAGGGGAGGAGTACTATAGTAGGGGAGGAGTGACTGACCTCTCCCGCCCTTCGGGCACCCTCCCCTGACACAGGGGAGGGAGGTGGTTGTGGGGTGAATTTTCAACTTTCAACTCTTCACGGGTGTCTTTTTTAATACCCGCGCCATTGGCGCACCTTGGAGCCGCACTTTGCATCGTCGGCGGAGAAGCGACCGCCTTGTGCGGTCGTGGCGAGTGCGGAGCGCAAAGGCGTTAAAAAACGAAGACGTCAAAAGCTTT
>JAZNFV010000027.1:0-1694 GCA_045576155.1 Tidjanibacter sp.
ATGCCGTTGCCGAGCCTGCGGTATTGACATTCGAGGCATCGACAATAAGCTGTATAATAGGTTTTGTATCAATGCCTTGTGCCACTTGCTCTGCCCGCCTATCGTAGTCCGAAGCAAAGACCACTACGGCACCTACCTTGCTCGAACGAAGATAGCTATCTACTTCATTTTGCGAGATATAACCCTTAAAGGTAAAGTATTCGTTCTCAGAGAGTCGCTCGACTGCATCACGCACACCATCGGTGCGCTCCGAGGCAACGACGGCAACATTTATATTATTCACCTCGGTCGATATTGCAAAGCCGAAGAGTACCATCAACACAACGGGGATAAGCATAACGACCAACATTGTGCGCTTATCACGGAGTATGTGCAGCGACTCCTTGCGGACAAATGAACCAAAATTCTGTTTCATAGCCTTACTCTCCTCTCTGTGCGCCACGAGCCAGCGTGCGAAAAACCTCGTCCATCGACTCTGCAGCAAATTGTTGTTTTAGTCGGGCGGGGGTGTCGAGTGCACGCACCTCGCCATCGACCATAATAGAGACACGCGAGCAGTACTCCGCCTCGTCCATATAGTGCGTGGTTACGAAGATGGTTATACCCGACTCCGCAGCCTCATATATCATCTCCCAAAACTGACGGCGTGTCACGGGGTCAACGCCACCCGTAGGCTCGTCCAAAAAGACCACCTCAGGACGGTGAATTGTGGCAATGGCAAACGACAACTTTTGTTTCCAACCAAGTGGCAGAGAGCCAACTAAGGTGTTGCGCTCCGACGAAAAATTCAGACGGTCAAGCAACTCGGCGGTACGCTCTTCTGTTTGGGCTTTGGATAAGCCGTAGATACCTGCAAATAAGCGCATATTCTCCCATACCGTAAGGTCGTTGTAGAGCGAAAAACGCTGACTCATATAGCCGATATGACGCTTAATCTGCTCGCCCTCGGTGCGCACATCGTAGCCCGCAACGGTGCCACTGCCCGATGTCGGAAAACTCAACCCGCACAACATTCGCATAGCCGTTGTTTTGCCCGCACCATTTGCTCCGAGGAATCCGAAAATCTCGCCTCGGCGTACATCAAACGAAATGCGGTCAACGGCGGTAAAGTCGCCGAATCGTTTCGTAAGGTCACGTACAGAAATTACTATGTCGTTCATCTTCTCATCAGTTTTATAAACATATCCTCGATTGTCGGCTCTGCGCTCACAATTTCTAAACCCTCGACATCGGCAAGTGCCGCCTTAAATCTCTCCTCGTCAAAGCCTTCTGCCGCAACCAAATGGTGCTTTTCGCCAAAGGGATAGCACTCCTCAACACCCTCGACTTGGCGTGCCCGCTCCAGCAAGGCAAACATATTTTTGGCACTAATGCCGTAGAGAGGTTTATCAAAACCCTGCACAATGCCTTCGGGCGTGTCGATACTCAAAATATGTCCCTCATTGCAGAGGGCTATGCGGTCGCAGCGGTTTGCCTCGTCCATATATGGTGTTGATACGAGAATTGTAATTCCACGCTGCTTCAAAGCGGCAAGCATATCCCAAAACTCACTACGCGACACAGCGTCAACGCCCGTTGTCGGCTCGTCCAAAAACAATACGCTTGGACGATGAATCAAGGCACACGACAGGGCAAGTTTCTGCTTCATACCACCCGAGAGTTTGCCTGCACGGCGCGTGCGGAATGGTTCTATC
>JAZNFV010000028.1:0-42984 GCA_045576155.1 Tidjanibacter sp.
AACCACAACTAACAACGGTGTACTTCATTCGCTAAAAGTGTTGTTCCTTATTAGATTTCTACATCAAACCACAACCAGTAACCAACGATATATCTTTAATGGAGTGTTGTTCCTTATTAGATTTCTACATCAAACCACAACAGCAGGGAAGTTGTTTCCGCTCCATCGGAGTTGTTCCTTATTAGATTTCTACATCAAACCACAACCTGTATATACCCACTTGTGCATTAGATAAAGTTGTTCCTTATTAGATTTCTACATCAAACCACAACTAACCGCAGGCAGGGATGCCGCTCCACTAAGTTGTTCCTTATTAGATTTCTACATCAAACCACAACCAATTTCGTTTAGGGCTTTTAGAGCAGTATGTTGTTCCTTATTAGATTTCTACATCAAACCACAACATGCTCTTTATCAATGCGGCAAACGACATGTTGTTCCTTATTAGATTTCTACATCAAACCACAACGCAAAACTCTACAACGAGAACGGCGCGAGCGTTGTTCCTTATTAGATTTCTACATCAAACCACAACTTGCTTGGGAAAACACCGAGCCAAGGTGAGGTTGTTCCTTATTAGATTTCTACATCAAACCACAACAACGACCATAGAACACATATTGCCAAAATCGTTGTTCCTTATTAGATTTCTACATCAAACCACAACGCCGGTATTTTTCTCCGCTAATTACCAAGAAGTTACGGCCGTATAATGGCGTACAAAATGGGTTTTGATTAGTCGGCGAAGTGGGTTTGATGTTAGTTTTTGATTTCTTACCTCTGCAAATATACAAAAAGTCGCTTAAAAAGGCTTTAGATATACTAAAAAAATTCCAATTGTTGAGGTGTGGTGAGCCTTGCTTGCTCGACCTTCCCCCAAAAATTTTGTATTTCACCAAACTGTTTGTCTGTCACGCTTAGAATGCTTGTCATTCCAGATGGTGGCATAGAGGCCTTAACCCTCGCTATATGAACATTCATATTCTCTTTGGAGGGGCAATGACGTATATAGACCGAATACTGCATCATCGAGAAACCGTCCTTCTCTAAGGCTTTGCGAAACTGAGCCGCATCTCGACGCTCCTTTTTTGTATTGGTCGGCAAGTCGAAAAAGACAAATAGCCACATAATATGATAGGCATTTAGGCGTATATCAGACATAATCTATTCCAATAATGGGTAGGACAATCTCTTTGCTTTGCCCGCAAAACATTTTGCAAGTGAAGCAGTTGTGAATGTAAGACCTACCTCCAATGGGCGCAAAAGTTTGTCAAATCGAGTGTCGGTGTAGAGCAGGTGTATGAGATCGGCCTTGACTTGCTTGGTCAATTCTCGCTCGCCATTGGCGTAGAGGTCGAAGACTATCTCGTCCACAAAAGGGCGGTAGGGCTCCATAATGTCGTCGGCCAAAGGGAAGGCATTGTAACGATTGCGATGAAAAACGCCAAAAGCGGGGAACAATCCAGAACCCATCAGGGCACGAGCTACTGCTGCTCTAAGAAGGGTGTAGCCGTAGTTGAGCAAGTTGTTGGGCGATGAGCCTTCGCGCGAGCGTATGAACTCTTCGCCGAAAAGTTCACTCCAATAGACCTTGGCTGCAATACCCTCGCGGTTGTCGCTGTCGCCACTTTTTACATTGGAGTAGTAGGGTTTCAGTTTGTCGCCATCCTTCCCCAACTTGTTGAGTAGTGCAGCTTGATTGCGTATTTTGGCCTCAACAATCTGTTTCCATAGTCCCTTTTTGAGTGGCTCGCTTGCCTCTATCTGTGCTCTATATACCTCGCCTTGAATCCTGTTGCTGTCGAGATTGAGGAGCATTGCATTGGGCATAAAATTATCGCCACAGATAATTACTGCTACATTGTTGTCCGAGAGGGCATTGAGCAGGGGCAGGGTGATGTTTATCTGCTGATTTTCGAGCACCACAAAGCCAATGTCCTCAATGGGGACACTATTTTTCTCCTCGGGCATTTGGCGAGTAGAAACAACGAGTTGGTTGTTTCTGAGGCTCAAATCGAGCGGAGTGGAAAAGAATAGAGTTCTTTTAAGCATAGTGGTTAAAATTTATGTTTGAACTTTATCTCTCCTGTTACCGTCAGTTCGAAATCGTAGCCCTCGACAATAGCGTTAAATTGGGTGTGTTTTATGCCTATAACTGGACGGTATGATTCACCTATTTTGTACTCACCTCCCTTGGCTTTCAAATCTCCCGCGGGTCGCGCCTCTTGGTGATGTTTCAATGTGAATATGCCATAGTGATATTTGCCAGAAACCACCTGCTCACTCATCCCCGTCACCTTATACAACCTCTTCACAAGGTCGGCTTTGGTACATTCATAGAACTCTTCGGGGCTCTTTTCGTAAAATAGCACCATTGTACCTATGCGGAGGAGGTATTTCAGTGGTAGGCTGTCTTTAATCTGAGGTACGAGTGTTTCGTTGTCGCTCTTGCCATTGTAGAAGAGAGCCGCTTCGAGGTTGTTTACAAGCTCAAAGGTGCGCTTGGTCTTGCCCTTTACCTCGCCCTCGTAGATTGCCATACAATAGTTGCTTTCGTTGGCAACGTGGTAGTGTTGTTTGTGGGCGTGACGCGATTGGTCGCGGTGGGGTTTGAGGTGGATGGGTGATGTGACTTTCGAAGCATAAATCCTTACCTTCTTAATATATACTCCCTTTGCGGGGTTGAACAAGATGGGGTTGCTTATTGCTTCCTTGAAACCCTTTTCCTCGATAGCTCTTTTTACACACTCGCGCACAGCATCATCGACAATCTTGTCAACATCGGCCATTGTGTTGAGGTCGCTAAGATTTTTGCGAACAACATATTTTACCTCGTCGTCACGCAGAATCGCACCATAGAAAGTCTGCTGGTGCAATATTCCACGAGCGGTGTCGCCCTGAATGTATTTAACCTCGCCATTTTCATTATACTGAATCTTGCCCCTAATGCGCAACTTCTTACGGCTGTGCTTGGGCATATTGCTTGGGGTGTGGTGTGAGATAAGTAATTCTTCGGCCACAGCTTTCACATCCTCGGTAAATGTAGGCCACGGCTTCTCCACAACGGGGCGTAGGTCGCGATGCCAATAGTAACGCTCTGTGTCGCGCTGAAATTGCGCCCACTTGGCATACGTGCCAGCATCAATGCAAGCAATAGTTATGGCATCGATGCAATGATGAACGTGGTTGATGCGCTCCTTACGAGTGTACTCCTCTTGCAATCCCCACATCTTACGGAAGTCGGCGGTGGTAGCACCCTTGACGGTATAGACCCTTTCGAAAACTGTTTCGAGATACATCTTGGCATATCTGCCAATGATACCTATGTCCACACCCTGACGTTTGCTAAAACCCTCGGGCACTTCGGTCATTGTAAAACGCAAGAGTTTATCACGCAGATAATTTAGCTTCATACGATAGTAGTGTCGTTTTTGGATGGCCTCGTCCTTAGTCTTTTTTGTGGTAGCAGTTTTGGACTTGCGTGCATAAGCCTCAATCAGTTTTTCCAACTTCTCTATCTCATTTTCCCAGCCGAGATTATCTATGCGAGCCATAATCTGAGCGTGTTCGGCGAGCTGGGTAGGTAATTTTTCGCGTTTGATGTGACGGTTGTAGTCGCTCTGACACAACGTTTTATTGGCCTGCGAGTTGTCGCCACCGCGCGAGCGTGGCACAGTGTGCTCGATGTCATACTTAGGGTCGGCGCCAATAAACTCCGAGATAGGTATCGTCTTGCCCGTATAGAGGCATATCTTTTCTTGCTCTATCCACAACTGATATTTTAGTATGTCGTCTTCGGTAGGCTCAATATCTATTCCGGTCTCAGCTTTATATAGCTTGCGAATTTCATCAGCATAACCCAGGCGTTGTTTTTCGTTATCGCGTTGATACTGCTCAATGGCGGCTCGCATATTCGAGTCATTCAGACTACGCGCAAATTCAATGTTTATCTTGGTTTTAGAGTCAATTTTACCCTCTTTGAGCAATTGATTGAGCAATGCACGCAGGCGGAACAATGCACGCATAGCCATAGGGTTACGCACCGAAGAGGTGCGAGGTGAGCCCAACAACGCAAGTCCCTCTGAGTTGGGCTGTGCGTCTTTGAAGTATTCTACCTTAGATGGATGGTATAACCTGTCCATACGCAGTTCGTCGCCGTAGAGACCACAATCCAACAAGGAGGAACGGATGGCATCCTCTTTGGTTTCGTCTGGTCTTGTGGGAGTGAAGTTGGCAACCGCATCAGCCACGCTATCCACAATGTGTCTGCGCTTGTTGGGGTTGCTCCACACCTCCGTTGGAACTACCTTTTCTAAATTGGCAAGAAATACAGCCTCGTCGTAACGATAGCCCTCACGCAGCCAAGGCAATATCTTGTTGATGGCGCAAAGGCTCAATGAAGCATAGCCTTGCTTGATAGGAATTTTCACAAACTCTTTGGCCTGCTCCTCGGTCAATTGTAGATTGGTTTTCGCCCACTCGCTCAACTTGTCTTCATCATCAAACGAAAACAAAACGTGCCATACGTCGCCCAGTATTTGGTCGGGAGTTTTGCCCTCGCCTTTCAGATAGAGACTACACATTGTGGAAAGCCAATCCTCGCCAAAAATACCTCGCAAGTAGGCCGTTACAGGACAGCCCGACACTGTGTGCGACATCTTGAAGTTGAACTTATATGCCGCATCCACCTTGTCGGATATGTGGGCGTAGTTTCCCTTTTTGCCACCTGCTATCTTCTTGGCAATATCCTCAAAATCGAAATGCTCTTTCTTGCGATAGAATAGGGGTTCTATTAGTTGCAGCTCTTCTGCAGACAACCATCTCAGTTCTGCATCGTATGGGCCCTTTATCCTTATGTTGTTGATGAAAGACCACATTCTATACTCTTCAAATCGTGGGTGCGAAATAGGACAACGAGCCTTACCTCTCTCGAAGGTGCAACCTCCCACCAAGCCCTTTTGTGATTTGAGCGGGCGCTGAAAGAATATGGCACGATGTAAAGCCCCTGTCAATTCGTCGGATAGTTGTTGCCTTTGGCATATTGCATCAAACTCTTTTTCGTAGTGAATGATGCGACCTGCATAGCCATACCCATCGCTTGTACGGATTTTCTGACCCTCAGCATACAATTTGTAGTAGAACTCACCGAGGTATTCGCATCCCTCACTCTCCATTTCTTTCGTTAGCTTGCTAATACCTCCTTTAACTTTGCCGTCGTCGTTAGAAGATTGGTCTTTTCGGTTCGAAAGGAAGCCTCGGCGCTGAGCCAAATGATATAGAGCGCGACCGAGTATGTGTCGGTTGGCCTTAATGGTTAAGTCCAACCTCTCGGTTAATGCAATGTAGCGGTCGTGATAAGGATTTTTGTCGGAGTTATCATCGGTGCGTTGCCAAGCCAAGAACTCTTCGTTTGTAGGATAGCGTTTGTCATAACGCCACCTATCCAACTCTTCGGTGGAGAGGTAGGGACACATATCGTTTTCGACCAACACTTTCAGCAACTCTATCTTGCGCAATCTGCGACGAAAATAGTGGCGACGCAGAGCACGGGCATCGGTGCGAGTTTTCACCATTGGTTCTTCGCCCGATTTTGTACGAGCAACCCCCTCTTGGAAAATGTCCACACCCTTATCAAGCAGGGTAAAAGTGTTGTCTGTTTGTTCTGTGAGCGCCCAACCGATGGAGTTGGTTCCTAAATCAAGGCCTAAAATTTTGGTCATAGTAGTGAACTGTGTTATGTGTTTATGCAAACAAAGTTACAAAATAATTTGAAATTTAGTTGGAAATCATTATCTTTGTGCTGTAAGAAATTCTACATCTTACCACAATAAGGCTATATGCCGCAGGTCTTTGTACCTACACCCTCGCTTCGGTGAGGGTTTTTTGTTGTCGGATATGATGACTACTCCTTTCTGTGCTGTGGAATTTCCCGTAAAAACTCTTATAGTTATATTTTTTGCAAAAGTAATGTCCCTTTTTGACAGTTTGTGTCAATTGTTGAAATGTAATATAAAATGTTGGTTGCGAGGATGGGGAATTATATTTTAACGTGAGCTAACGCGAATTTAGCGCAATGTAAGTTGTTGATTCTCTGTAACCACAATTGTGAGCAAATCGCGAAACTCACGTATATATTAGATTCTGCGAAGGTTGAGGTTTAGGACATAAAGACCTCCGCTCGGGTTGAGTGGAGGTCTTTATGGTAAAAAGTATATAAAGCCACAGGCGTAAGGTATTTTAACCCTACGCCTATGGGTAGTGTGCTGACTTTTGGCTAGAAGTTGTCCTTCAAAGGCTCGAAGTAAGACCTACGGCGTAGCCGCCAAGTCCCCCTTTGTCAAAGGGGGATTTAGGGGGAATGTAAAAGTACTGCACAGCAGCCACAGGCGTAAGGTATTTAACCCTACGCCTATGGGTAATGTGCTGACTTTTGGCTAGAAGTTGTCCTTCAAAGGCTCGAAGTAAGACTGTGGATGCAGGCAGGCGGGGCAGGCTTTGGGGGCCTCTTTGCCAACGTAGATGAAACCGCAGTTGCGGCACTGCCAAGTAATCTCGTCTTTGCGGAGGAATACCTCACCCTCGGAAACGCGCGCGTAGAGCGAGCGGTAGCGCTGCTCGTGGTAGGCCTCAACCTTTGCAATGTTGCGGAAAGCAGCAGCCACAGCGGGGAAGCCCTCCTCGTCGGCTACGGCAGCAAATTCGGGGTAGAGGTCGGCCCACTCCTCGTGCTCGCCTGCGGCGGCAGCTTCGAGGTTGGCTGCGGTGTCGCCAATCACGCCTGCTGGGTAGCTGGCTGTAATCTCAACCATACCACCTTCGAGGAATTTGAAGAAACGTTTTGCGTGTTCTTTCTCCTGCTCGGCAGTCTCCATAAAGATGGCTGCAATTTGTTCGAAGCCCTCTTTTTTGGCCTGCGAAGCGAAGAAAGTGTAACGACTGCGAGCCTGACTTTCGCCCGCAAATGCTTTGAGCAAGTTCTGCTCGGTTAGTGTGCCTTTAATTGATGCCATAATAAATTTATTCTTTGTTAGGTTATTGGTTCTATTGTATGTACGGCTGTGCTTTGAGGGTGTTTTCTGTGTTACGCTTTGTCTTTGCCATCCTCATTTGCCTAAGCAAACTGCGGTGTCAAAGCCAAACCAAGCCTTGAAAACCCTCCACAAATCCCAGCCGAGTTCTCTTTGAGATAATTTGTTGTTGGTTCTGTTGTAAGTACGGCTGTGCTTTGCGAGCGCGCTTTGTCGGTGTTTTCTTCGTTACGCTTGCTTAGCAAATCCTCATTTACCCTGAGTAAACTGCGGTTTGCTCAGCTTCGCAAGCCTTGCATTCATCTCACAAATCCCAGCCGAGTTCTCTCTGAGATTATTAGGTTGTTGGTTCTATTGTAAGTACGGCTGTGCTTTGAGGGTGTTTTCTGTGTTACGCTTTGTCTTTGCCATCCTCATTTGCCTAAGCAAACTGCGGTGTCAAAGCCAAACCAAGCCTTGAAAACCCTCCACAAATCGTACTCTCTTCTTTTTATTGTCTAATGTCTAACGTCTAAGGTCTAACGTCAAAAGTCCTAAGGCTTTAAGGGCTTTAAGGGCTTTAAGGGCTCATAACCTATGGGCCATATAGGGCTTATAGGCCCTAATCTCCTTAAATTCCTTAAACTCCCTCAGTTCCCTAATAATTCCGAAACTCCCTCGCCTTAGCCTTTCAGTCCGCCACAGCAGGGGATGGTTTGGCCGGTAACGTAGGCCGAGAGTGAACTGCCCAAAAATAGTGCCACGCCTGCCACATCCTCGGGTGTGCCGGCACGTCGGAGCGAGATGTTCTCCACAAACGAGGCGCGAATCTCCTCGCTCAGTACGGCGGTCATATCGGTTTGAATAAATCCGGGGGCTATGCAGTTGGCTCTCACACCGCGTGCGCCAAACTCTTTGGCCACCGACTTAGCAAGGGCTATAAGGCCTGCCTTCGAGGCTGCGTAGTTGGCTTGTCCTGCGTTGCCGCCAATGCCCACAACCGAGCTCATATAGACGATAGAGCCGCTACGCTGACGGGCCATAATGGGGGCTACGGCGTGGGTGATGTTGAATGCCGATTTGAGGTTGGTGTCTATAACGGTGTCCCACATCTCTTCGCTCATACGCATCAGCAGTGTATCGCGTGTGATGCCGGCGTTGTGAACGAGAATGTCGATGTGGCCGAAAGTTTTGTTTACCTCCGTAGCCAACGAGTGAGCCTCTTCGTAGGAGGCTGCATCGGAGCGGTAGCCTACGGCTCTAACGCCGAGAGCTTCGAGCTCTGCCACCAACTCGTCGGCAGCGCCAGCCGAGGAGAGAAAAGTGAATGCAATGTCGGCACCCTCGGATGCGTATTTGACGGCAATGGCTCGGCCTATGCCGCGTGTTGCGCCTGTAATGAGGGCTACCTTACCTTCTAAAAGTCCCATAGTTTGTCAAATGGTTTTTTGGTGAAAAGTTTTTCAAAGATAGTAAATTTATTTTGTCAAAAGTGAGCACGGAACGAAAAAATAGTTAATTTTGTGAATCTATTGATTATTCATTGAACAGAGAACTATACTTAAAACTAAACTAAACAATGAAACACGACAACGAAATTTTCGAGCTGATTGCCCAGGAGCGCGCACGTCAGACCAACGGACTGGAACTTATCGCATCGGAGAACTATGTGAGCGACCAAGTTATGCAGGCTATGGGCTCTATTCTTACCAATAAATATGCCGAGGGCTATCCCGCAGCGCGTTACTATGGTGGTTGCGAGGTTGTTGATAAGGTGGAGTTGCTGGCTCAGGAAAGACTCAAAAAACTCTACGGTGCAGAGTATGCCAACGTTCAGCCCCACAGTGGAGCTCAGGCCAATATGGCAGTATTTTTTGCTTGTTTGAAGGTGGGCGACACCTTTATGGGTCTTGACCTTGCACACGGTGGCCACCTCTCGCACGGTTCGCCTGTTAATATGTCGGGCGTGAACTACAAGGCTGTGGGCTACCAGCTCAACCCCGAGACCGGCACAGTTGATTATGACCAGATGGAGGCTTTGGCTCTCGAACACCGCCCCAAACTTATCATTGGTGGTGCTTCGGCCTACTCGCGCGAGTGGGACTACAAACGTATGAGGGAGATTGCCGACAAGGTTGGTGCAATTTTGCTTGTCGATATGGCCCACACCGCAGGTCTGATTGCCGCAGGTCTGTTGGAGAACCCCGTTAAGTATGCGCACATTGTTACTTCTACCACCCACAAAACCCTTCGTGGCCCTCGTGGTGGTATCATCCTTATGGGTCAGGACTTCGACAATCCTTGGGGTCTTACCACTCCCAAAGGTGTCGTAAAGAAGATGTCGGCTGTGCTCAACTCGGCCGTATTCCCGGGTATTCAGGGTGGCCCTCTGGAACACGTTATTGCAGCTAAGGCTGTGGCCTTTGGCGAGGCTCTCGACCCCTCCTATGTGGAGTATCAGAAGCAGGTGCAGAAGAACGCAGCTGCTATGGCCGAGGCTTTCTCGCGTCGTGGCTACAAGGTTGTTTCGGGCAAGACCGAGAACCACCTTATGCTCATCGACTTGCGCACCAAGTTCCCCGAGCTTACAGGTAAGGTTGCCGAGAAGGTGCTGGTTGCTGCCGACATCACTACCAATAAGAATATGGTACCCTTCGATAGCCGCTCGCCCTTCCAGACTTCGGGCTTGCGCTTCGGTACTCCTGCCATCACTACTCGTGGCTTGAAGGAGGATAAGATGGACTACATCGTTGAGCTTATCGACCGCGTACTCTCCGACCACGAGAACGAGGAGAACATTGCAGCTGTTCGCCGCGATGTAAATGCTCTTATGGCCGACTATCCTCTGTTTGCTTGGTAGAGCTGAAAACCACAGAAGAGGGTGCTTCATCGGAGCACCCTTTTCTTGTGTCTAACGTCTAATGTCTAACGTCAAACGTCAAATGCCTAACGACAAACCGACAAAGGCTTGGAATAATATAGGTAATGCGGAATGGGTTGATATACACCTTTTTCACTCTTTGGGCTGTGGCGGCTCTGTGGGTTACTGCTAAGGGATTTAGGCCTCTTGGCGAGCCTTCGTGTGCGCTACTGCCACAAGAGGATGTGGTACTGACCGAGGATAAGGTGCTCCGCAAGGGAGAACTCATTGTTGTGGGCGACATTATGGCTCATCTGCCTCAGGTCGATGCCGCAAGAGAGGGGTATGAACACTACGACTTTGGCCCTCACTTCGAGGGGGTTGGAGGGCTTTTTGCCGAGGCCGACTATGTTGTGGGCAACTTGGAAACCACCCTTTCGCCCCGTCCGCCCTATGGTGGCTACCCAACTTTCACTACGCCCGAGGAACTTGCGCACGATATGCATAGGAGCGGTTTCGACTGCGTGACGATAGCCAACAACCACTCTGCCGATAGAGGCGTTGGTGGCCTGCTATCTACGGTGGCTGCACTCGACAATGCAGGGATTGATTATGTTGGCGCGAGGGCCGAGCGCTATGCTGCGGGACGCACCGAGCCGCTGGTGTGTCGTGTGGGCGATTTCGATGTGGCACTGCTTGCCTATACCTATGGCGCAAATGGGCCTGTGCCTGCGGGTGTGGAGCTTAACTTGCTGGATACTACCACAATGCGTCGCCATATTGAGAGTGTGCGCCAGAGGGTCGATTGTGTGGTTGTGCTGGTGCATTGGGGCGTGGAATATGCCCTTAGGCCCAACGAGGAACAACGTCGTTTGGCCGAGTGGATGCGAGGTGCAGGAGTGGATGTTGTTGTTGGCTCTCACCCCCACGTTGCCCAACCCTATGAGGTGTGGCTCGATGCCGAAGGAAGGAGTGTTGGCGGAGTATTCTACTCGCTTGGCAACTTCATCTCCAACCAAAATTCGCCCCACACCGACTGGGGACTTGCAGCCCGCCTTTCGCTCCGTCAGCAGGGGCTTTCTGAGCCCGAGCTAACTATCCGAGCCGACACCATCCGTCGCTTGCGCTACAATGAGGGTGGCCGACTGCGCTATGGTTTGGAGGTGCAACGAGGCTCTTAGGTTGGGGCGCCAGAAAGGATAATGGTAAACAAAAAGCCGACCCGCAAAGGTCGGCTTTCTTGTTGGCTTAGAGCAGATTACTCTACTTTGCCTGCGCTACCGAGAACATTGATGTTCTTGGCCATATAGAGCTCTTTCAGAGCGTCGCGAGCGGGACCCAAGTATTTGCGGGGGTCAAACTCGGCAGGATTCTTAGCAAATACCTCGCGTACAGCAGCGGTCATAGCCAAACGACCGTCGGAGTCGATGTTGATTTTGCAAACAGCGCTCTTAGCTGCGGTGCGGAGCTGCTCCTCGGGAATACCTACTGCATCTTTCAATGCGCCACCATAGGTGTTGATGATAGCCACTTTGTCCTGAGGTACGGAGCTCGAACCGTGGAGAACGATGGGGAAGCCGGGGATGCGCTCCTCAATCTCTTTGAGGATGTCGAAACGGAGTGGTGGGGGAACGAGGATACCATTCTCGTTGCGCTCGCACTGCTCGGGTTTGAATTTGTTTGCACCGTGCGAAGTACCAATCGAGATAGCCAACGAATCAACGCCGGTTTTCTCAACGAAGTCGATAACGTCGTTGGGGTCGGTGTAGGTGTGGTGCTCAGCGCAAACCTCATCCTCAATACCTGCCAATACGCCAAGCTCGCCCTCTACGGTAACATCGAACTGGTGTGCATACTCAACAACTTTCTTGGTCAGAGCAACGTTCTCCTCGTAGGGGAGGTGGCTACCGTCAATCATAACGCTCGAAAAGCCCATATCGATACACGATTTGCAAATCTCGAAGCTGCTACCGTGGTCGAGGTGGAGAGCGATAGGAATGTTTTTGCCAAGCTCTTTTGCATACTCAACAGCACCCTGAGCCATATAGCGGAGCAGAGTCTGGTTGGCATACTTGCGAGCACCTGCCGAAACTTGAAGAATTACGGGCGAGGAGGTCTCAACGCAAGCAGCGATGATAGCTTGAAGCTGCTCCATATTGTTGAAGTTGTAGGCGGGGATTGCATAGCCGCCTTTGATAGCTTTTGCAAACATCTCGCGAGTGTTTACCAAGCCTAAGTCTTTGTAAGATACCATAATAGAATAAAATTTATTGATGTTTATAAACCTGTTTGCCTACCTGTTTCGGGCCTCTTTGCGGCGGGTTTGCCGCAAGGCCAAATGGTTAATTATTAAAAATTTTTACAAATATAAATGGTTTTTTTGGAATAAGAGGTATGTTTAGTGTTATTTTTTTGTGAAAAATACCTTACCTTTGTATGTTCAAGTTACGCAGAACTATAATAACACTATAAAACCAATTCATTATTTATGAGCGAATTTAAGTATCAGCCTATGTTCGAGCACGGTGAGGATACCACCGAGTACGAACTCGTGTCGAAAGACTATGTTAGCGTAGTTGAGTTTGAGGGCCGTCGCATCCTCAAAGTTGAGCCCGAGGGTTTGGCTCTGCTGGCCAAGAGGGCCTATTCCGACGTGTCGTTCTATCTGCGTGCGTCGCACTTGCAGAAGCTCGCCAACATCCTTGCCGACCCCGAAGCTACCGACAACGATAAGTTTGTAGCCCACACAATGCTTGCCAACCAAGTAGTTGCAGCCGAGGGTCAGTTGCCCACCTGTCAGGATACGGGTACGGCTATTGCCATTGGTAAGAAGGGCGAGAACGTATGGACTGGCGTAGATGATGCCGAGTATATCTCGCGTGGTGTTTACGAAACCTATGCCGAGCGCAACCTCCGCTACTCGCAGGTAGTGCCTATCACTATGACCGACGAGCACAATAGCGGCAACAACCTCCCCGCACAGATTGACATCTACTCCGAGCCCGGCAACGAATATAAATTCTTGTTCATCACTAAGGGTGGTGGCTCGGCCAACAAGACCTTCCTCTATCAGCAGACCAAGGCGCTTCTTAACGAGAAATCGCTTACGGCTTTCATAGCTGAGCATATCAAAGACCTCGGCACTTCGGCTTGTCCTCCCTATCACCTCGCCTTCGTTGTGGGTGGTACTTCGGCTGAGGCCAATCTGACAGCAGTGAAGAAGGCTTCGGCTGGTTACTTCGACAACCTGCCCACCAGTGGCAACGACGGTGGCCGTGCCTTCCGCGACTTGGAGTGGGAGGAGAAGGTGCTGGATATTTGCCGTAAGAGTGGTATTGGCGCTCAGTTTGGTGGCAAGTATTTCGTACACGACGTGAGGGTTATTCGTATGCCCCGCCACGCTGCTTCGTGTCCCGTAGGTATTGGTGTGAGCTGCTCGGCAGACCGCAACATTAAGGCCAAAATCAACGAGCAGGGCTTGTGGATTGAGAAGTTGGAGAAGAATCCCGCACGCTTTATGCCCACCACAGCTCCTCAGATGGCTCCCGCAGTGGAGATTGACCTTGACGAGGGTATGGACAAAGTGCGCGAGACCCTCTCGAAATATCCTGTTAAGACCCGCCTTAACCTGAAAGGTACGCTCATTGTGGCACGCGATATTGCCCACGCACGCATCAAACAGATGCTCGACGAGGGTAAGCCTATGCCCGAATACTTCAAGAAGCACCCCGTCTATTATGCAGGCCCTGCAAAGACCCCTGCCGGTATGGCATCGGGTAGCTTTGGCCCTACCACCGCAGGTCGTATGGACTCCTATGTTGATTTGTTCCAGAGTGTGGGTGGCTCTATGGTTATGGTGGCTAAGGGCAACCGCTCGCAGGAGGTTACGGATGCTTGCCAGAAGCACGGAGGTTTCTACCTCGGCTCTATTGGTGGCCCTGCAGCTATTTTGGCTAAGCAGAGTATCAAGAGCGTTGAGGTGGTCGATTTCCCCGAGTTGGGTATGGAGGCCGTTAGGAAGATTTACGTTGAGAACTTCCCTGCATTTATCATTGTAGATGATAAGGGCAACGACTTTTTTGCTGAATTCAAACACTAAAAGTGTTGAAAATACGTTTTTGTAGCGAGGCTGCCCTGCTTTGGTAGTGGGGCAGCCCCGTTGTGAAGTGCAGAGGAGTGTGAGTTACGGTTGCGGTATTTCCGCAAAACTCACGTTAAGTTTTATCAAACAACAACAGTTTGAGGATGAAAAAATTATTTCTGTCGATAGTTGCTCTTGTGGCATTTGTCTTTACTGCCCACTGCGAGGAGGTATCCTTTGAGGTGAACGTACCGAGGGTTGTGGCCGTAGGTCAGCCCTTTGGTGTGGAGTTCTCCATCAATGCTACACCCAAGAATTTTGTTGCTCCCAGTTTCGAGGGCTTCGATGTTTTGGCCGGCCCTTCTACGTCGAAGAGTAGCAGTGTGCAGTTTATAAATGGCACAATGAGCCAGACGGTCAATCACACATATAGCTATGTGCTTATGTGTGCTAGCGAGGGCGAATATACCATTGGCGCGGCCAGTGTCAAGGCCGATGGCAAGGAGTATAGCACCCCAACGATTACGCTCAAAGCCGTTAAGGAACGCACCTCGTCGGAACCATCTGAGGGTGGTGGCGAGCAGTCGGGTCGTGGCCAGCAACAGAGCAATGTGGCTACGTTGGCCGACGACGATGTGCTTATTGTGGCCTCTGTCGATAGGACAAATGTCTATAAGGGACAACCCATACTTGTTACCTATAAACTCTACACCCGTGTGGCTATGAATGCCGAGGGTCAGAAGATGCCCTCCTTTGCAGGCTTCTGGACTCAGAGGCTCAATGTCGATAGCAACCGCTGGATTAGGGAGGAGTACGAGGGCAAACTCTACGATGCTTGCCCCATTGCGGAGTATCTGATTTTTCCACAGCATAGTGGCCAGATGAAGGTTGAGCCTTTGGAAATGTCGATTGTGGCAAGGTTGCAGGTGAAGAATCCTCGCAGGGCACGTGACCCCTTTGCCGAGTTTTTCGATGTGCCACAGGTGCAGGAGGTGCGTCGCACAATACGCTCGCGCGAAATTACTCTGAATGTGAAGGCATTGCCCGAGGGTGCTCCTTCGAGTTTCAGTGGTGCTGTGGGTACGTTTGAGATGAATGTCACCCCGCCTGCCGACGAGATTGAGGCCAATAGTGCTGTGAGCTATGTTGTGAAAATCTCGGGCGAGGGCAACCTCTCTATGATACAAGCTCCGCAGATTGCACTCCCCTCGTCGTTTGAGCAGTATAGTGTCAGGAGCACCGAGAGCATCCAATCGACAGCTCGTGGTGTGAGCGGTTACCGCCAGTTTGAATACCCAATGATTGCCCGTGCCGAGGGCGACTTCTTCATCCCTGCGCTCGAATTTACCTACTTCAATCCCCGATTGCAGAAGTATGTGACCCTCACCGCTCCCGAGTATGCCATCCACGTCACCCCCGATAGTACGGCTACAAGCGGTATGCCCAATGCTACGGTTGTGAGCGGCATCGACAAAGAGTCTATACGCTTCCTCGGTAGCGACATTAGGTTTATCCACTTGGGCGACTCGGGCTTGCGTCGTGCAGGAGGTGTATTCCTTTTCAGCGGCAACTACTTCCTCATTGTGGCACTTATGATTGTGCTCTTTGTGTTGTTGTTAGTGTGGCTCTCGCGTCGCCTGAAAGAGATGCGCAATCAGGCTATGCTCAAAGGCAAGAGAGCCAATAAGGTTGCGCTGGCTCGCTTCCGTGCTGCCGAGAAGTATATGAAGGAGGAGAATAGACGTGGCTTCTACGAGGAGATGCTTAGAGGATTGTGGGGCTACTTGGCCGACAAACTCAACATCCCTGTGGCCGACCTGACAAAAGAGAATATCCGCGAGCGCTTGGCACGCAAAGGTGTCGGAAGTGAGGATATTGAGAGCTATGTGGCGCTGATTGGCGACTGCGAGTATGCTCAGTATGCACCCTCGGGTAGCGGACTCTTGCAGGACAGCTACCTCAGGGGCGTGGAGCTCATCTCGCGCTTGGAGGCAGTCATAAATAAGTAGTTGTGAGAATAAATCATTTGCGAAAGAGGTATGAAACGAATCATCATAACCATTTTATCGACCCTGTTGTTTGCTGGGGCTGCGGCGGCTGCCGAGCCTACCGAGCTTGATGTGAAAGAACTCTGGCAACGTGGCTCAACACTCTACTCGGCAGGCGACTACAATGGCGCTGTTGCCACCTACGACTCCATTGTGAACGAGGGGTGGGAGAGTGCTCCCCTCTACTACAACCTTGCCGGTGCTTACTTCAAGGCAGGCAAGACGGGCGAGGCTATCCTAAACTACCACCGCGCCCTGAGGCTCGACCCCTCCAATAAGGATGCAGCCTACAACTTGGCCTATGCGGAGAGCTTCGTCAAGGATCGCATCGAGCAAGTGCCCGAGTTTGCACCCAGTAGATGGATTGGCGTGGCCTCACGTATGATGAGTGCCGATGGTTGGGGTGTCTTGTCACTTGTGGCTTTGGGAGCTATGCTTGCAGCGGTGTTGTTCTATCTGCTCTCGGCAAGTAGGCGCATCAGAAAGTGTGGCTTTGTAGTGGCTCTGGTAGCTTTGGTGGCTCTGGTGGGCTCGCTCAGCTTTGGCGCAAGTGCTCGTGGCCGCCTGTTGGCAGAGGATGAGGCTGTGGTGCTCTCCTCGGCAGCAGTGGTTAAGGCTTCGCCCGAGCGCACCAGCAAAGACCTCTTCATACTCCACGAGGGCACTAAGGTCGAGGTGCTCGATAGCTTTGGCGAATGGACTGAGATACGTATTGCCGACGGCAACGAGGGTTGGATTCGCACCACCTCCATTGAGGTGATTTAACTCTATGTAAATCCACAAAGAGATATGTCTAAGTTGCTTAATGATGCCGTAGTTGAACTGTCTAAACTACCCTCGGTGGGTCGTCGTACAGCCCTGCGCCTTGCCCTCCACCTCCTTAGCGAAGAGCCCGAGGAGGTCGATAGCCTTGCCGAAGCACTTGTGCGATTCCGTCGCGATGTGCGCTTCTGCGCCCGATGCAACAACCTGACCGACAATGAAATATGCCCCATCTGTGCCGACCCCAACCGCGACCGCACAACAGTGTGCGTGGTGGAGCAGGTGGGCGATGTTATGTCTATTGAGAATACGCGCCAGTACAATGGCCTCTACCACGTCTTGGGCGGTGTGATTTCGCCAATGCAGGGCATCGGGCCAAGCGACTTGAAGATTGACCTGCTGATAGATAACATTGCCCGAGGCGAGATTCGTGAGGTCATTTTAGCCATAGGAGCTACGGTTGAGGGCGAGACTACCTTATTTTATATTATGCGTCGCTTGGCTCAGTTTGAGGGCTTGAAGGTGACGAAGATAGCCCGAGGCATTGGCGTTGGCGACGAGATTGAGTATGCCAACGAACTTACCATAGCCCACGCGTTGCATAATAGAATAGAGGTTAAACAGTAAACGGCTGTGCCTTGTGGGTGCTTTTTGCACCAAACTGCGATAGGTGGCTTCCTCATTTACGCCAAGTAAACTGCGGAGCCACCTTCTTGTTTGGCGCAAAAATCCCTCCACAAATCACAGCCTTTGGCTGTGTGTCTAACGTCTAACGTCGAAAGTCTAACGACCTAAGGCTGAAATATAAAACTCGGGTATTAAAAAAGATACCCGAGTTTTTTTACAGGGGTGGCAAGGGTCACAAGGGTCACAAGGGCGTCTTTCGCCCCACGACCACTCCTCCCCTAAGTTAGGGGAGGGTCTGCGAAGCAGGGGAGAGGTCTGTTTTGCGCCGAAGGCGCAGAGCTGACTGCTGACTGCTGACTGCTGACTGCTGACTGCTCAGAGCGGTAGATGCCAACCGCCTGCCTTATGGCAGTCGTGGCAAGACGAGTTGGACATATAGGGCTTATGGGGCATATAGCCCCTATCTCTACGCTCCCTAAACTCCTTAAATTCCCTAACCTCCCTAAATAATTTTGAATTTTGAATTTTGAATTTTGAATTGAAAAAAAACTCGGGTATCGTCTTGACTGATACCCGAGTTGTTACTTGTATGATTTTGTCGGAGCTTTACTCCTCGCCGGTGACGGTTTTCCAGTACCTAACCGAGGCGTCGATGCTCTTCTCGGTGGCCTCTTCGCCATACTTATCCACGTCGGAAACGTTGCGTGGGCCGTGGTTGATACACAGAGGGCCATTCAAGCAGCCACCCTCGCATATCATACCCTCAAAGAAGTTGAACTCGCTCTTGCCAACTTTCAGCTTCGCCAAGTTCAAACGGCACTCGTCTATACCGCTCATATATACAGGTTTAAGCCCCTCGTAACCACTCTCCAAAGCCAAGTCCAGCAGACCCTGAACAATGCCACCGGCCTTGGCGAAAATACGGCCATAGAACGATGCGTTGTTCAGAGGGGTGTCCTCCTGCTCGGTGGTCTCGATGTCGCGTGCATCCAAGAAGGCCTGCAACTCCTCAAACGACATAACCGAGTCGATTGCGCCATTTGTCTTTTCGAGCGTATATTCCATCTTCTTGGCAGCGCAAGGGCCAATAAACACAACCTTCGCATTGGGCTCGCTCTTCTTAATCAGGCGTGCAATCTCAATCATAGGCGAAGGGGTGTGCGAGATGTGTTGTTTGAGGGTGGGGAAGTTAATCTCAATAAACCTCACAAACGAGGGGCAGCACGAGGTGGTCAGGAGTTTCTTCTCGTTCCACTCGCGGGCCTCTTTGTAGAGGGTGATGTCGGCACCCATAGCCACCTCCACAACGTCGTGGAAGCCGAGCTTCTTGATTGCCGTAACAACCTGCTCTATGCGACCATAGCGGCACTGGCTGATGATGGCGGGAGCGAGTACGGCATAGACCTTATAGTTCTCCTTCTCGGCATTTTGGAGCATACCGATGATGTCCAACAACAGCGACTTGTCGGTCATAGCACCAAAGGGGCAGGCAATTACGCACTGGCCACACATAATACATTTGTCGTTGTCGATTTTGGCCTTCTGGTCGGAGTCGATGCTGATAGCCTTAACCTTGCACGACTGCATACAGGGGCGCGAGAGTTTGATGATTGCGCCATAGGGGCAGGCCTGAGTACACTTGCCACACTCGATACACTTGTCGTGGTCGATTACAGAGCGCTTGCCAACAATGCTAATTGCATCTTTGGGGCAGGCATCCTTGCAGGCGTGGCTGATGCAACCTCGGCAGGCGGGCGTAACGAGGATACCCTTTGCGGGGCACTCGTCACAGGCGATGTCGATAACCTCAATAACATTGGGGTTGCTCTTGTCGCCACCGCAAGCCATATGTACCCTCTCTTGGAGGATGGCTCGCTCTTTGTAGATGCAGCAGCGCAATTCTGCTTTTGGGCCGGGCGAGATTTTCTTGGGGATGTCGATGTAGGCTCTGTCGAGAGTTCCTTCATAAGCGCTCCTAACTACCTCTTTCAGAACGTTGTATTTGAGGAGCTGGACGCTGGTATCGAATACTTTGTCTTGCTTCATAACTAGATGGAGTATTGCAAAGGTTAAAGGTTTTTCTACTGAAAGTTTGTTGTGTATAGTTTTCCAATTACAAAGATACTCTTTTTTCTGCATCCTCAAACACCCATAGCGACGAAATGCAACTCTTTTTGGACAAAGATTTGTTTTTTCACGAAGGAATTGCTAAATTTGTAGTTGAAAACATAATCTCCTCAAATATGGCCTTTCGCAATAGCATATCATTTTCGTTTGCTACTACCCTCGTTGGGGTGGCCTTTTGTAGTGTGGTTATGGAAATGCGAATGTGCCGTTAGGCACGTCATCTAACCTTGTGGGGTTACGCACCCCTCGGTCACAGCGAGTGTGACATCCGACCTAAATCTACCTAACTAAGTTTTTAAGAAATTTTAATAATTACACTCTTCTTAGTGGATTGTGTGATTGTTGTATGTGTGTAAGTAACTAAAAAACATATAGATATGGAAAAGAAACTACATTTTGAAACACTCCAAATACACGCTGGTCGCCATCGTGACCACACCTGTTCGCGTGGCGTGGCAATCTACCCAACTGCTGCCTACGAGTTTCCCACTTGCGACTATGCAGCCGACCTATTCAATCTGAAAGAGTTTGGCAACATCTACACTCGCTTGCAGAATCCCACCTCCAACGGCTACGAAGAGAAGGTGGCGGCACTGGAAGGTGGTGTGGGTGCGCTTGCTGTTTCGTCGGGTATGTCGGCCCAGTTGGTGGTTGTGACTTCGCTCTGCAAGGCTGGCGACAACATTGTAGCTGCTCCGCTGCTCTATGGTGGCACGTTCAACCAGTTTAAGATTACCTTCCGCAAGATGGGTATCGACTGCCGTAGGGCCGAGAACGACTCGGTGGAGGCTTTCGAGCGACTTATCGACGCCAATACTAAGGCTATCTATGTTGAGTCGATGAGTAACCCAGCCTGCTCTGTGCCCGATTTAGATGCGCTTGCCGAGTTGGCCCATCGCTACGACATCCCCTTTATTGTCGATAACACCTTTGGTGCTTGTGGCTACCTCTGTCGTCCCATCGACCACGGTGCCGACATTGTGGTCGAGAGCGCCACAAAATGGATTAACGGTCACGGCACAGCTATGGGAGGTGTGATTGTCGATGCCGGCACTTACAACTGGAAGAATGGCAAGTTCCCCGAGCTGAGTGGCCCTTCGGAGGGCTATCACGGCTTGGTCTTGGCCGATGCTTTTGGCCCAATGGCATTCATTGTTAAGTGTCGTGTCGATGCGCTTAGGGACTTGGGCTGTTCGCCCTCGGCCTTCGACTCCTACCTGATGCAGCTTGGCTTGCAGACCCTCGCGTTGCGTACTCGCCACGAGGTGGAGAGTACGGCTCGTTTGGCCGAGTATTTCCGCTCCCACCCAATGGTTGAGAGTGTGCAGTGGGTTGGTTTTGAGGATCATCCCTCCTATGCCAATGCTCAGAAGTATTTTCGTTTTGGCTCGTCGGGAGTGTTGTCGGTGGTCTTGAAGGGCAACTTGGAGACTACGGTAAGGTTTGTGGAGTCGCTTAGGCTTGTGTTGAATATGACTATGATTGGCGATTCGGTGAGTGTGGTTACTCACCCCGCCTCCACCACCCACAAACAACTCTCCGAGGAGGAACAGCGTGCCGCAGGCGTAACCCCAACTCTGTTGCGCATCTCGGCTGGCTTGGAAAATGTAGAGGATATTATTGCCGACTTCGAGCAGGCCTTCGAGAAGTGCCTTGCAGGGGCTAACGAGTAGTAGGTAGGAGCGATGAGAGAGTTTTTTAGTGAACCTTTGGTGCTCGAATCGGGAGCGGTGCTGCCTTCGGTGGAGGTGGAATATACCACCTACGGCACTCTCTCGCCCAAGAAGGACAACGTGATATGGGTCTGCCACGCGCTCACAGCCGATAGTCGTGTGGCCGAGTGGTGGCCTCATACGGTTGAGCAGGGACGCTTTCTCGACCCCGAGAGGTGGTTTGTGGTGTGCGCCTGCTTTCTTGGCTCGCCCTATGGTACAACCTCGCCTGTGAGCCTCAATCCCGCAACGGGTAGGGCCTATGGTGCCGATTTCCCAATGATTACGGTGCGCGATATGGTGGCTCTCCATCGTCGCTTGGCCGAGCGCTTGGGTATCGAGAGGGTTGAGTTGCTGATTGGTAGCTCTATTGGCGGTTTTCAGGCTATGGAGTGGGCTATTGCCGACCCCGACTTTGCCCGCAGGGTGGCTCTGATTGCCACCTGCACCCGCTCGTCGGCGTGGGCCATTGCCTTCAACGAGTCGCAGAGGATGGCTATCGAGGCCGACCAGAGTTTCTATGGCGAGGCTTTGGATGGTGGTGCGGCAGGTATGGCTGTGGCACGCTCTATGGCTCTGTTGAGCTATCGTGGCCCCGAGGCCTACAATGCCACCCAGAGCGACCCCGATGGCGAGCGACTTAGCGGTTTTAGGGCTACAACCTACCAACAACATCAGGGCGAAAAGCTCCGCCGCCGATTCAATGCCCACTGCTACTATCGTCTAACCGAGGCAGTTGATTCGCACAACATTGCACGCGGTAGAGGTGGGGTGGCCGAGGTGCTTGGCTCAATCAAGGCCCGCGCGTTGGTGGTTGCCATTTCGAGCGACATACTCTTTCCACCCTCCGACCACACCGTTATGGTGGAGAACATCCCGCAGGTGGAGTATAGGCTCATCGACTCTCCCTTTGGTCACGACGGCTTCTTGGTGGAGTATGAGCAACTGGATGGCATTATAAAAGATTTTATGAATAACTAACTTATAGAGAACCTCATAGAGATATGCAACAGAAAAAGATACAGATAGGTCTGTTTGGCTTTGGCAGCGTTGGACGCGGATTGTACGACGTGTTGGAGGCTGTCGAGAGCCGCGACATCACCATCAGGCGCATTTGCGTGCGCGACAAGTCGAAGAGTAGGGGTGTGGAGGCCAATTTTACCGACTCGGCCGACGAGATTTTCGCCGACCCCGAAGTGAATATGATTGTCGAACTCATCGACGATGCCGAGGCTGCCTACCACATTGTTAGACGTGCCCTCGAAGCCCACCTGCCCGTAGTGAGCGGCAACAAACGTATGCTCGCCTACCACCTGCCCGAACTCATAGAGCTGGGCAAGCAGACCGCTACCCCCTTCCTCTACGATGCGTCGGCTTGTGGCAGTATCCCCGTCATCCGCAACCTCGAAGAGTACTACGACAACGATCTGCTTGTGTCGGTCAAAGGTATTCTCAATGGCTCGTCGAACTTTGTGCTCTCAAAGATTTTCAACGAGAATATGTCCTACGAGGCCGCCCTCCGACTGGCTCAGGAGTTGGGCTTTGCCGAGAGCGACCCCTCGCTCGACTTCGATGGGTGGGATTCGCTCTTCAAACTCGTCATTCTCACCATCCACGCCTTTGGAATCTATGTTGCTCCCGAGCGCATTTTCCGCTACGGCATTTCGACAATGAACGAAGCCGACATTAGGTTTGCTGCCGAGAAACAACGACGTATCAAACTTGTGGGCCACGTCGAAAAACTCGACGACGGAGGTGTCTATCTGTGGGTTGTGCCACAACTTATCTCGCGCAATAAGTATATTTATAGTGTTGAGGATGAATTTAATGGCGTTGTTATTAAGGGCCGCTACTACTACAAACAATTTATGTTTGGCCGAGGTGCGGGAGGCCACCCAACGGGTGCTGCTGTGCTGAGCGACATCACTGCCTGCCGCTACGACTACCGCTACGAGTATAAACGTATGAACTCCTCTACCCCCATCCACCACACCGACGACGTGGTACACCGCATCTACTACCGCTACCGCACCGAGGAGGATGCTACACTCATCCACTTCACAAAGGTGCGAGAACGCTACTCGTCGCACGAGTGGAATTATATTGTTGGCGACGTCAATCTTCGCGACCTTGTCGCCATTCAGGATAAACTCTCGGGCAAGGAGGTCTTCTTGGCCGCCTACCCCTGGGATTAACCCTGTGGTAGTCGGAAACCGAAAAGGGAGTTTAAGGCAAACCTTAAACTCCCTTTTGTTTTGTATTCTCAGCCTGGATTGGGAGGGTTGCTGAAAAACCTCGTGACGATGTTGTACGGGTTACTGCGCTACGCTAAGAAATTGTACGGATTACTGCACTACGCTTCGCTTCGTTTGTGATCCGTAGAGTGGGAGTCCTCAAAGATTCAAGAGCCGTACTGCTACGCAGTAGCACACTTTTTTGTTTATATAGTGCCTTTCGAGCAAGCTCGCAGCACCATATAAACAAAAAACCGAAACACTTTGTGTTTCGGCTCTTGAATCTTTGTGGGAGTTGACGGATTCGAACCGCCGACCCTCTGCTTGTAAGGCAGATGCTCTAAACCAGCTGAGCTAAACTCCCAAACGTTTTTAGAACGGCTATTCCGTTTTGGAATTGCGATGCAAAGGTAGTGCAAAAATTTATTTCTGCAAATTTTTCTCGCAATTTTTTTTGCTTTTTTTCAACTTTTTTTCTCGGCCCGAGGCTAACATTTTGTCATCCACCACAATAGCTCATAAACTTTTTTTGCACTTTTTTAGCTCTTTTTCTTGCTCCAACCCTCCTAACCATCGTAGGGCTGTTCCCCTTTTGCGAAAAAGCACTATCTTTGTACTATGACTCGCAAAGAAATCTTCAACCGCACACTCGCCATTGCCGGCTCGCTCTACGACTCCCACGAGGCTGTCGCCATTGCCGACCGCCTCTGCGCCGACCTCTTCGGCTTTGGTCGTTTTGAGGTGGCTATGGACGGCGAAAAGAAGCCCCAAGAGTTTGATAAGGCGTTGTTTGACAATGCTTTGGAACGTCTTTCGAGTGGCGAGCCGGTGCAATATATAGTTGGCCATACGGAGTTCTATGGTCGTCGATTTAAGGTCTGCCCGGGTGTGCTCATCCCTCGTCCCGAGACCGAGGAGTTGGTGGCTTGGGTGCTCGATGAGTGCGGAGCGAGGGAGGGTTGCCGAGTGCTCGACATTGGCACAGGCAGTGGCGCAATAGCCATTTCGCTGGCAGCCGAGCGGAGTGATTGGAGCGTCGATGCTCTCGAATTGTCGCCTGTGGCGGCAGATGTGGCAGAGGAAAATGCACGAGCCAACAATGTGAGGGTCAATCTGTTGCGTGGCGATGTATTTGAGTTTACCCCCTCGGCCGAGAGCTACGATGTGATAGTTTCCAATCCGCCCTACATACCCCTTACCGAGCGCGAGGAGATGGAGCGCAATGTGAGGGATTTCGAGCCCCACGAGGCGCTTTTTGTCCCCTTAGAGCGTCCGCTGCTTTTCTATGAGCGAATAGCCGACGTGGCTCAGGTGGCGCTCAGGAGTGGGGGGTGGCTATGTTTTGAGATTCATTCGCCACTATCGGGCCAAACAGCCAAGATGTTGCGCGAGAAAGGTTTTTGCTCCCTTATGCTCCGCAACGACATCAACTCCAAACCACGAATGATTATATGTCGCAAGAGTTAGCAACCAAACAGCCTAAGCCCAAGAGCCGCGAGCAGGCGCAGTCGATTCTGATGCGTCAGTGTGCTCGTGCGGAGCGTTGCAGCAGCGATGCTCTGAGGAGTATGCACCGTTGGGGCGTTGCCCCCTCGGAGGCCCGCGAGGTGTTGGCCTACTTGCAACGTGAGCGATTCATAGACGATGAGCGTTACGCCTCGGCCTATGTGCGTGAGAAGATGAGGCTTTCGGGTTGGGGGCCTCGCAAGATTGCAGCCCAGCTGAGGGCCAAGCAGATAGCTCCCGAGATTGTGGCGCGAGCAATGGAGCAGTTGGAGCCACAGAGGGATGTGGAACGTTTGGAGCAGGTCTTGCGTCGCAAGCTTTCCCACCTTACGTGGCGCAACCCATACGACCTGAGGGCCAAGCTGGTGCGTTTTGGCCTAAGTCGTGGTTTTGCTATGGACGATGTGATGAGTGTTACAGAGCAAATCCTTCGCGAGTTAGAGTTGTGAGAGCTTTGGCGAGTCGGTTGGCATAGATATTAACCATTACCATATCTCCCACACGAGCAATGCTTTGAAGTCCAACGGGCGTAAAGACCAACAGCTCGTCGTACTGCTCCAAGTCTTCCACTCGGAGCTCTTCTTCTACCATATTTACCCCTGCAAGTGAGGCTGTGCGGAACATCAGGTCGCGCTCAGCCGAGGGACGTGCGCCCACACCTATGGGGTTGGCCAAGAGGGTGAACCCCCTCAGGGCAAAGAGTGGATTGTCGCCCGAGGAGAGAAGTGTGCCTGCTCGGTTGGCCCTCAGAGCCACTCCTGCGCCACGCTCGGCAGCGTAGTTGTCGGCAAAGCGTGCGGCGGTCATCGACACCGATGTGTGGTGCTTCTCGAAGGGAATCTCGTAGTTGGCAATTGTGCCTATGGGCCTAACAGTCAGCAGGGCATAGCTGTCGTAGGGGGTGGTGGCCTCGTGGACAATAAGGCGGTTGGTCGCCCCAGTCTCGGAGGGGATAAGATAGACGTTCAGCGTGTTGCCTCCCTCGGGATAGAGCCCAAAGTAGAGTAGATTGTGAATCTCTTGCGCAAGCTCGCCTGCCGAAAGATTGGGTTTAGTGCCAAAGAGGGCCTTGTAGGAGTCTAAGAGGTAGTTGAGCTTGGCTTTGAGGTGGAGAGGGCGATGGCCTACGGTATAGACGGTCGTATAGACCCAGTTGCGCCCCAAAAGTGTGGTGGGGTTCAACTCGGCCTGCTGCCACGTTGTGAGCCTTCCGTTTAGGGATATTTGGTCGTAAGCCATAGTAGTCCTATCGTGCTGTGCCGTAGAGGTTTAGCACATCATTATTTTCATAAGCAATTCGCGCAGGAGTTCGCCCTGAGTAGCGCCACCCGAGTCGATACCCTTACCCTTCATATCGTACTCGCGTATCAGACCGAGTATGAGGAAGATTTTTTTATTGGGGTAGTTGCGTGCAGCCTGCTTGTAGCCGCCCATAACATAGGGGCTGACTTTCAGCAGCGCTGCAAGTTCGCCATCACTGGCTGCGGGCATACCCTTATATTTTGTCTGCCACTCCTTGTAGTTGATTATAAAGAGTTTCTGGAAGTAGGCAAAGAGGGTAGAGGTGGTCACAACCAGAGGATGGTCTTTGGGGTTGCGGGCGAAGTTGTCGGCAATGGTCATTGCCTTTGAGAATCGACGCTGAGCCACAGCCTCCACAAGCTCGAAGTTGTTGAAGTCCTTGCTTATGCCAATGTTCTCTTGGATGTGGTCGGCAGTTATGACCTTGGTGTTTTCGGGGAGGCTCGTCAGGAGCTTACCCAACTCATTGACTATCTTGGCGATGTCTGTACCCATAAAGTCGATAACCATCGTCAGAGCCTTCTCCTCAATCGAACATCCGTATTGTTTCCTGAGGTAGGTGGCCACCCAGGGGGCGAGCTCGTTGTCGTAGGGGCGCACCGACTCAAATACAACGCCTTTGGCCAAGACCTGTTTGTAGAACTGAGTGCGTTTGTCAATGCTCTTGCCCTTGCAGGAGATAATCAATACGGTGGATGCAACGGGCGAGGAGGTGTAGAGCGAGAGGGTGTCGATTTTTTTCAGCGAGGCGGCATCTTTGACAATTATCACCATACGTCCGCCCATCATAGGTACTTGTCGGGCGTAGTTTATAATAGCCCCTTCGTTGGTATCTTTGCCATAGACAACAAGCTGATTGAAAGCCCTTTCGTGCTCTTCGAGTATTTCGCTGGCGAGCATATCTGTGAGGCTGTCGATAAAGTACCCCTCTTCGCCCATAAGCAGATAGACGGGGGCAAAATTCTTCGCCTTTATGTCGGCCACAATCTTCTCGTATTGGGCGTATGAATCTCTAAAACGTATGCTCTTGGCCATAGACTTCTACTTGTGTGCTACTTGGTGAATATGTTGCGTGCCTCGCGGAAGCTGCGGATGCGCTGGTCGCGTATTTCGCCCTGCTCAATCACCACTGCTGCCCTCAGGTTGTCGGGGAAGCGCTCAACGGGCTCTTCGATGAGTAGGTCGATGTAGCGAGCTATCCCCTCGGAGAGGATTTTGGTTATGGTGATGGGGAACATTGCGGGGGTGTTGTCAACGGTGTAGTGTATTACGCCATCGACCTCATATACAGGGTCTTCGATGGTTGTGGGGTGGGAGGTTTCTATCTCCAACGCAGGGTCGCAGCTGACATCAATAATCAGCGTACCCTTCTTCATCTTTTTCAAATCCTCGGCGTAGATTATTCTATCGGTGCGGTTGGTGTCCCACATAATGCAGTTTACCAACACGTCGTAGTTGAACATATTTTTGCGGAAGAGCGACTCCAAACGACGGTTATAGACATCCACCTCTGCGCCCAAACCGTGAAGTATGCGGAGTGCTCCTTTGGCGGTCTGGCCGTTGCCGAGTATGGCCACTTTGGTGTCGTAGGGCATTTTGCCGCAGTAGCGATAAGCGTGCATAATGGCGGCCTCGCCAGCCACCTCGCGGTTGCGGTAGAAGATGTAGCGACCATTCTCGAAAATCTCCTCCCAAGCTACCACCGTATGGCCCTGACTCAGGGCCGACGATGTAAATGGGATGTTCTGCACAGCGTGGGCCCAGCCGAAGAGCATTTTGCCCGGAGCGAGCGTGTCGAGGTAGTCGGCATCGCCCAACTTAACGTCGGTGATGATGTCGCAGTCGAGCGCCTCCTCGCGGCTGACTATGTGGCAACCCAAGTCGCTGTACTCGTGGTCTTGAACACCTATGGCCTCGCCATAGCCTTCCTCGAAGTAGAGCTGTTCGGGGTGGCGTACCGATTTGGCAATATCGCAAGGCAGGAGTGCTCTGCGTCGCTCCGAATTTTTGTGGCTTATGATTAGTCCTACTCTTTTCATCTATCCTCTCAGTGCTGTTTGCGGTTGTTGGTTGTGGTGGTTGGTTATTGGATGCTCTCCTTTGTTAGACGCAAGACATTTTCGGTCTTGGAGGTGATTTTGTGGCGGTTGTCGATGCGCTGTCCCACCAGCCAAACGATGCGGCCGGCACTTGTAAGCACAAACTGGCGACTCTTCTCGGCCATCGACACTTTGGCATCGATGAGATAGTCGCTCACCTTTTTCTCTTCCATCATCCCCAGAGGTATGAAGCGGTCGCCCTCGCGCCACTTGCGTAGTTGGATGGGTGGTTGGAGGGTGTCGAGATCCAGTAGGGCTATGTGCTCGGGCACTCTAATGCTCTCTATGTTGTCCACATCGAGCTTCTCGATATAGAGCACCGAGCCACCAACATAGACCTTATTTTTGCTCAAATCAACATCTATCTCGCATTCGTCTTGCTCCTCGATGCGCGAAATTACAATCCTGCCTCGGTCGATGTAGGCCACCCAATCTTTCGAGTAGACACGCTTGCCCGTAGCGCCAGCTGCCAGAGAGTCGGTAAGCGAATCGACAACATCGCCCTTGAAGCCATAGTACTGACTCATAATCTCGTAGATGACGAAACGCAGAGGGAAACCTTTGTCTATCCTGTCGGGGTAGATAATATCCTCACGCCCAATGTGTTCCACTGCGTCGCGTACAATCTTCTGGGTGGCGTGGTTGATGAACATTTGGGTCTCGGTGAGCCTATCGACATTGCTCGACATTATGGTCGTAAACTGGGGCACAATCTCCCTAAGGCGGGGTATGATGCCGAGCCTGATTTTGTTGCGTAGATACTTGGTGGAGCGATTCGACGAATCCTCGCGGAAGGGGATGGAGTGGTGCTTGGCATACTCCTTAATCTCGTGGCGCGAGGCAAAGAGCAAGGGGCGAATCACCTTGCCGTTGAGCACGCTGATACCCGTTAGGCCTTTTAGACCCGTACCCCTGAGTAGGTTGATAAAGAAGGTTTCGATGCTGTCGTCGGCGTGGTGGGCAACGGCTATGGTGTCGTAGCCTTCGTCGAGGCAAAGCTCATCGAACCAAGCATAGCGCAGTCGCCGAGCTACCATCTGCACGCTCTCGCCCGTCTGAGCCATCTCGCCCTTGGTGTCGAAGCGACGATTGAAGTGGGGCACACCCAACTTGGCTGCCTGCTGGGCAACCAACTCTTCGTCCTCCTCGCTCTCCTCGCCTCGGAGCTGGAAGTTGCAGTGGGCAACGCCAACGTTGTAGCCAGCCTCCACGAAGAGGTGCATCATCACCATCGAATCCACGCCGCCACTGACGGTGAGGATTATGCGGTTATCTTTCCCTACCAACTGGTGGTCGGTAATGTATTTCTTAAACTTTTCTAAAAGTGTCATCACTCTCGCAATCTATTGAACGATGTTTACCTCGGGGAAAATATCAACCCCAAACCTTTCCTTAACCTCACTGCAAATCTTTTCGGCCAAAGCCACAACCTCCTTACCCTCAGCGCCACCGTGATTGACCAAAACAAGCGCCTGCTCGGAGTGAACTCCCACATTGCCCACTCGTTTGCCCTTCCAACCCAGAGTGTCAATCATCCAACCTGTGGCTATTTTTAGCATTTCGGGCTGCCCTGCAACCTCGTAGATAGGCATTGTGGGGTAGAGCTCTCGGAGTGCCTCCACCTGTGCGCGGGGCAGTATGGGATTTTTGAAGAAACTGCCTGCATTGCCAATCACCTTAGGGTCGGGTAGCTTGCGTGCTCTGATGGCCATCACAGCCTCTCGTATGCCCATAGGGCTGAGCTTGCCACTACGCTCCACCTCGGGGCGCAGAGTGCCGTAGTCTAAGTGTGGATTGGGTGTGGTCGAAAGGCGGTAGGTGACACTGGTGATGAGGGCTTGGCCGGCCAGAGGGCCTTTGAATATGCTCTCGCGGTAGCCAAAGGCACACTCCGAGGCAGCAATGCTCTTGAAGAGCCTGTCGCTCAGGTCGATATACTCCACCCGCTCGATTATATCTTTGGCCTCCACTCCATAAGCACCAATGTTCTGCACCGCAGTTGCGCCAACGCTGCTGGGTATGGCCGAGAGATTCTCAGCCCCCCAAAGGCCCTGCTCACAACTCCACCTTACCACATCGTCCCAAATCTCGCCTGCGGCTACCCTTACAAACACCTTGTCCTCGCTGCGGCCAACAACCTCAATACCTTTGGCCACCGAGCGAATGATTGTGCCAGAGAAATTATCCGTAAAGAGGGTGTTGCATCCTTCGCCAAGGATGGTGTAGCTTGTGGGGTGGGGCGAGGCTTTGTGACGCTGGGCGAGAAAGTCCAGCAACTCCTCGGCATTATCCCACTCAATAAGCTCCTCCACGCGGGCCGATGTGCCAAAGGAGGTGTAGGGGGCGATGTCTATATTGTGCAGTTCTCGTATCATATCAAACGGCAAAGTTAGTACTTTTCGCCCAAAAACCCTCCACCGAGTGGAAATAATTGCAAATGTCAAAAACTTTTTAATTAAAAATAGGTGTAGAGGTTTTTTTATTCCATCAAATGTTGGTACATTTGGCGGATAATTTTTTCACACTAAAACCGACCAAAACTATGTTTACCTCAAAAGACCTTGCTCAAATCCAAAAACACGGACTCACTCTGGAGGCTGTGGAGGCTCAGTTAGAGAACTTTCGTAAAGGTTTCCCCTATTTGAAAATTGTTCGTTCTGCCCGAGTGGGCGACGGTATTAAGGCTGTCGATGAAGGCGAGGCCGACGCTCTTCGTGCCGAGTATCGCGAGGCTCAGGGTAAGCTGAAAATAGAGAAGTTTGTACCCGCAAGTGGCGCTGCTACCCGTATGTTCAAAGACCTGTTCTCGTTCTTGGAGGATGGCAAGATGAATCCTACGGTTGAGAAGTTGCAGGCCAACTTGGATAAGTTTGCCTTCTCGGAGGTGCTTGCATCGAAGATTTCGTTGGAGGAGGCTTCGCTGAGGGATATTGTAGCAGCCATTGTGGGCGAGGGCTTGGAGTATGGTGCCAAACCCAAAGGTCTTTTGCTCTTCCACAACTACGCCACCGGCAACCGCACTCCCTTCGAGGAGCACTTGGCCGAGGGCGCTATGTATGCTTCGAGCAATGGCGAGGTGAATATCCACTTTACCGTCTCGCCCGAGCACGTTGAGGGCTTCTCGTCGCTCTTCGACGAGGTAAGGGAGCGCTACGAGAGTCGCTACGATGTGAGGTACAACATCTCGATGTCGGTGCAGAAGAGCAGTACGGACACCATAGCCGCAGCGGAGGATTGCACTCCTTTCCGCGAGAGCGACGGCAGCCTACTGTTCCGCCCTGCGGGTCACGGTGCGCTGATTGAGAATCTTAACGATATTGATGCCGATGTGATTTTCATCAAGACCATCGACAATGTTGCTCCCGACCACCTGAAAGCCGACACAATAAAATATAAAGAGGTCTTGGCAGGCCTTTTGGTTGCAACCCAGCGCAAAGTGTTTGAGTGGGTGGAGAAGATTGAAAAGGGCGAGGCCAACCTTGCAGAAGTGGTTGAGTTCGTTGAGCGCGACTTGTGTGTTGTGCTGCCCGAGAGTGTGAAGGCTCTCGAAGGCGAAGAGTTGGCCGAGGCGCTTCTTAGGGTGCTCAATAGACCTTTGAGGGTGTGCGGTATGGTGCGCAATGAGGGCGAGCCCGGTGGTGGGCCTTTCTGGGCCGAGAGCGCCGACGGCACTATTGCGTTGCAGATTGCCGAGTCGTCGCAGATTGCCCCCGAGCAGAAGGCTCTGATGGCCGAGGCTACCCACTTCAACCCCGTAGATTTGGTGTGCGCTACCCGCAACCACTTGGGCGAGAAATATGATTTCAGAGAGTTTACCGACCCCGCAACAGGATTTATTTCGAGCAAATCGAAGAGTGGCCGCACCCTCTTGGCTCAGGAGTTGCCCGGTTTGTGGAATGGTGCTATGTCGGCTTGGAACACACTCTTCGTTGAAGTGCCCATCTCGACCTTCTCGCCTGTGAAGGTTGTGACCGACTTGTTGCGCCCCCAGCACCAATAATTGTGGAGAAAAAGCGAATAAAAATACATTAAATATAAATAACAATTCTAATCACAAGCAATGGAAAATAGGAAATTACAGGAATTGACCGAAAAACTCTACTCCGAGGGTTTGTCGAAGGGTCAGCAGGAGGCCGAGCGAATGATTGGCGAGGCAGAGCAGAAGGCCGCAGCTATTTTGGCCGAGGCCGAGCAGAAGGCTGCTGCTATTGTTAAGGCTGCCGAGCAGAAGGCTGCCGAGACCAAGAAGAACAACGATACCGAGTTGGCACTTGCTACTCGTCAGGTTGTGGCTACTTTGAAGGAGAACATCGCCGGTTTGGTAGTTGCCAAGAGCGTGACTCCCTCGGTACACAGCGCAATGCTCGACGTGGAGTTTGTTAAGCAGATGTTGCTTTCGGTGGCTCGCGGTTGGAGTGGCGAGAAGGTGACTTTGGTTGCTACCCTGCCTGCCCAGATGAAGGCTCAGTTCGATAGCGAGATTGAGGGTGCTGCAAAGGCTCTTCTTAGCGAGGGTGTTGAGGTTGGCTACTCGGAGAAGGTTAAGAGTGGTTTCAAGGTTGCTCCCAAAGAGGGTGGTTTCTACATCAGCTTCACCGAGGAGGATTTCGCTGCTCTCTTGGCTGAGTATATGAAAGAGAAAGTAACCCGAATGCTCTTTGAATAAGCACTACCGACTATGGCTAAAAACTATTACTGCCTTGTTGCCGGATTGAGAGAGCATACGCTCGATGGCGACCTTAAAGGCTTCGACGCAAGGGAGGTTATCGACGAGATAGCCGCCGAGTTGTCGAAGGAGGATGGTCGTGCATTGAGGGGTTGGATGCTCTTCTACGATGTGTGCAATATGGTTAATATACACAACCACCGCGAGGCATTCTCGACGTTGGGCAATTTCTCGCGCGAGGAGTTGGAGGCCCAGATGGCCACGCCTAACGAGTTGCCCCGAGAGTTGGCCGAGGTTGTTGCGCTCTTTGGCGAGGCTGCCGAGGGCGAGATTGACCCCGACGATGAGAGGTTGCAGAGGGTAGATGTGTCGCGCTCGTTTGCTTCGGAGCTCTATGCAGCCTACTATCGCTATGCCTCTGGTAGCTCGTGTCGCTTCCTTAGGGAGTGGTGCGAGGCCGATAGGAATCTGAGGAACATTACGGCTGCACTTACGGCACGCCAGAGGGGACTCAGTGTGGGCGACCACCTTATTGGCGGTGGCGAGATTGTGCAGCAACTCGTGCGCTCGTCGGCTGCCGACTTCGGTCTGAAAGGCGAGGTGGGCTATGTTGATGCCCTTATTGGCGCTCTGAGCGAGAACGACAATCTTATCGACAAGGAGCACCGCATCGATATGATTCGTTGGTCGCTGGCCGAGGATATTGCTACGTTTGACTATTTCAACATCGGTTTTCTGCTGAGCTACATTGTGCGCCTTGCACTTGTGGATCGTTGGGCCAAACTCGACCAAGAGCGTGGACGCGAGATGTTCCGCGCGCTAGTTGGCTCGCTCAGCGCTACGGAACGTATAGCTGCTGCCGAGAGGCGCTTTGCAGAGGAGTAAGATGGACAAGACAAATTAAATCAAAAACGATAAATCTTTATAATGAAAACTACTGGTAAAGTTCAAGGTATTATCTCTAACATCGTGATAGTACGTACCGAGGGAGCAGTGGCACAGAATGAGATTTGCTATGTTCTTTTGGACGACGTGAAGCTGATGGGCGAGGTGATTAAGGTAAATGGAAAGGATGCCTACGTGCAGGTGTTCGACTCCACTCGCGGACTGAAAATTGGCACACAGGTGGAGTTTGAGGGCCATATGCTCGAAGCTACACTTGCTCCCGGTATCATTTCGCGCAACTACGATGGTCTGCAAAACGACTTGGAGAGGATGGAAAGCCTCTTTATTGAGCGTGGTACCAAGACCGACCCTATCGACTACGAGAAGCTCTGGGAGTACAAACCTCTGGCTAAGGTGGGCGACGTTGTGTCGGCCGGCGACTGGCTCGGTGAGGTTAAGGAGATGTGGGTAGCCCACAAGATTATGGTTCCCTTCACTATGGAGGAGAGCTATACGGTTAAGTCGCTCAAAGAGGCCGGCCAGTACAACGTCAATACCGTTGTGGCTGTGCTGACCGACTCGAAAGGCGACGACCACGAGGTGACAATGGTTCAGAAGTGGCCCGTTAAGAAGGCCATCAAGGGCTATGTGTCGAAACCTCGTCCCAGCCGTATTATGGAGACAGGTGTGAGGGCTATCGACACCTTCAACCCCATTGCCGACGGTGGTACGGGCTTCATCCCCGGGCCTTTTGGCGCAGGTAAGACTGTGTTGCAGCACGCCATCTCGAAGCAGGCCGAGGCTGACCTGATTATTATGGTTGCTTGCGGTGAGCGTGCAAATGAGGTGGTGGAGATTTTTGCCGAGTTCCCCCACTTGGACGACCCCCGCACCGGCCACAAACTTATGGAGCGTACAACCATCATCTGCAACACCTCCAATATGCCCGTTGCAGCTCGAGAGGCCTCCGTATATACGGGTATGACCATTGCCGAGTACTACCGCGCTATGGGTCTGAAAGTGTTGCTGCTGGCCGACTCTACCTCGCGTTGGGCTCAGGCTCTGAGGGAGATGTCCAACCGCTTGGAGGAGCTTCCCGGTCAGGATGCGTTCCCAATGGACCTCTCGGCCATCATTTCGTCGTTCTACGCTCGTGCAGGTTTGGTTCACTTGCGCAATGGCGCAACCGGCTCGGTAACTTTCTTGGGTACTGTATCGCCTGCGGGTGGTAACTTGAAAGAGCCTGTGACCGAATCGACCAAGAAGGCAGCAAGGTGTTTCTATGCACTCTCGCAGCAGCGTGCCGACTCGAAACGCTACCCCGCAATCGACCCTCTGGATAGCTACTCGAAGTATTTGGAGTATCCTGAGATTGTAGATTATCTCGACGACCACATCGAGGCCGGCTGGGTGAAGAATGTTATGGAGGGCAAGACTCTGGTGCGTAGGGGCAAAGAGGCTGCCGAGCAAATCAACATCTTGGGTGACGACGGTGTGCCCGTTGAGTACCACGAGATGCTTTGGAAGAGCGAGCTTATCGACTTTGTGATTTTGCAGCAGGATGCCTTCGACGAGATTGATGCCAACTGTCCCATTGAGCGTCAGAAATATATGTTTGACTTTGTTATGGAACTCTGCCGCAGGAACTACGGTTTTGCAGAGTTTGAGGAGTGCTCGGCCTTCTTCAAGAACCTCATCAACCTCTTCAAACAGCTCAACTACACCGAGTGGAAGAGCGAGGAGTTTGCTAAGTATGAGTCGGAGATTAGGGCTTTTGCAGCCACCAAATAACCATTGTAGGAGAGAAAAGATATGACTACGAAAGCATTTCAGAAGATATACACCAAGATTGACAACATTACCAAAGCTACCGTCTCGCTTCGTGCCACCGGCGTGGGCAACGACGAGCTTGCAACCGTTGGTGGCCACCTCGCTCAGGTGGTAAAAATTATGGGCGAAGAGGTTACTCTGCAAGTATTTGAGGGTACTGAGGGTATTTCAACCGATGCCGAGGTGGTATTTCACGGCGTGCCTCCCACGTTGAAGGTGGGCGAAGGCTTGGCAGGTAGGTTCTTCAATGCCTACGGCCAGCCTCTGGAAGGCGGCGCTCCCGTTGAGGGCGAGGAGAGGGAGATTGGCGGCCCAACCGTAAACCCCTTCCGTCGTCGTCAGCCTTCGGAATTGATTGCTACGGGTATCGCAGGTATCGACCTTAACAACACCATCGTGTCGGGTCAGAAGATTCCCTTCTTTGCCGACCCCGACCAGCCCTACAACCAAGTTATGGCCAATGTGGCTCTGAGGGCTAAGGCCGACAAGATTATCCTTGGTGGTATGGGTATGACCAACGACGACTTCCTCTACTTCAAGAACCTCTTTGAGAACGCAGGTGTCTTGGATAGGATTGTCTGCTTCGTGAACACCACCGAGAATCCCCCCGTAGAGCGTCTGCTCGTGCCCGATATGGCTCTTACCGCAGCTGAGTACTTCGCTGCCGACAAGGGCGAGAAGGTGTTGGTGCTGCTTACCGATATGACACTCTATGCCGACGCATTGGCTATTGTGTCGAACCGTATGGACCAGATTCCTTCAAAAGACTCTATGCCCGGCTCGCTCTACTCCGACTTGGCAAAGATTTACGAGAAGGCAGTGCAGCTCCCCTCGGGTGGCTCTATCACCATCATTGCCGTGACTACCCTCTCGGGTGGCGACATCACCCACGCTATCCCCGACAATACGGGCTACATCACCGAGGGTCAGTTGTTCCTCAGGAACGATACCGACACCGGTAAGGTTATCGTCGATCCTTTCCGCTCGCTCTCGCGTCTGAAACAGCTCGTTATCGGCAAGAAAACAAGGGAAGACCACCCTCAGGTGATGAATATGGCTGTGCGCCTCTATTCCGATGCTGCTGGTGCTAAGACCAAGTTGGAGAACGGTTTTGACCTCTCCGACTACGACGAGCGTGCTTTGGCCTTCGCTAAGGAGTATTCCGACAGGCTGCTCTCGATTGACGTAAACATCGACATCACCGAGATGCTCGATACGGCTTGGGAGTTGTTTGCCAAGTACTTCAAGAAGAGTGAGGTGTCGATTAAGGCTGAGTTAGTAGAAAAATACTGGCGCTAATTCGTTGTCTTTTTGGCTCTTTTTCCTCTTTGCCTCAGTCACATAGGCCCACTATGCTCCTTCGGCAGAAAGAGAAAAATAGCTCAAAAATAGAAGCAAATCCGACAAAATCAAGTCGATGTTTTTGAGAAGGATTCCTTTTTGCCTCAGTCACATAGTCCCACTATGCTCCTTCGGCAAAAGAGAAATTAGCTTGAAAAACCGACAAATTAGAAGTAAACAAACCATTCTAAAACAGAATTAGATGGCAATAAAGTTTCAATATAACAAGACATCGCTCGGCGAACTCGGCAAGCAACTGAAAATGCGCCAGAGGGCACTCCCTACAATCAAAAGTAAGGAGTCGGCTCTGAGGGTTGAGGTGTCGGCTGCCAAAGATAAGGCAGAAGGCTATCAGCGTCGCATTGAGGAGTTGATGGCAAGGTATGACTATATGTTGGCCTTGTGGGGCGAGTTCGATAGCGACCTTCTGAGGGTGAAGGATGTTGTGCTGGGGGTCAATAAGATTGCCGGTGTGAAGATTCCTGCCTTGAAGGAGGTTATCTTTGAGGAGCGTCCCTACGACCTCTTCTCGTCGCCTGCGTGGTATGCCGACGGAGTGGAGGTGCTCAAAGATATTGCTCGTCTGGGTATTGAGTTCGAGGTATTCCAGAGGCGAACAGAGCTTTTGGACTATGCCCGTAAGAAAACTACCCAGAAGGTAAACCTCTATGAGAAGGTGCAGATTCCGGGCTATGAGGATGCTATCAGGAAGATTAAACGTTTCCTCGAAGACGAGGAGAATCTTTCTAAGAGCGCCCAGAAGATTGTGAAAACCAAACACGAAAAAAATCCCACCGAAGAGTTATGATAGTTAAGATGAACAAATATACCCTTGTGCTCTATCATAAAGCACAAGCGGAGTTTCTGCAACGATTGCAGAGTCTCGGTGTTGTGGATGTCACAACAAGCGGATGGGAACCCAACGAGCACGACAGAGATGTGCTGAGTGGCATTGAGGCCCACAAGTCGGCTCTGGAAAACTTGGCTCAGTTGAAGAAGAATCCTCTCTACGCCTCGGGCGAGCCTTTTGCTTCGGGCGACGAGGCCTATGAGCAATACCAGAGTGCTGCGGCTCACATTGAGAGTCTAACGGCCCAGATTGCCAAGACAACCAAAGAGGCCGAAGAGTTGGCTATGTGGGGCGAGTTTGAGCCCTCGGCAATTGAGCGTCTTGAAGCCGAAGGTATTGTGCTCTATTTCTATTCGTGTTATGCAAATGAGTATGCTCAGGGCGTGAAGGTGTGGGCCGAGAACTACACTGTTGAGCCTATTGCTGAGCATAACGGTACTACCTACTTCGTTGCAGTTGGTCGCAAGGGTGAGCCTGCACCCCAGATTGAGGCTCAGGTGATTAAGACCCCAACAATCAACGCCGAAGGTAAACGCGCTGAGGTGGCTCAGTTGGAGGCAGAACTCGCTAAGTGGCAGGCTGTTATGGCTCGCTGCGTGGCCTCCGAGGGACTTATCTCTCAGCACGCCGATGGACTCAAAGACGACTTGCAGTTTAGTCAGGTCAGCCACAGTGGCGAGAAGGAGGCCGAGGGCAAACTGATTGTCTTGCAGGGCTGGGCTCCCGAGGAGAACAGTGCCGAGGTCGATAGTTTCCTCGATGGCGAGATGGATGTGCTCTACTTCAAGGAGCGCCCAACTATGGACGACGACACCCCTGTGAAACTCCGCAACGGCTGGTTTGCCAAGCCTTTTGAGTTTATTGGCGACTTCTACGCAGTGCCCAAATATGGTACAATGGACCTCACGAAGTATTTTGCGCCCTTCTATATGCTCTTCTTCGGCTTCTGTATTGGCGATGCAGGCTATGGTGCAACATTCTTCCTGATTGGTCTGTTTATGTACTTGAAGAAGATGAAGGGTATGGGGCTTATCTCGCAACTGGTTATGTGGCTGGGTGCTGCCTCGGTGCTGTTTGGTCTTTGCGTGGGCAATGTCTATGGTGTGTCGCTCAGAGAGTTGGGCGTGCCCGAGTGGTACAACAACGCCCTCGCGACCATCAACGACCAGCTCTTCTACATCGCACTCGGTTGCGGTATTGTCCAGATTATTTTTGCACTCACGCTCAATGTCATCAACACCACCATTGCCTACGGATTTAAGTACTCGTTTGGCACGTTGGGTTGGTTGATTATATTGGTTGATTGCTTGCTGGCATTCTTGCTGCCTATGGTTGGTGTTGCGGGCTTCTCGTTCTCGTCGCCCATCTTCTTGGGTGTGCTGATTGTTGGTGCGGTGCTGATGTTGCTGCTGAACAATCCCAACCGCAACCCGCTGGTTAATTTTGGCTCGGGATTGTGGGACACCTACAACAACCTCACTGGTCTGCTGGGCGATGTGCTGAGCTACGTGCGTCTGTTTGCAATTAGCCTTTCGGGCGGTGCGCTGGCTGTGGTGTTCAACGACTTGGCAGGCAGCCTTGCTCCCGACACCCCGGGTCTGCGCCAGTTGGTTATGTTCCTTATTTTGGCCTTCGGTCACGGCATCAACATCTTTATGTCGGCCATTGGTGCTTTTGTTCACCCTATGCGTCTGACATTCATTGAGTTCTACAAAAATGCCGGCTTCGAGGCTGCAACGAGGATTTACACCCCTTTCAAGAAACAAAAAACAAATTAACAAATAATTATTAAAAAAAATTAAAAACTAATTAAAGCTATGAACATTATTATTGCTTACATCGGTGTTGTATTTATGGTGGCACTTTCGGGTATTGGTAGTGCCTACGGAACCTCTATTGCAGCCAATGCCACTGTTGGTGCGATGAAGAAACGTATGAATTCGTTTGGTCAGTCGATGATTCTTTCGGCTCTGCCTGCAACTCAGGGTCTTTATGGTTTTGCTGCCTTCTTCTTCGTGCAGAACTACCTGACCGACGGCATTAGCCTTATGCAGGCTGCTGCTATCTTGGGTCTTGGTTTGGCCGTAGGTTTCGTATGTTTGTTCTCGGCTATCCGTCAGGGCCAGATTTGTGCTAACGGTATTGCTGCTATTGGTGGTGGTTACGACGTTATGGGTAAGACCCTGCTGTTGGCCGTATTCCCCGAGCTCTATGCAATTATCACCGTTGCAGTTACCTTCCTTGTAACTGGTCTTATGAATGAGCCTATCGTATTGTAATTTGCGATTGGTCTTTGGGCCATATTCAAAACCCCGCTCTGCGTGTGGCAGAGCGGGGTTTTGTGTCTATTGTGCCAGCCCCAAAAGGAACAAAAAGAGAAAATAATTCTCGCTCGTGCAACGTTTTGACCCCTTTGTGCATCTAATAAGAAAAGCAATAGACTAATTTCCTTAAAGCAAACGCCTATGAAACACCTATCCAAACTTCTACTTCTTAGCATTGTTGCTTTGGTGTGCCAGTCGCTTTTGGCCTCTGCACAGACGGCCCAGAGCGTTGAGCCTGCCGTAGAGCAGAGTAAGCAGATGTCGGCAGCGGAGGTTACAAATTTGCCTTACACCTCCTCGTCCGAGGCGGGCCTCTCTTTGGAGGCTCAGCGCCGAATTAGTTTGGGGCAGAGCTGCGTAGATGTCGGCAGAACGCTTATGGTGAGTGGTCTGAGTGTAACCCTCTCCTCCACAGCCTTCTACTTTATAGCCTCGGCAGTGTTTAATGAGAACTCCGACCCCAACTATCCCCAGATGCCTGTGTTCCCCATCATTAGCTTAGTGGGTTGCGCTGCGGGAGCTACAATGGCTCTGGTGGGCCTCCCCATTTGGCAGATGGGCCGAGAGGCGGTGCTCTCCAATGGAGGCTCGGTTTTGAGTCTTGGCGACGAACTGCCCAGTGGCCCTGCTCTGATTTTCGACGCAGGTGTGGGTATTCCCCCCATTGCTACGGCCGATTTGCGCTACGGCTACAACTTCAACCCCAACCTCTTTGTGGGTGGTGGTATTGGTGTGAAGATGTGGGCTATGGAGTCATTGTATGAGGATATGGGCGCACTTGCCTCGCTTCCTATCTATGGCGAGGTGCGCTATACGCTTGGCAGCAAACGCATAGCTCCCTATGTTGCAGCCTCGGCTGGCTACGACTTGGCTATGGGCACTCCCACGTTGGGCTTGGACTTCGGCACACGCTTCCGCTCGCTCCATACCAAGACCAACTCCTATGGAGTGGATGTCGAGCGCGACCACTCGTGGTGGTTCTCCTTGAAGTCGCAGTACTACTATCTCGCCAAAGACGACGGAATAGTGCTCTCGCTTGGTATTGGCCGCTCGTTTTAGTAACAGCCTCTTAGTTGGGGTAGGGCACTTGACTCAAATACGAAACACCCACGCTTGCAAAGCCGCATGCGTGGGTGTTCTTTTTGTGATGCGCTGAGTGCGCTATGCTATCGGTTAGAAAATCGACTCCTTGGTGCGTGAGGTGAGTAGTTCGAGCGCTTTCATACCCATAACGGAGTTGCCTTTGGGGTTGAGGCGAGGCGACCACACCGCCACCGAGTATTGCAACGGATAGATGGCCACAATACCGCCACCCACACCGCTCTTGCCGGGCAGACCAACAAGGTAGGAGAACTCGCCCGCCTCGTTGTAGAAACCGCAGGTCTGCATAATGGCATTGATACGTTTTATTTGCGAGGCAGTGAGCTGAATGCCGGCATAGTCGAATTTGCGACGGTGGTTGGCAAAGGCCAAGAAGGCCACCGACAACTCGCGACAACTCATCTCCACCGAACACATCAGGAAGTAGAGGCGCAAGACATCTTCGATGTCGTTGTCGATAGTGCCGTGATACTTCAACATATTGGCTATGGCCGCATTCAGGTAGCCCTTCTCGCGCTCGGAGGCAGCCACAATGCGGTTGTAGTCTATGGAGGGGTTTCCCGCAATGGCACGCACAAAATTCAGAAAATCCTCCTCGGGATTGTCGAGCTCGGTGAGCAGGATGTCGGCCATAACGATAGCACCCGAGTTGATGAAGGGATTGCTGGGAATGCCTTTCTCTACTTCGAGCCTGATGAGCGAGTTGAAGGCCGAGCCCGAGGGCTCTTTGCCCACCTTCTGCCATAGATTTTCGCCCCTTATGGAGTGGCACATAGCAAGCGCAAAGACCTTCGAAATACTCTGTATGGAGAATCGAGTGTCGGCTTGTTCGATAGCGGCAGTTTCGCCATAGATGGTGTGAATACACATACCAAATTGGTCGGGATTGACCTTAGCCAATTCGGGAATGTAGTCGGCCTGCTTGCCCTCCTTAGCGTAGGGCAAAATCTCTTTGTAAATATCCTCAATTATCTGCTGGTAATCCATAGCATTAGTTCTTGTGCGAAATCAACCCACAAAATTAGTATAATTATTGTATAAGTTATTCTTTTTTTCGATTCTTTTTAATGAGTTTTCTGCAAACAAAAAAAGCAGCCCGTAGGCTGCTGTGTGTAAGTTTAACTGATTGACGACAAGCAATTATTCGATTAGTACTCGTCCTCGTTAAAGTCATCTTGTGTCTTCATAGACCTTTGATTGACAAATTAATATAACTAATTATACCACTGGGGCAGTATTAGGGCAGTATCTGGCATATTGAGCAGTGCCGAAATGCCTTTTTAATCGCCCTGAAATCGCTCTCTAAATCAACTACTCTTCTTCTTCAAGGAGGATAATCTTTGTGCAAAGATACGAAAAAATATTTTTTAGAGCATAACTGCTGTTACTATATTATACAAAGGGTTCTTGATTATGATGTAACGCACTTATAATACCAAGTTGAACAAGTAACCCGAAACGATGATGAGTAGTGTGATAACAACGAAGAAGATACCTATCAACCTCCAAGTCATAACCTTTTTAAGCATTGTTGCTTCGGGTATAGACAAACCGATGACCGCCATCATAAAGGCTATGGCTGTGCCGAGTGGAATGCCCTTTGCAACAAAGACCTCAATAAT
>JAZNFV010000029.1:0-21770 GCA_045576155.1 Tidjanibacter sp.
AGCAGCCGCAGCAAACTACTAAAATCCTACCTCGGATAGAGAAATAAAAACTCGGGTATTAAAAAAGATACCCGAGTTTTTATTTTAATTCAAAATTCAAAATTCAAAATTCAAAATTATTTTGGGAGGTTAGGGAATTTAAGGAGTTTAGGGAGCGAAAGACGCCCTTGTGACCCTTGTGACCCTTGTGACCCTTGTAACCCTTGCGACCCCTGCTACCCCTACTACCCCTGCTACCCCTGCTACCCCTACAAAAAAACTCGGGTATTTTTTTTAATACCCGAGTTTTTGATTGAAAGTTATTCGACTTAGGTCGTTAGACGTTGGACGTTAGACCTTAGACGTTATACGCGCGTTACGGCAATCTTCAAAGGCTCCTCGTCAATATCGCTATCGACAACAAAGTCGCCAGCGGGCACGTCGGCCAATACAACGCTCACAGCCAAAGTCTGCTGGCCGATGAACTCGCCAAAGGCCTCAACAGCGCCAACGAGCATATCCTTCTTCTCAATCTCAACCTTGATGCGGTCGGTAACTTCAAAGCCGCTATCCTTACGGATGTTCTGGATGCGATTGACAAGCTCACGAGCCAAGCCCTCCTTGCGCAACTCCTCAGTCACTGTAACATCGAGAGCCACAGTGAGTTTGCCCTCGCTTGCCACGAGCCATCCGGGCATATCCTCCGAGGTAATCTCGAAGTCGGCAGGGCTAACCACAACACTCTCGCCTGCAACCTCCAAAGTAGTTTGGTCGGCTGCTTCGAGGGCTGCAATCTGCTCCTGAGAGAAGGTTGCCACGAGTGCTGCCATAGGCTTAGCCAACTTAGCATAACGTGCGCAGAAGTTCTTGAAGTTGAGCTTGATACGTTTGGTAATCAAGCCGGTGGTATTGGTGATGAGTTCAATCTCCTTAACATTCACCTCGCCCATAATCAGAGCCCTTACAGCCTCCAACCTGCGACCCATATCGGCATCGAGGATGGGGATGATGACTTTTGTCAGAGGCTGACGCACCTTGATGCCCACCTTCCTACGCAGAGCCAGCACCATAGATGTGCTCTTCTGAGCCAATGCCATCATCTGCTCCAACTCGCTATCAATCAGTGCCTCGTTGCACTCGGGGAAGAGGTTGAGGTGAACCGAGCCCTCGTGGCGGCCGCTGATGGCGTTGAGGTCGGTGAAGAGCCTGTCGCTGAAAAATGGTGCAAAGGGAGCGGAGAGCTGAGCCACAACCTCCAAGCAGGTGTAGAGCGTCTGGTAGGCCGAGAGTTTGTCTTTGGTCATACCGCCGCCCCAGAAACGCTTACGATTAAGGCGCACATACCAGTTGGAGAGGTTCTCGCCCACAAACTCCTGAATAGCCCTCGCTGCGGGGGTGGTGTCGTAGTCGTCCAAGCGAGCTTTAACCTCCTTAACGAGCGAGTTAAGCTCCGAGATAATCCAGCGGTCAATCTCGGGACGCTCGGCTACGGGCACCTCCTCCTCTTGGCCGGTGAAGCCATCCACGTTGGCGTAGAGAGCAAAGAAGCCATAGGTGTTGTAGAGAGTGCCGAAGTATTTACGACGCACCTCATCGACACCATCGACATCGAATTTGAGGTTGTCCCAAGGCTGCGAGTTGGAAATCATATACCACCTTGTTGCATCGGGGCCATATTTGTCCATAACCTCAAATGGATCGACAGCGTTGCCCAAGCGTTTGGACATCTTGTTGCCGTTCTTATCCAATACCAAGCCGTTGGAAATGATGTTCTTGAAGGCCACACTATCAAAGAGCATTGTTGCCAGTGCGTGGAGCGTGTAGAACCAACCACGAGTCTGATCTACGCCCTCGGCAATAAAGTCGGCGGGATAGACATTGTGGAACTCCTCGGCGCTCATTTCAAATGGGAAGTGTACCTGTGCATAGGGCATAGCACCGCTATCAAACCATACGTCAATCAGGTCGCTCTCGCGGCGCATAGGCTCGCCCTTGCTCGAAACAAGCACGATGTTATCCACATAGGGACGGTGGAGGTCAATCTTATTGTAGTTCTCCTTCGAGTAGTCGCCCACAACGAAGTCGGCATAGGGATTCTCCTTCATAAAGCCTGCTGCCACCGACTTCTCAACCTCGGCTTTAAGTTCCTCAACCGAGCCGATGCACTTCATCTCGGAGTAGTCCTCGGTGGCCCACACGGGCAGAGGAGTACCCCAGAAGCGGCTACGCGAGAGGTTCCAATCAACCAAGCCTTCGAGCCACTTACCAAACCTACCCGTACCTGTCGATTCGGGCTTCCAGTAGATGGACTTGTTGAGCTCGATGAGCCTATCCTTCACTGCGGTGGTGCGGATAAACCACGAGTCGAGAGGATAGTACAAAACGGGCTTATCGGTACGCCAGCAGTGGGGATAGTTGTGGGTGTGCTTCTCAATCTTGAAGGCTTTGTTCTCCAATTTGAGTGCCACAGCAATATCCACATCGATGGTGGGGTCGTTCTCGGTAAGATTCTCGTCGTAGGCGTTCTTCACAAACCTACCCTGCCACTCGGCATATTTCTCAACATTGACACACCTTGCCACAAAGTCGGGGTCGAGATCCTCAATCAAGAACATCTTACCCTGCTTATCGACCATAGGCTGCTGTTTGCCGGCCTTGTCAATCAAGAGCATAGGAGCAATGCCTGCCTGCTTGGCCACCCTGTCATCATCTGCACCAAAGGTGGGAGCGATGTGAACGATACCCGTACCGTCGGCCACACTCACATAGTCGCCCGTAATCACACGGAAGGCGTCGCCCTCGGGCTTCATCCAATCCATCAGCTGCTCGTAGCGCACACCGGCCAACTCCGCACCCTTCCAAGTGCGCTCCTCAACAGTGAACGTACCCTCCATCTTCTTGGTGAAGTAGCTGCCCACCAACTCTTTGGCCATAATTACGGTCTGGCGGATGCCGGTGTAGGGGTTGGCACACTTAACCCTAACATACTCAATCGAAGGGCCTACTGCCAGAGCGGTATTCGAGGGCAGAGTCCAAGGGGTTGTGGTCCAAGCCAAGAAGTAGAGGTCGCCCTCAACATCCTCGAAGAGAGCTTCGCTCTGGGCATTGCGCACAACCTTAAATTGAGCCGTACAGGTGGTGTCCTTCACGTCACGATAGCAACCGGGCTGATTGAGCTCGTGGTTCGACAGACCCGTACCTGCTGCGGGCGAATAGGGCTGAATGGTGAAGCCTTTATAGAGCAGACCTTTTTTGTAGAGCTCCGAGAGCATCCACCAAAGGGTCTCGATGTATTTGTTGTCGTAGGTGATGTAGGGGTCGTCCATATTTACCCAGTAGCCCATCTGGCGGGTCAGCGCCTCCCACTTGCCGGTGAACTCCATCACCGACTCACGACAAATGCGGTTGTACTCCTCAATGGAGATGTTCACACCCACATCCTCCTTGCGGATGCCGAGTTTCTTCTCCACACCGAGCTCAACGGGAAGTCCGTGTGTATCCCAACCTGCCTTGCGATGAACGAGGTATCCGCTCTGGGTTTTGTAACGACAAACAACATCTTTCAGCGTGCGGGCCATAACGTGGTGAATACCGGGCATACCGTTAGCCGAAGGAGGGCCTTCGTAGAAGACAAATGTTGGACAGCCCTCGCGGGTGCTGATACTCTTGTGGAAGGTGTCGTCGGCGTCCCATTTTTTCAAGACCTCCAAACCCACCTCGGCCAAATCGAGGCCTTTGTACTCGTTGAATTTCTTACCGCTCATATTATTGATTTTTGGATTATTAGCCAATTAACTCACAAAGATATTAAAAAAATTGAAAATTGAACATTGAAAAAAAGAAAATTTGAGCGAGGTTGGGGGATTTGGGGAGGTTGGGAAGGTTGGGAATTTAGGGAGATTAGGGAACTTAGGGAATTTAGGGAGTGGCCTATAACCCCTATAAGCCCTTAATGCCCTTAAAGCCCTTAAAGCCCTTAATGCCTTAGGTCGTTAGACTTTCGACGTTAGACGTTAGACGACTAAAAAACGCATAGAGTGGAGAAAATTTTGTGCCAAACGAGAAGGCGAGTCCGCAGCTTACTAAACGTAAGTGAGGAACTCGCCTATCGAAGAGCGGTGCAAAATTTGCCCGCTATATGCGTTTTTTAGAATTCGGAGGTAAACTTAAAACGTATATCCGGGAACTTCTCTATCGCCAACTGCAACGCATAGGATGTGTCGGCCAAGAATACGTCGCGCCCGTGCTTATCGACAGCCATATTGGTGAATTTGCGACGCTTGAAGTCGGCCAACTGCTCGGCATTTTCGCTCTCAATCCAGCAAGCCTTGTGGATGGCAATAGGCTCCCAGCGACACTTGGCGCTATACTCGTGTTCAAGACGATATTGGATAACCTCAAACTGCAACGCGCCCACCGTACCGATGATTTTGCGACCATTGAGCGACGATGTAAATAGCTGAGCCACACCCTCATCCATAAGCTGGTCGATACCTTTGGCAAGCTGTTTGAACTTCTGGGGGTCGGCATTTTCGATGTAGCGGAACATCTCGGGAGCGAAGGAGGGTATGCCCGTAAATTTGAGTTTTTCGCCCTCGGTGAAGGTGTCGCCAATCTTGAAGTTGCCCGTATCGTGCAGACCCACAATATCGCCGGCGTAGGCCACATCTACCACCGACTTTTTCTCGGCCAAAAAGACGCTGGGCGAGGAGAATTTCATCTGCTTGCCGCTACGCACGTGGAGATAGTTTTTACCCCTCTCGAAAGTGCCGCTGCAAATCTTCAAGAAGGCCAGACGGTCGCGGTGGTTGGGGTCCATATTGGCGTGAATCTTAAACACAAAACCCGTCATCTTCTCCTCTGTTGCCTCCACTATGCGGCTCTCGGTTGGGGCTGCGTGGGGCGAGGGGGCTATGCGTATGAACGTTTCGAGCAACTCTCTGACACCGAAGTTATTGACCGCACTACCGAAGAATACGGGTGCGAGCAGACCCTGCAAGTAGAGGTCGCGGTCGAAGGGCTCGAAGAGTTCGGCCACCATATCGAGATTTTCCTCCAACTCGGCAGCATTTCCTTGACCAATGTATTCGCCCAGTTCGGGGTCGTCGAGGGTCAGGTGGATGCTCTCGGCAATGTATTGTCTATCGACCTCTTTGAAGAGTGCGAGGCTCTGGTCGTAGATGTTATAGACACCCTGGAACGAAGGGCCGCTACCTATGGGGAACGAGAGGGGGCGCACAGCAATTTGCAACTCCTGCTCAATCTCCTCCAAGAGTTCAAAGGGGTCTTTGCAGGGACGGTCGAGCTTGTTGACAAAGACCATCACCGGTGTTGAGCGCATACGGCAAACGTTCATCAGCTTGCGGGTCTGGCTCTCCACACCTTTTGCGCCATCAATCACAATAATTACGGCATCGACAGCCGTCAGGGTGCGGTAGGTATCTTCGGCGAAGTCTTCGTGACCGGGGGTGTCAAGGATATTGATTTTCGACCCTTGATACTCAAACTCCATCACCGATGTAGCCACCGAGATACCCCTCTGTCGCTCAATCTCCATAAAGTCGGAGGTGGCTGTTTTCTTGATTTTGTTGCTTTTCACAGCGCCTGCCACGTGAATTGCGCCACCGAAGAGGAGCAATTTCTCGGTCAGTGTAGTCTTACCCGCATCGGGGTGGGCAATAACAGCAAATGTTCGCCTGCGTTTAATCTCGTCTTTTAACGATGCCATATACTCTTTTTTTTAATTGTCTAACGTCTAAGGTCTAACGTCGAATGTCCTAAGTCTAAAAGGACTACCGACGACCGACCTCTCAACTCTCACTTCGCAGGATAGTCGAGCGAGTAGTGCAGTCCGACACTCTCTTTGAGCGCAGCAGCCTGCTTGATGATTAAGTAGCCCACTTCAATGAGGTTGCGCAGTTCGCACAGCCCCACATTCAGACGGCTCTTTTGGTAAAGCTCCTCGGTCTCGCGGTAGATTATCTCCATACGGCTCAGAGCCCTTTCGAGCCTCAGGTTGGAGCGCACGATACCAACGTAGTAGCTCATAATCTGCTGCATCTCCTTGTAGTTCTGAGTGATGAGAATCATCTCCTCGGTGGCCACCATACCGTCGTCGTTCCAGTCGGGTATGCTCTCCTCGAAGCCCAACTCGGCGAGCCTTCCTACGGAATGGGCAGCAGCTTTGGAGGCATAGACAACAGCCTCAATCAACGAGTTGGAGGCCAAGCGGTTAGCTCCGTGAAGGCCTGTGCAGGCACTCTCGCCCAGAGCATAGAGGCGGTGGATGGTGCTCTCGCCATCGAGATTGACCTTTATACCGCCACAGCAGTAGTGTGCTCCCGGCGTTACGGGAATCATATCTTTGGTGATGTCGATACCCAGCGTGAGGCACTTCTTGTAGATGTTGGGAAACTCACGCATAGTCTGCTCGGCAGGCTTGTGGCGCACGTCGAGGTAGAGGTATTCAGCACCCGTAATTTTCATTTCGTGGTCCATACTGCGGGCCACCACATCGCGCGGAGCAAGCGACCCCATAGGGTGGTACTTGTGCATAAACTCCTTGCCATTTTGGAGTTTGAGTATAGCTCCGTAGCCCCTCATAGCCTCGGTTATGAGGAAGGCAGGGCGCTCGGAGGGGTTGTAGAGCACTGTGGGGTGGAACTGGATGTAGGCCATATTCTCAATCACACCCTTAGCCCTATGCACCATAGCGATGCCGTCGCCTGTGGCTACTGCGGGGTTGGTGGTAGTGTGGTAGAGGTTGCCCACACCGCCCGTACAAACCACCGTCACCTTCGAGAGTATGGTTAGGATGCGCTCGCGCTTGATGTCCATAACATAAGCGCCATAGCACTCTATGTTGTCCATATGCCTATTGACCTCTTTGCCGAGGTGGTGCTGTGTGAGCACATCGACAGCAAAGTGGTGTTCGAGAATCTCGATGTTGGGATGACGCTTTACGGCACTCACCAGTGCGCGTTCTATCTCTGCGCCTGTGAGGTCTTGGTGGTGGAGAATCCTGTGCTCGGTGTGTCCGCCCTCGCGGTGGAGCGAGTAGCGTCCTTCGGGGGTTTTGTCGAAATGAGTGCCCCACCCAATCAGGTCGCGTATGCCCTCGGGCGCACCCTCAACAACCATCCTCACAGCCTCTGCGTCGCACTTGCCTGCACCGCAGACGAGTGTGTCGTTGATGTGTTTTTCAAACGTGTCGGGCGGATAGGTCACACAACAAATGCCACCCTGCGCAAAGCGGGTGTTACACTCTCTAATCTCGTCCTTAGTGACAATGGTCACACTTCCTTTTTCGGCCACTTTGAGCGCAAAGGATAGTCCTGCCACTCCGCTACCAATAACCAAAAAGTCGGTTTTTCTCTTCATCGTTGTGAGTAAATTACTACCACAGAGGAGGCACAAAACAGTATGCAAAAAAAATTATACCGCCTCTTAGGCCACAAAAGTAGAAAGAAATTATTATTTTTAACCCATCAAAGGGCTATATTTTATGAAAGCAGCACGCAAGCAATGGCAAAAACTCATACTCCAATGGGGTCGCCAGATGCGCCTTGAAAGGGGTTTGTCGCAAAATACCATTGCGGCCTACACCCACAATGCCGACGATTTTGCCACTTGGAGCATCCACCTCTCTGCGCCCAAATCCCCCACCGACATCTGCAAGGAGGATGTGGAGGGTTTTCTCTTGGAGCTATACGAGCGTAGCACTACCCCCACCACACAAGCTCGCACGCTGAGTGCCCTACGCAGTTTTTTCTACTACTTGGTTGAGCAAAATCTAATCGACAGCTCGCCCACCGAGGGAGTCCACCCACCAAAGGCAGAGCGACCACTGCCCGACACACTCACCACAGAGGAGATTGATGCAATGCTTGCCTCTATCGACCTAAGCGAGCCAAGTGGCCACCGCGACAGGGCCATAGTGGAGATGCTCTACTCGTCGGGGTTGAGGGCTTCGGAGCTTACTGGGTTGCGACTGGGCGACTTGAAGTGGGACGAAGGCATCCTATCGGTCAAGGGCAAAGGTAACAAGTGGCGCTTAGTGCCAATCAGTGGCGAGGCTATGCGTCAGCTACGCCTCTATTTGAGTTGCAGAGCGCAGTTTACCCCCTCCGACTCGCAAGACAGCCTCTTTCTGAATCAGCGTGGCGGCACACTTTCGCGTATGAGCGTCTATACGATTGTCAGCCGAGCTGCCGAGCGTGCCGGCATAGCCAAGAGCGTTTCGCCCCACACTCTGCGCCACAGCTTCGCCACCCACCTACTCGAAGGGGGTGCCGACATCCGTCAGGTGCAGGAGCTTTTGGGCCACGAAAACATCACAACGACAGAGATTTACACCCATCTCAACACCCGTCACCTCCACGACATAATCGAGGCCCTACCGGTGTCGCCAACCAAGAAGTAGAGCCACCGTTTCGAGCATATAACCAGCACCCCAAAAAACGCCATTTTCGTTGGGAAAGTGGTGTTTTATTATTATATATGGTGCAAACTGAAAAATTTTTATTATATTTATGCCACTAATTGGGTTATTGCACCCTCCGAAGAGAGCAAATAACAATCATCGAACATATAAAACATCTTGCGTTATGAAACAACTCTATCGCACCTTAACACTGCTTGCACTGCCTCTTGTGGTGGCAGCCTGCAACACCGACTACAACTTCGACAACATTTCGCTCGAAGTTACGGTTGGCGACGCTGAGGGTATTGCCATACCTTTGGGCGAAACAGGCGAGATTACCCTCGCTTCACTTTTGGAAGAGTCGGGGCTGGAAACCGACGAAAACGGCACATACGGATTCTCGTTTGACGACTCTATTAGCTACACTGCCGAGTTGGGCACAATCGACCCCATCACCGGTATTGCCCCCACAATCGACCCCGTATCGGCTTCGTTCATAGGCAACATCAACGCCACCATTCCCCAAATGTCGGCCTCGAAAGAGCTTGCCTTCCCCTCGGGCGTTACGGGCGGTATGGATATTCCCGCAAGTTTTCCTCTGCTGGGTCAGGATTTCCATATGCACTACGACCCCCACACATTCGAGGGCGAATTTGAGGTGGAAATTCCCGAGCAGATTGCCTCCATCAAGACCATCTACTTTGGCGACAAGGGCGAGGGCTCAATCATCGACTTGCAATTCGACTTGGGCGGTATGGCAGGTGTGAGCGACAAGCGACTTATTGAGAAGTTCAACATTGAGCTTCCCGCAGGTTTCACACTCGAAAAGGTGGCTGGCGAGCCTATCAACGACTATGTGACAATCTACCCCGGCGAGGGCTCTTCTACCCCCAACCACTTCCACATTGAGAACTACACTATGACTGGCGACCACCTGACTGTGGATATTTGCGTCAAGAGTGTCGATATGTCGGGCCACACAATCTCGCCAAATGGCATACTTACAATCAGCGAGGATGTCACCTACGACCTCGACTTCACAGGCTCGTTCAAGGCGGGCACTGTTGAGGCCATCTCGCCTAAGGTAACAGTGAATGCCAACCTCGCTCTCTATGAGGCTACCTTCGTCACCAACGACGTAACCTACTTGTTTGAGTACAATTCGCCCCTTTCTAAGAGCATCGAAGTCCCCGCCGAGATTAAGGAGATTCACAGCATTTCCATCCTCGACAACCAAACGAGCAAAGTGCCCCAGCTCTCGCTCGCTATGAACATTGAGAACGCACCCGTCGATATGCTCGGACTAAAGAATGTGGAGATTACCCTGCCCAGCTACATCCAGTTGGCTACGGGCCAGTCGGGTTGGTCGTATCAGAATGGCAAGCTCACAGGCGACTTCCCCGAGATAAAGACCGGCGGTAGAATCGACTTGGGTACATTTGATATTGTTGGCATTGGACAGTTGGATATTCAGAATGGCATAATCGACCTTTCGAGCGACATTGGTCTTAGGGCCGAGATTGCTCTGCCCGAGGGCAAGGAGGTAACTCTGCGTGTGACGCACGAGGATATGGTCATTGCGCCCGAGATTCTGCTGCCCGACCTTAGGGTTGAGAGCATCACCGGCGTTATCGACCCCGACTTTGGCGACCTCGTAGAGCCTATTGAGGTTGAGCTGGGCGACTTCACAAAGTCACTCGAAGGCATTGAGTTAGACCTCAACATTGCCTCGCCCATACTGACCGTTTCGGTGCTCAACCCCATTGGCGTAGGTATCGACGCCATCATCCAGATTGACGCCTACAAGGATGGCGCTGTGGCCAAGACCATCTCCACCCCCATAATGACTATCGAGCCTGCGGTGGGCAACGAGCCTACAAGGAGCGAACTTCGTATTGTGGGCGACCCCACCGTATTGCCTGAGGGACTGAGCTACTACCTTGTCGATGGCCTGACGGAGCTTATCGGCCTCTTGCCCGACAAACTCGTGATGACCCTCAGCGCCGAGACCAACAAACAACAGGCCCACACCATCACCCTCCAAGACTCCTACACCTTTGAGGTGGACTACTCGGTGGAGGCACCTTTGGCATTCTCGCCAATGAAGGAGGGCCACATCCGCTACACCACCACCATTGAGGATGTCGATTTGAGCAGTCTGAAAGATGTTGAGGTTGTGATTGAGAGCCTGAGCGTCAATATAGCCTCGGAGAGCACACTGCCAATCGACTTAGCGATGGTTGTGGAATTGCTCGACGAGAATGGTGCTCCTATTGAGTGCGTAACATCCTCTACTGTGGGCAAGATTGAGGGCACAACCGAGGCTGCTACCAAGCAGTCGGAGTGCTCTGTTACACTCAACATCCAGACCCCCGAGGGCGTTTCGCCCTTTGCCGAAATCAGTCGCACCAAGCAAGTTCGTTGTACCCTCGAAGGTACAACGCTGGCTGGTGGCTCATTGCGTCCCGACCAAAAAATTGCGGCCAAGCTCTCGCTTATGCTCGACAAGGGCATAACCATCGACCTCGGCTCACTCTCCACCAAACCCGAGAAAGAGGAGGAGGGAAAATAAGAGGAGTTGTGGGTCGTATCCCCCAACAAGAGCAAAGTCTTAATTTTTTTAGAGCAAAACAAAACAAGCACCAATAAGAATAAGTGAGAATATGAAACGTATAATCAACATAGCATTAGTAGCGATGGTTGCGCTCTTGGTGGCACTGCCTGCCAGCGCACAACTGCGTACATCCTACTTTATGAACGGCTCGACTGACCGCTACAACCTCAACCCGGCACTCTCTCCCCTGAGGGGCTACATTTCCATTCCCGTAGTTGGCGGCATTTACACCTCGCTCGAAAGCAATTTCCTCAGCGCCAACAATTTCTTCTACCCCAATGGCGAGGGCAATGGCGTTGTAACCTATATGCACAAGAGTGTTTCGGCCGAGGAGTTCCTATCCAAACTGCCCGACCAAAACTACTTTGAGTTGGGTCTGAACGACCAAATCTTCGCTATGGGTAACTACTTCAAGGGTGGATTCTGGTCGGTGGGCGTGCGTCTGCGCTCGGAGACCACCATCGACGTGCCCAAAGATTTCTTTGCCCTGACGAAGACCCTCTCGCAGGGTAGCTACGACATCTCGGGTATGGGCATCGAGAGCAGCAATTTTGTTGAGGCCGCTCTGGGCTACACCTTCCCTGTGCAGGATGTATTCACGCTCGGTTTCCGTGCCAAAGTGCTCTTGGGTCTGGCTCAGGTGAGTGCCAAAATCGACAAACTCAATGTAGATATTGGCACAGAGAGTTACAGGGCCGATATGGCAGGTAGCTTCGAGGCCAACATTGCGGGCTACAACTTCGACCAGATGACCGGCGAGATTACTATGGATAAGTTTGTGGGCCACCTTAGCGACTTCTCCAACTTCGACCCCGCAAACATCAAGAGCGTAGGTTTTGCCTTCGATGCAGGTATTGAGTGGACATTCCGCGACGAGCAGATTCGCCTCTCGGCAGCCGTAAACGACCTCGGTTTCAACGCTTGGAATGCCAACAACTCCTTCTGCGCTGCCATCGACAACATCACCTTTGCCTTCAATGGCTACGACCTGAAAAACAACGAGATACTTATTGAAAGCCCCGAGAATATCGTTATGCGCACCACCTCCGAGGTGGCCGAGGGCAAACGCGCTCTCCACAGCTCTATTGTTGTGGGCTTGGAGTACAACTTCTTGGGCGACTTGATTGGCCTCGGCGCACTGTGGAACACCAAGACCTACGAGAATCGCAAGTGGAACTCTATCGGTGTGTCGGCAACATTCCGCCCCGCCACTTGGTTCTCGGCTGCGCTGAACTACTCCTACATCAACAAGCTCGGTGTGTTTGGCACAGCTCTGAATGTTCACTCCTCGTGGGGCAACATCTTCGTGGGTGCCGACTACATCGCAACCAAGTATGGCACAGCAGGTGGCGGTGCAATACCCGTACCTCTGAACCAAAACTCCTTCAACCTCTCCTTCGGATTGGCTATCCCTCTGGGAGCAAGGATGTTCTAATCAACAGCACATATAACAAAGAAGCCCAACCATTGCGGTTGGGCTTCTTTGTGTCCGTTAGCTTAGACTACGCTTCTCAAAGAGCCTTACTGAGGCTCTTTGACCAAGTCCCTCCTTTGGGAAAGGAGGGATTTAGGGAGGAATGTAAGTATTAAAGGGGCTTTGCAAAAGCCCTTAATGTGAGCCAATGCGATTTGCGCACAACATTAGTTGCAGAGAATCAATAACATACATTGCGCTAAATTCGCTCTGGCTCACGTTATTTGTTCTCCACATATTTGTAAAGCCTATCGCCACGATGCACCTGCTGTGGCAACTTGACCGAACATTTACGCCCTTGCAGAGCCACCTCGGTGGGTTTCTCATCGACCCATATCTGGTCGGGCTTAAACTCCACCGCACCGGTGGTCTCGCCCGAGATGAGCACCTTCTGCCCAAGCTCCAAGGGCGAAGCCTCAACCAAAATCTCGGCCACCTTAGCCTTCTTAAACACGTTGGTCACACGACCCACATAGACCTTCTTCACCGTAGCCGACGAGCCGTAGTTTTGGCTCAGCTCCACAACGGGCTGATTGAGGTAGTAGCCACCCCAGAAGCCTCGGTTGAATACGGTTGAAAGCTCCTCCTTCCACTTGGCCACACGCTCGGGAGTGAATGAGCCGTGCTCAATGGCCCTCAGCGCCCTGTCGTAGCACTCCACAACCCTCTTGACATACTCGGCCGGGCGTGCCCTGCCCTCAATTTTGAGCACCCTCACACCTGCATCTACAAACCTATCCAAGAAGTCGATGGTGCAGAGGTCTTTGGGCGAGAGAAGATATGTACCCTCGGCGTGGAGCTCCTCGCCGGTGTCCCTATCGACAAGTTTGTAGGCGTGGCGGCAAATCTGACGACAAGCACCTCGGTTGGCCGAGCAGCCTGTGGCGTGGAGCGAGAGGTAGCACTTGCCACTGACACTCATACAGAGCGCTCCGTGAGCAAACATCTCAATCTTCACCCTCTGCCCATTAGGGCCACATATATTGTCGCGCTCGATGCGGTCATATACACCCCTAACCTGCTCCAAAGAGAGCTCACGCGCCAAGACCACCGTATCGGCCCACTGGGAGTAGAACCTTACGGTCTCGCTGTTGGAAATGGATAGCTGGGTGGAGATGTGGACTTCGAGTCCTTTGGAACGAGCATACAAAATGGCGGCTTGGTCGCTCACAATGACAGCATCGACCCTCTCCTCGGCAGCCCTATCGAGCAGGGCGTGGAGAGTGTCAATCTCGTCTTCATAGACAACCGTATTGACCGTCAGGTAGGCCTTTTTGCCGTGCTCGTGGGCTATGGCCACAATTTTGGCCAAGTCGTCGAGCGTGAAGTTGGCGGCCGAGGCCGAGCGCATATTGAGCTGCCCCACCCCAAAATAGACCGAATCTGCACCGGCAGCAATGGCTGCGTGCAGAGCCTCGTAGCACCCACAAGGTGCCATAATCTCAATATCGGAACGTTTTATTGCCATTTTTAATTTATCAGTTTTAACCATTAGTCGTTAGACATTTCGTCCCAACAGACTCAACGCCAACTCCCTAAGTGGTACAACACGCTCACGAGGTACTTGCAGGCTATCCAGAGCCTCCATAGCACGCGAGAAGTGGAGTTCAATCTCGCGCTCGGCTATGGCCCTCACACCAAGCCTATCGTAAATCTCCAATACGGAGGCTATCTTCTGCTGAGGCTCAATGGCCTCGTTGTCGAGCAGAGCCTGCAATTGCTTGCGGGTGGTAGTATCGGCCTCGGCCAGAGCGGTGAGCATCAGAAAACTCTTCTTGCCTTCGACGATGTCACCTCCGATGGGTTTGCCCAGTTTATCCTCTGTGCCGTAGGCATCCAGAAGGTCGTCTTGGAGCTGGAAGGCTATGCCCAGCTCGGTAGCAAACGAGAAGAGGTGCTGACGCGAGAGGGTATCGGCCCCACCCTGAATAGCGCCAATCATTGTAGCACCAGCCAAGAGGGCAGCAGTCTTTTTGTCAATCATCGACATATACTCCTCCATAGTCACATCGTTGCGACGCTCAAACTCCATATCGACCTGCTGACCCTCGCACACAGCAAGGGCGGTGTAGTTGAAACACCCCAACACTGCGGGCAGATAGTCCACAGGAGTTTGTTGGAGCAGTTTGTAGGAGTAAATCATCATTGCATCGCCCGAGAGCAATGCGGCATTAGTGCCCCACTTGCCATAGACCGAAGGTTTGCCTCGGCGCACTACGGCATTGTCCATAACGTCGTCGTGGAGCAGGGTGAAGGTGTGGAATACCTCCAAGGCTGCTGCTGCGGGGAGTGCTGCCTGTGCGTTGTCCGAAAAGACATTGCAGGCCAGTACGGTCAGCATAGGGCGCAGGCGCTTACCACCCGCCGAGAGCGAGTAGATTATGGGTTCGTAGAGCGAGTGCGGCGAGCCGTCCACATCGAGGTTATCCATATAGTCGGCCACACATTTTTGTAGTTCGTGCAGAGAATACATAGGCGTTTGTGTCGTTTGTTGGTATCAAATTTGTGCAAATATACGTTTTTACTTTGTGATTTCCCGAAAAAAGGGTATTTTTGAGATTGGAAAAACCATTTTATGCGCTAATAAACTTATCATCAATAATAACAAAAGCACAAAATCACAATGAAAAAGCAACTTACCATAGGTATTGATGTTGGTGGTACCAACACCGTACTCGGTCTGATTGACCGCGAAGGAAACTGCCTTGCACGCACCGATTTCCACACCCAGCGCTCCACCAACGAGGATGGCCCTGTATTCTTCGACGAGTATATGGATCTGCTGTACGCTGCCATCGAGCGCTTGTTGGAGGCCGTTCCCGAGGATGGCAAGGTTGAAGGCATTGGTATTGGTGCGCCCAACGCCAACTTCTACAAGGGTGCTATCATCAACGCTGCCAACCTCACTTGGAAAGACCGCTCGAAACCCTCGAAAGAGACCCTCGGCGACTTCGAGAAACAACATTGTTGCGAGGTGGTGAAACTGCTCAAAAAGCGTTTCCCCGCAATCAAGGCTATCGCTATGACCAACGATGCCAACGCAGCCGCTCTGGGCGAGTTGTACTATGGTGGCGGTAAGAGCCTCAAACGCAAAGACCTTGTGGAGGTGACACTCGGCACCGGCTTGGGTAGCGGCTTTGTTAGCAATGGCGACATCATCTATGGTCACAATAGCTTCGCCGGCGAGCTTGGCCACCTTATCGTTGAGCCTAATGGTCGTAACTGCGGCTGCGGCAACAACGGTTGCTTGGAGACCTACGCCTCGGCTACCGGTATCCGTCGTACTGCTCTGAACCTCATCGACAACACCGGCACTCCCAGCTCGCTGCGTAAGATTGAGCGCGACAAGCTCACCGCCAAAGATGTGAGCATTGCTGCCGCTGCTGGCGACAAACTCGCTTTGGAGGTATGGGACATCACCGGCCACTACTTGGCACTCGGTGTTGCTGCCGCCACCGCCATCACCTGCCCCGAGGCCGTATTCTTGTTTGGTGGCCCAACCAAGGCTGGCGACCTGCTGATGAACCCCTTGAAGAAGTATCTCGACAAGTATATGTTGTCGGCTATGAAGGATACGAAGGTTATGTTCTCCAAGCTCGGCGAGGACGCTGCCATCTTGGGCGCATCGGCTTTGGCACTCAACGCCATTGCTGCGCAGAAAAAGTAGAGCTACCGCAAACCGCATAAGGCAACAAGGCTGCCCCGAAAAGGGCCGCCTTTTTGCTTATTTTGGGCCACAAGGCCACAAGCAGGCCTATATTTAACGTGAGTTTCGTGAATTTCAACAAGTTGAAATTCCGAAACATCCGCTTTTCAAAGAGCCTTACTGAGGCTCTTTGACCAAGTCCCTCCTTTCCCAAAGGAGGGATTTAGGGAGGAATGTAGGTATTATTAAGGTGGGCTTTGAAAAAGCCCTTAATGTGAGCCAGTGCGATTTAAGCACAAAAGTGGTTGCAGAGAATCAATAACATACATTGCGCTAAATTCGCTCTGGCTCACGTTAAATTTAATTTTTCCAACAACACACTTTTAGGATTATTGACTATGAATCAACTGACCGAGTTTTTGGGTGCTAAGGTAGAGGCACAGAGGGAGTTTTTCCGCTCGGGGGCGACTCTCCCCCGCAAGTTTCGCATCGAGCAACTAAGACGCTTAGAGGAGGCTCTGAGCGACTGGGAAGAGCCTCTGTGTGAGGCCCTTTGGCTCGACCTTCACAAATCCTACGAAGAGGCCACCCTCACCGAGCTAAGCATCGTAAGGGGCGAGATTCGCGACCAACTACGCAACCTAAGGCGCTGGATGCGCCCACAGAGGCTTCGCTCGCCACTGAAAATGTTTCCCTCCACCACCCGCCTCCACACCCAGCCACTCGGCACAGCCCTCATCATAGCCCCGTGGAACTACCCCGTGCAGCTGCTCCTCAATCCGCTCGTGGGAGCTATTGCGGCAGGTTGCACCGCTGTGCTGAAAACCTCGCCCTACGTGCCACGTGTGTCGCAGGTGCTGGTGCAGATGATAGGTAGCACCTTCGACGAGAGGTATGTTATGGCCATCGACGGCCACCGCGACGTCAATACCGCCCTGCTCGAACAACACTTCGACCTGATATTCTTCACCGGCTCGCCCACACTCGGACAACGAGTTATGGAGGCCGCAGCACGCAACCTCACCCCTGTGGTCTTGGAGCTTGGGGGCAAGAGCCCTTGTGTGGTGGCCGAGCAGGCCGACGTGAAGATTGCCGCACGACGCATAGCTTGGGGCAAGTGCCTCAATGCCGGCCAGACCTGCATAGCCCCCGACTACCTTTTGATTCACTCCTCGCTCAAAAAAGAGTTCGTTGAGGAGTACCGCAAGGCCCTGCTTGCTCTCTACGGCGAGGATGTGAGCCAGAGCCGACACTATGGCCGAATGGTCAGCACGAAGGCCTACGAGCGAGTTAGCGGCTACCTCGCCTGCGGTAGGGTGCTTGTGGGCGGAGAGTGTAAGCCCGAGGAGCGATATATAGAGCCAACGTTGTTGGAGGTAACAAGCCCCGACGTGGCCGTTATGCAAGAGGAGATTTTCGGCCCGGTGTTGCCACTGATGACCTTTGAGCAAATAGATGAGGCTGTGGAGTTTATCGCCTCGCGCCCCCACCCCTTGGCGCTCTATTTCTTCGGCCCTCGCAAGCAGGGCGAGGAGCTGCTACGCCACACCCTCTCGGGTGGCGCTTGCATCAACGACACCATTATGCACATTGTCAATGGACACGCCCCCTTTGGCGGTGTTGGCCACTCGGGTATGGGCCGCTATCACGGCAAGGAGAGCTTCTTGGCCTTCTCCCACCAACGCACCGTAGTCACCACCCCCACCCTGATAGACCTGCCCCTGCGCTATATGCCCTACAAACTCTTCGGCCTGATTAAACGATTGCTGTAAAAGAGTTGTTAGGTAGCCGTTAGCCGGTAGCTTTTTGAGGGAGGTTAGGGAACTTAGGGAGTGTAAGGAGTTTAGGGAATAGGGCCTATAAGCCCTATGGGCCATATACGCCCCATACGCCACAAAAACTCGGGTATTAAAAAAGATACCCGAGTTTTTTGTTGATAAGTCTTGGATTATGGCGTTAAGGCCCTTAATGCCCTTAAAGCCCTTAATGTCTTAGGTCGGGAGTACCACCCTAACAAAACGGAGCTTGCTCCGCGCCTTGCCACGACTGCCGTAGGCAGGCGGTTGGCATCTACCGCTCTGAGCAATCAGCAATCAGCAGTCAGCAGTCAGCTCTGCGCCTTTGGCGCGACAGACCTCTCCCCTGCTTCGCAGACCCTCCCCTAACTTAGGGGAGGAGTGGTTGTGGGGCGGAAATGCGGTCGGGAGTACCACCCTAACAAAACGGAGCTTGCTCCGCTCTCCGTCGCTTGCGCGACACCTCCCCTGACATAGGGGAGGTGTGGTTGTGGGGCGAAAGACGCCCTTGTATCCCTTGTGACCCCTGTTACCCCTGTGACCCCTGTCACAAAAAACGCGGGTATCTTTTTTAATACCCGCGTTTTATATTGGCCTTAGGTCGTTCGACGTTAGACCTTAGACGTTAGACACACAGCCAAAGGCTGTGTTTTGTGCCAAACGGAGCAAGCTCCGACTTGTGAGGGTGGTGCTCCCGAAACAGTCAGAAGAGGTAAAAAACGCATAGAATCGGATGAGTTCTAGGCACACAAGAAAGTGGGGCCGCAGTTTGCTCTCGCAAATGAGGACCCCACTTATCAAAGTGTAACGACGAAATCGCCGATTATATGCGTTTTTTTATTAGATGACGCCCTGCTCCAACATAGCCTGAGCCACCTTCATAAAGCCTGCAATGTTAGCGCCCTTAACGTAGTCAACAGTACCGTCGGCTTTCTCACCGAAGCGTACGCACTGCTCGTGGATGCTCTGCATAATGAAGTGGAGTTTGTCATCAACCTCCTGAGCCGACCAGCTGAGGTGGGCAGCGTTCTGAGTCATCTCCAAGCCCGAGGTAGCAACGCCACCAGCGTTTACAGCCTTACCGGGAGCAAAGAGGATACCTGCGTTCTGGAAGGTAGCGATAGCCTCGGGGGTGCAACCCATATTCGAAACCTCGCAGCAGCACCAAGTACCGTTAGCCAAAAGCTCCCTTGCATCGTCGCCATTGAGCTCGTTCTGGAATGCGCAAGGAAGGGCGATGTCGCACTTCACGCTCCAAGCCTTCTTGCCTGGGGTGAACTTAGCAGCCTCGGGGAACTTGGGAGCCATATCCTCAACTTTGTTGCGGTTGGAAGCACGCATAACGAGCATATAGTCGATCATCTCTTTGGTGATACCGCCGGGAATCTCGCAAACGCCGTCGGGACCCGAGATAGCGATAACTTTAGCGCCAAGCTCGGTAGCCTTGGTAGCTGCGCCCCAAGCTACGTTACCGAAGCCCGAGAGAGCGATGGTCTTATCTTTGATAGTTTTGCCGGCTTTAGCCAGAACGTGCTCGGTGAAGTAGAGAGCGCCGAAACCGGTAGCCTCGGGACGGAGAATCGAACCACCCCAGTTCTGACCCTTACCGGTCAGCACGCCTACGTTGTACTCGCGAGCGAGTTTGGTGTACATACCGAAGAGGTAGCCAATCTCACGACCGCCTACGCCCACGTCACCTGCGGGAACGTCGGTATCGCCACCGATGTTGTGCCAGAGCTCAAGCATAAATGCCTGGCAGAAGCGCATAATCTCTGCATCCGATTTGCCAACGGGGTCGAAGTCCGAGCCACCCTTACCGCCACCCATAGGAAGGGTAGTGAGGGCGTTTTTGAAAGTCTGCTCGAAACCGAGGAACTTCAGCATCGAGGGGTTCACAGCTTTGTGGAAACGGAGACCGCCTTTGTAGGGACCGATGGCTGCGTTGAACTGCACGCGGTAGCCAAGGTTGGTCTGCACCTCACCCTTGTCGTCAATCCAGGTTACGCGGAAAGTGAAGATACGATCGGGCTCCACCATACGCTCAACGATTTTTGCTTTCTCAAACTCGGGGTGCTGGTTGTAAACCTCCTCGATAGACTCGAGAACCTCTTTTACTGCCTGCAAATACTCGCTTTCGCCGGGGTGCTTACGCTCCAACTCTGCCATCAAATTCTGAACATTCATAACTGATAATAGGTTTTAAGTTTGTAATGATGTTATTAGGTTTTGAAATGTGTTCGTTTGCTCTGGTGCGACATTCGCACCCCCAAAAGTAATGATTTTTCTTCTAATTATGAATCTTTTGACAGAAAATAGCAATTATTTTTTACAAATTTGTATCTTTGGAGTGGCAAACCTCCCTTTGTGGGGAAGAACCTGCAACGACATTAATCCTACAAAAACCATAACACTAAAACTATTCACACAATGGAAAACCTGAAAATCACTCCATTCACCAAGTATCACATCGCCGCAGGTGCCAAGATGGCTCCCTTTGCAGGCTTCAATATGCCCATTGAGTTCACGGGCATCAACGCCGAGCACCTCTGGGTGAGGGAGGCTGTGGGCGTCTTCGACGTGAGCCATATGGGTGAGCTCTGGGTCAAGGGTCCCAAAGCTACCGCTCTCCTTCAGCGCATCACCACCAACAATGTGGCAGCCCTGACCGACGGCAAGGTGCAATACACCTGCTTCCCCAACGGCAAGGGTGGCATCGTAGACGACTTCCTGCTCTACCGCTTCAGCGAGGAGTGCTACCTGCTCGCCATCAACGCTGCCAACATCGACAAAGATTGGGCTTTCGTATGTGAGCAGGGCAAGGCCTTCGGTATGGAGCCCGGCAAGGAGCTCTTCAACGCCTCCGACGAGACCGCACAGCTCGCCATTCAGGGTCCTCTGGCTATGAAACTCGTGCAGAAGATGTGCGACGAGCCCGTGGAGGATATGGTATACTACACCTTCAAGACCCTCAAGGTGGGCGGTTGCGAGGCTATCCTCTCGACTACGGGCTACACCGGTTCGGGTGGCTGCGAGGTCTACATCAAAACCGAGGACGCCGACCAACTCTGGGAGGCACTCTGGCAGGCTGGCGAGGAGTTCGGACTGAAGAATATCGGTCTGGGTGCTCGTGATACCCTTCGTTTGGAGAAGGGCTTCTGCCTCTACGGTCACGAGATCAACGACGAGATTTCGCCCATCGAGGCAGGTTTGGGTTGGATTACCAAATTTGTCGACGGCAAGGACTTCCTCGACCGTGAGTATATGGAGTCGCTCAAGGCGGGCGGTCTGAAACGCAAACTTGTGGGTCTTAAGATGATAGACCGCGGTATTCCCCGTGCAGGCTACCAGGTTGGCGACGCCGAGGGCACACCCATTGGTGAGATAGTTTCGGGCACAATGTCGCCCTGCCTGAAGGTGGGCATCGGCACCGGCTACGTACCCAAGGAGTACGCCACCGTGGGCAACATCCTCACCGTCATCGTGCGCGATAGGGCGCTCAAGGCGGAGGTAGTGAAACTCCCGTTCTTGTAAAAAAGGCGGGATGCCGACAGAAAAAGCGGGGATGCTCAACGGCATTCCCGCTTTTTCTGTCTATCGACTACCGTCTACCGTCGCGGGCACTCTGTGCCCGAGGACTTAACATACCTCTCCCCCGCTTCGCGGACCCTCCCCTAACTTGAGGGGAGGGAGGTTGTAGTAGTCCTCCCTATGGTTACGGGGAGGGTGCACACCTCCACCACCTCTCCCCTACTATAGTACTCCTCCCCTACGAAAGGGGAGGTCGGGAGGGGTGGTCGAAATTGCGCTCGGCGAGGACGCCGAGCAGTGCGCGTAGCGGG